>NZ_BNJW01000013.1 GCF_015751045.1 Enterococcus lactis
AATATGATTCTATCATTGTCAGTTCGTCTATGGTAAGATGTTTGTAGGTCATTTATGGTTACACTCCTTTGTTTTCTTTCGTCGGAAATACAATTTGAGTGTACCATAAATGCCTTTTTATTTTTCTAACTTAATTTTACAATTCGCGAAAATATAAAAAATAAAGAGGTTGTGACAAAAAGCGTGTCACAACCTCTTCTTCCAAATAAACGGTGTGTAAAAGCTTGCATCTGCGGTAATAAGTCCAGCCAAATCAAAAACATGGGAAACTATTTTTGCTTGGCTGTTTTTTATTACTTGATGCAGGACAGCTTTTTCACAATCTCTTCTTTAAACGGTGTTTAAAATTTAGTACTTTTTATTATCTTGTCTTATTCCGCCTGTCATTCCTCGATAATCCGACAATATAACTGACTCGTAATGACATAAAGCAAAAGATAGATAAGGATCAATAAGCCACTGACAAGATAAGCCAACCAATAATCGGCAGTTTTGATATACTGAGTGAAAACATTGATTGCAAATACTGCATGAGTGATTCCTAATATCATGGGTGGAAAAAAGGTAAGTGCGTTTTGCTCGAAAATCATCCTTCTAATTCTTCTTTGTGGTATCCCCAGTTTAGTCAATAGGTGATAATTTTCTTTTTCTTCCTCTGCTTCTGCTAATTGTCGAACGGTCAGAATACTGCCAGTAGCAATAATGACGATCATTCCGACAAACAGTGTGACAAAAATATTGATACCAATCCGCCGGTTGACTGCACGCAATTTTGAATAGCTGGAGGAGAAGTTCAACCGAGAACCTTCTTGACTAAATTGAGCTTCCTTCATTTTGTCATCTGGCAGTTTCTTTGTACTAATTTCTCCTTGCAGACGCCCATTTACGATATCATAAGAATAATAAATAGCATTGAGCCACTTTATCGACATTTCACTGCTCAGTCGTTCATCTATCTTTTCATTATTCCCACCTGACACATCCACATTGACTACTTGATAATCTACACCTTTTGCTTTTTCAAAAACGTTATCATCCACGACTAGCACAGGACTTAGATATACCATCGTTTCGTCACCTAATACACTTGGAAGCATTTGTTGAATCTTCAACTCTTGATTATCTGGCAATCCAATACTAGAACCATATAATGAAATATTCCGGAAAAGAGTTTGCATTTGATCAAGCAAAACAGTATAGTTAGGAGATTTCAAAGAAACGTTTGGCAAATCCGGATTAACTTTTCTGAAGGCTTGATATTCTGTTTCTGTGATCAGATTAGCAGTTTGAAACATAGGTTCTTCGAGATCTGGTCTGTAGATACTACCTATGACTTTATAATGCAAGGTGATTTCTTTAGTTATCTTCTGTCCTTCCTCTGCCAGAATAGGCTTGATTTTTTTTTCTGTCTCGACATCAAACTGATAGTCCATCGGGGAGGATACTTTCTCCTGATACGATAAAATAGTAGAAATACTAGCCGTACCGCCAATCGTCATTAAAGAAATTCCAAGAATGACTGTAATTAGAGAATTCGTCCGCCAGCTTTTGAGCAGGTGCACTTGTGTATTACCTATTATTAAAAAATTGATCCCATAGTAATAGAGCTTCCATTTACTCAATATGATCAAAAAGAGCCGAAATGTATAGCAGAAAAACAAATAAGTACCAATCACACAAATGAAAAAGATCAGAAAAGGCAAAAAGAGAATGAATGTCTCAAGGTAATGATGACTGATCATCCATGAAGTGATTTCTCTAAAATGACTAGCCCCAAAATATCCGCTCGTTAAAAGCAATAACCCAATGACAGCGAGTAATCGATGCCTTGTTCTGAAACGCATCGTTGAACTATCTGCTTGTTCTTTTTCTCCAAAACTTCGAATCATCGGGTAGCGCCAGATTTTCCATATCGAATACACAGATACTGCTAAAAGGATGATGAAAAAAGCAAATAAAGTATCTGCGACTGATGGAATGGAGATAAAAAACGGACTATTAAGATCCATATCCATCATTCGAACCAAAATCATGGAAAAGAGTTTGGAGAAAATAATGCCGAGCAATATCCCAAAGATACAGGCAAATAACCCAATTATCATGATTTCCAACACATATATACCTGAAATTTGTAGTTTGTTCATACCAAAAAGTTGATAGATACCTATTTCTTTTTGTCTTCTATTCAAAAAAAATCGGTTGGCACTGAATACGAAAAAAAGTAAAACGACAGTAATGATCAGTCCGCCAAAACTCAATCCACCATCTATCGAAGTATCTGGACTTGCTCTTCTAACTAAAGATTGATCATAAGTCATTGCGCTGAATGAATAATAAATCATCACGGATAAAGTCAAACTGAAAAAATAAACAAGATACCCTCGGGATTGCCGAAAAAAGCTTTTGACGGCTAGTTTATACAGCATTCATTTTTCCTCCTCCACCAATCGTCGCCTGCATGTCGATTACTTTTTCAAAGAATTCTCTTCTTGTCCCTCTTCTCACAACTTCTGAAAAAATCACGCCGTCTTTAATAAATAAAATTCTGTCACAGTAGCTCGCTGTATATGGGTCATGGGTGACTAACAAGATTGTCGCTTTTTCTTTTTGATTCATAGTCTGTAAATAATTCAACAATTCTGTGGCCGACTTCGAATCTAGAGATCCAGTTGGTTCATCTGCAAAGATTACTTGTGGCTGAACAACAAGGGCTCTAGCGGCTGCAATTCGTTGTCGCTGACCGACAGAAAGCTCATCTGGATATCGTTTTAGCAGTTCTTCTATATTCAACAATTGAGCTACGTGTCTTACTCTCTTTTCCATCTCTTCCTTAGTCATCCGTTCAACTGCTAGGGGCAATAGGATATTGTCTTTTGCATTTAAAGTATCGATCAAATTGAATTCTTGAAAAATGAATCCTAGTTTTTTTCGGCGAAAGTCACTGAGCTCACTATTTTTCATTTTTGTGATTTCTTTTCCTTGAATCAAGACACTACCCATCGTAGGCAAATTGATCGTGGATAAAATATTCATCAACGTCGTCTTGCCTGCACCACTTGGACCCATGATCCCAACAAATTCGCCTTCTTCTACTGTGAATGAGATATTATCTAAAGCTTTGACGGGAGAAAGTTTGCTACCGTAGCTTTTACTGAGATGTTTCACTTCGATCATCTTTTCCAATTCTTCTTCTCCTCTTTCATTTCTGTTTATTTGCATAGTAGCATATCTACGAACAATTTGCTCTTATGTTTTTGTCACTTTTTCTTAGCCTAAATAAAAAAATTTTATTCAATTATTTTATTCAGCTAAATTAAATATGCAAAAAACAAATCCATCAACTACAAGTTTTCACTTTTTTTCACAATAAAATATACACTACATATAGTATAGAAATCCAATTATACAGCGGATTGAATACTATATATAGCCGATAATTAGTTGCTCCTTCCTAAATTTTGTTTTATGATAGACAAGAACAATTTAGCAGGAGTTGAAGATAATGAAAGTAAATTATGAAGAGAAAACAGTCGTTACTCAGCAACCAGAGGCACACCAGATGAAAGTTATCAAACGAGATGGCCGCCATGTTGATTTCGATGAACAAAAGATCAACGAAGCACTAATCAAAGCTGAAAAGAAAATTCACGGCTCATTATCCCCACTTACTTACGAAAAAATCCAAATGATTGCAGACTTGGTTGTCCAAGAAATCAAAAGCCGGTTTGCTGAAAATGTCAAGATCTATGAGATTCAAAACATCGTGGAACATATCTTATTAGAAAAAAACGAATATGAATTAGCAGAAGAGTATATCAATTACCGTACAAAACGGGATTTTGCTCGCAGTAAAGCGACAGATATCAACTTTTCGATTGAAAAACTAATCAACAAAGACCAGACTGTCGTGAATGAAAATGCAAATAAAGACAGTAATGTTTTCAATACACAGCGTGATCTAACAGCCGGCATTGTCGGAAAATCGATCGGACTGAAAATGTTGCCGCCACATATAGCAAATGCCCATCAAAAAGGTGATATCCATTACCATGATTTGGATTATCATCCTTACACACCGATGACAAATTGCTGCTTGATTGATTTCAAAGGTATGCTGAACAACGGTTTCAAAATTGGAAATGCGGAAGTGGAATCACCTAAATCTATCCAGACAGCGACAGCACAAATCTCACAGATCATTGCTAATGTTGCGTCAAGTCAATATGGCGGCTGTTCTGCCGACCGAACAGATGAATTGCTGGCTCCTTTTGCAGAATTGAACTATAAAAAACATCTAAAAGACGCGGAAGAATGGATCGATTCGCCAGAACGCCAAAAAGAATATGCAAAAGCAAAAACCAAAAAAGATATCTTCGATGCTATGCAAAGTTTGGAATATGAAATCAATACCTTATTTACTTCAAATGGGCAAACCCCTTTCACTTCATTAGGGTTTGGTTTGGGGGAAAACTGGTTTGAAAGAGAAATCCAAAAAGCGATTTTACAGATCCGAATCAATGGATTAGGGAGTGAAAAGCGAACAGCTATCTTCCCTAAACTGATCTTCACTTTAAAAAAAGGTGTAAACTTAAACCCTGAAGATCCTAATTACGACATCAAACAACTAGCATTGGAATGTGCAACGAAACGAATGTATCCTGATATTCTGAATTACGACAAAATCGTCGAATTAACTGGAAGTTTCAAAGTACCTATGGGCTGTCGTTCATTCTTGCAAGGATGGAAAGACGAAAATGGTCAAGAAGTAAATGTCGGACGAATGAATTTAGGTGTGGTTACATTGAATTTACCAAGAATCGCGATCGAATCAAAAGGAGATCAGAACAAATTCTGGCAGCTATTGTCTGACCGTTTAGAAATCATGAAAGATGCGCTTCTCTATCGTGTAGAACGTTGTAAAGAAGCCATTCCAGCAAATGCGCCAATCTTATACATGTATGGTGCTTTCGGAAAACGTCTTTCACGTACCGATTCTGTCAATGAATTATTCAAAAACCGTCGAGCTACTGTATCATTAGGCTACATTGGATTATATGAAGTTGCTTCAGCTTTCTTTGGTGGCGAATGGGAAACAAACCCAGAGGCAAAAGCTTTCACACTTGACATCGTCAAAGAATTAAAAGCCAATGCGGATGCATGGGGTGATGAATACGGTTATCATTTCAGCGTCTATTCAACACCAAGTGAAAGTCTGACTGATCGTTTCTGTCGTTTAGATACAGAAAAATTTGGTATCATCGAAAATATCACAGATAAAGAATATTATACAAACAGTTTCCACTATGATGTGCGTAAAAACCCAACGCCATTTGAAAAATTGGAATTTGAGAAGGATTATCCAAAATATTGTTCAGGTGGATTCATCCACTACTGTGAATACCCTATGCTCCAACAAAACCCGAAAGCCTTAGAAGCTGTGTGGGATTTTGCATATGATAAAATCGGGTATCTTGGTACGAATACGCCAATTGACCATTGCTATCAATGTGGTTTTGAAGGTGATTTCAAACCAACAGAACGAGGCTTCGAATGTCCAGAATGTGGAAATCATGACCCAAAAACATGTGATGTAGTCAAACGTACTTGTGGTTATTTAGGAAATCCACAAGCTCGTCCGATGGTACATGGTCGCCACAAAGAAATTTCCTCACGTGTGAAACACATGAAATGAGGTTGTGAAAAAGCTGTCCTGCATCAAGTAATAAGAACAACTAAACAAAAATAGCTCCTCATATTTTTCGTTTAGTTGGGCTTATTACCGCAGATGCAAGCTTTTGAACACCGTTTAAGAAAGAGGTTGTGAAATCAGCGCCCTGACCTGAGTATTAGAGAAACAAAATGGAAAAATGGCTCCTCCTATTTTACCGTTTTTTGAGCTAATACCGAAGGTCAGCTGATTGAACACCGTTTATTCAGAATAAGAGGCTGCGACAAGTCTTTTTTCACCACCCTCTTTCGATGGCTTTGTATCTTTGAACATCCTCTATCAAAATAAGAACAAGCTTTCTTGTACAATGGATTTAGGTCAGGTTGTTCTTATTTATGTGGTCGAGTAGATTTTATCTTCAATAGCTATATCTTTGAACCTTAAATGAAAGAAGTTTTTTTATGAGAAATCCAAAACCAAAAGAATGGTTAGCAAAAGACTACAGTCAAAACTATATTGCTGACTACAAACCGTTTAATTTTGTCGATGGTGAAGGTGTCCGTAACAGTCTTTACGTTAGCGGGTGCTTATTCGCCTGCGAAGGTTGCTTCAACAAAGCGGCGCAAAATTTTCGATATGGCAAACCATTCACACCTGAATTAGAAGAACAAATCATCGCTGACTTGCGCAACGATTACGTACAAGGACTGACTTTATTGGGCGGCGAGCCTTTTTTGAATACAGATGTTTGTTTGCAAGTCGTACGACGTATCCGAAAAGAGTTCGGTACGACAAAAGATATCTGGTCATGGACAGGCTATACCTTTGATGAATTGCTACAAGATTCAGAAGATAAATTAGAACTCCTTTCGCAAATCGATATCCTTGTTGACGGACGCTTTGAATTGAGCAAACGTGACCTAAAACTACAATTTCGCGGAAGCAGCAACCAGCGAATCATTGATGTCCAAAAATCTTTAGAATCCAACCAAGTTATGATTTGGGAAAAATGTACGGATGCAACAGAAACCTATGAACAAATCAAAAAACAAGACTTGATATAAAAACAGCTTTGAGAGAGAAAACGGATTTCCATTTTCAACTCTCAAAGCTGTTTTTATATTTCTTGATTTCCCCATAACGGAAGGACGATATTTTCATAGGTCATCGGGTCAAGATTCGTCAAGGTGATTCCTAACAATCGGATCCCTTTTTCTACTCCCAAGATTTCCTCCCATATAAGACTTGCTTGATAAAAGAGCGCTTCTTTTTTATAGATGTATTCTGGCAATGTCACTCTTTTGGTCACAGTAGAATAATCCGTGTACCTGACCTTCAAAACCACTGTTTTCCCATGTTTTTGGACTCTTCTCAGTGCTTCTTCTACTTTTTCAGCTAGTTGGCGCAACTGAGCCAGCACGGCTTCCTCCGTTTGCAATGGCTGTCCATACGTATGCTCTTTTCCCACAGATTTTCGCTCTCTTGTAACATTTACTGGAGAATCATGGATTCCTCTCACTTTACGATAAAGAGAATAGCCCATTTTTCCAAAATTTCGAATCAACATCATTTCTGTGCATTCATATAGGTCTTTTCCTGTATAAATCCCTAACTCATGCATTCTAGGTACAGTTTTCTTCCCTACTCCATGAAATTTTTCAATTGGCAAAGCTTTTAAAAATGGCACAGCATCTTGAGGTGCAACTACTGTGATCCCTCTAGGTTTTTGATAGTCTGATGCTAATTTGGCCAAAAACTTATTGTAACTTACTCCCGCAGAACATGTTAGCTGGACTCTTTCCCAAATATCTGCCTGGATCATTCGGGCGATTTTGATGGCTGACTTGCAATTGATTTTGTTTTCGGTCACATCAAGATACGCTTCATCGATACTAACTGGTTCTACAATGTCTGTATAATGATAGAATACTTCCCGTACTTGTTTGGAAATCTCGCTGTATTTATGATGGTCGCCAGGCTTAAAGATGGCTTGCGGGCAAAGTTCATACGCTTTTTGTGCACTCATTGCTGAATGAATTCCGAATTTTCTTGCTTCATAATTTGCCGTAGTCACTACTCCACGCCCACCAGTGTCACTGGGATGTCTAGCAATTACTAATGGGTGCCCACGAAACTCAGGATGATCTCGTTCTTCAACAGAAGCGAAAAAAGCATCCATATCGATATGAATGATTTTTCTTGATGTATCATTATGTAAAGGAAATTGCAGCTCCATCATCCTCACCTCTTAGCCATTATACAGGAACGTTCGTTCGCATTCAAGAGATTTGAGAAGTTAGTAGCTGTTTTCCACATTGCCGCTTGATTGTATACTACTTATACTATTTCAGTCTAATTCGTGATATTGACGGTAAACTTCTTGTTTTTTCAGTCCATTTTTAAGCGCTACTGCTTTGATAGCAGCATTTGGCTTTTCGCCTGATGCAATCTTTGCTTCTACTTGTTCTTTTAAGGATCCCTGCTCTTCATCCACTTCTGTCCCTGTCGTTTCAAACAAATTTCCTTCTACAAGCAGACAACATTCCCCCTTTACTGGATGTTCTTCGATATATGCAAGTAGTTCTTCTGTACTTCCTCTAAGGTATTCTTCATGGATCTTTGTCAATTCTCGACACAAAACGACTTGGCGATTACCAAAAATGTCTAAGAAATTCGTCAACGTAGCTGTGATCCGATAAGGTGACTCATAGAAAATCAGCGTAGCTGTTTGTTCTTTTAGCTTTTCCAATGTTTCTTTCTGTTCTTTTTTCTTGCGTGGAAGGAAGCCATAAAATAAAAATGGTTGAGGCACTAGCCCTGAAGCAATCAAAGCCGTCATCCCAGCTGTAGGTCCTGGGATAGATATCACAGAAATCCCTTCTTTTATGCAGGCTAAAACTAGCTCATGTCCAGGATCGCTGATGGAAGGCATTCCTGCGTCACTGACTTGAGCAATCGTTTTTCCTTCTTTTAACAAAGCAATCAATTGAGGGACACGTTCTTTATAATTATGTTCATGTAAACTTTTTTGGGGTGTATGAATCTCGAAGTGATTCAATAATTTTTGTGTATTACGCGTATCTTCGCTTGCGATAAGGTCTGCTTCTTGTAGCATACGAACACTTCTGTAGCTCATATCTTCTAGATTTCCGATTGGCGTCGGTACAAGATATAAATTCCCGTATACTGGATTTCCTTTGAAACTTTTTTGATTATACATCTGTCACAATCTCCTTAATAAAAAAACTGGAGCAGTCTTTCTCCGCTCCAGTCTCCTCTTGTTATTGATCATCGACCGCTTTCGCGATAGATCACTTCTAGACAAAACGCACAAGGCTCGTCATTGTCCCGTCTTGATCCATATAAATCGTAGCAGACATGGAAGCCTTCTTCATAAATTTTTTCAAGATTCATACGAGACTTGGAAAGTTCTTGCTTCACATTTTCAGCTGGAGCTTGTGCAACTTGGTTCAATTCCCGAAGATGTTCTCGCAAACGTTGATTTTCCATCTCCAAAGTCGTATTTTTTTCTACGATTTCATGCAAAGCATGCTTCATTTCAACAAGTTCTGTTAATGTATTTCTCAACTCTGATTCTAACTGATTCAATCCGTCGTATAATGATCTCTTATCCATTTATCTCACCTACTTGGATAAATTCTTTCAATTCATCCCATTCATATTCGACAGGATTTTCCCGTCCAGTCAGCCGAATACTAACGATACGGCTAAGCAGATTCAACCCTACGACTTTCCCTTTACCATCAGGTGTAACAATTACTTTTCCAAAGTCAGGGAGTTCTTTTTTTGCTGTCTCGTATTCTTCGCTCTCATATTGTAGACAGCACATCAAGCGTCCGCATAAACCGGAAATTTTTGTTGGGTTCAAAGATAAGCTTTGATCTTTTGCCATTTTGATCGATACGGGCACGAAATCGCCTAAAAAAGAAGAACAGCATAATGGACGCCCACATGGACCAATTCCGCCTATTATCTTCGCTTCATCGCGTACACCAATTTGTCGAAGCTCAATACGAGTACGAAATACAGCGGCTAGATCCTTTACCAATTCTCTAAAGTCGATTCGCCCGTCCGCCGTAAAAGAAAAAATCAGTTTGTTTCGATCAAATGTATATTCAGCTTTGATTATTTTCATTTCCAGCTCACGCAACTGCACTTTTTCTTTTGCGATTTGCAATGCATCACGCGCATCTTCTTTATTTTTTTTGTCTTTTTCTAGTTCAGCTTTTGATGCTTTATGCAAGATTGGACGAATAGCTTCAGGAAGGTCATTGGGATCAATCTCTTTTTTAGGAAGGACAACAGTAGCAATATGTAAGGATTGCTGAGATTCGACTAATACCTTGTCATTATAAATATATTCAGAGTCTCCTGGTGCAAAATAATAGATATGACCTGCATCTCTATATCGGACACCTACTACTTCTACCATTTCCATCCTCCTTGATTCTCGTCCTCTGCGGCAAGCTAAAAAATCGTCTGCAAAACGAACTGTTCCGCAACAGCTTGAAAACCGACATTGCTACGTAGTTTCTGCTCTGCGATCAATATTCGTTCAATTATCTGGTTTATCTGTTTCACTTTGCCATATTCGCCTTTCGCTACTGCTTGACGCTGTGCTTCCTGATAATAAAACATCAGGACAGATAATCCTGTAAACTGCTGTGTTTTTTCTTTAAATGATTTCACTAATTTTTTTTGGACATAGATAAAGGCTTGAGTGTCTTGCTTTTGCAAGTAAACGAACCATTGATAAATCAAGTCCTTAGCATCATTAAACCATTCATCTTGAGAGATTTCAACTGCTTTTCCTAAACTGTTTGTTAAGAAAGCCAAAAGTTTTGATTTTTCTAATGGAATCTGCTCTTCTTGCAATCGATGGATCAATGCTTCTTTTGAAAGTTCTTGAAAATGCAGCACTTGACAACGGGATTGAATAGTAGGGAGAATCCTTCCTACTGCGTCTGTCTCTAATACCGCTAAAAAATCTCCCGGTGGTTCTTCCAAAAATTTCAACAGACTGTTTGCCGCACTGCTATTCATTTTTTCAGCTTCTTTAATCAAAAAAACCTTTTTTCTTGATTCATATCCGCTGCGACTGAATTCCGTCTGCAAACGTCTGATCTGGTCAACTTTGATTGTTTGTCCGTCCGGTTCGATAACCAGAACATCTGGATGTTCTTTCTTTTCGATCCGCTGACAATTGTTGCATTTTCCGCAAGGCTGATTGTCTTCCATTTGGGTACAGAACAGGTGCTGTGCGAGCCACACACCTACTTCATGTTTTCCTGTTCCTTTTTCTCCTTCAAAAAGATAAGCATGAGCGAGACGCCCATGCTCAAAACTCCGTTGAAGCTGCTGATACACGATCGGTTGCATTTGAGCCAAGTTTATTTCTTGATTCATAGCTCAGCTCCTCCTAAAATTGATGGAATCCTTCAACAGGTAAGACGAAGACTGTTGCACCGCCTACTTCTACTTCTACTGGATAAGGGACGCCCCCATCCATCGAGATATCCAATGTAACAGGTGTAGATACAAATTGTTTTCTTGATTCACACGTTTTTTTGATGATTTCCAATGCTTCTTCTACTCGATCATCTTCAATACCCACGATAAACGTGCTGTTTCCAGCCTTAAGGAAGCCGCCTGTCGATGATAATTTTGTGGCACGGATATTTGCATCAATCAATTCATTTGATAAACGGTTGCTGTCTTTGTCTTGGATAATCGCTAAAATAATTTTCATAAACGTTCACCTTCCTAGTTTTCAAAAAATTGCGGATATTGTTCAATAATTGTATGATAACTTGTTTGCAGCACTTCTTCAAAGCTTTTTCTTGCATCAACTTTGTGGATTCTTTTCGGATTCTCTTCTGCCAGCTTTAAGTAAGCATGTCGTACACGCTGGTGGAATTCCAAACCTTCCGAATCTAAACGGTCGATTTGGTTTTGTCTGTTTTTCTTGATTCTTCTTAATCCGGTGTCTGAATCTACGTCAAGATAAAGGGTAAAATCTGGCGTAGTACCTTCTGTAGCAAACTCATTCAACCGAGCAATCTCGGTAACGCCGATGCGTCGGCCTGCACCTTGATAAGCAAGAGAACTGTCGACAAATCTGTCGCATAAAACGATTTTCCCTTTTGCCAGAGCAGGCAAGACCTTTTCGACTAGATGCTGTCTTCTTGCCGCCGCATAAAGTAGTGCTTCCGTGCGTTCATCCATCCGATCATTTTTTGGATCCAGGATCACCGCTCGAATCTCTTCAGCAATCGGGATGCCTCCCGGTTCTCTTGTTTGAATGATTTCTGTTTTTGCTACTTCTTTCAAAAGAGGGAAAAGTTCATTCAAGATGCTGGTTTTTCCTGCACCATCAGGCCCCTCGATTGTAATAAATAGTCCGTTCACATTGTTGCCCCCATCTCTTATGCTGCTTCTATATTGTATCTGAAAAAACATTTAATTAGAAATTTATAACTCGCGTCTTCCTTCGACAGCTTTCAATAACGTGACTTCATCTGCGTACTCGATATCAGAGCCTACAGACAACCCATGTGCTAAACGTGTTACTTTGATACCGGCTGGTTTAATTAGACGTGAGAGATACATTGCTGTTGCTTCTCCTTCTGTTGTCGCATTTGTTGCGATGATCACTTCTTTTACATCTGCATCATGCAGCCGCTGCAGCAGCGAAGAAATATTGATATCTTCTGGACCTGTCCCTTCCATCGGTGATAACACACCATGGAGTACATGATAAAGTCCGTGATATTCCCGCATTTTTTCCATCGCCATTACATCTTTCGGCTCTTCGACCACTAGGATAATGCTGCGATCACGTGAAGGGTTTCTACATATTTCGCAAGGATCTTCTTCTGTGATGTTTCCGCAGATACTGCAAAAGTGTAAATCTCGTTTTACACTTAACAAAGATTTAGCAAATTCATTCACTACTTCATCTTTCATATCGATTGTATAAAACGCGAGTCTTGTCGCTGTTTTCTGGCCGATTCCTGGAAGTTTCATATAGCTGTCGATCAGTTTCGCAATTGGTTCTGGATATTGCATATTCATTACTCCTTCAGTTTAAAACTAAAATCCTGGTAACCCTTTTGCGTATTTCCCTAATTTTTTCTCAGTTTCCACATCAATTTGTGTGATTGCGTCATTGACTGCCATTACGACAAGATCTTGAAGCATCTCAATATCATCAGGATCAACGACTTCTTCATTGATTTGGATATCCTTCATGCGGCGATCACCTGTAAATACGGCTTTGACCAATTCATTAGTGGCTTTACCTGTAAATTCTGTTTTATTTAGCAGGTCTTGTGCTTCCGCCATTTCTTTTTGCATTTTTTGTACTTGTTTCATCATGCCTTGCATATTGCCCATTCCACGCATCATAATTATCTACTCCTTTTTTCTTAATCATCTACTACTGTAACAGCTTCGGAACCAAAAAGTTCCTCTGCTTTTACTACAAGTGTTTCTTCTGGTACTTCCTGTTCTTGAGGGAGTAATTCGATTTCTCCTTCTGATTCTTCAGAAGCAAAAGAATTTTCTGTTCCCTCTTCTTGTGCTTGCGTCAAATAATTTTTTCGAAGTTCTGGCCAACTTTCTCTTGTGATATAAACCGGATCAGGCGCATAGTCTTTGATCATTCGGCTTAAATTATTGTGTACCGAAAGCTGCAGTTCTTCGTCGTTTGCTGCTCTTTGACAAACAATCTCATAATCAAATGCAATCACTAATCCTGTAGGGCCAGCTGCAACTGGTTTACTTGCTTTAAGCATTGCCCGCTGAGTGACAGAGAGGCTCATCAGCAAATCTTCCCATACTTCTTTTACTTGGTTCAGATGCTGTCTTGTCGCTTCCCGCAGAACTTTATATACCCGTTCCGTCGGTACCCGATACGTACTTGTTTGTTTTTTATGATTCGTCTGCTGTACTGGCTGTACTTTTGTATTCGCAGTTCCTGTGTTACTGCGAAGTTCTTTGATTTCGTTTCTCAGTTCCTTGATCTCTTGTTGCAGCTGTTTTACGATCTGATCATCTGCTGATGCCATTTTTGCTGAAGGAACAGAAGCAGACGGTAGCTGTGCGAGTTTGACTGTAGCGACTTCCAAATAAATAGCGGCACTATTAGTAAATCGGATTTCATTTTGTGTATCGCTCAAAATCTTTATCATTGAAAATAGCTGATCCGCTGAAACAGTTTGTGCCAATTCTGTAAATGTACTTCTGATCGTACTTGATTGTTCCTCAACTAGATTGGGCGCTTGCTGATACATCAGCAGATCACGGCAGTATTGTAACATGTCCTCTAGAAAGCGACGTGATTCTTTGCCAGCTGCGAGAATTTGATTCAACGCTTCCAATGCTTCTGGTACTTCTTTTTTCACGCAAGCACTCAAGTAGCTGTCCATCATTTCGTCTGTCAAGCTGCCTGTTACTTGCATGGCATCATCTAAAGTAATCGTTCCTTCACTAAATGAGATTGCCTGATCGAGAATACTCAATGCATCCCGCATCCCGCCTTCTGCGGAACGGGCAATCACATTCAATGCAGCTGGTTCATAGCTGATAGTCGATTCTTTTAAGATAAATTCAAGATGTTCGACAATATCTGCCGTATTGATCCGTTTAAAATCAAATCGTTGGGTTCGTGAAATGATCGTAGCTGGTATTTTGTGAGGTTCGGTCGTTGCTAAGATGAATATGACACTTTCTTTTGGCTCTTCCAATGTTTTCAACAAGGCATTGAAAGCTCCTGTTGAAAGCATATGTACCTCATCAATAATGTACACTTTGTACGCTGCCTTTGTAGGCGCATAATTTGCCCGATCACGGATAAATCGGATTTCTTCGACTCCATTATTGCTGGCAGCATCGATTTCGATCACATCTTCTTGCGTACCAGCAGTGATTGATCGACACATTTTGCATTCGTTGCATGGTTCACCGTCTTTACTGTTCGGACAGTTGATTGCTTTTGCGAAAATCTTTGCTGCACTTGTCTTTCCGGTTCCTCTGGGTCCTGTAAACAAATAGGCATGTGAGGTTTTGTGGGAAACAATAGCATTTTTTAGTGTCTGTGTCACAGCTTTTTGTCCAACGATGTCTTCGAAACGCTGCGAACGCCAGACTCGATAAAGTGCTTGATATGCCATAAGGATCCCCCTTTTTTAAAAAATTCACTATCTCTTATTATACGTGATATTGGGGAAAAAAACTACTATCCTTCTCGGCTTTTTCAGGTATTTAATCAATACGCAAGTTTCCATTTCAATTCCGTCTCTAGTCCGAGAAGTTTCACTTCTTCCTATGGTATAATAAATAAACAATAATTGTTTGGCATTAGCTGAATCAGAGGAGGAATTTTTTATGGGTCTTATCAAAGCAGCAACAAGTATGGTCGGCGGCGGTCTGGCAGATCAATGGCTAGAAGTCATCGAACCAGACAATATGAGTGATACAACGGTTATGACGAAAGGTGTCAAAGTTCGCAAAGATGACAAACGTGGCTCCAATCGTAAAGGAACAGAAGATGTTTTAACAGACGGAACAGTCGTCCATGTCTATCCAAACATGATGATGCTTTTGGTCGATGGTGGAAAAATCATCGATTATACCGCTGAGGAAGGGTATTACACCATTAAAAATGACGCAGCTCCTTCCATGTTCAACGGAACACTGAAAGAAGCAATTGCTGAAACATTTGACCGATTTAAATTTGGTGGCGTTACACCGCAGAAACAACAAGTTTTTTATATCAACCTCCAAGAAATAAAGGGAATCAAATTCGGTACGAGTGCGCCATTGAACTACTTTGATAATTTCTATAACGCAGAATTATTCTTACGGGCACATGGTACTTATTCTATTCATGTCGTTGACCCGATTTTATTTTATACAAACGCAATTCCTAAAAACAAAACACAAGTAGAAATCAATGATATCAACGAGCAATACTTAGCAGAATTCCTAACAGCATTGCAATCAGCAATCAATCAGATGTCTGCGGATGGACAACGGATTTCTTATGTACCATCTAAGAGTCTGGAGTTAAGCAAATACATGGATACTGCACTGGATGATTCTTGGCGCGAGTTGCGAGGGATGGAGATCGTCTCTGTCGCTGTGGCCAGCATTTCTTACACAGATGATTCTGTGAAACTAATCAATATGCGTAACGAAGGGGCGATGCTAGGTGATCCTAGTGTGCGTGAAGGATACGTGCAAGGTTCCATTGCCCGTGGAATGGAAGCAGCCGGAAAAAATGAAGCCGGAGCAATGACTGGCTTTATGGGCGTAGGTATGGGAATGAATGCAAATGGCTCTTACCTTTCCCAAGCGGCTCAAAACAACCAAGAACAAATCAAGCAACAAGCTGAAAAACAAAATCAACAAGCCGCACAAGGGAATGCAGATACTTGGACGTGTCCAGTCTGTGGGACAGAAAATTCCGGAAAATTCTGTTCCAACTGTGGCGCTGCCAAACCAGTAGAAAACGCTCAGCCTAAGCTACAGATGCGTTGCAGCGAATGTAACGAAATTGTGGATCTTTCCAACGGTATCCCTAAATTCTGTCCAAACTGCGGCAAACCGTTTAAAGGAATCCCCGTTGATTAATTTATTGAGAAAGGTGTGCAGCTGATGGATGTTCTGACACATAAATGTCCTAATTGCGGCGGTCCGTTGACTTTTGATCCTAAAGACCAAAAATTTCATTGCGAATACTGCCTGAATATCTATACCGAAGAAGAAGTCAGCCAATATGAGCAGAAGCAAAAAGAAGCGCGTATGGCTGGCGAAGAGAACAAAGAAGAACCTTCGCCTACAGAAGATTTTACTTTTACAGCCCAAGAACAGCTTACCGACATGAGTGAAGCCGAGCGCAAAGCGTTTGACGAGGCAGGCGGTTTTTCAGATACAGCGGACGAAGCTGCAGGTAATACTGTAGCGATGGATCTTTTCCTTTGTCCCAACTGTGGTGCAGAGATTGTGACCGATGCGACCACTGCTGCGACTTATTGTTACTACTGCCATAATCCCGTCGTACTATCGGGACGTTTAAGCGGAGAATTCTTGCCAAACAAAGTACTTCCTTTTGCTGTCGAGAAAGAAGAAGCAATCAATAGATTTCTCGCTTGGACCAAGAAAAAATGGTTTGTTCCAAAAGCTTTTTTCAATAAAGACCAAATCGATAAGCTGACGGGTGTATATTTCCCTTATTGGGCTACAGATGCTGAAGTAGATGGCACAATGCAGGCAAACGGCACCGTTATCCGCATTTGGCGAATAGGTGACATCGAATACACAGAAACGAAGCAATTTGCTGTTTCAAGAGCAGGCAAGCTTTCTTTTAAAGAACTAGTAAAAAATGCCTTATCAAAAAATACGCAACAAAAGATGGTCGAAGGTGTGCAACCTTTCCCGTTAGATAAAGCAATTGATTTTAAAAGCCAGTATTTAGCCGGGTTCCAAGCAGAAAAAAGAGATATCGAATACGAGGCAATCAAATCGCAAATCCAATCTGAATTAAAAGACTATTCAGAGAAGCTGTTAAAAGATACTGCCAATGGGTATACAACATTGACAGGAGTCCGAACCTCTGCTTCAATCACAAATGAAGTAAATAATTACGTATTGTTGCCGGTATGGCTCGTTACTTATCGAAGCAATGACTCAAGTAAAAAAGTCTACTACTATGCAATGAATGGACAAACAGGAAAAGTCAGCGGTGTCCTGCCGATTAGCCAGAAAAAATTAGGACTGACTGCTCTTGGGATTTTCGTTGGATTAGCGATCCTCTTTCTGATCGGAGGTTACTTGATATGATGAAAAAATTCTTTTTGTTCTTTCTTTTGCTAGTAAGTGTTAGTTGGCCAGTGGCTACTCATGCGGATACAGCGACGGTAAATGACGAGGCTGGGTTGTTCACTACAGATCAAATCCAATCTTTGGAACAACAGGCAGAAAAGCTGAATGAAAAAATCAAAGGACGAGTCTTGATCGTCACAACTACTTCTAATTCAGAAGAACCAAGAGACTTTGCCGATAATTACTTAAGAAAGGCAGTCGGAAATGATCAAAATGGCTCAGTTTTGCTATTGGATATGGGACAGCGTGAAATCTACATTTCGACTTCTGGTAATATGATCGATTATTTGACTGACAGTAGAATCGATTCGATCTTAGATGATGTTTATGATCAGATGACGAATGCTGCCTACTACGATGCTGCAAAAGCGTACTTGTCTAAATCAGCCACATATGTGGAAGACGGAGTTCCAGGAGGACATTATCGTGTAGATGAAGAAACTGGCAAAATCACACGCTATAAAGTTTTGACGACAGTGGAAATCATCATTGCTGTTGTTTTGGCTCTTATCCTTAGTCTTGTCTTTTATTTTGTGACTGTTTCGCGTTATCAATTGAAATCAGGCATCTACAAATATCCGTTCCGAGAAAAATCCAGTATCAAATTAACTGAAAAAACCGATCGTCTGACAAATTCTTTTGTCACGACAAGAAGAATCCCCAAAAGCCCACCTCCTGGAAGCGGCGGTGGCGGAAGTACTACCCACTCTAGCGGTGGCGGAACTTTTGGCGGTGGCGGAAGAAGTTTCTAAAAATAGCTAAATGAATGTTCGCAAAAAGGGCTGTGACACGATTTTTGTCACAGCCCTTTTGTTGCGAATAAACGGTGTTCAAAAGCTTGCATCCGCGGTAATAAGTCCAGCCAAGTTAAAAACATTAGGAGCTGTTTTTACTTGGCTGTTCTTATTACTTGATGCAGAACAGCTTTTTTACAATCTCTTGGTAAACGGTGTTCAATCAGCTGACCCTCGGTATTAGCTCAAAACGCTGATTTCACAACCTCTTATTCACGGTGTTCCAGAAGTAGCTTCTTCGGAAATAAGCCGAAATTTGTCAAAAAATTTGAGTAACAATTTTCGGAAATTCCTTCTTATTTCTTGAAGCTGACCACTTCTGTCACAACCTCTTTGTTCATCAAAAGATAATATTGTCTTCTAACAAGTCCATATTCAAAATAACGATATGATGATCTTTCACTGTGATAATACCATCTTTTTTCAACTGCTTTAAAATTCTGTTCACACTGCTAGCAGTTGAAATACCACAAAATTTGGCGATTTCTTCATTTGTGATCGAAAAATCGATCAGCATCCCCTCTTCTGTTCGCACACCGAATAAATCATATAATTCGTAAAGTTGCGTACAAACAGCTCCCAGTTTTCCATTTAACAGCATTTGTTGCATTTTTTTCATCGAATAAAGCAAGCGATAGCGGTAATACTCTTTTACATAGTGTTGCAGCTTTGGATCTTGGTTGATATTTTGCCAAAATCGCACACGATTGATTCGATAAAACTCTGCATATTCTGATTCAACTCGAATATTATACGGCGAATCGATGAATTGTGAATATTCGTCTTTTAAAAGAGAGACGATTTCAAGATCTTTGATATAGCGAAGGTTAAATTCTCTCCCATCATTTGAAATAACACTTGCTTTTACCGTTCCCTCTTTCAAGATATACGTATGGGAATCTTCCATCCCTTCGAATGTCAAATATTTATGATATCCTTTGCGTATTATCGGAAAATCATTTTTATCCAAATATTCCTTTAAGACTCTACTATCCAATGATGCTCCCCCATCCAAACTTTCATCTAAAAAGATCATACAGTACTTTAAAACTTTTTAAAGTCCAAAGGTATTTTACTAATGATATTAACATTTGTTAAGTACCTTTTTCTATCACTTATGCGATTTTTTTCCTTTTTTTTATTCGTTATACTGCAGAAGTAAAATTTTTTAAGAATAGAGGGAAAAAACATGAATTACTGGATGAACACAATCATTAATCGATTAGAAACAGCGTATCAAACAAGATTTGACATGAAAGCTTCTTTAGTCTTTTTAAATGATGCGTATCAAAACTCGATCGAATTGATCAAAGCAGTGGATGAGAATCCAACAAACGAATGCGAAGAATTTTTAAACCTGTTTATGTCTACACGGGATTTATTTATTCGCCAACTTGTTGATCGCTATCCATCCAATTATCACGATGTAGAAGTCCAAATACAAAAATTAAAAGCATATTCAGCTTAAGGGGAATGTATAACATACATGGAAAAGAAATTATTTAATAAATATTTTATCGGAATCACATTGATCAATTTTATTGTCTACCTAATTTATTATCTGTTGATGGTCATCATGGCAGTCATTGCGCAAGACACATTACACGCCAGCTTGAGCCAAGCAGGTTTTGCTTCTGGAATATATATCATCGGAACATTGCTGGCACGCTTATTCATGGGGAAACAGTTAGAACTATTTGGTCGGAAGTTTACCTTAAGAGGCGGCGCGATTTTCTATCTTCTGACAACATTAGCTTATCTTTATACACCAACTATCGGGGCATTGTATTTAGTTCGATTCTTGAATGGATTTGGTTACGGTACAGTTTCTACAGCTACAAATGCTATCGTTACTGCATATATCCCTGCATCTAAAAAAGGGGAAGGCATCAATTATTACGGATTAAGTACTAGTTTAGCTGCCGCTGTTGGACCATTTTTAGGAATGATTTTGCTGAACATGACTGACTTTCGTTTCATTATTTGGTTTTCAATTGTACTGGTCTTCTTTGTTACGATTGCCTGCCTTGTCTTTCCTGTAAAAAATATTCCATTATCTGAAGAACAAAAAACATCTCTTCGTTCATGGAATATCAATAGTTTTATTGAAAAGAAAGCACTTTTCATTACAGGAATCGCCTTTTTGATGGGTCTTTCTTATTCAAGTGTTTTATCATTTTTATCTTCTTATACAAAAGTAATCCACTTAGTTGCTGCTGGGTCATTTTTCTTCGTCGTATATGCTTTGGTCATCACATTTACACGTCCATTGACTGGAAGGATTTTCGATGTCAAAGGAGAACAATACGTGATGTATCCTAGCTATTTATTCTTAACAGCAGGATTATTTTTACTGAGTGTAACGACGAATAGTGTGACATTGCTTATTTCTGGAGCATTAGTCGGCTTAGGTTATGGTACGTTCATGTCAAATGGACAAGCTGTCTGTTTGAAGATCGTAAAAGAACACCGCATCAGTATTGCTTTGTCTACCTACTTTATTGGTTTAGACCTAGGCTTAGGGGTTGGTCCTTATTTGATGGGGATGCTAAAATCTCTTACTTCATTTAGAGGATTGTATGTGATTGCCGGAGTCATTCCATTGATATGTACAGCGCTCTATCTTGCTAATGGACGAAAACATAGTCATGAAGCAGAAGGCGAATTGATTGAATCATTGAAAGATGAAATTTGATCTTGATGAATAGATAAAAAAACCGTTCAGATCTGAAAATGATCTGAGCGGTTTTTTGATAAAAACAACTGATGCTTTATTCCATTTTTCGTTCGTCTGGTACGATTCCTTGACTTAACAACCACTTGTGGAAGAACCATTCTGCCACACCGATCAATAGAGCAGGAATCAAGACTTTCATCCAAATATCGACTGTATCATTCATAAAGTATAGATAGAGCCACAAGATAACTGCAGCTGAACCAGCATCTGCGATCGTCGCTGCGATGTTCCCTACTTTACGTAAGATCAACAGATCCCCTAGCACATAGATCATCACTACGATAATTACTCCAACAATCGTTGAATCCATAAAGCTAACACCGTATAAACCGGTCAGCACGACCCACAGAATTGCCCAGATCATGATTGCCTTCACTACCAACGCCTTCACATGTTTCATTTTCTGCACTCCTTTCTCCTGGAGAAAAAAGTAAGATTATCTAACAAGATAACCTTTTCATTATTATACCATCGGCTAAGAGAAGCGAGCAAAGATAAGGTCCTATCTAAGAAAATGAAAAAATGGGAAAACACCTTAGAATATTCACGCAATAATTCATCCATACAGACATTCGATATGGTGTTCCTTTACTTTCTCATACTGTTCTTTTGCCAGTTCGTTACTTGTCACCAGATAATCGATTTCATGAAAAGCAATGGCTTGATGCATGAATTTATGTGCGATTTTTTGCTGTGTAACTAAAACGGCAAGCCGGTCTGCTTGTTTTCTATTTTTAGGTAAATGGTTTTTTACTAGAAATAAGTCCTCATCATTCAATCGAACTTTTTTTCCAAGCTATTAAGATGGGAGAAACAACAGTTAAAAAAAGAAGACCACTTAAGGATACTACAGAAATAAGTCCTATGGTTTGGATCAAAAATCCATAAATAATATAACCTAAAGAGACAAAAATATTAGACAAATAATTAATTGTACTAATCGCTTGAACCTTCTCTTCTTCTGGGAATTGGGCCAAAAAATGCTTCATGGAAATGATAGTAAAAATTGCTGTTATTGCTGTAAATAAACTATATATTACAAAAAAATTATTCAAATAAGATTCATAAAACATAAGAATAATGAAAAAAAGTAAGAAAAAACCTGAAATCAACAGACTAGATATTCTTAGCACAAATACATCATTCTTTTCTTGATAAATTCCCAATGCAATAAAAGAAAAAATCCCTTCGATTACTGTGATAATAGTCATAGATAAGCCAATCACTACCGAAGACGATAAATCAATTTGATCAAAACTGTAAATCATTATGACGTCTTTATTTGATAAGAATACCATGCTAGAAACAATCAAGATAAGTAGAAGTGGAGCCAATTGCTTTTGACTTCTTAAGTCGCCTAATTTATTTCTGTAAATTTCTAAAAAACTTACTTTGTCAGTCAATTTATTTTCTTTCGGGCGAATAGTCATAGAAAAACAGAAACAACTTGTTGTTATAAAAGTGACCGATATAAAAACAATTGTTCTTTCTATGGACCAGATACTATAGATGATTCCTCCAATTAAAGGAGATAAAATTTTCATTATTAGAACCATCATTTGAGTGGAAGTCGCTGATATTTCAATCATATCTTTATCCTCAAATATTTCTGATAATATCGGTATACAACCACCTAAATAGAAGACCTCAAAAATTCCAAGGCCAACAAGCAAAACGACAGGCACTATAATTGAAGTTATTTCCATTGAACTGTACAAAAAATAGATTATTATGCCTAAAAATCCTACAGCGACACTAGAAATTCCCATAATGTACCTTTTGTCATATTTTTCATTAATGAATCCGGATATCGGAGAAAATACAATATTAAAAATACTAGAAGCTGCTACTGCTACAGAGAATATGAGCGCTGATCCTGTTTCTCTTAAAACATCTAGCACTAAAATAAATTGCAGAACTTGACTACTCATAAATAGAATCATTGTTGCTAGAGAATTTTTTAGGTAATTTTTTTCTTTCTTAATATTAATTATTTTTACCTTCACTTTGTTTCCTTCCATCTTCTTCCCTCCTAATATTCAGCTATTATGGATCTTATTCTTCTTTTGGATCAATCAGTTTTTCACACTAAATGGCTACGTGTATTGCTTAATATAAAAATAAATAACACAACATTTTTTTGATAAATAGTTTAAACTTCGTTTTTATCCAACAAAAATCATAACATACTCAAATTATATTTACTATATAACTTATAAAAATAACAAATAAAAAAACAAACGAACATCCATTACTATGATGAATTCGCTGACAACACTTAATTGCTATAAACTTGAATACAAAAAACAGAATCCTCTTAAAGAGAATCTCGTTAAATATCGATACCTCAATTTGAATCTATCAATGGATCGAAAACAATCAGTTCTTCTGCGATCAATTGATCAAACCTCATAAAAAAACTCTCCCCCCACAAAAAAATGTTAACGTTTTCTTGAAGCTGAGGTCAGTATAGTATCGCTGGCTGCACCGTTCAATATTATGAATGAACAGAGGAAAAAGACCCATCATTCGCGTGTATAAGTCATTAAAATGAACGATTCAGCTCACAAACAATCGCAAGTCTATAACAAAACAAAAAGCCTTCCTTGAAAGGAAAGCTTAGCTTCTAATTTTAGGTAAATGGATTTTTACTTCGAAATCCCCCCTCTTCATTTCGTTAATATAAGGTGTTTTTATCAAGTGGATAATTAAAACTATATATTAGTTTTTTCATTGTTTTGTGCATTATGATGTAAAAAAAATATAAAGTTCTTGTCTTATAGCAAGTGCTTGATTCATTGAACCTTGTCTATTCAGGGTAGTAGTTATGCCTACAAGAGCAGAATTTTGAATGATTGGTGCTCCTATAGAACCATCTGAAATAGTAATATCGTGAAATAACAATTCTGGTGTATTAATTACTACAGTCTCGTTTCCCCACATTGTCTGTCCAAACAGATTACCAGTATAGCTCACAATATTAGATTGAGCAATTCCTTCCACTGGCACCGCATAATTTAAACGGCCAGATACTTCTTCTAATGAACTATTCATGGTTATATATCCCATATCATAACGAGAATCACCTTTATTTGTTCAACCTTGCATTGAACTGAATCTGTATCCTCCATTTTGTCCAGATGAAGGATCATCTGTAAGTGTTCCTCTTCCATCTTGACTAGCAATCCATATTAAACTCGACATTGCCCATCCATTAAACTGGTCTTGAGAGTATACCATACTCCCCGCGGTAACGAATCTATTTCCATCAATCAGAGCTCCTGTGCCTTGTTTCGTATAGATCGATATGCCATCAAAAAAGTATGTTTCCAAATAACCACATTGTTTATACGGCGATAAGTTAGTGTCAGCTTTAATTCTGTTATCTGCTTGTATAAGTTTACTAGGTAATTTGGGGCTCTTTTTTATTCCATCTTCTGTAAGAAATCCTTTGAAGAATATATGAGAATTCCCTGTAGATTCACGCATATATTTAGTAAAATCTTCTGATCGTTCAGTAGGATTATTCCCTTTTGGTATATAATGGATATTACTTTCATAAGATACTTTTTTGTTTAATTCATTTTCAGTAGACATCGCATATATATTTTTTGATAAAACAAATATCAGTACAACTGTAAAAATACACAGCACAAAATTAAATTTCTTCATTTGCTCTCCTTTGATATAATTATTCTAATTTCTTTACTTTTTTATTAACTCTATTCCCATCGCATTTGAAGTCGTTCCAGAATCTAGCTTACTGCGTATAACGAATATACGCTCATCATCTCTCTTATCCAATGTGTAGGCCCATTGATTATCTTCACAATATATCGTCAACCCATCATTTACTTTTATGCCTGTGAAAGCACCATTAAACTGGTGTTTATCATACGAAATGTCTATTGAATGTTTATCAATGTTGATTGTCCACATTGATTCATCTCCCGTATATACCCATTCTCCACAAAAAAAAGTTAGCTGCTCCCATTCTTCCTTTGATAATTCTAGTTCTTTTTTCTTCGGTTGACTAGCGGGAGAAGAACAAGCCGTACATAATAATATTGTTACTAGAATAAGAGAAGAAATTTTTTTATACTTCACTCCTAACACCCCTAATGCTATTTATAGATAATGCCAAGAAAATAATCCTGAATCTTGTTTGAATACCACCCCATGAGTACTAATCAAATGACTGGAAGGGTCCAGTAGATCATATCCATAGCTTGAATTACTCCATGGATTCCATACGGAAATCGTTTTATAAAAATCAAAGTTAGCGTACCCTCTAACAACAAACGCATGCCTATCCTTCCCTCTAGTTTGTTTTAGCGCAGATACCCAATATGGCCGATTCGCATTAATTTCAAGCATCGTTCCTTCTGCTGTAGCTGTCCCCCATCTATTTGAAATACTATGAAATCCATAAGAATTAGCGTAGCTAATACATTGGATATTTGAGGCAGATTCATCTGCTAAATTGGATGAACTTGGATACAAAGTTGTCATCATCTGTCGTGCAGTAGGAAAACTTTTCCTAGTTTGATAACGGATAATAGCTGTAGTAGCGTATGCTGCACACCATGAAGTTTTCCCTTGATTTTCAAGAAAATCCAAGTTTAGATACTTTTGTCCATATGCTTTGGATAACCTATCAATAGTTTGACTATCCGTAGATAAGCTAAAAATAAATTTGTTCTCGCACTCGTTTGTCAATGTACGAAAATTGAAATTACTTAATTTTAATTCGCTAGGACTGATAAAGCATCCAGAGACAAACGAAACCGCTAACAAAAACACTCGCTTAGAATAATTCTCTAAGTAACGTAAATCCACCATTTTAATTATTTTCCCTAATTTTTTCCAAGATCAACTCAATATCTTTTCTTAATTGTGCTATTTGTCGTCGCGTATCATCATTATTTTTTTGAAGTATTTTCAGAGCGTAAAGACAAAATACTAAAAATAAGCCTAGAAGTATCATGCTATATATAGGGATAAACAACTATGCATCCTCCTCAAAAATAGTTTTATTATTTTCTAAAAATTCAGAAATAGCTTTTGCAGTGTAAACACCATCTAATCTATCAACTAAAACACCTTTAGAAATCATTAATAATGAGGGTACTACAGTTAAATCAAGCTTTTTAGCTACTTCCTCTAAGCTCTTTTCATCTTCGTTTCGAGCTATATCAGTTCTATAGTAGCTGGCTTTTACTCCTACACTTTTTAATATGTTTCGAAGGGTAGGTTCAATTTCTTGGCATTGAATGCAAGTCGGTCTACCTACATATAATAAAAAAGTATCAGAACCATCAAACTTTGATTTTAACATTTCTGTCTTTATCACAGGTAGAATATTATTCATACCAAATCTGCCTGTTTGAAAAAAATCAACGAGAATGCTACTACAAAGAGACATAGAAACTATATAATTATTCTGCTAGTTTTAATCGACTTTTTCACATCTCATCAATCCAATCAAAGTTTAAAACAAGCCACTACGAAACTCATCGTCCCAGTGCCTAAAGCTGCAAAACCTCCAATACAAGCAGCACAAATAACTTGTATAGCTGGGCACGGAGCAACACAAGCTCCTGCAATGATAGTCGCAACGTATTTACTAATACCAAGAACAACAACAATACAAGCAATTTTAGCAGCAACACCTCTACTCTGAGGTAACAAAACTCCTTGCTTTTATACATTTTGCATGTCCTTTTTAATTTGCTCGTTAGATAAAAACTCTTCATTAAGTAAATCAGATTTCATCAATTTACCGTTTACATAAGATTCAATTTGAATTTTATTGTTCAACCCTCGACTAATAATAGTTTCTTGATATCCTTCATTTTCTCCATTCTGACTGTAAGTAACCGTCAAATTACTAAATAAATTATAATCATCACCTACTATGGGCACCGTGATCGTATAAAAATCCTTTGAATTTTCTGTAACTTGTAGAACTTTTGCGTTTGTTAAATCCAACGAGCTTTTTGGTACATGAATAATCATATTTCTATTGCGTAATTCATTTGAAATCTTGACTTCATATCATTAGTTACTATTGTACTTACTAACTTTGTAGTTTCCGTAATATCAAACAACTTCGTGAATATATCTAATTTTTCATCCGTAAAATCTGAAATCATTTTTTCATTTGTTGTCTTAGAATTAACTACTTTGCTTGCAGAAACATTTAGAACTGGGATAAATAATCGATCGACAATCTATCCACCACCCAAATAACAACCTATCCCCGATTTTCAATATTAAATACACACCTCCCGTGTTTTTATTTTATCTACTATGTTATTATGATTAAAAATACGTATTATTTTCATTTTGTGATTAATTTGCGCATAACAATTATAAAAGAACGGAGCGGTGATATGGATAGCGGGGAATTGCTTAAGAAATTGCGTGTAGAAAGAGGTATCTCTCAAAAAAATTTAGCTCACAATATAACAACAAGAAATACATTATCTAGATATGAAACTGGAAAAAATAGCATACCTTTTGTTATTTTATTGGAATTTCTTGATAAATTGAATATAACCATGGATGAATTTGTCTTATATCTAGAATTTGATAGCATACGAAAAAAAAATAAAAAGATAAAAGATTTTATTAAAGCTACTAGAGAGAATAGAGGATCACGGAAGTATACTTTAGAAATCATTCGAAAAAAAGCAAATACTACACGAGACATTGTTGATATTCGCAACTATTTAATCATAAAAACTTTTGATTGGTATACTCTGCCCATAGAAAAACGTAAGCTGAATAAAAATGATAAAGAACACCTGGATCACTTTGCCAATTATTTAGAAAAAGTAAATGAGTGGGGAAGATTTGAAATGATCAGTTTTAGCTCATTACTATTTCTTTTTGATACAAACTATATTTCCCAAAGGCTTACAGAAATCGAACGCAAAATTGAAAAATACAACGATTTTGAAATATTCCATCCGATATTATCCAGTCTTTATAATAATGCTTTTCTTTTAATGTTAGAACGCAAAAATATTCACTTTTCTAAACAATACTTACAAAAATTTGAAGCTACTCATCATAGATTATTGTTTGCAAAAGATACTCAGATATCCATTCAATTTTATAAGGCATTAATCTGTCATATAGAAGGAGATAGCATCAAAGGACGAAAACGAATAATGAAAATTTTACAAGGACTAGAATTATTAGAGATGGATAGTTTAATCCATGAATTTAAATTTGGTTTAATAAAATTCGAAAAAATTTACTGTATCCCACCCATTTTTGAGTAACGATATCCATCTATTCATTATGGTCAAAAACGAAAAAAACAGACTATCCCTATCGGATAGTCTGTTAAACGTTGAGTTATCAGCGTTTTTATTATTCCGCAGCGTTTGCGTCTTTGAGACCGTATTTTTTGTTGAAACGGTCCACACGTCCGTCTGCTTGTGTGAATTTTTGACGTCCAGTGTAGAATGGATGTGAGTCAGAAGTTACTTCGACACGGATGACTGGGTATGTATTACCGTCTTCCCATTCAACTGTTTCTTGTGAAGTTTTTGTTGAACCTGACAAGAATTTGAAACCAGTTGTTGAATCCATGAATACTACTGGGTGGTAATCTGGATGGATGTTTTCTTTCATGATTTTTTCGCTCCTTTGCCCTGCTCCATTTGCTGAACCAGAGTTGATTTGTCGATTTACAACATTAACATCTTAACATGTTTCAGTCAAGGTTGCAATTATCTTTTCAGATTTCTGGTCGGATTTTTTTTACCAAAGGAGACATCTTGAAATTCTTTGAAAAATTGCTGATTGTTTTTTGTTTTACGCAAAAAGCGGATCAGTTGTTCCGTATATTCTAATGAATCTCCAGTCATATTTTTTCGAAGTTTCCAAATTTCTTCTAGTTCTTCACTTGGCATCAATAATTCTTCTTTTCGGGTACCTGATTTTTTGATATCGATGGCTGGGAAGATCCGACGTTCGGATAACTCGCGTGAAAGTTGTAATTCTAGATTTCCAGTTCCTTTGAATTCTTCATAGATCACGTCATCCATGCGGCTTCCTGTATCGACTAAAGCGGTCGCTAAAATCGTCAAACTGCCACCTTCTTCGATGTTTCTTGCCGCCCCGAAAAATTTCTTAGGTTTATACAATGCGGCTGGGTCAATCCCGCCACTCAATGTACGTCCGCTTGGTGGAACGACTAAGTTATAGGCCCGAGCAAGTCTAGTAATACTATCCATCAAGATAACGACATCTCGTTTATCTTCGACCAAACGCATGGCGCGTTCCAATACTAATTCAGAAACTCGAGTATGGTTTTGCGGCTGCAGATCAAATGTAGAAGATACCACGTCGCCTTTCACGCTTCGTTCTAAATCCGTTACTTCTTCCGGACGTTCATCAATCAGTAGAACGATCAATTCTACTTCCGGATAGTTTTCGGTGATACCATTTGCGATTTCTTTTAATACAGAAGTTTTCCCTGCTTTTGGTGGTGCGACGATCAATCCACGCTGACCAAAACCGATTGGAGAGAAGATATCGATCATTCGGGTAGATAGTCTTTGCGGTGTTGTTTCCAGTTGTAGCTGTCTTTGCGGATAAAGAGGTGTTAAGGCTGGAAAATGCGGACGTTCTTTTGCTTCTTCCGGATCTTTTCCATTAACGCTTTCCACGTGCATCAAACCATAATAACGTTCCGATTCTTTAGGTGGACGGGCTTTTCCTGCCACTTTGTCCCCATTTCTCAAACTGAATCGTCTGATTTGTGAGGCAGAAATATAGATATCTTCTGCACTTGGTCCATAGTTAATTGGCCGTAAAAAACCGTAACCATCTTGACCAACGATATCTAATATCCCTTCCATATAATAAAATCCTTGTTTCTCAGCTTGTGCACGAATCACAGCTAGAGATAATTCCTTTTTGTTCATCTTACTGTAATAAGGAATTTTAAATTCTTTGGCATAACTATAAACTTCTTTTAACGTTTTGTTCTCTAGTTCTGCCATTGTCAAATAATCGCTCATTCAGCTCCCACTTCCTCTATCATTTCGATTGATGCCCCTAAGGCTGTTAGTTTCTCGATAATATGATCATAACCGCGTAAGATATAATCTACGTTATAAATCGTCGTTGTTCCTTCTGCTAATAGTCCGGCAATCACTAAACAAGCACCTGCCCGAAGATCGGAAGCCACGACTTCTGTCCCGTGAAGTTTATTTGGACCATTCACGATGATCATATTTCCTTCCACGGTAATATCAGCGCCCATTCGAGCTAATTCAGGCACGTGATTCACCCGTTTCGCATAGATCGTATCGATGATTTCTGAAGTGCCTGCGGTCATCAATAGCAACGCAGTGAGTGGTTGCTGCAGATCTGTGGCAAATCCTGGATAAGGATAGGTCATGATATTTGCGGCTTTTAATTCTTTTGAGGGGTAAACTTCGATTTCATCTTCGCTGATTTTCATATGGACGCCAATTTCCTGCAATTTTGCTATAAAACTTTCCAAATGTTCAAAAATCACATTTTTCACTTTGATACCTTTTCCTGCTGCAGCTGCTAATGCCAGATAGGTTCCTGCTTCGATACGGTCAGGAATCATGAAATGACGACAGCCATGTAATGCTTCGACTCCTTCGATACGGATCACATCTGTACCCGCTCCTCGAACTTTTGCCCCCATATTATTCAGTAAAGTTGCCACGTCGATGATTTCCGGTTCTCGTGCAGCGTTTTCAATTACTGTCTGTCCCTTTGCTTTTACAGCAGCTAACATCACATTGATTGTAGCTCCGACTGAAACCACGTCCATAAAAATCCGATTGCCATGCAACTCTTCATTTTTTGTCCGTAAATACATGGCACCATGTTCATTTGTCACTTCAGCACCTAGAGCTTCAAATCCTTTGACGTGTAAATCAATCGGTCTAGGACCTAAATAACAGCCTCCAGGCAGGCCTACTACCGCTTCGCCAAATTTACCAAGCAGTGTTCCCATAAAATAATAAGACGCACGCAAACTATTGATTTTTCCGTGCGGCATCGGAACCGATACGATTTCCCGCGGGTCAATTTCTAATATGTTGTTGGAAAAATGGACCGTTGCGCCCATGATCTCTAATATTTCAATTAATGAATGAACATCTTGTATGTCCGGCACACCTTCCAAAATCACTGGGGAATCAGCTAAGATTGCAGCTGGAATCAATGCGACTGCACTATTTTTTGCACCGCTGATCGTTACTTCACCAGCTAAAGGTTGGTTTCCTTTGATTACGATTTTTTTCATCTGTTTCCACCTTGTTTATTAATCTTTTTTCATGGATATGCTTGTATTTTATCATAGATAAAAAAAAGAAACGAGCATGGTCTGCCGTTTTAAGTAAAAAAGAATGGAGAACGACTTCAAAAGTCGTTCTCCATTCCTATACATCGTATCTGTTATGTGGATGCTTACGCTTTGTTAGCTGAACCAAACCAGTCGATATGAGCTTTCGCATCTTCAACGATTGCTGCTTTACCTGGAGCTAATAATTTACGAGGGTCGAATCCTTTACCTTCTTTATCTTTACCAGCTTCGATATATTTACGAGTAGCTGCAGCAAATGATAATTGGAATTCAGTGTTAACATTTACTTTTGAGATACCCATTGAGATAGCTTTTTCGATTTGATCTTGAGGAATACCTGATCCGCCATGTAATACTAAAGGCATGTCTGGACCTACAGCATCAGCAATTGCTTGTAAGTGGTCAAATGCTAATCCTTTCCAGTTTTCTGGATATTGACCGTGGATGTTACCGATACCGCAAGCTAAGTAGTCGATACCTGTAGCAACCATTTGTTTGCATTCTTCGATGTCAGCTAATTCGCCGTTACCGATGATTCCGTCTTCTTCTCCGCCGATTGAACCAACTTCACATTCAACTGAGATACCTTTTGCGTGTGCTTTTTCAACAACGTCTTTAGCTAATTTCAAGTTTTCTTCGAATGGTAGATGTGAACCATCGAACATTACTGAAGTGTAGCCTAGTTCGATACATTCCAAAGCAGCTTCGTAGTCACCATGGTCTAAGTGGATAGCAACTGGAACAGTGATGTTCATTGCTTCAACTAAATCAGTGATCAAATCTTTACAGATTTTGTAACCACCCATGTATTTAGCTGCACCCATTGATGTTTGGATAAGTACTGGTGCTTGTTTTGCTTCAGCCGCTTCAAGAATTGCTTGAGTCCATTCCAAGTTGTTTGTGTTGAACCCGCCGACAGCGTAACCGCCTTTACGAGCAGCTTTTAAAAATTCAGCTCCTGATACTACTGGCATAATAAAATTCCTCCTAAGTTTTGTAAAACTAAATTTGTTAAGACAATTCTTAACCAACGACCCTATTTTACCAAACATTTCGGTAGTTTTCTACTAAAATCAATGAAAATGAAAATTTTCAAGAAGTTTTTTGCAAAAAATAAAATGCTTAATCGCTCTTTACTCAAAAAAAGTCTTTTACTTCCTATCTTTTTTCCTATTAATAATAACAAATCAGAAAAAGAGAAAAGTGACAAGAAAATTGCTTATCCCTTTCTCTTGCTGCTTTTCTCTTTCTATCAAGCTAAAAAATTATTTTGTTTCATGATCTGCTAATGATGCTCCGACAAATGCTTTGATTAATTTTTGCGGACGATTTGGACGAGAAATCAATTCTGGGTGGAATTGGCATCCCACAAAGAATTTCTTCTCTGGCAGTTCTACGATTTCTACTAAACGGTTATCTGGTGAGACACCTGAAAAGACTAACCCTTGTTCTTCAAACATTTGACGATATTTGTTGTTGAACTCATAGCGGTGACGGTGACGTTCTTGCACAACATCAGCTCCATCATATGCTTCAGCCGTCTTCGTTCCTTTTTTGATTTTACATGGGTATAATCCAAGGCGTAAAGTTCCACCCAAATTCTCGATGTTTTCTTGGTCAGCCATTAAATCAATAATGTTGTTTGCTGTATCTGGATTCGTTTCAGCTGATGCCGCATCTTCCAACCCAACGACGTTACGTGCAAATTCGACACAAGCCATCTGCATACCAAGACAAATCCCTAAAAACGGAACGTCATTTTCGCGAGCATAACGAATCGCTTCGATTTTCCCTTCTACTCCGCGATCGCCGAAACCGCCAGGAACTAAGATTCCATCTGCATCTTTCAAACGTTCTTCTACATTTTCTCTCGTTAATTCTTGTGCTTTGATCCAATCGATCTCGATGTCTGAGTTATAGGCGAAACCAGAATGTTTCAATGCTTCAACTACTGAGATATATGCATCTGGTAACTCGACGTATTTACCGACAAGTGCGATCCGTACTTTTTTCTTCAAGTTCAAGACACGTTCTTCTAATTCTTTCCATTCTGTCATGTCTGCTTCTGGTGTATCTAGTTTCAAATGATCGCAAACGATTTGATCCATTCCTTGTGCTTGTAAAACTAACGGGATGGAGTAAAGTGTATCTACATCTGGCGACTCGATGACTGCTTCTGGCTCGACATCACAAAATTGTGCCAATTTGTTTTTCACGCTTTGAGAAACAGGTTGCTCTGTACGTACCACCAAAATATTCGGTTGGATACCTAAACCGCGTAGCTCTTTTACACTGTGCTGTGTTGGTTTAGTTTTCATTTCTCCAGCAGCTTTCAAGTAAGGGATCAACGTTGTATGGATATACATAACATTATCTGTACCGACATCTGCTTTCATTTGACGAAGTGCTTCAAGGAATGGCAAAGATTCTATATCTCCTACCGTTCCTCCTACTTCTGTAATGATCACATCTGAATCAGTCATTTTAGCTGCTCGCATGATTTTTTCTTTGATCTCATTTGTAATATGAGGAATAACTTGAACTGTTGCTCCCAAGTATTCGCCCTTACGTTCTTTACGCAAAACTTCAGAATAGATTTTTCCTGTCGTCACGTTGGAGTATTTGTTCAAATTGATGTCAATAAAACGTTCGTAGTGGCCCAGATCCAAATCTGTTTCAGCACCATCATCTGTTACGAATACTTCTCCGTGCTGATATGGGCTCATCGTCCCTGGATCCACATTGATGTATGGATCAAATTTTTGGATAGTTACTTTTAAGCCGCGGTTTTTCAATAAGCGTCCTAAAGAAGCTGCAACAATCCCTTTTCCGATTGATGAAACGACACCGCCGGTCACAAAAATATATTTTGTCATAAGTTCAAAAACTCCTTTTTAATTTATGTGCAGGAAAAGTCTCAGAAAATAAACAAAGCTCCCTATTCTTCAATAAGAATAGGGAGCCGAAATTTCTGTAAACTTCTGACCCTTTAAAAGGGTGCCCAAGGTGTATAATACAAGCTGACTGAGGGAAAGTCAAGTACTCAAATGAAGACTATCCGCTTACAATTTTTCTTTTTCGGTATCCTTTGAGAAATTATTTCTTAAGTCCTTTATGAGTGCAAAAAAATTTAACCCACATAATAGGCTTGAGATAAACATGGCTAACGTTAAACTTAAGCAAGTCAGGAAATCTTTACTGAAAAATTTTAAGTGAAACAATAGATAAAAAAATAAGGAGGGCGACAAACGTCGTGCCCCCCTTATTTCTAAATAAACGGTGTTCAATCAGCTGACCCTCGGTATTAGCTCAAAAAACGGCAAAATATGAGGAACTATTTTGCCGTTTGTTTCTCTAATACTCAGGTCAAAACGCTGATTTCACAACCTCTAATTCACGTTATTCCTGTTTTAATAAAGTTCTAGATATTGTTCTCTTTCCCACTCGGAAACAGTTTGTCTGAATGCCGCCCATTCGAGACGTTTTGCTTCAACAAAATTTGAGAAGATATGTTGTCCTAATGCATCAATCATTACATTATCCTTACGTAATTCCTTGATAGCATTATGGATAGTTGAAGGTAAGTCTTGGATATGTGCAGCTTCTCTTTCTTCCTCATCCATGACATAAATGTTACGGTCAACAGCGGCTGGCGGTGTGATCTGATTACGGATACCGTCTAGTCCTGCTTGCAACAACACTGCCATTGCCAAGTATGGGTTTGCAGATGGATCAACTGAACGCAATTCCAAACGTGTGGACAATCCGCGAGATTCTGGTACACGTACTAATGGCGAACGATTACGACCGCTCCACGCGACATAAACAGGCGCTTCATAACCTGGAACGAGACGTTTATAAGAATTGACTGTTGGATTGCAAACGGCTGTATAGGCACGAGCATGTTTCAGCAACCCGCCTAAGAAATGATACGCTGTTTCACTTAGTTCCAATTCACCGTCTTTATCATAGAAGACATTACCTTCATCATTGAACAAAGACATATTGCAATGCATACCAGAACCATTGATTCCAAATAACGGTTTCGGCATGAAAGTTGCGTGAAGTCCGTGCTTGCGTGCAATCGTTTTGACAACGAGCTTGAAGGTTTGGATATTATCACAAGCATCTACCACATCTGCATATTTAAAGTCAATTTCATGCTGTCCTGGCGCTACTTCATGATGTGAAGCTTCCACTTCAAAGCCTAAGCTTTCTAATTCCAACACGATGTCACGGCGGCAATTTTCACCTAAATCTGTTGGTGCAAAATCAAAATAACCACCTTTATCATTCAAGGTCGTTGTAATCCCACCGTCTTCGTCTAATTTAAATAAGAAGAATTCTGGTTCAGGTCCTAAATTGAAAGAGGTAAAACCAAGGTCGCGCATGTCTTTCAATGCTCGTTTCAAATTCCCACGAGGATCGCCGGCAAACGGTGTCCCATCTGGATTATAGATATCACAAATTAAACGAGCAACTTTTCCATGAGCACTTTCCCATGGGAAGATCATCCAAGTGGAGAGATCTGGATACAAATACATATCGCTTTCTTCAATTCGAACAAATCCTTCAATCGAAGAACCGTCAAACATCATTTTGTTTTCTAACACTTTGTCGATCTGGCTCACTGGAACTTCTACATTTTTAATCGTACCTAAGATGTCTGTGAACATCAATCGTAAAAATCGTACGTTTTCTTCCTCAATGATTCGTTTGATCTCTTCACCTGTTATCTGTTTCTTTACCATGGTATCCCTCTTCCTTTTTTAATTTATTCAGTCAAAGAATTGTCTTTGCAATCCTTGCGACTGATAATGACCTGTTTTGCTTAACCCACCTTGCGCCAAAATCTCATCACGAAAAATTTGTCGAACGTCATGATCTGTCAACGGCTTCTTGCTTTTTGCTTCTTGTTTTTTCGCCTGTGCCATTTCGTATACACGTTTGATCCCAGCCATGTTTAACCCGTCTGAAAGATAATCTTTGATCTCAAGCAGCATATCGATATCATTCAACGAATACATGCGGCGATTTCCTTCACTTCGTTCCGGATGAACTAAATCTTGTTCTTCATAGTAACGTATTTGCCGAGCAGATAAATCAGTCAGCTTCATAACTGTACCAATTGGAAATACGGACATAGATCGGCGCAATTCCTTTTCTCCCATCAGACGTCCCCTTTCGTTTTATAAGTTGGCTAAAGTGTACCAATTAAAAAAAATATTGTCAACTGCATATGTTAGGTTTTCTAACATGAGACCTCTGTTTTTTTATAAAATAACAAAAAAGGCATCTAGTTGATTTTCGTACCAGATACCTTTTACTTTTATTGTACTATGCTATTCTTTCCCAGTGATTTTTATTGTAAAAAAACAAAATTTTATTTGCTTTTTCTTAACCATTTTGAATCATTTTTTGCAAAGCCTCTCACTTCATACTCGTTTGATTCTTCCATGTAGGCTTCGTCCAAAACCATCGTTTGTCTTCTTAACTCACTTAATTTCTGTCCTTCATTGCTTGGCACAGACAGTGTATAAGGTGTCATCAGTTCCATCAGTTGACGCTTGATTGCTTCGATCAATGCCGTCTTCCCTTCTTTCGTTTGAGCAGAAATCAATACATTAGGGAATAATGTGGGTGTAAACATCGCTGGATCAATCTGGTCTGCCTTATTGTAAACAGTCAGTATCGGCATTTCTTTCATATTCAATTCATCCATCAATTTTAGTACAGTCTGCTCTTGTAAAATGCGATCTGGAGAACTGGCATCGACTACATGCAACAAAAGATCCATATTCTGACTTTCTTCTAGTGTAGAATGGAAAGCATCGATCAGTTGCGTAGGCAGATCTTGGATGAACCCGACGGTATCTGTTACTGTAATCTCAAATCCTTCAGCAAAACGCCATCTTTTAGTCAATGGATCTAACGTTGCAAACAACTGGTCTTTTGAATAAGTATCCGCTTGTGTCAATAAATTCAAGATGGTTGATTTCCCAGCATTCGTGTAGCCTATAAGACCAATCTGAAAAATCTCACTGTTTTTTCTTTTTTGACGGTTGCGCTCTCGATGGGCTTCTACTTCTTTCAATTCTTTCTTAACAGCAAAAATTTTATTCCGTATATGTCGGCGGTCTGTTTCTAACTTTGTTTCACCTGGTCCTCTTGTTCCAATCCCACCACCAAGACGAGACAATGTTTTCCCTTGCCCCACTAAACGAGGCAGAAGATATTCTAACTGAGCAAGTTCAACTTGCAGCTTTCCTTCTTTCGAACGAGCACGCATCGCAAAAATATCTAGGATCAGCTGTACTCGATCAATCACCGGAAGGCCAACAGCATCCGTAATCAGTTGACTCTGTCTCGGAGTCAGTTCATGATTAAAGATGATCAAATCCGCTTCATGCGCATCTGCTTGTTGAACTAATTCTTGTAATTTCCCTTTCCCGATAATCGTTTGCCGATCTACTTGTGGTCTTTTCTGTGTAATTGTGAATACAACTTCTCCTGATGCGGTGTTCGTCAGCTGAACTAGCTCTTCCATTGACTCTGAAAAGTAACGCTGGTTTGCTTCGGTTTCTACCCCTACGATGATTACTTTTTCTTCCATTTTATTCCGCCTCCAGCCATTTTTTGATTGTTTGCTCAATCTGACTTTTTTGATTTGGCTCACTTATAAGATCAAACCACTGTGCATCCAAACGGTTACGAAACCACGTTAACTGACGTTTCGCGTATCTTCTCGAATGTAGTTTGACTTGTTCTGTTGCTTCTTCCAATGTTTCTTTCCCTTCAAAATAAGGGAAAAATTCTTTATATCCAATCCCTTGACTGGCTTGGACTTCTCCAAGCTCATATACCTTACGTGCTTCTGCTACCAAGCCTTCTGCTAGCATCAAATCGACTCTGTGATTGATTCGATCATACAGGACATCACGCTTCGTATCTAACCCAATCATGAGGTAATCATATAATCGCTTTGGCTCTTCTTTAGGTGCCGTGATACTATGCCCGGTCGTCTCCAAAACTTCCAGAGCTCTTATCACTTTGCGTTGATTGTTCCAGTGGATTTTCTCAGCAGCTGCCGGGTCTTTTTCTTTCAACTGATTCCATAACGCTTGGGAACCAATTGTCTCGGCTAACGTTTCATACTTTTTTCTAATCTCAGGATTCGCTTCTTCTGTCGCCCCTAACTGGTAATCGTATAGAAGGGATTGGATATACAGACCCGTGCCACCAGCTATGATAGGTAGATGCTCTCGATTCGCAATCTCAGTAATCAATTGTCGACCTGAATGCTGAAAATCAGCGGCTGAGTAACATTGAGTAGGTTCGATCACATCAATCAAATGATGCGGAACATCATTCATCTCTTCTTCTTTGATTTTTGCTGTACCGATATCCAGATTTTTATAGATTTGCAATGAATCACCGCTGATGATCTCTCCACCAAATAGTTGTGCGAGTTCCACACTTAGCGCTGTTTTACCGACTGCTGTCGGACCGACGATCACTAATACTTTTTCCATATTTTACCTACTTTTCGTTGTTTGTTTCCACCGAAGAGCTTTCTCCGGAAAATCAGTTATTATTCCATCTATTTTGAGTTCTTGACATTTGGCCATTTCTTCTTCATCGTTGATCGTCCATGCACGAATTGCTTTTGGAAAATCAGCTGCTTGGCCTGGATGTTCGAACAACCAAGTATTTTTTGGATGTACTCCTTCTATATAAGGGGTTTCTGCTGCTAGTTGGATCTTTTTATCAGAAGTACTCATCAATAAGTCCAACTGTATCTCTGGTTCCAATAACGCGATTTTTTCCAAAGAAGCCAAATGAAAGCTGCAATATGCATGTTGAAAAGGCCACTCTCTGCTTTTTAATGTTTCGGCTAATTTTTCTTCGATACCGGGATATTCATACTGATCAGTTTTAATTTCAATCATTAGCATCCCTCGGTAATTTTTTTGGAGAAGCAGTCCTAAAACTTCTTTCAATTCAGGGACTTTAGCTGCTGGAAATTCTTTGCTGAATTTGCCTCCTGCATTCAATTTTTTGAGTTCTTCCAATGTTTTTTCTCGAATCAGCCCTTTACCGTTAGTCGTCCGATCCACTTCTTCGTCATGCATAACGATCAAATAACCATCTTTGCTTAGATGAACATCTAGTTCGATACCATCTGCACCTACTCGTACAGCTTCTGCAAATGCAGGAAGGGTATTTTCTGGGTGGGTACCGCTGCTTCCGCGATGAGCATAGATTTGTAACATCTTTCTTCACTCCGTTCAGTTCTATTGTATCATTAAGAAAAAAAGAAAGCATTGCCACGCTCTCATGTGCAACGGCAATACTTCAAAATATCAGCTCCAAACATCATCTTTCGAGAAGAAACCAATCGGCTGGCGCGTCATAGTCTTCAACTGTGCTTTTTTTTCATTGATCATTTCAGTCAAACTATCCGTAAAATTCTCTAAAATCACGCGTCCGCCTTTATAAGCATATCCACCAATCTTCATTGTTTCATCTGGAGATAAAATCACTTTTCGATGGGAGATGTTCTTAAACAGCTCATCTAAAATATAATTTGGCAGATAAAAACTATTCTGCGCTGAAAATGATTGGAGATACGCAAAATCGTCAATCGTGATATAACAATCATCGAATGCATCAAAGCTGACATATTCTTCCATCAGCGTCGTCCGTTTTTGCAAGATCTCGTTGATCTTTTTATTTAATTGGTTCAGCGTCTCGATTTCTTTGACTTTCAATTCCAATTCACGTCTACGCTGTTCTTTATTTTCTAAGTGACGCATTTGCAGTATCATGCCGATATAGACAACTACAGCACCCGTCAACACGCCGATAAGACCGGTAATACCAACTATCAATCTGTTGTTCCTCCTTGTTTTGCTTCTCTGCTTATCATACCATAAAGCAGGTTTATGCGACTAATTTGCCTAAGTTTTTTATTTGACCTTTTTTGACCAAAAATGTATACTACTTTTTAGGTATTAGAAACTAAATTATGGTACACTATTTCTAAACGAAACCAAGGAGGAACTCTATTATGAATTTAATTCCTACAGTCATTGAACAATCATCACGAGGCGAAAGAGCTTACGATATCTACTCACGTTTATTGAAAGACCGTATCATCATGTTAAGCGGCCAAGTAACTGATGATCTTGCTAATTCGATCATCGCCCAATTGCTTTTCTTAGATGCTCAAGATTCTGAAAAAGATATCTATCTTTATATCAATTCTCCTGGTGGTTCAGTTACAGCAGGTATGGCTATCTACGACACAATGAACTTTGTCAAAGCAGATGTCCAAACAATCGTTATGGGTATGGCTGCTTCAATGGGAAGCTTCTTGCTGACAGCTGGTACAAAAGGGAAACGATTTGCTTTACCAAATGCTGAGATCATGATCCATCAACCTCTTGGCGGCGCTCAAGGTCAAGCAACTGAAATCGAAATTGCGGCACGTCATATTTTACAAACACGCGAACGCTTAAACAAAATTTTAGCTGAACGCACTGGCCAACCGCTTGAAGTGATTGAAAAAGATACAGACCGTGACAACTATATGACAGCTGAACAAGCAAAAGCATATGGATTGATTGATGAAGTCATGGAAAACAGTTCTTCATTAAATTAATCTGTTTCAAAGGAAGCTTTTTAAGCTCTCTTATCTAAACCAAAAAAAGGATGGCCAGCTCAAACTGACCATCCTTTTTTTATTTTTATGGATGCTACTGCCTATCTTTGCTCCTTGAATTTTCCTTGCGCATGCATCCGACCTATTTCGACATAATGCTGGATGTTTTCTTTGTTTTTTTGGATTTCTTCTTTTGTCAAAGGCCGGATCACTTTAGCTGGACGACCAAAAGCCAAGACATTAGGAGGAATAACTTTTCCTTCTGTTACTAATGATCCAGCACCAATCAAACTATTCTCACCAATAACCGCATGATTCAATATCGTGGTTCCCATCCCGATCAGCGCCCCTTTTTCGATTGTACAGCCGTGTAGCATGCACTGATGTCCTACCGTCACATTCTCCGCAATATCTACAGGTGCATCATGATCGACATGGACGATTGTACCATCTTGGATATTCGTTCTTTGTCCTACTTTTATCCAATTACTGTCCCCGCGTAAAACTGCTTGATACCAGATCGTCACATCTTCTGACAATGTCACGTCGCCAATCACTGTAGCATTTGATGCTATAAACCGTTCCATCTCTATTTTCTCCTTTCGTTTTTTTGTAGAAACTAATCCTATTGAATAAATGTATCATAGCATATATTTATTTTATAAGAAAAAACAGGTAAAACCTGCTCAGTCCAGATGCCTATTTGCGCTATCTGGTAAACTGACGTTTTACCTGTTTATTGTACCTCTATCTTTTCTTCTATTACTTTCTTCAAAACTAATTCGTACACTTCGATTTGTGCTGCCAAGCGTTCGATTTGAAACTCATTTTCAAAAAAATCAGCTGAATCAAATGGTTTTGTCTGACAGACGTGCGTTAAACGATCAATTTCTCTTTTGGCTTCAGTGATTTTTTCATTTAAAAACTGTTCCATCTCCGTGCCCTCACTTTTTTTGATAACCTTACTTTACCATTATCAAGAAAGGAGAACAAAAAATAAGTTTCAAACTGTTTTATCCTTCTATGATTTATCCTGCTTCCTCAGCAAATTGGCTGTTATACAGTTTTTCATAAAATCCGCCTTGTGCCAATAAACTCTCATGTGTTCCTTTTTCAATGATCTGACCTTGGTCCATCACTAGAATCAGATCTGCATCGCGTATCGTCGATAAACGGTGAGCAATGACAAAACTTGTCCGCCCCTCCATCACGCGATCCATCGCTTTTTGAATCAATGCTTCTAAACGAGTGTCTACTGAACTTGTCGCTTCATCCAAAATCAAAATTTTAGGATCTGAAACCACTGCTCGGGCAATCGTCAGCAACTGTTTTTGTCCTAAAGACACATTGTCTCCCTCAGCATTGATGGCCATCTCATATCCATCTGGCATTGTCCGGATAAAATGGTCTACGTTTGCTGTTTTTGCAGCATCTACTACTTCATAATCTGTCGCATCAAGCTTTCCAAAACGGATATTATCGGCAATCGTTCCTTGATAGAGCCATGCATCTTGTAAGACCATACCAAACAAGGAACGGACATCACTGCGGCTCATTGATTTGGTATCAATCCCGTCGATCCTGATAGCTCCTTTGTCTACGTCGTAAAAACGCATCAATAGATTGATCAAGGTCGTCTTGCCGGCACCAGTCGGACCGACGACAGCCACGGTTTGACCTGCTTTCACTTCAAAGTTCAAATCTTGGATCAATGGTTTCTTCGGATCATACGCAAAATCGACATGATCGAATGTCACATCTCCTAAAATCGTTTCTGGCAGTAAAACATCTACTTTGTTTTCTTTTTCTTCTGGCTCATCTAAAATCTCGAATACACGTTTTGTTGCCGCTGATGCACTTTGCAAAACAGAAGACAATTGTGTCACGTTCCCCATCGGCTGGCTGATTTGCCAAATATATTGGATGAACGCCTGAAGTTGACCAACAACGATTGCTCCAGTAATAACATAGAAACTTCCTAGAACAGCCATACCAATATAAGTAGCATAGGCAGTTAGTTGGACTAATGGCATCATCAACCCAGAAATGAACGCTGCGCGGAACCCAAAGTATTTCAAGCTGTGATTTACTTTTTTGAATCCTTCCAATGTTTCTTTTTCGCGTCCGTATACTTTCAATACACTGAAACCTGTCATATTTTCTTGAACGTAGCCGTTTAGCTCACCAAGCGAATTCTGCATGCTTTGAAAATATTTCTGCGAAGCATTGATCACTCGTTTGGAGATCCAGATCGATGTTGGAATCATGATCATAGAGATCAGCGCCATCATCGGCTGGATATAAAACATCATTGCTGCAGCCAACGTAATTCCCAATATCGCATTTACGATACCAATAAAAGCTTGTTGTAAAGCACCGCTGACTGCATCTACATCATTCGTCACACGAGACAAAATATTTCCTTGCTGGTTTTTATCGAAATAAGAAACCGGAAGACGATTGATTTTTTCTTCTATATCTCTTCGCAAATCATGCATGGCACTTTGAACGACATTTGTCATCAAAACACCAGAAAGCAATTGCGAAATACAATACCCTATTCCGACAACTGTGATCCAAATAAGACATTTGAATATATAAGAAAAATTGATTGATTCGCCATTGGCAATATTACGGCTGATTTCTGTAGTGGGAAGTCCTGTAACATATGGCAAAGCCACGTTGAAAGCCACTGTCAGAACTGTAAATAGGATCACTAGAAGAAAAGTCCCACGATACGTTCTGATATATCGAGCTAAACGTTTTAAGGAAGAAAAGGTTTTTTTCATGCTAGTTCCTCCTTTGATAATTGAGAAGCGGCAATATCATAATAAATCGGGCATTTTTCCAACAACTCCCGATGTGTCCCCATACCGACGACTTCTCCTTCATTTAATACGATGATCTTATCTGCATGCATGATCGTTCCCACACGTTGTGCTACGATCAATACAGTAGATTCTGTTGTTTCTTTTTTCAGACGAGCACGTAACTTCGCATCCGTTTGATAATCTAATGCAGAAAAGCTGTCATCAAAAATATAGATTTCCGGACGGCGTATGATGGCTCTGGCTATTGCCAATCGTTGTTTTTGTCCGCCTGAAAAATTGGAACCACCTTCTGATAAATGTTCGTCAAATCCATCTGGTTTTCGAGAAATGAATTCTGAAGCTTGAGCAATCTCAGCTGCACGTTCCATTTCTTCTTGTGTGGCATCTTCTTTCCCGTATCGCAAATTATCGGCAATCGTTCCAGTAAATAGCAGCGCTTTTTGCGGAATAAACCCAATCTTGTCTCGCAACTTGCTTAACCGATAATCTCTCACGTCTACTCCGTCGACCAAGATCTTTCCTTCACTCACATCATAAAAGCGAGGAATCAATTGAATCAACGTAGATTTTCCGCTACCGGTACTTCCAATAAAAGCAACGGTTTCTCCTGGAGAGGCTGTAAAACTGACATTTCGAATCACTGGCTCTTGCGAATGGCCTGGATAAGCAAATGTTACATTTTGAAATTCGATATACCCTTTAGTCTTCGTATCCGATATACCATTTGGATCTTCTACAATCGAAGGTTTGGCATCTAGTGCCTCTTGGATACGTCCAGCTGAAACGGCTGCTCTTGGATACATCATGAACACACTGGCAAATAACATGAATGAGAATAAGGCATGGAATATATACTCGATAAATGCAATCAAATCTCCTACCCGAAGTTCGCCAGCATCGATTTGCACTGCCCCGCTCCAAATGATCAATACCATCACGATATTAAATAAGAAATAAAAACCTGGTTGTGCAACAGCCATCAAACGGAACAAGCTTTTCGAACTAGCAGCATAATTCTCATTGACTACAGCAAAGCGTTTTTCTTCAAACTTTTCATTGACGAATGCACGAATCACACGCAATCCTGAAAGGTTTTCCCGCAAGATACTATTGATTTTATCTAAGTTTTTTTGTTGTTTTTTAGATAACGGCTCAGACACCTTAGCAATCGCTACGACCGCCAATAATAGCAAAGGCAATGCGCCTACTACATACAAGCTGAGTGTCACACTTGTACGCATGACCATGTACAAACTGACAACGAACATCATCGGCGCCATGAAACCGATACGTAAAATATTTTGCAGGAACAACATGATCTGATAAGCATCATTTGTTGTACGAGTGATCAAGGAAGATACGCCTAAATTTTCGTACTCCTGATGCGAATAGCTTTGGATCTTTTCGAACAAGTCATCTCGAATATCTGCTACGATATTGGTCGTGATCCTCGAACCAAAATAACCTAACAAGATATTCAAAATAATACCGATTACGGTAATAACGATCATAAATATCCCTTGCTGTTTCACATAATCAAAATCATCATTGCGGATTCCTACATCAATCATACGCGCTAAAATCGTAGGAAGTCCTAATTCAATCAAAATAAAACCGAATACGCATATAAAATTGAAAAACAAGAATTTCTTATAACGCATGGTATAATGCCACATTAGTTTCACTTTCTCATCTCCTTTTAATCTTTTGTTACATTTTCATTACTAAAAATGATAGCACAACGAACCTATTAATAGAACACTTCTCTCATAAAAAAGTCATTATGATTATAGTAAAATGATAAACGTTGATTTTTTCTTTCAATCTAGTTGATTTCTATACTTATTTGCTGTTTTATGCTAGAATAACAATTAATTGTTGTATATTTTTTATACAGAAGGTACGGTTGAAAAAATATCCGAACAGATGAGCAAAAACGAGGCTTGTCTCTTTGACTCGAATCCAGTATTCTAGTCAAAGCATATGAAAAACTAGGTGGCTTGTCCCCTCGTTTTGTGTTGTCTAAAAAAATCAACTAGCTAAATCACTGCTTTACGCAGATAAAGGAGACAAAACAATGATCTATAAAGTTTATTATCAAGAAACAAAAGTACGTAACCCTAAACGGGAAGAAACAAAATCTCTTTACATTGAGGCAAAAAGCGATGTAGACGCTCGCCAACGTGTGGAAGAAAATACCCCATACAATATTGAATTCGTTCAACTTCTAGAAGGAAGTCATCTAGAATACGAAAAAGAAAATGCTGATTTCTCATTAGTGGAGTTTTAATATGAAACTTTCCATCAAAAATAATGAGACAGGCGTCTTTGCTATTGGTGGATTAGGTGAAATCGGGAAAAATACGTATGGGGTACAATTCCAAGATGAAATCATTTTGATTGATGCCGGGATCAAGTTCCCGGAAGACGATCTACTTGGAATTGACTATGTCATTCCCGACTACAGCTACATCATACAAAACTTGCACAAAGTAAAAGCCCTAGTGATTACTCACGGACATGAAGACCACATCGGCGGAATACCCTACTTGCTAAAACAAGCAAATATTCCTATCTATGCTGGTCCTCTCGCATTAGCGTTGATCACGAACAAATTAGATGAGCATGGCTTGCTTCGAGAGGCAGAGCTTCATGAAATCAATGAAGATACGATTATTCGTTTTAGAAAAACTTCTGTCAGCTTTTTCAGAACGACTCATAGTATCCCAGACGCATTAGGGATCGTGGTAAAAACACCTTCTGGTAATATCGTAGCGACTGGAGACTTCAAGTTTGATTTCACTCCCGTCGGCGAACCAGCAAACTTGCATAAAATGGCTCGTATCGGGGAAGAAGGTGTCTTGTGCCTTTTATCTGATAGTACAAATGCTGAGATTCCAACATTTACTAAATCAGAAAAAACGATTGGTCATTCTATCTTGAAGATCTTTTCAAAAATCGAAGGTCGTATTATTTTTGCCAGCTTTGCTTCTAATATCTTCCGTTTGCAGCAAGCAGCAGATGCCGCTGTGGCGACTGGTCGTAAAATCGCTGTTTTCGGACGTAGCATGGAAAATGCCATTGTCAATGGCCAACGTTTAGGATATATCAAAGTTCCAGACGGCACATTTGTAGATGCACATGAAATCAATCGCTTGCCTGCTAACGAAACGATGATCCTATGTACAGGTTCTCAAGGGGAAGCGATGGCCGCTTTGAGCCGTATTGCAAATGGTACCCACCGTCAAATCCAAATCCAGCCAGACGATACAGTGATCTTTTCAAGTTCACCTATCCCTGGTAATACAACAAGTGTCAATCATTTGATCAACTTGCTGTCTGAAGCTGGCGCAGAAGTAATCCATGGAAAAATCAATAACATCCATACTTCCGGTCACGGTGGACAAGAAGAACAAAAATTGATGCTTCGCTTGATGAAACCAAAATATTTTATCCCTGTCCATGGAGAATTCCGCATGCTGAAAGTCCATGCTTCTCTAGCACAAGATGTAGGTGTTCCTGCAGAAAACTGCTTCATCATGGAAAATGGCGATGTTTTAGCGTTAACTAGCGATTCTGCACGTCCAGCTGGGCATTTTGTGGCTGGAGATGTGTATATCGATGGTAGCGGGATCGGCGATATCGGTAATGTCGTTTTACGTGACCGTCACTTGCTTTCAGAAGAAGGTCTTGTATTAGCTGTTGCAACAGTAGATATCAAGAAAAAAGAAATCTTGGCTGGTCCAGATATTCTCTCTCGTGGATTTGTCTACATGCGAGAATCAGGAGAAATGATCAATGAAGCTCAGCGAATCTTATTCCATGCTTTAAGAGAATGTTTAAATGGACCTGACTGTTCAGAATATAAATTGAAAGAAGCGATGACTGGCGCACTTCAGCCATTCTTATTCGAACGTACAGAAAGACATCCAATGATTTTACCGATGGTCATGACACCAGATGAAGAATAAGTAAGAGGGTGTGAAATTAGTGCCCTGACCTGAGTATAAGAGAAACCAAACGGAAAACAGGACAAGTTGTTTTTATTTGGCTGTTCTTATTGCTTGATACAGGGCAGCTTTTTCACAACCTCTTAAAATTTATTTACTTTTTCATACAAAAAATACCTGCCACAAGAGAAATTTCCTCTTGTGGCAGGTATTTTTGTTACTCGCTTTGTTCTCTCGTAAAAATTGATGCCTACCATCAATTTGATTTACAGATAAAATTAAGCTTTTACAACGTTTGCAGCTTGTGGGCCACGGTCTGATTCTTCAACGTCAAAAGTCACTGCTTGACCTTCTTCTAATGTTTTGAATCCGTCACCTTGGATAGCAGAGAAGTGTACGAATACGTCGCTTCCATCTTCACGTGAGATAAATCCAAATCCTTTTTCAGCGTTGAACCATTTTACTGTTCCGTTTTCCATAATAATATCCTCCTCGTGCCAAAAGCACTTATTTAAATTGTAACATTGCTCGTGTACGATAGAGGTGCAACAGATGTTTCAACTTCTATTCCCAAACAAAATTACAATATAATTGTACACTTGCTTCATTTTTTTTGCAAGAAAGCAACTTACTTCTCTTCCATTAATCCTTCTTCTCTCAAACTAAAATATCGTTTACGTCCGATGATCAAATGATCCAGTACAGTGATACCCATCATTTCTCCGCACTTTTGTATCCTTTTAGTAAAATTCATATCCTGTTGTGATGGAATAACATTACCAGAAGGATGATTATGTGCTAAAACGATTCTTGCCGCGCAGTAACGTACGGCATAATGGAATATTTCTCTAGGATGAGCGACTGACTGATTCAGCGAACCGATGAACACTGTCTTTTTTAAGATCACTTGATTCTTCGTGTCCAAATAAATACAAATCAAATGTTCCTGTTTGTGATCTTTCATTTCCAGAATCAATTGTTGTGCCAGTTCATAGCTAGTACGAATGGCGGGAGATGCTCTTTCTTGGTCCGTCTGAATGCGGCGGCCTAACTCGATCAAGGCTTTGATTTCGATTGCTTTCACACGTCCTATCCCTCGAATCTCTTCTAACTCATGCAAAGTAGCCTGTCGTAAAGAAGCCAATCCTCCAAACGTTTTTAACAGATTGCCGGCAATCGACATCACACTATGAGGGTGCTGACCAGTACGCAGTAAAATTGCTAAAAGCTCCTGATCCGATAAAGCTTCAGCTCCATAAATTTCCATACGTTCCCTTGGTAAAGAGCTAGTTGGTACTTCTTTGATCAATCGTTTTTCCAAAAAAACATCTCCTTTCTATCTTTTCTAAAATAAGATACGAAAAGAGATGGATTTTTATTTTATCAATGCAGGGATTTCATGCAAAGAAGAAACGACCCCAGCCGTTTTTTTGATCAATTCTTGGGAAGGCGGAAGCAAATCTGGAACCATGACTACAGGGATCTCAGCCGCAGAAGCTGCTAAAATACCATTTTGTGAATCTTCTAAAATCAATGTTTCTTTCTTAGCTGTACCTAATTTCTGATTGGCTAATAAAAAAATTTCCGGATCTGGTTTTGCTCGTTGGACATTCTCTGCGGAAACAATCGTCTCAAATCGTTCAAACAGATTGTTCTTCTTCAATAAAAGTTCAATGACAGCTCGTTGGTTACTGGAAGCGACAACTTTGGGAATCTGATGTTCTTCTAAAAAAGAGAGGAGTTCCAACACACCTGGCTTCATTTGTACGGCTCCTTTTGAAAAGCGCTCAAGCGTTTCCTGATATGAATCGTCTATGAATTTTTGTACGCTTGTTTTACCGAATTCCGCAAAAATCATATGATAATTCGCCCACACTTCTTCATCGGAAACACCTAAGAATTTTAAATACAGGTCTTTATCATAAGGAAAACCCATCCTATCTGCTACTACTTGTGAAGCCTCGTAATATACTAACTCTGTGTCAAACAATAAACCATCCATATCAAAAATCACTGCATTATACTTCATGGTCTCCTCCTAATTGTATTAATAAATGACGAACTTCTGAAATGAAATAAAGCGAACCGGTCACAACTAATACATCTTCATTTGTCATCTTTTCCAATATATCTGCTAATCCGAATTGCCACAATGAAACGATTGATACTCTCTCACTTGCTAAATCTGATACTTCACTTAATTCGATAGCTTTTGGATGTTCAAAGGTCGTCAAATAAATATGGACATTTGGTACTTGTTGCAGTCGTTCTAGCATTTCTCTAACATTTTTAGTTCGTAAGGCGGAAAACAAAATGTTGATTTGATATCCTTTGAATTCTTTTTTCAAATTCTCAACAAGCCGGTTCATTGCATGCGTATTATGGGCACCATCTAAAACAACTAATGGCTCGTTACTCAAACGCTCCATTCTTCCTGGCCATCGAGATTTCTTCAACCCCTTCAAAACATCTTTTTCTCGAAAAGGCAGCTTTTCCAATTGACAGTAAACAAAATACAATTCGATGGCTACTCCTGCATTTTCAGCTTGATGTTGTCCTAAAAGCGGCGTGGTTAGTTGAGGGATTTTCCCTGCTTCATTAAAGAATTCAAATACTTCTCCCCAAGTCTCATCAGGATGCAGATAGTTTATTTTATAATTTTCCCCGTATACATAAAGCATCGCATTTTTTTCTTTAGCTGTTTGTTTGATGACATTAAAAGCTTCTGGGCCGATGTTTCCTGTGACAACTGGAACGCCTTGTTTGATGATTCCTGCTTTTTGCGCAGCGATTTCTTCAATCGTCTCTCCAAGTATCTCGGTATGATCAAGCCCAATCGTTGTTATTCCAGTTAGCATCGGTACAGCTACATTGGTAGAATCCAATAAGCCACCTAAGCCCACTTCAATAATCGCTACGTCTACTTTCTTCATCAAAAAATAATCAAATGCCATTGCTGTTAATGTCTCAAATTCAGTGATACCAGCTACTGCTTCAAATTGATCAAGTTGTTTGATCAGCGGCTGATATTTTTTTACAAGCTGGATCAAGTCATTGTCTGGGATACTTTTGCCATTGATTGCAATCCGTTCATTGAACGTTTCGATATAAGGTGAAGTAAACGTTCCAACTATCAGACCAGCTTCTTCTAATAGGCTTCTCAAATAGGCTACAGTAGACCCTTTTCCGTTTGTTCCAGCGATATGGATCGTTTTTACTTTCCTCTCCGGATGACCTACCACTTCTAATAAAGCTTCGACTCGGTCAAGACCAGGACGTGAACCAAATGGTAATCGACTATGGATCCATTCTATTGCTTCTTCAATCGTCATCAACAATTCCCCCATTTCTCTTTTATTATAACAAATAGAAGACATAAGAAAAATAAAAGGACGATAGAGAGAAAAATCTGCTCCGGATACATGATAAATCGCTCTTTTTTCTAAGTAATCAGAGTAGACTAAAAAAGAGGATGCGACAATAATCATGTCACATCCCCTTATTCGGAATAAGTGGTGTTCCCCGCTTTTATTGAATAGTACGCAAACTTTCGATTCGTTCTTTGACAGCCGTTTGCTTCTCTAAATAATCTTTTTCTTTTGCACGTTCTGCCTCTACTACTTCTTCCGGCGCATTAGAAACAAACCGTTCATTAGAAAGTTTTCCTTGGACACGTTTCACTTCGCTTGTCCATTTTTCCAGTTCTTTTTCTAATCGTTTGATTTCCTCTTCGATATTGATTAATCCTGCTAACGGCAAGAAGATTTCTGCACCTGTCAGAACAGCTGACATCGCTAGATCTGGTGCAGTGATCTCACTTGATATCGTCAACTCTTCTGGGTTGCAGAAGCGTTCGATGTAGCTTGTATTTTCAACTAAAAATTGATCGATTTTAGCATCGTTTGTTTTGATTAATAATGTGATTGGTTTAGACAATGGTGTATTCACTTCTGAACGAATATTTCGAACGGCTCGAATCAATTCCTTCAATACTTCCATTCCTTTAGAAGCAGTTTCATCGTCAAACTCTGGACGTACCACAGGATATTCTGCTACTACTAGAGAATTTCCTTGATGAGGAATATGTTCCCATATTTCTTCTGTGACGAATGGCATGATTGGATGCAACAAACGCAAAATCTGATCCAAGGTATGGACTAGGATACTACGTGTTGTTTGTTTTGAAACAGCATCATCTCCATAAAGTACTTCTTTGCTCATTTCGATATACCAGTCACAAAAATCATCCCAGATAAAGTTATACAGTTGTCTACCGGCTTCACCAAATTCAAATCGATCAAATAATTCAGTTACACGTGCGACTGTTTCGTTCAAACGTGTAAGAATCCAACGGTCAGCCACTGATTTTTCTCCAGATAAATCGATCTCTTCTACGGTCATACCTTCGATATTCATGATAACGAAACGTGAAGCATTCCAGATTTTATTGATAAAGTTCCATGAAGCATCCATTTTTTCATAGCTGAAGCGAACATCTTGCCCTGGTGCAGAACCATTCGATAAGAACCAACGAAGAGCATCTGCTCCATACTTTTCGATTACTTCCATCGGATCGATCCCATTACCTAATGATTTACTCATCTTCCGCCCTTGTTCGTCACGAATCAATCCATGGATCAAGACATTCTCAAATGGTCGTTCGCCAGTAAATTCCAAACTTTGGAAGATCATTCGGCTTACCCAGAAGAAAATGATGTCATAACCAGTTACTAAGGTGCTAGTAGGGAAGTACCGCTTATAATCTTCGCTTTCCGTGTCTGGCCAGCCCATCGTTGAAAAAGGCCACAATGCTGAACTAAACCAAGTGTCTAAAACATCCGGATCTTGGACCCAGTTTTCACTATCAGCTGGTACTTCCATCCCTACATACATTTCACCTGTTTCTTTGTGATACCATGCAGGGATTTGATGTCCCCACCATAATTGTCGTGAAATTACCCAGTCATGGACATTTTCCATCCAACGTAAAAATGTTTGATTGAATCTTGGAGGGAAGAATTCCACTGCTTGATCTGTTTCTTGGTTATCAATGGCTTTTTTTGCTAACGGCGCCATTTTTACAAACCATTGAGTAGACAATCGAGGTTCGACAACGACACCTGTCCGCTCGGAATGTCCCACACTATGGACCATCGTATCGATTTTGATCAATCGGCCGATTTCTTTTAGATCTTGCACGATTGCTTTACGAGCAGCGAAACGATCCATTCCAGCATATTTTCCTGCTAGTTCATTCATCGTGCCATCATCATCCATCACATTCACTCGTGGGAGATCATGACGATTACCTACCTCAAAGTCGTTTGGATCATGTGCTGGAGTGATTTTTACTACACCTGTCCCAAACTCCATATCTACATATTCATCTGCAATGATTGGGATTTCTTTATTGACTAAAGGTAGAATCACTTTTTTGCCGATCAGCGCTTGATAACGCTCGTCTTCTGGGTGAACAGCAATCGCCGTATCTCCCAACATCGTTTCTGGCCGGGTCGTCGCAATTTCTACTACGCCTGATCCATCTGCCAGTTCATAGCTCATATGGTAAAAGGCGCCTTCGATGTCTTTATGAATAACTTCGATATCAGATAGAGCTGTTCGTGCTTGAGGGTCCCAATTGATGATGTATTCACCGCGATAGATCAACCCTTTTTCATATAAGGTAACAAAAACTTTACGTACTGCTTCAGATAATCCGTCATCTAATGTAAAACGTTCTCTGCTGTAATCTAAAGATAAGCCCATTTTAGCCCACTGTTCACGGATATGGTTTGCATACTCTTCTTTCCATTCCCACACTTGATCGATGAACTTTTCACGACCTAGATCATAGCGAGAAATGCCTTGCTCTCTAAGCTTTGCTTCTACCTTTGCTTGTGTCGCGATTCCTGCATGGTCCATACCAGGCAACCATAAAGTATCGTATCCTTGCATTCTCTTTTGACGAATCAGCATATCTTGCAAGGTCGTATCCCAAGCATGCCCTAAATGAAGTTTTCCAGTAACATTTGGGGGTGGGATCACGATTGAATAAGGTTTTGCTTTTTTATCTCCGCTCGGTTTAAACAAATCTTGTTCTAACCAATGCTGATAACGTCCAGCTTCAACTTCTTGCGGGTTATATTTTGTTGATAGGTTATTTTCTTCCGTCATGCTGTTTTCCTCCTTTAAACTAAAAAACGTCCTAAAATACTTTCGTATTTTAGGACGTATGATTTACGCGGTACCACCTAAATTGCAATAATCAATCATTATTGCCTCTCCAGTGAGTTAACGATCACGACTCGTCTATCTCTACTCCATTCAAGACAGAAACTCCCAAGCTACCTTCACTGGTTGTCATTGAGAACCTTTCAGCAGATAGTTCTCTCTCTAAGAATGAATGTGCCAGTTACTCCTCTTGTTCAGCGTTATGCTTCATTCTACAATGGTTTTTTTTTTTAGTCAACAAGTGGTCGTGAAAAAACCACTTCATTTAGTATTAAAAAATTTTTGAAAGAATTACAATGGATCCTCGCAAGATCAATAAGCCTACTCAAATTTTCCTAAGAAAAAACTTCTGAGTAATTCTCATCAAAGTAAATAAGCGTCTGTAACTCGGTTGTCAAATCAATGTATTGAACATTGACATAAGCTGGGACAGTTACTCGGTCAGGTGCAAAGTTAAGGATAGCGGTTACATTCCCTTTGACAATTTCATCAATAGCAGATTGTGAATATTTACTTGGTACCGTAGAGATTGCTACTGTCACATTTTTTGCTTTGGCTATCTCCGCGAAACGATCAATCGGATAGATCATCTCTCCATCAATGACTCGATTGATCAGTGCTGGATCATTATCAAAGACGCACACGATATTTAGATTTTCATTTCTTCTAAAATTGTTGTGTTTCAATGCTTTGCCAAGATTTCCGTATCCGACTAATGCGATTCGTTTTTCTTCTTTAGTATTAAGGATATTATTGAATACATCGATAAGGAAAGGGACATCATAGCCATATCCGCTTCTGCCTAGCTCGCCTAATTGCGAGAAGTCTCTGCGGATCGTTGCAGAAGGAATTTGGGTGATTTCGCTGAACTCATTTGATTTGATTCTACTTATGCCTGAGTCATCTAGCATCTTTAAATAGCGTAAATATAAAGGTAACCTTTTCGCAGTTGCTTTTGGCAGTGTATCTGTTTTTTCTCGCATAACGACTCTCCTTGTTAATAATTTCACATATTTAGTGTAACATGTTTCTAACCCGGGAGCAAGGTTACAGGTAGGAAGGAAAAGGGTGTGAGACAAATAAAACGACCCAAAAATTAACTATTTGGGTCGCTATTTCATGGAAAATTCTCTTTTTTATCATTTATCAGCTAATCTTCGACATTAGTTCAAAAACGGTAAAATATATGGAGCTATTTTTCCGTTTTGTTTCTCTAATACTCAGGTAAAAACACTGATTTCACAACCTATAGCAATTCTGAAAATTCTTCAGTTTTTTCATTAGAAGATTCTGCTTGTATCTCTTCCACCTTCAAGCCAGCTAGTGCTCGTTGGATCATTTCATCTATTGCTAAACGCTCTTCATATTGATGGACCTTTTCCAGTTGAGGGCGTGTTTTTGGCTGTGGAGGAGCAAAAATCGTACAGCAGTCTTCAAAAGGCTGGATAGAAAGATTAAATGTATCGATCTGTTCTGCTACTTCAATGATTTCAAGTTTATCCATTGTCGCTACAGGCCGAATGATTGGCGTATTCGTTACTTCATTGATAGCCACCATACTTTGCAAGGTTTGTGAAGCCACTTGACCTAATGATTCGCCATTCAAAATAACTAGACCATGACGAATACGGCGAATTTCATCGGTCAACCGCAACATCATTCGACGAGTGATCGTCATCCAATATCCTTGTGGCACTGATTTTTTGATTTCTTCTTGAATCTCGGTAAATGGCACTTCAATAAAATGGATTGTTCCTACATAAGGTGCTAGTTTCGCTGTTAAGTCTTTTGCTTTTTGCAGTGCTTGTTCACTTGTATACGGCGGACTAGCAAAATGAACAGCTTCGATTTCCACTCCCCGCTTCATTGCAAAATATCCTGCAACAGGAGAATCAATCCCGCCAGAAAGCATGAGCATTCCTTTTCCGCTTGTTCCTACAGGCAACCCGCCAGCTCCTTTGATCGTTTCATACGACAGATAAGCGCCGTCACGACGAATCTCTACACGTAATGGAATATCGGGCTGACGCATTTGAACTTGGATATGAGGGAAAATATCAAAAACAGCATTGCCTAATGTTTGATTCAATTCATTACTTGTCAATTCAAATTGGTGATCGCTTCTTTTAGCGATAATTTTAAATGTTTCTTTCCCTGTATAAATTTCTTTCATGATGTCTTGAACAGCTTGTTTCAAAACTTCGACATCTTTTTCTACCCGAATACTCGGAGAAAAATTTTGGATCCCAAATATTTTTGCTAGTTTTGGAATAACTAGCTGACTGTCTGCACCATTCAACAAAAGATGCATCCGGTCGCGATCAGCATGGATTTTGATTTCTGGAAATTCTTTCAAAGCTTGTCTGACATTTTGTGCTAGTTGCATGATAAAGCTTTTTCGATTCTTTCCTTTTGTCGAAAGCTCTCCATAACGGACCATAATTTCACTATATTTCACAAGAACACTCCTCTTTTAATTGATTGCAGAAAATTTCTTATAAAGCTGCTTGAAAATAATCATAAATTGCTCCACTTCTGCTAATGAATTATTTTCATCTAGGCTGATTCGAATAGCAGATGTAGCCAAATCATTTGGTACATGCATCGCATGCAATGTACTGCTTGCCATATGTTTACGTGAGGAGCAGGCACTAGTAGTAGAAACAAATATTTGTTTTTCCTCTAATGCATGGACGAGAACTTCACCACGAATTCCTTTTAGAGCAAAACATAAAATATGCGGCGCATAGTCGGTTCCTTCTGAAAAGATCGTCACTTTATCATACGACTTCAGCGCATGGATCAAAGCTTCTTTTAAGCGTTGTGTCTGCTCAGGTTTTTGTTCCTTTATCTCTAATGATAAACGTAAAGCTTTAGCCATAGCCACAATACCTGGAACATTTTCTGTCCCACTTCGTTGATTTCTTTCCTGTCCTCCACCTGTCAGTAATGGTGCTAAACGACGACCCTTTTTCCAATAAATGAAACCCGTTCCCCGTGGACCATGGAATTTATGGGCTGAAAATGTTGCAAAATCCACTCTCCCTGTCAACCATTGCGAGAATGGTACTTTTCCGATTGCCTGAACAGCATCTACATGGAAATGAATTTTAGGGAAATCATCCAAAAGATCACTGATTTCTTGGATGGGCTGAATCGATCCTACTTCATTATTCACAGCCATAACAGAGACCAAAACTGTCTCTTTTCTTATTAATTTTTTCAATTCGTCAACACGTACAAAACCGCGTTTATCTACTGGGGCGATACTTACTTCGATTCCTAATTCTTTTAATTGTTCGGCCGTCTCACTGACTGCCGGATGTTCGATTCCTGAAATGATCATATGATTCCCATACTCTCTTTTTTCAATCATCGTTCCTTTTAATACCCAATTATCTCCTTCTGTTCCTCCTGAAGTAAAAAAGATTTCTTCTGGTTCTGCATGGATCAAATCAGCGATCTGCTTTCTTGCTTGCTGCAACAACCGATTAGCTTGATTGCCCAAATCATGAAGACTTGATGGATTCCCAATAATCCGCTGACTGGTTTTTACGTATGCATCTAAGCTTTGCGGAAAGATTGGGGTCGTTGCACTGTTATCAAAATATATCATAAGAAACCCCTCTTTTTTGAAATTCTTTTCTATTATAACGGTTGTCCAAGGTGCTTTCAAGAGCAGGTAGAATTTTCACTTGTTTCGTCCTTCGGATAGACATAAAAAAAGACAAGAACAAGACGGATGGTTGTCTTGTTCTTGCATGATTGCTGCTTTTTTGCTTTATACTAAGTCTGGATGATTAAAATAAAAATCTTCGATACGTTTGAAAGCACCTGGTTCTACTCGCTCTAATGCTGTACCAATTTCGTCTAATGCTTCTTGATAATGATATTCTTTATTGAATAAATAGTAACTTTTATCAATTGCTTCTCGCACTTCTTCGTGTGTATGACGATAACGGTTTGCATATTGGAGCATTTGCTCCGTTAGTGCTGCTGCATCTACTAGATCATGTGTCTTCTTATCTAATAATTCTAGATCTTCTTCGCATAGAGCAACTAAACGGTTGACTTCCTCCATGTTTACTCGAATTTTATTCAAGACAACACTTAGTTCTTCAATACGATCAGTAGCAACAAAAAAGAATTCTAGGTAATCATTCGGCAAGCCAGGCAAACGTTGTTTTTCTACAAAACGTTTCAAACTACGCAATTTAAATTCGAATGTATCGATCTTTTCTTGCGCTTCTTTTTCGCCTTTTCTCAATTCATGTAATGAGTCGTCGATCTCTACTTGTTGCGTTTCGATATCTTCTAAGACCTTGAAGACTGTTTTATAGAACGTACGCACTTCTGAATAAGGGATTTCGTGTTGGCGAATCTGTGGAATCATCTGTTCATTTTGACGTTCCATTTCTTCCACTTCAGTTTGGAAACCTCGTACACGACCAATTTCATTGTGATTCAATGTATAGCTTTGAGCGGTGTGATCCAACTCAATCAATAATTGACGGTTATTCTTCGTTGTATGTTTGATATACTCTGCAATCGTTGATTGGTTAGTTTTTACATATCTCTGAGCTTCCATTTCCCGTTCTAAGATGTCATATAGCGAATCAATCAAATCAGCTGTTTCTCGGTTTTCGAATTCGACCGTTTCAACTTCTGTTTTTTCAAGATTGGCTAATGAATTTTCAATTCTTCGACTTACTTTTGCGATATCTTCAGCAAGATCTTCTTCAGGGAATACATATTGTTCTTCCATTAATTTCTCATAAGTATCACTGATTTCTTCAAGTTGTTCAGGGAAAGTCGTATGGAGATCTTCATACAGTGGTGGAATTTTTTTCATCAGAGCTTCCACTTCATACGTATGTTTTTCTGCTTTATCTAAAACCTCGCGGGCCTCTACAGGATCGCCGGAAGTATTTAAAGTCACGAATTGCGTAAATTCTTTTTCGATCATCTTGATCTGTTTTTGCAATTCAAAAAGAGCTGGTCCATATTCATGCTCGTCTTCTCTGACTTTTTCTTTCAGTTCTTCATAGACATCAAGCGCCTGCTGGACAGCTAATGAGTTGCGTTCTTCTGTTTCTCGCAATTCCTTCAGACCTTCACGGATTTCCGTTACTTGTTTCTCCATTTGGTCCATTGTTGCTTCTGCTTCAACAACTGCTTTTTTTCCTTTTAAGAACCGAAAACTTTCATTGAGGTTTTCCACTTCAAAAATTTGACTTTCTAATTCAGCGAATGAGGAAGTAGATATGTCATTCCACTTTTGACTCCATTCACGAAAGGTATTTTGGCTTTGCCCAACCAGATGCATTTTTTTAACATCATCGACTTCTTCAATCACTGGCAAGTCAAATAATTCTTCCTTGCGTTTTTCTAAGGCATCCAATCGATCTTGGTTTTTTTTCTTCATCAAGTAACTAACCAAAAAGACGACAATGGCGACTATAATGATTGCAATGACGATTCCGATGATAACATTATTTCCCATTTATGGTTCCTCCGTTTTCAGTATGCATCTTTTTATGCAACAGATGGCGTTCTGCTTGGCATAAATCCAAATAATACGTCTCTCGTGCAAAAGACATCTATTCTAGATTATAGCATACTATTTTCATGCATTCACTAACTTAAACGAAAATCTTTTGTTTTTCATCGTATAAAGATAACAAAAATAGTGAAGTACTGATCACTCTCTTTCGTTTGTGCGTGCACTCCTATCAGCAGAGCTTTTCCCAGCAAGAGCTTCTTGAATCTGTCGTTGGATTTCTGCCGCGATTTTAGGCTCTGGCGCGTACTCTATCTGCCAGTTCTCAGGTTTCAATACTTTATTTGTTACAGGATCATAATGAGGTTTTCCATCTGGAAACAATTTTCCCATATTTGCCTGATGCACGATATCAAATATTCGATCAGGCGCTATTCCCAATAATGAAAAAGAACCATAAGTAAAGTAAAGGATATCTGTCAGTGCATCTACTTGTTCAATCAGTGGGTCACTTCCCCACTCTGTTTTATCAAGTATTTTTTCTTCTGCTTTATCTAATGCTTCGTGTAGCAGAGTAACAGCTTCATGTAGTTGTTCTTTACTTGGTGAGGTAGCTGCAACAAATTCAACAAGTTCTTCTATTTTGAATGCAGCACGTGTATGAGCCTCCATCGCAGTAAAAGCTGTGGGGATTTCTGGTCTTCTTGGATCAAAAATTTTGTGAAATGCTTCTACTTTTTGAAAAGGTGTCTCTGATTCCATACTAATGTTTTCCTTCTTTCATTGACTAATAAATCAGACCAAAGTGTTTCAGCCCTTCGTATATGCCATCTTCTTCATTTGATTGGGTCACAAAATCTGCGGCATGTTTTACTTCGTTCTGAGCATTTCCCATGGCCACTCCAATTCCTACACCTTTCAGCATCTCGATATCATTGTAATGGTCGCCGAATGCCATGATTTCTTCCATCTCGATTCCGACAGCATTTGCGAAAGCTTGGATGCCTAGCAATTTTGAACCACCTTTTGGGATGATATCTACAGTATACGTATTTGAACGTTGGAAGGTACACTCAGGAAATAGATGTTCTAACTTTTTCTGTTCTGACTCCGGACTAAGCAGTATACATTGGTAAATTGGTTCTTTTAATATCTCTAATGTTTCATAACGGTCCTTTTGCCGGTGAGGGCTAAAAAGCTGGAGGATTTTTTTCATCAGACGTACCGGGAATTTACGCGGTAAAAAGCTGACTAGCCGCTTGATAAAAATCGATTGTCCTAATAGCATCGTCGTTGATCCATCTAGCCGATTTCTCGCACCAAAAACGATTTGTCGATGGTTCTCATCTGCAAATTCAACAATATGTTCCAATACTTTTTGTTCAAAAGGGTGGTCGATAATCGTTCGATCTGCAGTAAAAACCAGTTGGCCATTATACACGACATACATATCTAATTCCAATTCATCAATGATTTCTTTGATCTTTATTGGGCTGCGACCCGTTGCTACACCGCATAAAATGCCGTTTTTCCGAGCATAATCAATTGCTTGTTTTGTTGATTCCAATGCTTCTGAACGATTGGTGACCAATGTTCCGTCAATATCAAAAAAAATAGCTTTGATCATAGACTTCGCCCCTTTCATGAATAAAATAAGCCCTTAAAACAGATCCATTTGAGTTGGATTAAGTCCATCCGGCTTGATATTTAATATTTTTTGCAGTGCTAATGCATTTTCAGCCGCATCCCCACCAGAATTGTTATTAAAAATCACACCTATCTCTTTTGTCTTAGAATCAACTGCTTTGACTTCACGTGCTAGTTCTTGTAGTTCTTTTTCTGAATAACGATACAATGTTCTTTTTTTGCGCCAATCTTTATCATTTGCTTGCCATTCCTGAGCATTCCTGCCATGGAATCGAAAGAGAGCAAAGTTCGGATTGGTTACAAATGGATCAAAAGGGATCGTTGTACTCAGCAGCTGCGGCTCATCGATGATGGCTAAAGAAAAAGCGGCTCGAGACATAAAGTTTCTCGTACGTTCAAGGAATTCATCGCTGTACCAAGAATAATCCCGCAATTCTACGGCAACAGGATAACTCTCAAACCACTTTCTAAGTTTGCGCAAGTATTGGACATTTTCTTTTGTACATTTGAATGAAGAGGGGAATTGAATTAAAAAGCAAAAAAGCTTTCCAGCTTCTACCATTGGCGACATGACATCTAAAAAATGCGTAATCATCTCTTCTTCGGTCTGATAATAAGGATTCCAATCTCCTTGACCGCTGATCCCTTGATAGACTTTGACTACAAAGCGAAAAGATTCAGGTACTTCGTTTATCCAATTCTCAACAGAGGACTTTCGAGGAATCCCATAATAAGCAGTATCTAATTCCACTAAGGGTAGAAATCCGGCATATTCATACAGAGTGTTATTCTTTTTGCCAGTTAATTTGTCATGTTCTTTAAACGATGTTAATCCGATTCTGATCATTTTCGACCACCTTCGTAATTGTTTTCCCTTGACTGCTTTTTTGTAAAAGAAACTCAACCAAATACTCCGTGCATTAAGAGGTCAAGGTCGAGTCTTCTTCGTTTAAGTAAGGGCAGCTTTTTTATAATAAGTCTGGCTATTGTTATTCTTCACTGATAGCAAAACTCTTTTATATAGTATACAATAAGATTTAACGGCTATGCAAAATTATTCGTAAGGAAGTCTGTAAAATGAAAAAAATACTTGTACTGCACACCGGCGGAACGATCGCCATGAAAGAAAACATGCTCACTGGCGGTGTTAGTCCTGATGTGGCAAACCCGTTATTAGATGCAGAAATCACGATACCTGAGCATGTGGAACTCTTAGTTGAAGATATCTTCAATCTTCCCTCACCACACATCATGCCTTCTCACATGTTGGTATTAAAAGAACGTATCTTGTCCGCTTATGAATCAGGTATATTCGGAGTGGTGATTACACATGGTACGGATACATTAGAAGAAACTGCCTTTTTTCTTGATACAACGATTGGTGACAAATTACCAATTGTTTTGACTGGGGCAATGCGTTCAAGTAACGAACTTGGAAGTGACGGCCTCTATAATTTTGAAAGTGCTATTCGCGTCGCAAGCTGTGAAGAAGCGGTAGATAAGGGTGTATTAGTTGTCATGAACGATGAGATCCATTCTGCACGCTACGTGACAAAGACCCACACCACAAATGTTGCTACTTTCCGAACGCCTACATTGGGACCAATCGGTTTAGTAACTAAGAATCGAATCTTATTCTTACAAGAACTTTTAGAAACAAAGCGGCTGGATATTTCCGCTGTAAATGGGACTATCCCAATTGTTAAAGCATATGCTGGGATGCAAGGAGACTTATTGGAAGCAATCGCCCATACGAAAGTAGACGGTCTAGTCATTGAAGCTTTAGGTGCCGGAAATCTCCCTCCTCAAGCCCTAGCAGCTTTAGAAAAGCTCCTTGTCCAAAAAATCCCTGTAGTACTTGTTTCTCGTTGTTTCAATGGAATCGCAGAGCCTGTTTATGATTATGAAGGCGGAGGAAAAGAACTAGAAGAAATGGGGATTATTTTCTGCAACAGTATCAATAGTCAAAAAGCACGTTTAAAACTATTGATTGCCGTAAACTATGGTTTGACGGGTGAAGAATTGATTTCGTTTATCCAAAACTAAACATCAATATCTGATAGCTAAACTTAAAAAGAGAGGCTGTGACAAAAGTAGCTTCTTCGAAAACTAAGCCGAAATTTTACAAAAATTTGAGAAACAATTTTCGTAAACTTCTTCTTATTTCTTGAAGCTGACCATTTCTGTCACAACCTCTTTTTTATTTATTTTTCCATAGAATATTGGCTTCACAATACAGCTGTTCTTGCATTCGGATTTCATGTTTTGTTTTGACACCATTTTCAATTGGGACTTGTTCAAAATGGCTTTCGATCTCATTCCCGTACTCTACTTCTTTATCAAATCGAATAATTACTTTTTCTGGAACATGCGTAGTCAAAAAGTCATATCCCAATACATCAATGATCCAATTAAAATACATCGCATTATTAACATGCTGATTACTATCGATATCATAAAAACGAACACGATATGGCAGCATGAAGCCCGAATCAATCTTTTCAATTTTTTCCTGACGCTTGATTTTCTTGATTTTCTCACTCTCAAAAGGAGCAATGATCTCTTCATTAACACTGCTCATTTTTCGATTCACAAAATCCATCAATACAAAAACAGATTCTATTTTGACTAATTCTTCCCCATCTTCATCATGGATCCAGAAGTTCCGATAACAGAAAAACTTATTGTACTCCATGGCTTGAGTCGTTACTGAAATTACTTCACCGACTCTAGGTAAACGTTTAATCTCCATAGAATAATTCGTGATGACCCAAGTCAGTCCAAAGCTATTGACGAATTCACTGCCTCTTCCCAACTGGTCGCTTTGATCTTCAGATGTTTTGATAACTACTCCTAACATCGAAGGAAATGTCATCGTTTGATTGATGTCACACTCATAATATGAAACTTCATGCTTTTTGGTATATTTCTTTGCCAAAAACACGCCCTCCTCTTAAAAACTTTCTAGTAATTGATCTACTTGGGAACCGTAACTTTCTCCAAACATATTCAAATGTGCCAAAAGATAATATAACTGGTAAATCGGCAGTCGATCTTCCCATCCCTCTTCTAATGGAAATATAGTTTGATAGGCATCTAAAAATTCCGGTCGGAAACCGCCGAATAATTGACTCATTGCGATATCTTGTTCCCGATTCCCATAAGAAACAGCCGGATCGACAAAAATTGGTTGTCCTTGCTGGTCAAAGAACACATTACCACTCCACAGGTCTCCGTGCAAGAGGCGTGGAGTGATCTTTTTGGGTTCAACCGATCTCAATACTCGTTCTTTAAATCGCAGATACTTTTCTTGCCGCTGTACATTCCAACGATTCGTTTCTTCTGCTAAAGAAATCTGGGCTTCAAGCCGATTTTTAAAGAAAAAAATCCACCAATCTTCTTCAAAAGAATTTTTCTGAATAAGTGTACCTAGATAATTATCTTTTCGAAAACCAAATTGCGGCGCTGTTTGCTGATGGAGATTGGCTAAAGCTGCAGCAAGATCTCGTTGATCTCCTTTTCCCGGCTCGATCCATTCCATTAACAAATAAGCGCCTTCACTTGTTTCACCCAGCATGTACGTATCTGGTACACGTACGAATGCAGCTAGCTCTTTTAACCCGTCTACTTCTGCTTCAAAAAAACCTTTTTTTACATTCGGATGGATTTTCAAAAAATAAGCACGCTGCTCTGTTTTTATACGATAAGTTTGATTCACATCGCCGCCAACAACTGGAATCACTTTCCCATTTAGTTTCAGATCAGATAAAACAGTTTGGATATCCATGACTTTCCCCCCTACTCCTAATTTTATTCTATTTTGTCATCATACTTGTTTCATGATAAAAGGATTATTTCCAATCCTCATCCCTTTATTTAGAATTATAGCACAGAGACCATAAAAAGCAGGAGATGGACTTTATAGATAAAAAAGAGCTGACTTAAGCCAGCTCTTTTTTATCTATAATGCATACTCTTTATTGAACTATTTACCTATGCTAAAGCACCCATTGGATCCCATGGAGCTAGCACAATTGGTTCTTCATTGAACGCATTTAGTTGCTCTTTCGTCAACAAATCTTTTCTGACAACGATTTGGTACGTATATTCGTCCATCCAGGCATCACTCATAACGAAGAAACCGTTCTTTCCAACTTTTTCGCCCCAGCTGTTTTCGACTTTCCATTTTGTTGATTGTCCGTCCACTAAATCAACGCCAGTCAATACCATCGCATGGGTCATCAAACTTTCACCAAAATCCAAACGTTCAGCTTTAGTCATTGTGAAATCCGTATCGAATAGATCATCCATCGAATAAGCATCTAAGGCCATGATGCCACTGGTTCTAGTAGAAGATTGTCCTACATCACAACCAAACCATACAGATTCTCCTTGTTCAAGCTGAGCAATCGCTAATTTTTTGAAAGTTTCCATATCAACATTCAGGTATTTAACTTCTTTCCCGCCAACGACATTCCCTAGCATCTCTACTGTATAAGAACGATTGAATGGTTTGTCTTTTGTTGGTGCATTGATCACACTAACATAATCATCTAATTTTACACCGATGTATTTATCATAAAAAATTTGTGGTGTCAGTCCCCGGTCAAGATGATAGTTCTGTTCTTCATCGCGGTACTCAAAATCGAATTCTTTTGGAGGTGTTCCTAATGAGATGGCTAAGAAGTTATAAATACTTTCTAGCATTTCTTCTTTTTTTTCTTCAATAGCGTCTAATGTTTCTCCTTGAGCAACCATTTCGCGTAACACAACTGCATCTTTACGCAGTAGTTTGTTCAAGTAGTTATTCAAATCTCGAGAATTTGAACTATTCGCACTTTCCGGCATTACCGATTTGGGCACAACACCGTATTTTTGGAATAATGAAACGATCATATCCCATTGACCGCCATCTTGTTGAGGAGTAGTTAGCAAGAAAGCCACTTTTCGGCTATCAATAGCCTCTTTTCCAGTTGCAATGATGTTTTCATAGAAGTAATTTGCCTTTTCATATTTATCCCAGAAAAAAGTATAATTTTGTGATAATTCAAACTCTTTTAAATGGAATTGATTCAGCATTTTGTGACGGAACGTATTCAATGCAGCAAACATCCAGCAACGGCCCGATTGCATCTGATTAGCCACTTTTCCTGTAGCCAGATCAATAGAAAATACTGGTGTATTCGCCACATGTGCTGAAATATTTTCAGCAGAAGCAGTAATCCCGTTCTTCACGACAGCCCGCTGCAATGCCTGCTGTTTGTTATTTGCTTGAAACTGTTTGTCAAATTTTGTTGTCATATCCGGTGTAATAGCTTTCATCCAATCATCCTTCCAAATCCAAGTTACACTTCGTATTTTACTCTTAAGAATTTAGAAATACAATCTCTTCTATGATGAAATTTTCATTTGAATGAGAATATACTTACAACTTCATGAAGAAAAATATCATATGGTATACAATAATTTTCAGATAAAAAGGAATATTTCTATGAGATAACGAAAATGGCCTGTATAATAAAGAAGAGGCCTAGAAGAACATCATACAATAAGATAGCTTTCAAAATACTCATTGAAAGAAGGAAATACTATAACATAAGAAAGGAGAATGAATAAAATGAAAAACCTGATTGCTGGCGGCTTTTTGTTTGTGGGTGGTGGCATACTTATGAATACAGAAAACTTTGGGAATATCATCCCTTTTCTTGGTGCAGCTTGTGCTTTGATTGGTGTAGGAATGCTGATTTATTTCGTATTTAGCGATGATGGGAAGTATGGTTGATTATGAGTAGCCAACTCTACTCTCTCGTAAAGATTACAACATACGTGACAAAAAAAGAAAGCTTGATTCATCATAATAATAAAAGAAAAAGAAACCCAAGTGATTGGATTTCTTTTTCTTTGCATAAGCTTTATTTACTCCGGCAGTAGGACTCGAACCTACGACATCATGATTAACAGTCATGCGCTACTACCAACTGAGCTATGCCGGAATCAAGTACATGAATATAATATCAATTTCTTTCAAATAACGCAATACTTTTTTTGAATTTTTTTACTATATTCTAGAAGAAACCGTTAGCATTTTTTGTTATTTTTACTTTTTTCTTAGAATTGTTTCATTAGTACAAAAACACATTTTTTTGATAAAAAACATATTGACAAATACATTAATATTCGTTATCCTATTAATTGTATTAATGATAATGCCGCTTTAGCTCAGCTGGTAGAGCGCTTCCATGGTAAGGAAGAGGTCGCCGGTTCAAGCCCGGCAAGTGGCTTCCTTAAACAGTGCAACATGTTGGTTTAACAATGTGTCTGCGCTGTTTTTTTATTTTATGCCACGAAAATCCCGCAAAACTGTTTTTATTTTAAATAAAGAAAAAACGACTTTTTCAGTTAATCTGCGAATACTTTAATATGGATCAAATGTTACAGATTCTAAAAGTGAGTTAATAAATAATCCAAGTCCTTATTTGAATGTATCAATAGGAGAAATGGTTGAATTAAACTTCTTAGTTGGTCCAAGTATTGAGGGGTTATAGGAATACTTCCTTGTTGTCTTATTAGGAAATAAGCAAATTGAACTAAATGGTCTTTCTAACTTGCCTATTCGGTTATCGAAAGATTCTAATACCAATAAAATGACTCCACAAAATGGAAAGATTTCTTTCAAAGCGCCAAGTGATCCAGGAAGTTATGAGTTTGTTGTGTATCAATTTGGTTTGGGGAAGGAAATGTTAGGTCTTCCGATGGTTGATAATTCTTTCAGGATGACCATCGTAGTAGAGTGAAGTTCATTTATTCTCCAAATTAATGGAATCACATTAAAGTAAGTGACCCTGTTGACAATCGATAGCGGGGCTACTTGCTTTATGGATGCTTCAGTGCCCCCACTCCCTCGATTTAACTGATTCACAATTTGAATCTCCTGATCGCTTATTGCTTATTTTCCAGAATGTTTATTTTTACTGCGTACCTTTTAAAATGTTTAAAAAATTAGGTTTGTCTAAATCTACTCCGTTCACTTAAAACATTAGATTACAAAAAACAGCTTCGTACATCACGACTTCCTAAATTGATTTTATGCGGTATAAAAGATTATGCAAACATACCTGGAGCAAAACGGTTATATAAAGTTTCAGCCTATAGCCGTCTCCTGTTTATCGAAAACGGAAAACAGGAATTGAATAGAGAAAAGCCAGAAATAATGGCACAAGCTATGCGATCATTTATCAAAAATAGCTAATCAATAAAAAAGACGACAAAATGTGTCGTCTTTTTTATTTACCAAGTTAAGAACGTTGTCTTGTTTTTCAATGTAGCTCGATTGAGACTAGTTTTATGGATCATGGATCAATGAAGAGAAAATTATTGTTTCATGCCAGAGAATTTTTCTGGTCGTAGATCGACTAATTGTACATGGCTGTCTAAAGAACCACTTGGACTTTCAAGAGTGAATACACCTAGACGTGGATCTAAAGAAAGGGTCATGTGTTCATCCATGTACATTTTTGAATAATCTTTGATATAAACTTCCCCAATATCACTATCTAATTGGAGTTTATAATCATTTTTTCCTTGTTCTTTATCAAGAAGAAGTAAACGGAAACTAGTATCTAAAGAGCAAACACCCATTTTAGAATATTCACCCACACCATCATCTAAATCCAAAATAACTGTCGCGCCTTCATCAATATATTTTTGTAATCTTTCTTGTGCTTGATCCGTAATTTTAAGATACATATTCAAACGCCCTCTTTCTTTTATTTACAAAAGCATGCTAGCATATATTAATAAAATTATCTAAAGTCCTGCTCAAAACAAAAAGATGTAAGAAATATCTTATGATATTTCTTACATCTCAGAGTGTAGACTGATACTTTTGTCTACACCCTGCCCCCTCTTTTTTAAAGGGTGGTTATGATTTGTTGATTTTATATATTAAAGATAGTTATTTTTTTAAGATAGAACTTTGGTCCTTTAGTAATATTACTCTAAGCTAACTACTTGTTATATGAATATAACTACTATAACTCCTTCTATGTTAGACAAGTATTACAAAATATCTCCATTGGAACCAATCACTTCTTTGTACCAATAAAAAGAGTCCTTTTTGTACCTTTCTAAGGTACCATTTCCTTCATCGTCTTTGTCCACATAGATAAACCCATATCTTTTTTTCATTTCGCCTGTTGTAGCACTTACTAAATCTATGGGTGCCCACGTGAGATACCCAAAGCAATCCACCTGATCTTTTTCGATTGCAATCTTCATTTGTTGAATATGCTGTTTTAAGTATTCGATGCGATATTCATCGTGTATGTTTTTATCATCTGTCAAATCATCTATGGCACCTAATCCATTTTCTGTAATTATGATAGGGAGACCATATTTTCTATAAGTGTAATTCAGCAGATATCGTAATCCCATCGGATCAATGGTCCACCCCCATTTACTAGTCACAAGATACGGGTTTTGAAGACCGCCAAATAAGGCACTCTTTTCTTCAGCCGCTCCTTCGTACTTCGCAACAGATGATGCGTAATAGTTCATACCAATAAAGTCAAGTGTTCCTTTAGAAAACATATATTTATCATCCTCTGTTATGGTCAACTTTATTCCTTGGTCTGCATATTCATTGATTTTATACTCTGGAAACTTGCCTGTACACATAGCATCTATTTGATAGAAATCTCGATCCATCTGTTTAAAAGCATTCATCACATTTGTGGGATTGCAATCTACTGGATAAACAGGTTCGATTCCAAATACGCAACCAATCTTGTTTTCTGGATCTATTTTTTTTCCTAAAACTATTGCCGAACAGCTAGCCACTGTCATATTGTATCCGATCTCAGCCAATGTCTGAGATTTGTTTTCGAGTTCAGAATACTTCAAACCTGCGATAATATACGTAAAAATATCTGTAGCTTCTGTTTGAGGATCAATATGATTCATTTCATTAAACGTAACCCAATAGTGGACTTTTCCTTTTAAAGATTCAAACATGGTTTGACAAAATTTCAAATAAAGTTCAATTACTTTTCGATTGGTCCATGAACCATACTTTTGAACTAAATTTTTTGGCATCTCGAAGTGATATAATGTTACAATTGGCTCAATGTCATAAGACAACAACGTATCCACAACATCTATATAATACGTGATTCCTTCTTGATTCGGCTGCTCATCATCTCCATTAGGAAAGATACGAGACCAGTCTATTGATAATCTTAATGCTGTAAATCCCATTTCACTAAACAGACGAATATCTGACTTGTATTGATGATAAAAATCAATACCCATATGTGAGGGATACGTAGCTTCAGAAGAAATCATTGTATCGATTTGGCGTGGGACCTGATAGCTTCCTTGTCTGACATAGTCCATGATAGCTGGTCCTTTTCCTCCCTCCTGCCAGGCTCCTTCACATTGATGTGCAGCAATACTTCCACCCCATAAAAAATTCTTTTTCAATTTCATTTTTTCACCTTCTATAAAATGACGTTTAGTAGATTATTTGTTTTTATTACTTGTTCTGAATTTGAAGGGATGACGTCTAAATAACTATCGGTATTCGTGACAACTACAATAGTAGATGTATCATAACCAGCTTCTTGTATTTTATCAAAGTCTACTGTTCCAAGGAGTTGTCCTCTTTGAATTTTATCTCCTTGTTTTATATTTAAATTAAAATATTTCCCCTCTAACTCTACTGTATCGATTCCAATATGGATCAGTATTTCAATTCCATCTTGTGATTGGATACCTATTGCATGATTCGTAGGAAAAACTACCGTGATCTCCCCATCTACTGGAGAATAAAGATGTGTACCTGTTGGTTTGATTGCGATTCCTTTTCCTAATGCTCCTGTTGAAAAAGCTTGATCTTTAACTTCATTTAAAGAAATAACTTCTCCTTTTACTACATTCCCTAATGAAGAAGTTCGTAGATTTTTATCTTTCCCCTTTTCAGCTACTACATGGTTGATTGTCTCCTGATCCTCTTCTTGTGTAGGAACGCCTAAGAGATAAGCAGCTACAGCTGAACCAGTAAAACTAATCACGACTGCCGCTAACATAAACCAGAAGTTCATGAAGTCTCCTTCACCTATATACGCTGGGAGGCCAAATAATCCCCAAGCAACAGAATAAGCTTTAACACCAGTCAAACCAGCAAATAATCCACCGAGTCCTCCTCCAATCATTACTGCAACAAATGGCCGACGGTATTTAACAAAGACACCATAGATAGCAGGTTCAGTCACACCAAGTACTGCAGAAAGTGTTACTGTCCCAAATAATTGTTTTTGTTTTAAGTTCCGAGCTCTTAAGAAATACCCTAGCATTGCGCCTCCAACAGCAATATCTGAAATTGTACATGAAGATATAAAGGCAGGGTCATACCCAGTTGCTGCAATTAGAGAAGCTACAACCGGCATGATAAAGTTTCCCGCGCCCAACATGATAATAAATGGTTGAAGAGCAGAGTATAACATCATGACAAACCAACTACCTACATATTTCATCAGTAGATTAAAAAAGCCAATGATTCCTTCTCCTATATAAAATCCTAAAGGCCCAAAAACCAACAACGTTGCCGGTAAAGTAATTAACATTACGAACAAAGGGGTTAAAAAGTATTGGAGTGTGTTAGGTATAACTCTTTTAACTACTTTAGTTACGTACCCCATAAACCAGATAGCTAGTAAAATAGGGATAAAACTATTAGAATACGTAATTTGCGGTAACCCAATACCAAATAACTCCAGTCCTTTCACATCATTGATAGAACTTGAAAGTATAGTAGCAGCAAGTGCTACTGCTAAATAAGGACTTGCTCCTAATCGTTTTGCGCAGCTCATAGCCATTAAAATAGGTAGAAAATAAAATACAGCAGACCGCAAAGCATCAAAAATCTGATAGGTTGAACTGTCTGGTGAGATTATTCCAGTTAAAGAAGCAATGGATAACACAGCAGCAAGTAATCCAGCACAAATAATAGGCTCAAGTATCGGTGTCATAGACTCCGATATGACATCTAATGCTGCTTTTATTGGATTTTTTTTCCCACTTTGCTCTTCTAAAGCAGTTTTTGGGGATAGTTCCAATTGCGTCATCAATTCTTTATATACATCGTTAACATGTGTACCTATGATGATTTGATAAGCAACGTTATTGCTAACTACATCAATCACACCGTCTAAGTTTTTAAGCTTATTTGTTTGCGCTTTCGTTTTATCGATAAGAGTAAAACGCAACCGTGTCATACAGTGAACTACTGCCTCTATATTTTCTTTTCCTCCAACAAGTTCAATAATATTTTTGTTAAAATCATGATATTTATCCATTATTGTCGCCTCTTTCCGCTACGCGATTAACATGAATCATCAAATAAGTGTATTCATCTTGAGATAAATAGATGTTGAACTTTCCCTTTACATATATTTCTATCTTTTCTACAGCTGTATATGCTTTAGGGTATAGTTTTTTTACTTGTTCAAATAACTGAGATTCATTTTCAACGTATGCTTGTTTTTTTCTTAATCGTTCAATAAAGTACTGTAAATGTGTCACTAGCCTCATGTAGTTGATGCTCTCTTCGTCAATAGATAAACTAAAATGATATTTGATAATATTCAACATGTCTCTTAGTGTCTCCATATCTTCTATCTGTTCATCAAAATTGACCTGATTTTCTTGAAGATTAACAAAGTGTAAGGCAATTGAAACAGCTTCATCTGTGGGAAAGGAATGATCAAAATATTTCTTTATCATTTTTAAAGCTTCCAAACCGATTTTGTAATAAACTGGATAAAACTTTTTAACTTCCCAAAAAAGCGGACTTCTAAGATATTGTCCTTTCTCTGAGCGTTTCAATGCGAAGGAGAGATGATCTAATAAAGCTAAATAAAGATAATCATTTGCTTTTTTACCGATTTCCTTTTCTCCATAACTAACGAGCTCGTTGATCATAGAGATCAGTCTATCATCAGAATGTGACAACAAATAGCTAAAATGTTCTAAACGGTCTTTTGAATCTAAAACATATGTTTTTTCAATTTCGGAATCATCAATTCGTTGGCCAACCTTTTTTTTGAAAGCAATTCCTGTCATATAGATAATTGCTTCATTTCCTCCCCGTTCAATTAAAGCTACATTGTTATTGATAATCTTTTTAACTTTCATTAGTTGCTCCTTTCCAGAAAAAAGAACTCAGATCCAATATCAAATAAGCTTTTGATCATAAAGCTTTACTTGATATTAGTTCTGAGTTCTGCCTGATTTATCAGTAACATAACTCTAGAGATAACTGCGTCGCTATCTCAAGTTCTTTTTTCTTTTCTTACAAAGAAAATATACTATATTTCCTTTGCTTAGTCAACGTTTTCATTGCTTGTAAGTTACATTTTTAAAGTATCTCACACATATTATGGTACATCATTTCCTATGAATATAATATTACGAGGAAAGCAGAATAGACTACTTCTCAAATCTATTAAAACATTCAGCGAAAAACAAGATGGTAAGTGTCTGTTCCACTACTTTCGATAAATTGGTACAAAATTAATTCCATTAATGCAATCATTGAGATATGTGACGTAATATCTAGATGATTCAAGCTGATTTCATCTGTAAACAAATAAAGATTAATATCACTAAAATTTTGTATTAAGTTATTATCTGCTCCAGTAATTGAAACGATTAAAGGATGCTCTTGTTCCTTTATTTTTCGAATTGTTTCGATCAACTCTAAATCTTCACCTCTGTAACTAAATATAAAGGCTATATCATTCTTTTTAACTTGCTTTTGTGCAATAGAACGAGTTTGATGATCTTCAGGAAAAATTACAAAAAAACCGGCTGTATTATACAAGTATTGTATATAACGCATAATTTCTTTACTCAATCCTTTAGCAAATAAAAAAATTTTAGGCTGCTTTTGTAGTTGTTCTACAATTAATTTCACTTTATCTGTATCTATTACGCGAACAGATTCGACTAAATTTTTTAAATACTCTTCGCGATAGTCTTTCTGGCTAACGACAAAAGGTGAACTCTCGGGAAACGGAGTTTTATAAAGCAAAGTATATTTAATAACAGTAGTAAATTCACTAAATCCAGAAAATCCTAGCTTTCTGACAAAACGCAGAAAAGTGGTTGTTGAAACAAAACAATCATCAGCAACTTCGCGGATACTTTTACCTTTAATGTTTTCTAGGTTATTGATGACATAATCAAAAAGAATTTGTTCATTCTTAGTCAGTTCTGAAATATGACTATTGGCTATTTCAAAAAAATCCATTGCCTATCTCTCCTTTCTTATTGAGGTACTCCTTGAGCAACACAGTGAATATTTCCTCCACCAAGTAAAATTTCACGAGCCATTACACCAATAATTTCATGTTCTGGGTATATTTTTTTTAATAGTAATTCTGCTTTTTTATCATTTGGGTCCTCAAAAAGTGGAAAAATAATACCACCATTTGCTGTATAATAGCTTACATAAGAAGCAATCAATCGATCACCGGAAAATCGAGGCAACATACCATTTACTGGATCAACACCAGCAGCCTCTTCCTCTGTAATATATAAAGGTTTCGGTAATTCTATCTTGTGTATAATGAAGCTTCTTCCTTTTGCGTCTTTTTCTTTCATCAATACTTCTTCTGCTTCTCTGACGATTTCGTACATTGGATCATTTGGTTGTTCACACCAACTCAAAATAATTTCACCAGGCCGTACAACATTGATTAAATTATCGATATCACCGTTTGTTTCATCCAAGAAAAAACCTCGAGGAAACCAAACGATTTTTTCTATGCCACAATACTCTTTTAGAATTTTTTCAATTGATTCTTTATCTAATTGAGGGTTACGTCCTTCTGATAACAAGCATTCTTCTGTTGCAAAAAGCGTTCCTTCCCCATCTGTATGTATTGAGCAACCTTCTAAAACAAACTCTTGTAATTGGTAATATTCAATTCTCTCCTGTTCACAAATTTTTTGAGCTAACAAATCATCTTGATCCCACGGAAAAAATAACCCATCTAACAAACCGCCCCAAGCATTAAATCGAAAATCGACACCACGTACTTGTCCCAAAGAATTCATAACATATAATGGTCCCGTGTCTTTTATCCATGCATCGTTATTACTTACTTCTAGTACACGTATTTTTTCAGATAATTGATAACGTGCATTCAAGAATTGTTGATGCGAAACGAGCATAGTTACATTTTCAAATCGTGCAATTACTTCAGCGACTTCAGCGTATGCTTTTTGTGCAGGTTTCCCCCCTAAGCGCCAGTTATCTGGACGTTCTGGCCAAATCAAATAGCATTCTTTATGAAAAGTCCACTCTGGTGCCAATTGAAATCCATCTTTTTTTGGTGACGACTCTAACATAAATGCTCCTCCTTTAAATAAACCAACATTTTAGTAATCAACTAAATTTTAAGGTATTGTCTTAAACATACTATAACATTTTAAGTATATCTATAATAGGATTAAAAAAGCGAAATAGAAACAACTAGATGTTCTATTTCGCACAGTTACTTTTTGTTACTCATATGATACTATATCTACTAAGTGACTTTTTTGTTCTAAATTTTGCGAGCTGTAAATAATCGTGCCAGCATTTTCTTTTAGTAATTTATCTAAATTTTCTAAAGAAGTAATTACAGCTTGCGCATTAGGTTTTTTCTTAACAAATTCTAAGGCAGCTTCCACTTTTGGCAACATACTGCCTGGAGCAAATTCACCATTATCTTTGTATTTTTCTAACGTCTCGATATCAATTTTTTTCAGTTCTTTTTGTTGCGGTGTATTAAAATGGACAGCAACATTTGCCACACCAGTTAAGATAATCAGTTCATTTGCATCAATGATTTCAGCAAGTTTTTCAGAAGCAAAATCTTTATCTATCACAGCTTCTTTACCTCTTAGGCCTTCACCAGTTTGAATTACCGGAATACCTCCACCTCCTCCTGCAATTACAATTACATCTGAATCAACTAGCGTTTTTATAACTTTTGATTCAACTATATCTATAGGTTTAGGAGAAGCCACTACTTTACGCCATCCTCTTCCTGCATCTTCTTTGAAGATAGAATCGGTCCTTCTCATTTCTTTTTCAGCCTGTTCTTTCGTGATAAATGGTCCAATTGGTTTAGTAGGCTGTTCAAATTCTGGGTCTTCTTCAGAAACAATAACTTGAGTGAACAATCCTACTATGGATTTTTCTATACCACGCTTCTTTAATTCATTCGTTAATGCCTGTGCTAGCCAATATCCTATGCTGCCTTGAGTCATAGCAACGTTGGTATCAAGTGGCATGGCTGGATTCGTTTGGGTTGCTCCAGCTTTTTGTTGTAATAATAAGTTACCTACTTGAGGCCCGTTACCATGAGTAATAAGTAGCTTGTAGCCTTTTTCAACTAGAGCAGCTAATGACTGAGCTGTTTCAGCTAAAGTCTTTTGTTGTCCTATGGCCGTAGGATCATTTGTTAATATTGCATTACCCCCTAATGCCACAACTATTTTCTTTGTCATAACACGTTTTCTCCTTTAGGGATTTGTTGCGTGATACAATGAATATTTCCTCCACCTAATAAGATCTCTCGAGCATAAACACCCACAATTTTACGATCAGGATATAAGGATTGCAATGTTTCCTTTGCCTTTTCGTCCATTGGATCATCAAATAATGGATAAATAACTCCTCCATTGGCTGTATAGTAATTTACATAACTTGCCGCTAAACGATCTCCTTTTTGACGTGGGAGTGTACCATTTATAGTATCTACTCCATGACTTTCTTTTTCGTTAATCAGTATAGGCTGAGGCACATGTAATTTTGTTACATGAATATTTCGACCTTTTGCATCTACGGAGTTTTCCAGAATTTCTAGACACTCTTTAGAAATTTCATATTGTGGATCCTGCTTATCATCTGTCCAAGCTAAAACGACTTCACCAGGCGCTACAAAATTAACGATATTATCTACATGGCCATTCGTTTCATCTAAATAAATTCCATGCTTTAACCAAATTACCTTCTCAATATTTAGATACTCTCCTAGAATATTTTCAATTTGTTCTTTTGATAGCTGTGGATTGCGTCCTTTTGATAATAAGCACTCTTCTGTGGTAATTAATGTACCTTCTCCATCAACATGGATAGATCCCCCTTCCAAAACAAAATTATCTAAACGATAACGGTCCTTCCATTCAATTTCACAAATTTTTTGTGCAACTTGATCATCTTGATCCCAAGGAAAATAAAGTCCATCTTCCAGCCCGCCCCAAGCATTGAATGTCCAATCCACACCTCGAACTTTTCCTTGACTATTTGTAACAAAAGTAGGACCACAATCTCGAACCCATGAATCATTACTAGCAATTTCTACCACCCGTATATGTTCGGGAAGCATGTGGCGAGCATTATCATATTGATCAGAATTCACGCCCATTGTAACAGGTTCAAATTTGGCAATCGCTCTAGCAACCTCTACGAAAGCTCGCTGGGCTGGTTTTCCTCCATCTCGCCAATTATCAGGACGTTGTGGCCACAACATATATACTCCTTCATGCACCGAAAATTCTCCGGGCATTCTAAAATGATCTTTTTTAGGTGAACTATCAATTGTTTTCATCAGTAAGCACTCCCTTATTTTTTTTTCTTTTGACGAATAGTGAATCACGATTTCACCAATAACAAAGGCAAAAATTGTTCCAAGCAACACGGGTATTTTAGTATTTATCTCTGAAGAACTCGAATCTAGAGGAACTACAGAAAAAAGCAGTGTCGCGATTAGCAACAACATTGGGATAATCGTCATTAATTTTAACAACCAATTGGGTCCAGGGACTTTAAATGGACGAACAACATGAGAATCGATTTTTCTTAACTTCAAGAATGCTGGAAACATCATAATATAAGAAAGTAACAACGCTACTACATTTAGTGAGAAAAATGCCCAAAAAATATTCTCATTTGGGATAAAGGGTGCAATAACAATTAGAAGTGAAGCAATAATACCATTAATGACAGAAGCTCCTACTGGCATATCATTTTTTTGACTTTTTTTAGCGAAAATTAGAGGCATATCATGATTTTTCGCAGCATACAAAGCAACATAATTTACTCCTAAGGACCAAGAAATCAAGTTTGCTGCCAGCGTATACATGAAGAGAATACCGATTAATACAACAAAAGGATTCAATCCCCCAACGAGCAGAATAAAGCTGTCAATTAATCCTCCAGAAGCAGATAATTGATCTGCTGGTACCGCCGCTCCCATTCCAAATGCAGCAAACAAATAGAAAAAGGCGATCAAAACACCACCATAAATAATGGCTTGTGGAATTTGTTTTTTAGGGTTATCCATTTCATTTGCTAGAGTAGTGACCACTTCAAATCCTAAAAAATTAAACAAGATAACAGATAAAAAACTAAAATTTTGAATATCTAGTTTAGGTAACAAAGCTGTTCCAGAAAAGTTATTAGCCATTCCTTTTGTTAATGCATGATAGATACCTAAAACACCAAGACATATCATGATTGCCACTTTCGCAAATGCAGCGATATTTAAGATCCACTTACTATCACTAACAGGGTAACAGCTAATTATCGTAACAATCCAGACAAATACCAACTGCAACATAATCAGTAGAGGTGTACTAAAATTTAATTGAAAAATTTGAGTTAATACTTCTTGAAATAAAACGGCAAGACTCGCCATCCAAATAGGAAAATTAATCCAGTAAAACCAAGCGACTCTAGCACCCCACTTTCTTCCATAAGCTTTTTTAACCCAGTCATAGATCCCTCCTTCGCCGTCATATGTCGTGCCAAGTTCAGCTGATATTAATCCGTAAGGTAAGAAAAATAATATCAATAATAAACCCCACCAAAAAAATTGCGAAGAGCCGATTGCAGCAGCTGGTGCTGCCGACTCTACTACTAAGATAACTACAACGGCCATCAATACTGCATCAAATAAACGGAATCTCTTTTTTTCTTTCATTAATGTGCTCCTTTCGATGAGCCTTTTGTGAAAAGTACGTGTAAATTTTTTACTCTCTATGAATTAGCAAAAGATTTACACGACTCTTCTACTGCTTAAGCAAGTTCTTGCTAATCTCTTCGTTCTAATTGACGTTTAGGTTTCAGCATGCATTGTAATTCCCCATCAAATTTTTCTGCTAAAGCTTGATCGGCATAATCCAAATATGGATTCAAAAAATAAACTAATAAAGCCCGCATAGCTGTTAATCGATTTTCTGCTTCATCTAATACGATAGATTGTTCACCATCTAACACTTCATCTGTAACTTCTTCGCCGCGTGTTGCTGGTAAGCAGTGCAAAAATTTTGCATGTGGTGAAGCTTTTTTCATCAATTCATTATTTACTTGGTAGGTTGGATAGAAAATATTCATCCGTTCTTCTTCAGATAATTCCGCTTCATATAAGCCATACCACACATCCGTATAGACAAAGTCCGCATCTTTAAGAGCCACATTAACATCTTCTGTGATCTGCACGCTTCCTCCTGATTTTTTTGCATTTTCCTTCCCTATTTCTAATGCTTCTTCTTTAATTTGGAATCCCTCTGGCCCGTATTGAACAAAATCCATTCCCATTTTTGTTGCCATAAACATGGTAGATACACAAACTTGCGTTGCATCTCCAACAAAAACAATTTTACAATCAGATAATTTTTTTCCTTTTGGTAAATGTTCAGTCATCGTAATAATATCGCCTAGTTCTTGCGTAGGATGGTTGTAATCACTCATGCCATTAATAACTGGAATTGTTGCATTCTTTGCCAACGAAACCACTGATTCATGACGTTCAACTCGAGTCATTAATATATCTACTAAACGTGATAATACTCGTGCAGTATCACCAAGACTTTCATGTCCTCCTAGTTGTATTTGACCAGGTGCTAAATATTGGGCGTGTCCTCCTAATTGTTCCATTGCGGTTTCAAAGGAAACACGGGTTCGAGTGGAAGATTGTTCAAAAATCATTCCTAGTGTTTTATTTTTAAGTAGTAATGGGTAATGACCATACTTAATACTTTTTTTGATTTTTAATCCTAATTTGATCAAGTAATCGATTTCTTCTTTTGTAAAATCATTTGTATCGATAAAATCTCTTTTCTGCATAATTAACGCTCCTTCGAAATTTTTAATTGATCTGTCTTTTACTCGAGTAATATATCTGACATATTTAGAATAAGCGTCTTTTGAGATTTATGAAAGCGGATTTAAAACTTTAGAAATCAAAATTATTTAAAGAAAACTTGTTACATTTTAAGTAACAAGTTACACTAACAATCTTAAATTGCTTAAAGACTTAAGGATGCGGTTTAACCGATATCATTGTTTAAAAAAACTTCTTTAATTGTTGCCATTTGGCAGCCAGCCTTTTTAACCTCATTACTGTTAATAATAAACCAAATTTTCGTTATACTATGTTTCTTTTATAGTAAATATCGTTTTTCTCACCTAATAGTTTGTTGATCTGTGCGTGAAAGCATTCCGTAATTTATTTAAAACAAAAAGAATCTTTTGTAACACTTTGGTTAATGTTACAAAGACCCTTTTTATTTGTTGTAATATTTCTTTTTTGCCTTACTATGGCCGTATATGCTAATTTTTCAAATGACAATAAGATATTAGTATAACCTTTCCTTTATTCTAATTTCATTGGTTAAATTGAAGTTTCATTAAAAAGTTTAACAAATTTCTAGTTAACAAACACGATGCTAATTTTTAGATAAGAGGCATTTGCAAGTAGAAAATAAATTTAAGTTACACTGACAAATGTAAAAATTTTAATTGTCAGTATTTAGGGTAAAAAATTCTTAAGCCAAATTCTGATTGGTCTTGATATTTGTTCATATTAGCAAAATGATACCTACTTATTTTTGTCTTGTAATACAATCCTTGTATATAACCATGTCGTCAATACATAGTAGATGAAATACAATTCGAAGAAGATCGTAAATGGCACCTAAATATTTTTGTATGGATTTTGCATGAATAGACCAAACATTTGTAACCCGAACAAGACATGGACTACACCTAAGATTCCTGGTGCTAAGAATCACACACCTACTTCTCTACGGATCGATTGTTTAAGCAATCTGCATATCGACCATTGAAAGCATTTGTGTATATTCACGAATACGAAAACTTAACTGGGACAAGGTGTAATTGTTCAACTTTTTCAATGAGATCTGTTCTGATTTCTTTAGTAATGATAAAAAGAAAATGATCACAATATGTAATAGCAACCCCTGCAATCACTTCTACAGTTTTCCCCCCATTAAAAAGATAATTGTAATCTTCTACAGGATAAGCCACAGGTCCACCAGAAACTTGTTTGAAATAGATTTCAAAGCTGACTTCTGTCTTGACTTCCTGCTCCTCTTTTTTCGTTTTATGGGAAAAAGCATGGAATGCGCTGCATCAGGTATCGAGGCTTAGAAAAAATCAGGTGCATACGATGCTTGTTTTTGCCGAAATGAATCTGAAAAAATTGGTCACTTGGCAGTGGGAGCATATGTCTTCATATTTTTTATTATACAAAAATAGACAAAAGTATCAGTCTACACTCTTAGTAAAGAGGAAACTGATACTTTTGCCTACAGTATGATATTTCTTACATCTACTTTTACTCCGGCAGTAGGACTCGAACCTACGACATCATGATTAACAGTCATGCGCTACTACCAACTGAGCTATGCCGGAATAACATCAGCGTGGCGACGTCCTACTCTCACAAGGGGCAACCCCTCACTACAATCGGCGCTAAGAAGCTTAA
>NZ_BNJW01000014.1 GCF_015751045.1 Enterococcus lactis
AGAATCAAGACGGCAAACGACCGACAACAATCACAGTGAATCTATTAGCCGACGGTCAACCGATCCAACACAAAGAAGTCAGTGAAAAAGATGATTGGCGCTATCGTTTCACAAATCTGCCAAAATACAAAGACGGGCAAGAAATCATCTATACTGTAACGGAAGACAACGTGCCAGAATACAGTACGACGATTGAAGGGTATAACATCAAAAACAGTTATATACCGGGCAAAACAAATATAGCTATACCAGGTAACCACATAAAACCGTGGAAAAATTTTCCAGAGAAGACAGAGAGAGAAAAAATTAGAAATCTATTCTCTCAAAAATTGCAAATATTTGCTCATACAGGGGAATCTAGCGAACAAAGAACCAATTATATTAGTAAGAGAGCTGTACCTAAACAGATAACAAATAAATCAAAAAGCATTCTTCCTAAAACAAGTAGTAAAAAATCTAGTTTTGCTGTAATCATTGGTTTATTGATAGTAACTATCTGTACAGGGATATTCTTACAAAAATATAAAACAGTTTAGTTAGAATAATTTTTGTTATTCAGAATATAATATTTCTTGTTAAATATGACTGAAAGCAAAAGAATAAAATTCCGCTTTATAATTGAAAAGAGCGTGGGACAAAAGCAAAGAACACTTTTGTCTCACGCTCTAAACACGTATAAACGGCGGAAGCAGAAGCAACTCCTTCGGAAGTAAGCTGAAATTCACAAAAATTTGAAAAGCAATTTTCGTGAACTTCTTCTTATTTCTTGGAGTTAAACGCTTCTGTCCCAGCCTCTTTTCGTAGAATCAATAAATATGGATTTGGCTAACTATGGAAGAATACTCTAGTTTTCAGCGTTCATACTAGTTGTTACATTGTTTGATGGGCTAAAAGAATTTCTGATATATTTTGTGCTAAATAAAGAAAAAGACGCTTGAATTGGGAAATAAGAAAACTACTCTATCATTACAAATTTTCATAAACTGGCAGATGTTCTAAGTAAACAAGTATCTTTTCAAAGTCGGAAAAATCCATGATCAACGTAGTGGTATTGATATTTGGATGAAAGCCTACGGTATCTTGACGATCAATAGCAGCATCGATCACGACTTGGATTTTTTTCTCTTTGTCGTGCATCAATGCTAATGGAGTCACTGTACCTGCTGGAACGCCTAGGAGGTCAGGAAGCTGTTCTTCAGAAACAAAAGATAAGCGCTTTTCTTTTAATTGTTCAGCTAGTTGTTTTAAATCGGCATGCTTTTCATCAGGCAAGATGACAAGATAGATTTTTTTTCCTTTTCTTGATTTCAATAATAGATTTTTTACTTGCGGACCAGGTAGGGAAAAAGGGACATTTTTGACTGACGTAATCGCAGGATGATCGACTTTTTGAAAAGAGATATCCAGTTTTTTTAGTAGTTCATAAGCTTCTTGTTCGGTTGCACGACTCATCGCGCATCACCCTCCTTTTTTTATTAGTGTATCATAAAAAAGAGTTGACAAATGAAAAATAATCATGTAAATTACACGTAAAGTTAAAACAAATGACATCGAAAAGAAGAGTAGCAGTTAGGTGTTTTTAGAGAGTCTCTGGTTGGTGGAAAGAGGCAGCAGTTAACCGTGAAACACATCTTGGAGTCGATTTTCTGAAGCGTATAGTAGGAAAATCCGGGGAGCCCGTTACAGCTGCGGTCGTTGCTAGATGACCAGATAAGGCTGGCTTTTCCGTGAGGAGCCGGTAAAAAAAGGTGGAACCACGTGATTAACGTCCTTTGATCTTCGGATCAAAGGACTTTTTGTTTTCATCTGATTTGCAACGACTGTGTGAGGTTTTTTCTGCAAGGAAAAAATAAACAGAGGTGGAACCACGTATAATACGTCCTCTTGGCATTTGCCAAGAGGATTTTTTTATTTTAAAGGAGGAAAAGAAGATGGAGTATTTAATTGAAGTTATGCCGCAATTATTAGTAGGAGCACTCACAACATTGAAATTATTTTTATTTACCTTGATTGGCTCGTTGCCATTAGGGATTATTTTAGCACTAGGATTGTCCTTGCATTTTAAGCCACTACGCTACTTTCTTCAAACATATGTATGGATCATGCGGGGAACGCCACTATTGTTACAGCTGATTTTTGTTTTTTATGGTTTGCCGACGATTGGGATCGTTTTTGATCGATTCGAAGCAGCGCTCATTGCTTTTATCTTGAACTATGCCGCTTATTTTGCAGAGATCTTCCGTGGAGGGATACAATCGATTCCTCAAGGTCAATATGAAGCAGCGCAAGTTTTGCAATTAAGTCCCTTCCAAACGGTGACGAAAATCGTCATCCCGCAAGTGACAAAGATTGTTTTACCTTCTGTAGGTAATGAAGTTATCAACTTGGTCAAAGATTCTTCCTTGATCTATATATTAGGTTTAGGTGACGTAATGCGTGCCGGGAAAATCGCGATGGAACGCGACGCGACTTTACTGCCTTTGCTAGGCGTGGCAATCATCTATCTTACATTGACTGGTATTCTAACAATCGTAATGAAACAAGTTGAAGGAAAATTAAATTATTACCGCTAACTGATAGGAGGAAGAAATATGATTGAATTGAAGAAAGTGAACAAAGCATTTGGTGAAAAAGAAATAATCAAAGATTTGGATCTAATCATTCCAGATGGGAAAACATTAGCTATCGTAGGCCCTTCCGGTGGCGGTAAAACCACGCTTTTACGTATCTTGGCTGGCTTAGAAAGTTCTGACAGCGGAGAATTTTATTTAGACGGTGTACCGTTCAATCCATTCGAACTTAAAATGAAAGAACAAGTTGTAGGAGTCGTATTCCAAGACTTCCAGCTATTTCCACATCTGAATATTTTTGAAAACATTACCTTAGCACCGAAAATGGTATTGAAACAGACAAAAGAAGAATACACTAAAAAAGCAGAAGAATTAGCGGCTTCATTAGGGATTAGCGATTTATTGAATAACTATCCTTATCAGCTTTCTGGCGGACAAAAACAACGGGTAGCGATTGCCAGAGCATTGGCCATGAATCCGAGGGTATTGGCTTATGATGAACCAACGAGTGCTTTAGATCCTGAGTTGCGTCAGCAAGTCGAGCGTTTGATCCTATCATTGAAAGAAGACGGGGTAACCCAAATCATTGTCACCCATGATCTCGTATTTGCAGAAAATGTCGGTGATCAACTATTAAAAGTTTCCCCAATTCGTTAAGAAAGGAGAAGATAGAGATGAAAAAAATCAGTTTTCTATTCGCTTTGTTCGTAGGTCTTCTTCTTTTTGCAGGCTGTTCGAATAAAAAGGCTTCAGCAGATAATTGGGCGGCTATCAACGAAGAGAAAAAAATCGTTATAGGTTTGGACGATACATTTGTTCCTATGGGATTTAGAGATAAAGACGGGAAGCTTACAGGATTCGATATTGATTTAGCCAAAGCAGTCTTTGAACAATATGGGATTACGGTAGACTTTCAGCCTATTGACTGGTCAATGAAGGAATTTGAATTGAACAATGGAACGATCGACTTGATCTGGAATGGCTATTCCAAGACACCGGCAAGAGAAAAGAAAGTGCAGTTTACAAAACCTTATATGGAAAATGATCAAGTACTGATCACACCTAAAGAATCAGGAATCACAAGCTTTGAGCAAATGAAAAATAAGAGATTAGGTGCGCAAAATGGGTCATCTGGTTATGATGTATTTACGAAACAACCAGAAGTGTTAAAAGAGATAGTCAAAAACCAAGATGCTGTTTTGTACGATAGTTTTAATGAAGCACTGATTGATCTGAAAAGCGGACGGATCGATGGTTTGCTGATGGATAAAGTATATGCGGACTATTATTTGAAACAAAGAAACGAGCTAGAAGACTTCAACATGACAAAAGGTTCTTACGAAAGTGAGGATTTTGCGGTTGGCGTGCGTAAGTCAGATGATACGTTAGTGAAGAAGATAAATGAAGCATTTGATCGATTAGAAAAAACAGGGGAATTCCAAAAGATCTCCAATAAATGGTTTGGTGAAGATGTCACGCCGAGAAATTAACAAAAACATACTAAGATTAGAGGGGAACATCATTCGTCAATGATGTTCCCCTCTAATCTTAGTATGTTTTACATAATTTTATTTTGTTATGGAAGGGGTTTCGTGTTATTCTAAAAAGAGGAACGATTGAAGGTTATAGGAAAGGAAGAGATGAATGGAACACAAAGAACTTACCTCATTTCCAAAAGATTTTCTGTGGGGCTCTGCTTCTGCAGCGTATCAAGTAGAAGGAGCTTGGCAAGAAGATGGGAAAGGCGAATCAGTCTGGGATCGATTTGTTCGGATTCCAGGAAAGACATTTAAAGGAACAAACGGTGATCTGGCAGTAGACCACTATCATCGTTATAAAGAAGATATTGCTTTAATGAAAGAACAAGGTCTGAAAGCTTACCGCTTCTCTGTAGCTTGGACACGGATTTTTCCTAATGGGCGCGGAGAAGTCAATCAAGCTGGGCTCGCTTTTTATGAGAGATTGATTGACGAATTGATTGAAAACGGTATCGAACCTATGTTGACTTTGTATCATTGGGATCTTCCACAAGCGTTGCAAGATGAATATAATGGTTGGGAGTCACGTCAGATTATTGAAGATTTCACTCATTATGCAGAAACATTATTTGAGGCATTCCGCGGGAAAGTCCATTACTGGATTAGTTTGAATGAACAAAATATCTTCACTTCATTAGGCTATTTATTAGCAGCACATCCGCCAGGCGTGACGGATCCAAAACGAATGTATGAAGTCAACCATATCGCAAATCTAGCAAATGCATCTGTCATCAACAAATTCCATGAGTTAGAAATGCCTGGGAAAATCGGACCAAGCTTTGCGTATACGCCAAATTATCCAATCGACAGTAATCCTGAAAATGTTCTGGCAGCCGAAAATGCAGAAGATCTAATGGCCAATTACTGGATGGATGTCTATATGTGGGGGAAATATCCTATTGCTGCTATGAGATTCTTAGAAGAAAAAGGATGGGCGCCAACGATTGAAGCGGGCGATGCAGAATTGCTAGAATCAGCCAAGCCAGATTTCCTTGGGATCAATTACTATCAAACAGCGACGAATGCATTCAATCCATTAGATGGGGTTGGAGCAGGAAAAATGAATACGACCGGGAAAAAAGGTTCATCAGAAGAAACTGGGGTTCCTGGAATGTATAAAAAAGTTGAGAATCCATTTGTCGAACGAACAAATTGGGACTGGGAAATCGACCCAGAAGGCTTAAGGATCGGATTGCGTCGTATCACGAGCCGTTACCGCATGCCGGTGCTGATCACGGAAAATGGCTTAGGAGAGTATGACAAGTTGACAGAAGACAAACAAATCCATGACGACTATCGAATCCATTACTTACAAAGCCATGTCAAAGCAATCAAAGAAGCAATTTCAGATGGAGCAGAAGTATTAGGCTATTGTACATGGTCTTATACAGATTTACTGAGTTGGCTGAACGGTTATCAAAAGCGATATGGATTTGTATATGTCGATCAAGATGAAACACAAGAAGGATCTTTGGAACGATATAAGAAAGACAGTTATTACTGGTACCAAAAACTGATCGAAGAAAATGGAGAGAACCTTTAGTTCTCATGCTTAAAACAAGAAGGTACGGCTGGATATGGCCGTGCCTTTTTTTGATAAAATCATTTAGAAATTAAGAAAAACTGTAAAATAAGCTGAAAAATGAAAGAAAGCGTCAGTTCTTTCAAACAAAACTTTAGTTCCCTTGCTTTTTTTTGTATAATGAAACTTGATGAAATGAGGGATAATAAATGGCACAAAAGAAACGGCCTACTAAGAAAAGGAAAAAGACGAAAAAAACGAAAAAGCAAAAACAGCAGCAAGAACAAATGCTGACGATTGGTGTTGGATTTGCCTTGATTCTATTTGCTGTATTCGGCTTTTTAAAATTAGGTTTTTTAGGAATATTGATTGCAAACGGCTTTCGGATCATTGCAGGAAATACTTACCAAATCCTCTGTCTTTTATTAGCCGTATTAGGATTTTGGATTGTCATTAAGAATACAGAGTTTTCAATTGGCAAAAACCGACGCTGGTTTGGCGGTATACTCTTTTATTTCGGTATCTTATTATTGCTACATGCCCATTTATTCGGCAAACTCCATACTGGGGAACCAAATATCATGGGAACGACATGGGACTTATTAGCTAGCGATATAAAACAAAGTCAAGTAGATAATAACGTTGGCGGAGGAATGATCGGAGCAATTCTTTATCATTTCACTTATTTCTTGATTGCACAGCCTGGAAGTTATTTAGCAGCCGTTCTATTACTGGCGGGTGGAGCATTCTTGTTCAGTAATTTGGAAGGCTATCAGCTGCTGAATGGTATCCAATCAATTGGAGAACGGGTACAGGAATTATTAGAAGGTGATCCTGCCAAGCAAGCTCAAAAGCAAGCGGCAAAGGAAGAAAGAATGAAACAGCGTGCAGAAGCGAAAGAAGCAAGACGCTTGGCTGCGCAAGAAGCAGCAGAAAAAGAAGCTGCAGAATATGAGAAGAAAAAAGTTGTGAACAAGCAAAGGAAAAATACTCCTGATGAATGGCAGGAACCAGAAAATGCCGAACCTGAGCAGTTAAGTTTTGTTCCAATTGACAGTTTTCAAGAAAATATCCATCCTGCGAATCAAGAGAAACCAGTACCAGATACACCAAAACAGACCAATATAGCAGAAGGCTTTGCTGATGAGTTGCCAGAGGATGACGGTACTTCATTAGAATTTGAGATCGAAGCAGAACAGGAAAATCAAGATTATGAATTGCCGACAGTTGACTTGCTTGATTCTATACCAACTGTGGATCAAAGTGATGAGTATAAAAAAATTGAAAAAAATATCGGTGTATTGGAACAAACTTTCCAAAGTTTCGGGGTGGATGCTAAGGTCGTCAAAGCTAGTTTAGGCCCATCCGTCACAAAATTTGAAGTCCAACCAGCTGTAGGGGTAAAAGTAAGTAAAATCGTGAACTTAACAGATGATATCGCACTTGCTTTAGCAGCGAAAGATGTTCGGATGGAAGCGCCGATCCCAGGTAAATCACTGATTGGTATTGAAGTACCAAATGGAAAGATCAGTATGGTTTCCTTTAGAGAAATCATCGAAGCTCAGCCAAACCATCCAGACAAATTACTGGAAGTACCTTTAGGACGTGATGTTTCTGGACGAGTACAAACGGCTGATCTTTCGAAAATGCCTCACTTACTTGTAGCTGGTTCGACTGGTAGTGGGAAGTCAGTAGCAATCAATGGGATCATTACAAGTATATTGATGCGTGCTAAGCCCCATGAAGTAAAACTGATGATGATCGATCCGAAAATGGTTGAATTAAATATGTACAACGGGATACCTCATCTGTTGACGCCGGTCGTGACGAACCCTAGAAAAGCGGCACAAGCCTTACAAAAAGTAGTACAAGAAATGGAAGAACGATATGAAAAATTTGCGGCAACTGGTGTAAGAAATATTTCTGGTTACAATGAATTTGTTCAGCAGAAAAACTTAGAAAACGGAACGAAACACCCAACCTTACCATTCATCGTAGTAATCGTAGATGAATTAGCTGACTTGATGATGGTAGCTAGCAACGAAGTCGAAGATGCGATTATTCGTTTAGCGCAAATGGCTCGGGCAGCGGGCATCCACATGATCCTAGCTACTCAACGTCCAAGTGTGGATGTTATCACAGGGATCATCAAAGCAAATGTACCTTCCAGAATGGCATTTGCTGTATCAAGCGGTACAGATTCTCGGACGATCATCGACTCTAATGGAGCAGAAAAGCTCTTAGGGCGAGGAGATATGCTGTTCTTACCAATGGGTGAGAATAAACCTATCCGTGTGCAAGGAGCATTCATCTCTGACCATGAAGTGGAGCGGGTCGTTCAATTTGTTACAAATCAGCAAGAAGCTCATTATGAAGAGAAAATGATGCCGACAGATGAAGTTGAAACGGCAGGTGTCCCAGAACAGCCACAAGATGAGCTGTTTGAGGAAGCAAAAGCACTTGTTGTTGAAATGCAAACAGCAAGTATCTCCCTTCTCCAAAGAAGGTTTCGAATCGGTTACAACCGAGCCGCTCGACTCGTAGATGAACTGGAAGCTCATGGAGTTGTTGGCCCATCAGAAGGAAGTAAGCCTCGGAAAGTATTCATTGAGCAAGAGGAAACATCAGAACCACTGCCGGAAGATAATGATATGTAAAACTTGTTCGATGAACGGTTGAAAAAAGAATAACTATGTAAAAAAGACAAGACATGATGATACCAAGAGAAAAAATGGCTTTTTTCCCATTTTTTCTAATACGGTACGATGTCTTGTCTTTTTTGCTTTTTATGAGATGAAAGTTCTATTCGATTTATTTGTGAAGTATTGCATTAACTAAACGAATCATGTATAGTATGTAGCGAAACTTTGAGAAAAAGAGGGAAAATACTTTGGAAAAACAATCCATCTATGGCTTGACGAATGAAGAATTAATCAATTGGTTTATAGAAAACGGTGAGAAAAAATTCCGAGCTGCCCAAGTTTGGGAATGGTTGTATCAAAAACGTGTAAGTAACTTCACAGAAATGACGAATCTATCAAAACAATTGATAGAAAAATTATCGGCGCATTTTATCATCAATCCTCTGAAACAAATGGTCGTCCAAGAAGCTTCGGACGGTACAGTTAAATATTTGTTTGAACTTCCTGATAAAAATATGATCGAGACCGTACTAATGAGACAAGAATACGGCTTGTCCGTTTGCGTGACGACACAAGTAGGATGTAATATCGGCTGTACATTTTGTGCAAGCGGGTTGCTTAAAAAGAACAGAGACCTGACCGCTGGAGAAATCGTTGCGCAGATCATGATGGTTCAACATTATTTTGATGAGCGCAATCTTGGTGAACGTGTTTCCCATGTCGTCGTAATGGGAATCGGTGAGCCATTTGATAATTACGACAATGTAATGGACTTTTTGCATATTATTAATGATGCCAAAGGATTGGCGATTGGTGCGCGACATATTACAGTTTCTACTAGTGGCTTAGCACACAAAATCAAGGAATTCGCTAATAACGGCTTGCAAGTCAATCTGGCTATTTCCTTGCACGCGCCGAATAATGAGGTGCGAACATCGATCATGCGGATCAACCGAAGTTTCCCAATTGAGAAATTGATGGAAGCTGTGGATGAGTATTTAGAGAAAACAAACCGTCGAATCACGTTTGAATATATCATGTTGAATCAAGTAAATGATAGACCAGAGCATGCGCAACAATTAGCAGATCTATTAAAAGATAAGAAAAAATTAGCATATGTCAACTTGATTCCATATAATCCAGTCAGTGAACATGATCAATATTCTCGCAGTCCAAAAGCTGATGTATTGAGATTTTATGATGTATTGAAGAAAAACGGCGTAAACTGTGTGATACGTAAAGAACATGGTACAGATATTGATGCAGCTTGCGGACAATTGCGAAGCAAGCAAATGAAAAAAACAGCTGCCAAATAATCGTAGCCTACTTCGTTTTTTCAATTACCATAAAAGGAGCAGTTTTCTTAATTAAGGAACTGTCCAACTTAAATAAGTGAAAAGATTCTATAGCGAAAGTTATAAAGCGTTTTTTGACAAGAAAAGCCCTCATAAGCAAAGAAATGTCGTCAATTTGATGACAGCCTGCTTGATGGGGGTTTTAGCAATTATTTAACTGATTTTCTTATATCCTTGCTGGCTTTCTTGTGTAGCATGATAAGTTTCTACGTCAAGAATGGCCTGTTTAAATTTTTCTCGGGTGATTTCATAAGGCACATGTTTGATATCATTTGTGGTCATGGCTTTATCTAAGATTGCTTCTAAATCGGTCGTGACATTGAGATTCATGTCGGCTAACGATACTGGAAGTTGGTTCTTTTTCATAAACACATAGATTTTGTCAAACAAATCGAACTGCTGATCCATCATCAATAAGGTCAGTACACCATAACTGACAGATGCTCCGTGAAGGTATCCCTCCATTTTTTCTAGAACAGTCGTACCGTAATAGAATGAGTGTGCCATAGCAGAATTATAGTTATTGTTAACTAAAACAGAAACCAATCCGGTAGTAACAATGATATCCGAAACGACTTGTTCAATTGCATATGAGGGACGATCGTCGGCACTATCTTTCAATGCTTGCGTACCATAAGTCAAGAGACGATCAATGCACATTTTTCCGATTTGGATTCCTAATCTATCCGTGTAGCCTAAATCATCGCCACGAGCAGAAAAAGTAGATTCGACTTCTTTGGATAAAGCATCGCCAATACCTGCCCATAAGTATTTATCAGGTGCTTCGGCAATAATTGTTGTATCAATGAAGGTGTGTACAGGTGGTTTTGAAGGAAAGAAGAGTCCGTCCATTACGCCTTCTTCGTTATAGATGACACACACCGCAGTGACGGGCGAACAGTTCGAACCAATAGTGGGGAAGGTGAAGACTGGTTTAGCTAGTTTTTCACCAATGACTTTTACAGTATCGCAAGCACGACCACCGCCGACTGCAAACAAGACGTCTGCTTTTTGGACACTTTCATGTTGGATCAACTGTTCAATATTTTCATAAGTTGAATTACCTCCGTACCAGAGACTGGCGTTAACTTCTATTTCCTGAGTCAAAGCTGCTTTTATTTTGTTTTCTGCTTTTGAAAGTGCAGTCTTCCCTCCAATCAGCACTACTTTTGTCCCATATTCTTTGACGATTCCATTTGCTTTTTCATACGCATCTGTTCCAATGGTATAATTTGGTAAGAAAACACTTTGACTCATATTCTTTTCCTTCTTTCTTCGTTGAAACGGGTTAAAATTTTAAAGAGTGATCGATCTGACCGCGGCTGTAGATGGAGTAGAGGCAAGCTCAAGACAGGATAAGTAATGAATAAGGTGGCATGAACACCTTGAAATCATCAATAAGTATCCTAAAAACGAACAAGTACAAAAACATTGAAAACGACAATAATGAATTTTTGTTCCTCCTAGTATTTCTACGATTCCTCTTGCTTATTTAAATAATCTAAAAATTCTGAACATTTAGATTATTTTATAAAAATGTGTTTCATTTGTCAATTCATAATTGGTTTTTTTAAAGCAAAAGATAATCTATATCATGATGAACAAACAGAGTTTTTTCCTCCAATTGATGGCTTTCCTGATCTTTCCTATTTTGAATAAAGTGTTTCTGTATAATTTTTTTATTTTATAAGTAAGGTAAATAATGAAAGAATAGAGATACTGATTGGTAGCTAAAGATTTTTGAGCGAGAACATTTCGTTTTTTCAAAAGGACTGTTAGAATAAGCAAGAACAAGGGGGAAGACGTATGATAATCAGTGAATTTGACCGTAATAATCCAGTATTGAAAGATCAGCTTTCTGATTTACTGAGACTGACTTGGCCGGAAGAATATGGAGACAGCTCGGCAGAAGAAGTAGAAGAAATGATGAATCCAGAACGGATCGCGGTAGCAGCGGTTGACCAAGATGAGTTAGTAGGATTTATTGGTGCAATCCCTCAATACGGTATCACAGGTTGGGAATTGCATCCATTAGTTGTAGAAAGCTCCCGACGAAAGAACCAAATAGGTACTCGATTAGTCAATTACTTAGAAAAAGAAGTAGCTTCCAGAGGAGGAATCACGATTTATTTAGGTACGGATGATTTAGACCATGGAACAACGTTAAGTCAAACGGACCTGTATGAGCATACATTTGATAAAGTGGCTTCCATCCAGAACCTTCGTGAACATCCCTATGAGTTCTATGAAAAATTAGGTTATAAAATCGTAGGTGTCTTACCAAATGCAAATGGCTGGGACAAACCGGATATTTGGATGGCAAAAACGATTATTCCTCGACCAGATTCTCAATAATAAAAAGAGGTGGTGAAATCAGCGTCCTGACCTGAGCTAATACCGAGGGTCAGCTGATTGAACACCGTTTATCAAGAGGTTGTGAGCCTGCCGTTCAGCTCCGAGTCACAAGGAACAATTTCAAAAAACAGCTTCTCATGTTTGATGAATATTGTGACTTGTGACCGAGGAGTTGGCAGGAGAACACCGTTTAGTGGAGAGGTTGTGAAAAAGCTGTCCTGCATCAAGTAATAAGAACAGCCAAACAAAAATAGCTCCTCCTATTTTTCGTTTGGTTGGGCTTATTACCGCAGATGCAAGCTTTTGAACACCGTTTATTCGGATAAGGAACTGTGACAAGACTTTTGTCAGAGTTCCTTTTTGTTTATTCTTTTTTATCTTTGTATGGCAATAATAGACAATATAACAAAAATTATTTAATGGCTACTGAAAGACAATAGAAAACCTTGTACAAAGCTATTTTTTCTGAAAAATTCCTTGAAACCTCACGAAAAAATCATTATTTTATGAAAAAGACAAAAAAAAGTGTTGATTTTTTAATAATTATTCATTAAACTCTTAAACAACTTCAGAAAATATTAATTATTCTGAAAATTCCAATAAAGGGGTACGTAAAATGAAAAAGAAATTTACATTTGGGTTGGTTGCGGTATGCGGCCTTGTACTTGCTGGATGTTATGGCGGCAGTTCAGCCACAAGCAGTAGTTCAGCAAAAAGCGGTTCAGCAGATGGAGGAGGCGTATTTAACTTAGTCGTGCCTCAAGAAATGCCTACAGCTGACTTATCAGTTGCAACAGATACAATCAGTTTTACAGCATTGAATAACGTTTATGAAGGTATTTACCGTCTTGATGAAGATAGCAAACCACAGCCGGCAGGAGCTAGCGAGTTGGCAGAAGTCAGTGAAGACGGATTAACTTACAAAATCAAATTACGAGAAGACGCAAAATGGTCAAATGGTGATCCTGTGACAGCAGCGGATTACGTTTATGGTTGGCAACGAACAGTAGACCCAGCTACAGCTTCTGAATATGCTTACCTGTATGCGCCAGTTGAAAACGCAGAAGACATCACAGCTGGAAAGAAAGATAAATCAGAACTAGGGATCAAAGCAGTTGGCGACTATGAATTAGAAATCAAATTGACGAAACAAACACCATATTTCCAATACCTGCTTGCTTTCCCATCATTTTTCCCACAAAAACAATCCGTAGTGGAAGAAAATGGGGATGCCTATGCATCTGCAAGTGATAAAGCTGTTTATAATGGACCATTCACATTAGAAGATTTCGATGGACCAGGAACAGATACAGAATGGACTTATAAGAAAAATGACCATTACTGGGACAAAGACACAGTAAAACTTTCTGAAATCAAAGTCAGTGTAGTAAAAGAATCTTCTACTGCGTTGAACTTATTCAAAGATGGCCAAGCAGATGATGTGATCTTGTCTGGTGAATTAGCACAGCAAAACGCAAACGATCCAGCTTATACTTCTGTTAAAGAAGCACGAACAAGCTATATCGAATTCAACCAACGCGAAAAGAATTCACCATTCAACAATGTGAACCTAAGAAAAGCTATTTCTTATTCTATCGATCGTGAAGCTTTAGTAAAACAAGTACTAGGTGACGGATCAGTTGTCTCTACAGGATTGATCCCATCAGATATGGTAAAAAGTCCAACAACGAACGAAGACTTTGTAAAAGAAGCTGGAAAATTAGTTTCTTATGACAAAGACAAAGCAAAAGAATATTGGGAAAAAGCGAAAAAAGAATTGGGCGTTGATTCTTTAGAATTTGATTTGATGGCTTCTGATGATGATTCATCGAAAAAAGTAATCGAATATGTTCAAAACTCAATCCAAGAAAACTTGGATGGCGTAACAGTCAAACCAACACCTGTTCCATTCTCTGTACGTCTTGACCGCTCAACTTCGGGTGATTTTGACGCAGTACTAGGTGGATGGGCTGCTGACTATGCAGACCCAAGCAGCTTTACTGATTTGTTTGTCACAGGTAATTCATACAACCGTGGTCGCTGGAGCAATGCAGAATATGACGAAGCAGTTAAAGCAGCTTCATCAACAGATGCTGGCGATGAACAAGCACGTTGGGATGATTTCCAAAAAGCAATCAAGATCATCTCTGATGATATGGGTGTCGTTCCGGTGTACCAAAAAGCAGAAGGTCACCTAGTGAATGAAAAAATCAAAGGTATCGTTCACCATGCTGCAGGCGCTTCATGGGATTACAAATGGACATACGTTGAAGAATAATCGTTAATACCGTGAGCATGAGAAAAAACGAGGCTGCGGCAAATGTCGCAACCTCGTTCTCATATTTACTTATCCTAACAAAGAAAAAAGCATGAAAATAGCAGAAAGAGCAATTAGTATTCCGGCAATGATCAGCCAAAAGCTGTACATACCGTAGCTGGCAGACGAGAGCGAGGAAAATTCTGGTTTTTTCTTTCGGTTCCTTGTTCGTGCAAGATGGACTGATCGCTGAAAATGATCGAAGAAACCCGAAGAAAAGACCCATAAAAAACCGCCGATAATCAGAAACGGCAATGACCATAAGAATAGATCATTAGATAATTGAATGAGTGTAAAGGAATGGTTGATGACGTTTTTTATTAAAATAACCAGAATCAGTAGAAAAGCTACTGCGTAAGGGATAGATTTTTTTTTCATTTGATTGCTCCTTTATTTTTGGTTCATTATCTAATAATGTAGCGAAACATCTGTCAGAAGTCAAAAGCTAGGGGGAAACATTAGTGAATAGTTATATCAAATATGTATTAAAACGTGTCTTTTTCATGATCATCACGCTTTGGTTAATTGCAACAATCACCTTTTTCTTGATGCAATTGCTGCCGGGCACGCCATATACGAATCAGGAACGTTTGAGTCCTGAAACAATCGAGATGCTAAATAAACAAGTCGGTTTGGATAAACCAGTTATCGTACAATATGGGATTTATCTTTCTAATTTGCTTCAAGGCGATTTTGGAATTTCCTTCCAATTTAAAAACCAGCCAGTCGCACATTTGTTAGCTGGAAGAATCGGACCATCTTTGCAATTAGGGTTACAGGCAATTATCTTTGGAACAGTCCTAGGAACGATTTTAGGAACGATTTCTGCCATGAAGCAAAATACATGGGCAGATACATCTTCTACACTTGTAGCGATATTAGGTCGTTCCATTCCAAACTTTGTATTTGCTGTTTTACTACAATATATCTTTGCAATCAAATTACAAGTTTTACCAATCGCAAAATGGGATGGCTTTGTGTACACGATCTTGCCGACAATTGCATTGGCCATGTCGCCGCTTGCTGATTCTGCTCGATTTATCCGGACGGAAATGGTGGAAGTACTGCATAGTGATTACGTGGAATTAGCAAAAGCAAAAGGGTTGAGCCGTTGGGAAATCGCCTTTAAACATGGTCTTCGAAATAGTTTGATCCCATTGATGACTTTATTAGGACCCTTGGCTGTCGCATTGATGACCGGATCACTGGTGGTAGAAAATATCTTTGCTATTCCTGGTATCGGGGAACAATTCGTTAAGTCGATCACAACAAATGATTATCCTACGATCATGGCTGTAACGATCCTTTACTCATTTATGTTGATTTTTGTTATTTTGATCGTTGATTTGTTGTACGGTCTAGTTGATCCAAGAATTCGTGTTTCAGAAGGGAGCCGAGGATAAATGGAAATGACACCAAAGCGTTATGAAACAGTCGCAGATATTCCTGCGGATGAGTTTCTTCCATTACAAAAAAATACCGAAGAAGAACGTGAGCAGATTACTGCGCCTTCTTTGAATTTTATCCAAGATTCATGGCGCCGTTTAAAGAAAAACAAAGCTGCCGTTATTTCAATGTTTTTACTGTTGGTCATCATTTTGATCTCTGTGGTCACGATCTTTGTTTCTCCACATGATCCAACTGCCCAAAATGTGGCTTATATCAATCTGCCTCCTCGTATTCCGGGAATCAATATCGATGGATTGAATGGAAAAGCAATGGTCGGCGGTGAACTGGTGGATAAATATGCTCAAGCAAACGTTCCTTCAAACGTAAGTTTCTTTTTAGGAACAGACGGTTTGGGCCGTGATGTATTAAGCCGTTTATTTATGGGAACGAGAATCTCGTTGCTGATCGCATTTATTGCTGCATTACTAGATGTAACGATTGGTGTAGCTTACGGGTTAATATCTGGTTTGTTAGGCGGACGTGTCGATAATGCGATGCAACGTTTTTTGGAAATCTTGTCAGGAATTCCAAACCTCGTTGTCATGATCTTGATGTTGGTCGTTTTTGAACCAGGAATTTTTTCCATCGTGGCTGCTATGGCCATCACAAACTGGATACCAATGGCACGTATCGTTCGTGCACAAACAATGAAATTAAAAGATCAAGAATATGTTCTAGCTGGATTGACATTAGGTGAATCAAGAATGAAAATTGCATTCAAACATATTTTGCCGAATATCTCCAGTGTCATTATTATTCAAATGATGTTTAGCATCCCATCTGCTATTTTCTTCGAAGCCTTTTTAAGTTTTATCGGTTTAGGTCTTACGCCTCCGTCAGCTTCATTAGGAACGATGTTGAGCGAAGGGTACAAGACATTCCTGTATCTGCCTTATCTATTATGGATTCCGGCAGTAACTTTATCGGTTATCATGATTGGCTTTAACTTACTTGCTGATGGATTGCGTGATGCCTTTGATCCTAAAATGAAAGAGTGAGGACGATGACGAAAATTTTAGAAGTGAAAGACTTAGAAATCTCTTTTGATACGTATGCTGGAAAGGTACGAGCGATTCGCGGTGTCAATTTTCATTTGAATAAAGGAGAAACATTGGCGATCGTTGGGGAATCCGGAAGCGGAAAATCAGTGACGACCAGAAGCATCATGCGCTTGCTGTCGAGCAATGCCAATATAGATGCTGGGCAAATCCTCTTTAAAGGTAAAGACATCGTTGAAAAGACAGAAAGAGAGATGCAAAAAATCCGCGGAAAAGAAATAGCAATGATTTTCCAAGATCCAATGACCTCTTTAGATCCGACGATGCCTATTGGGAAACAAGTTGCTGAGTCTCTTAGAAAGCATAATAAAGTTTCGAAAAAAGAGGGACAAAAAGCTGCATTAGAACTGCTTAAATTAGTTGGTATACCTGAAGCTGAGAAACGTATCAATAGTTATCCCCATCAGTTTTCAGGAGGTCAACGCCAACGGATCGTGATTGCGATCGCACTGGTATGTTATCCGGAAATCCTGATTGCTGATGAACCCACAACAGCACTTGATGTGACTATCCAAGCACAAATTTTGGAACTGCTGAAAGAAATTCAGACAAAAATCGATACATCAATCATTTTTATCACTCATGACCTTGGTGTAGTAGCAAACGTTGCTGACCGTGTAGCTGTTATGTATGGGGGAAGAATCGTTGAAGTTGGAACATCCGAAGAGATTTTCTACAACCCGCAACATCCCTATACTTGGGGACTGCTTGGGTCAATGCCGACATTAGACAGTGCGAACGACCGATTGTATGCCATTCCTGGTTCTCCACCGGATTTATTGAACCCGCCAAAAGGAGACGCATTCTACCCAAGAAATGAATTCGCGATGAAAATCGATGCAGAACAAGAACCGCCATTTTTTGAACTATCAAAAACGCACAAGGCAGCAACTTGGCTACTTGCTCCACAAGCGCCTAAAGTGACGCCGCCAGAAGAAATCCAACGTCGCTGGGCTATTTTTAAAGAGAAACAAAAACATACTTATGGTCAAGGAGGAATTGCTGATGCCAAATAAACTACTTGAAGTTAAAGGACTGAAACAGTATTTCAATGTAGGAAAAAAGAATGAAGTACATGCTGTAAATGACATCAGCTTTCACATCTATGAAGGAGAAACATTTGGTTTAGTAGGAGAATCTGGAAGCGGAAAATCCACTACTGGCCGTACGATCATTCGTTTGAATGAACCTACTGACGGTGAGATATTATTCGACGGTCAAGATGTAACGAAGATCAAAGACAAAAAAGGATTGACGAAATTCCGACATGATGTTCAGATGATCTTTCAAGATCCATACGCTTCGTTGAATCCTCGGATGAAAGTCAGAGATATCATTGCGGAAGGAATTGATGTCAATGGGTTAGCTAAGTCACCAAAGGAACGTGCCAAAAAAGTCGATGATCTATTAAGAACCGTTGGATTGAATCCGAGCCATGGCACTCGTTATCCCCATGAATTTTCAGGAGGACAACGCCAGCGTATTGGTATTGCACGAGCATTAGCAGTAAAACCGCGATTTATCATTTGCGATGAACCGATTTCTGCATTAGATGTTTCCATCCAAGCCCAAGTTGTTAATTTATTGCAAGATCTCCAACGAGAACATCAATTGACCTATCTATTTATTGCGCATGATTTATCAATGGTTAAACATATCAGCGACCGAATCGGTGTAATGCATAACGGTTTGTTATTAGAAATGGGAAAAAGTGATGAAATATATAATCATGGTGTCCATCCTTATACAGAAAGTTTGTTATCTGCTATTCCTTTGCCAGATCCAGATCATGAGAGAAAGCGCAGAAGAATCAAATATCAACCCGAACCAGATGACGGACAAGTACGTCAGCTTCGTGAAATCGCACCAGAACATTTTGTCTATGCAACTGAGCAGGAAGTCCCATATTATGCAAAAAAATTAAAACGACAAAAGGAATCTCTTCTGGTTGCTAACTAGGAGGGACATAGATGCTAAAAGCTTTTAAATTCCGTATGTATCCGACAGAAGAACAAAAACAGCAATTGATCCGTACTTTTGGCTGTGTTCGATTTACCTATAACCATTTGCTGAAAGAACGGCAGAAAAGTTGGCAACAAACAGGAGTGGCCGATTTTTCCCTCACGCCTGCTACGTTAAAAAAAGAATACCCATTCTTAAAAGAGGTAGACAGTCTTGCTTTAGCAAATGCACAGCTTAATTTGGACCGAGCTTTTCGCAATTATTTCAAGGGACGTGCCAGCTTTCCAAAGCTTAAAACGAAAAAAAGTATGTGGCAATCTTATACGACGAATAATCAAACCCATACGGTCTATCTGAAAAACGGTCATTTAAAATTACCAAAACAAAAAGAACTGATCAAGATAAACCAGCACCGTCCAGTCGAAGGCACGATTCGTTCCGCTACGATTTCTGCTCGATATAATGAAGAGTTCTATGTCGCACTACTTTGTGATGTTTCATCAATAAAAAAAGAATCTTCAGCTAAATGGATTGGGATTGCCTATCATCCAAAAACATTGATCGAAACATCGCAGCCCATAGAAGTAACTTTGCCAAAATTTGACCAGACAGAAGAAAAACTTCAGCATGCACAGCGGAAATTAAGCGTAAAAGTCCGCTCCGCTCACCATAGAAAGACCAGGTTAGATAAGGCAAGCAATTATCAGAAACAAAAGAGAAAAGTAATGGATCTTTATCTGAAACAAAAGAACCAACGAGAAGATTATCTTGAACAATTATCTGGGAAATTGGTCAAACAATATGACTACTTATTTGTAGAATCTTTTCCAAAAGAAGAGGCACATGCTGATTTTTCTATTCATGACTGGCATAAATTAATAACAAAATTGCGTTATAAGTCCCAATGGTATAATAAAAAATTTCTTTTGATCAATACCGACGGAGCAGAAGAAAGCAATTCTGTAAGAAAGAGCCAAGTGTTAGAACAACTAGGCAGGCATTCGGTCATCAAGGAATAAAAAATGAATGAAACTGACAGGAGCGTTAGGGTTCGCCTTGTTAATAAAAAGTCTGATTGACTTTTGTTTCTAGGAATTTTCTTTAGAAGAAAAGCTCACTAATTATGACAAACCAATAAAACAATAGCAGAAAAAATTCGTACGAGTTTTTTCTGCTATTGTTATTTTTTTATTCGAAGAATTTTACTGACACGCCAAAGTATAGAGCAAAAAACGCAAAACACAAAGAGCGGCTTTCCATTTTTCTTGAGTGTTTAGAACGGAGCCCTTTCTTCACAATCCTTACTCATGATGCCCCGGCTTGAGCTGATAGATTTTTGAAGGGCGACCGATTCCTACAGGACGTTCGCCAATCTCGTCGAAATATTGGAGCATAGCTTTCTTAAAATTGGAATGATCGATCGTTTTATAATCGATTCCTAAGAACTTTGCAAATACTTTTCGAGCTTCTGTAATCGTGAAATCTTTACCTAAAACTTGCAAAACTTGCGGTTCGTGTTCCATTTTATTGACTACACGGTTGAATGCTTTCAAAATGATTTGACTATGGTCAAAAGCTAAAGTATCTTTGCCAGAAGACTCTCCAGTGACTAAGTCAAGTGAGATAGCCACTTCTCCGCTCGATAAATTGATTTTGTTGCCGTGACGTTCCAATGTGAACCAGCGTACTTCTTTAGCATCATCTCCGGCGATCAGCGGTTCTTCTCCAATAAAAGCTAAGTAGCTGACTGTGACGACCCAACCTCGCGGATCTCGATTAGGCGTACTGAATGTATGCAGTTGTTCAATGTTTTCTTTAGAGATAACTACACCAGTTTCTTCTTTTGTTTCTCTTAAGACACTTTCTCCAGTTGACTCATCCTTTTGGACAAAACCACCAGGTAATGCCCATGAATTTCGATAAGGATGCCCTTTTCGTTGGATCAGCAATACTTTCAGCTGATCTTCTTCTTTGTTATAGCACATCAGTACGATATCGACAGTCAAAGAGGGCTTGTCATATTCTGGACGTTCCTGTTTTTGATACCAGTTAAGAAAATCTTCTTCACTTGCTTCATGTTCATAATATAATTTTTCTTCTTCTTTAGAAGCAAATCGGTTCATCAGACCACCTCCGTTGACATTAAAAGTACTTTTTACCTTATTGTAGCAGACTCTGAAAAAAAACCAAGGATTTACTTGGAAAATCCTTGGTTCTCCCTTAAATATGAAAAATAAATGGAAGTACTAGATTGAATAAAAAGAAAAGCAGATAAAACGGTAATACTTTATACCGCTCTTCACGAACGGCAAAGAAGCCGCAAATAACGATATATGCGTCAATGACAAAACGTAAAAGCCATGCGACTGTCATGAAACTGTTCAAATGCCCATGAAGGTTAAAATAACCATACATACGAATATAAAAATAGCTGAATATCAAATGTGCTAATGAAAGAAAAGCAATACTAAGTGTAAAAAAAAGATGTTTCTTCTGCATGATCGTTCCAGTCCCTTACTAAAATAGATAGTCTTTATTATACCACGAGTCAGAAGAGAAATAAAAAGCCGTCTCCAACTAAACATGAAACAAGATGAAAAATAGCATTTATTCCCTCTGTCCTTCCTTTTGAAGGAGGGATTCATCATAGAGAAGAAGTCATTTATCCAGACTTTTTCATTTTGAAAAAAAGCTAACAGCTTGCTTTTTTTATGGTATACTAGCAAGGAAACGAATTCGCATCATGCGATAAAGGAGGAAGAGCCCCGTGGCAGAAAAGGAAACTTTTTATATCACTACGCCAATCTATTATCCAAGCGGCAAACTTCATATCGGCAACTCATATACTACGATTGCATGTGACGCAATTGCTCGTTATAAACGGTTGATGGGCTTTGATGTGTTTTATCTCACTGGAGTGGATGAACATGGTCAAAAAATCGAAACAAAAGCAGAAGAATTAGGTGTAAAACCGCAAGAATACGTAGATAAAATGGCGGCTGATGTCAAAAAATTATGGAAAACGCTTGATATCAGTTATGACAAATTCATTCGTACGACAGATGATTACCATAAAGCAGCTGTTCAAAAAATATTTGATCGTTTATTAGAACAGGGAGACATTTACTTAGGTGAATATGAAGGCTGGTACTCTGTTTCTGACGAAGAATTCTTTACGGAAACACAACTTGCAGAAGTGTACAAAGATGATGAAGGCAATGTGATCGGCGGTAAAGCGCCAAGCGGACACGAAGTAGAATTGGTAAAAGAAGAATCTTACTTCTTCCGCATGAGCAAATACGCAGATCGTCTGTTGGAATACTATGAAGAACATCCTGAATTCATCCAACCAGAATCTCGTAAAAATGAAATGATCAACAACTTTATCAAACCAGGATTAGAAGATCTTGCAGTTTCAAGAACAACCTTTACTTGGGGGGTACCAGTCAAGAGTGATCCGAAACATGTGGTGTATGTATGGATCGATGCATTGTCCAATTACATCACTGCACTAGGCTACGGGTCCGAGGATGAAAGTCTATTCGAAAAATACTGGCCTGCAGATGTTCAGATGGTCGGTAAAGAAATCGTTCGCTTCCATACGATCTATTGGCCAATCATGCTGATGGCTCTTGATTTGCCTCTGCCTAAAAAAGTATTTGGTCATGGCTGGTTATTGATGAAAGATGGAAAAATGTCTAAATCAAAAGGAAATGTCGTTTATCCTGAAATGCTTGTGGAACGTTATGGTTTAGATGCACTCCGTTATTATTTGCTTCGTGCTGTGCCATTTGGGTCAGATGGCGTCTTTACGCCAGAAGATTTTGTTTCTCGTGTCAATTATGATCTGGCAAATGATCTAGGGAACTTATTGAATCGTACGATCGCTATGATCAACAAATATTGTGATGGTCTCGTTCCTGATTATGCCTCACTTGTCACTCCATTTGACAGTGAACTGTCTACGACGGCTGCTAACGTTGTCGGACGTTACCATGATGCAATGGAAAAAATGGAATTCAATACAGCGTTAGCTGAAATCTGGGTGCTGATTTCTCGTGCAAACAAATACATTGACGAAACAGAACCATGGGTATTAGCAAAAGATGAAGAAAAGAACGCTGAATTGAATAGTGTCATGATCCATTTAGCTGAATCCTTGCGTATCGCCGCAATTTTACTTCAACCGATCATGACAGAAACGCCAGAGAAGATCTTCAATCAACTAGGGTTGGACCCTGAAACGATGAATCTTGAAGGATTGCACTTTGGCGAATTCCCTTCAGGAACAAAAGTAGTTGCAAAAGGTACACCAATCTTCCCACGTTTGGATATGGAAGAAGAAGTTGCTTTTATCCAAGAAAAAATGTCTGAAGGTACTCAAACAAACGAAGATACAGTCAAATGGGATCCAGAAGAAACAGAACTTGTTTCAACGAAAGAAAAACAAATCAAATTTGATGTATTTGAAAAAGTTGAACTAAAAGTAGCAGAAGTCATCAACTGCCAAAAAGTAGAAGGGGCAGATAAGTTGTTGCAATTCCGACTAGATGCTGGAGACAGCCAAGATCGTCAAATTTTGTCAGGAATCGCTGAATTCTATCCTGATCCAAGCGAACTGATTGGGAAAAAAGTAGTGATCGTCGCAAATCTGAAACCACGAAAGATGCGTGGACAAATCAGTCAAGGAATGATCCTTTCCGCAGAAGCACCAGATGGCTCTTTACAAGTGATTGAAGCACCAAAATCCATGCCGAATGGCTCAGAGATCGCATAAAATCATAAGAAAAACTCGCAAGACAATGTTGCTTGCGAGTTTTTTTAATTCCTGTCAATTGCCCCAATGGTGATTATGGAAGCCAATCATATAATAAAGACACATATAACCATATAAAATGTATCCTAGAAAAAGAAGGACGAGCTTTACCCACCGATGGAATCTGCAGCTTCCTAAAAACAAAAGAAAAAGTGGCTGCGAATAGTTGAATAAAATATTTGTGATCCTTTCCTCTGTCTGCCAATTAAGAAAAAGGCTAATAGGCATCGTAAAGACAGAAAGAAGCAACATAATGATAAGTGGACGGGCGGTTTTTAATTGGTTCATCTGGGGTACTCCTTTTTATTTTATTGTCTCTTACATCCAAGGATTTTGAAAGCAATAATTTGTTGACATCTACTAATAGTATTTAAAATAAAGAAAACAATCATCGATTTTGACCTCGATGATTGTTTTCTTTATTTTGTAAAAATCCGATTATTTGATTTTATGGTAACCTTTTATTTTTGTCTTCAAACGGCTTGGTAAGAGCGCAGTAAGCAGTGCAAATGGAATCGAAAAGACATACCAGAAAATCGTTCTTCCAATACCATAACGCTGATACAGTTTCGTCAACATCACATGAAGCAAGATCAATCCTAAAAGCAAGGCACCAGCTGAAAACCAATGATTATTCCAATGCATGACTTCACGAAGTGCCATCACTCCGAAGGGATAAAAATAAAAATAGATCCCTACTAAGGTCATCCGCCAGTTCTTTGTAAATGTTCCGATGTTCAATAAAAAGAAAATCGCTGAAAGCAAAATACCGATAGGTGGGAATAGCCCCACTAGAAAGGAATACAACATCCCCCACAAAATCATCACGGGACCTTTGATCAATGCAACGATTGCGATGAACACAGTCAGCAATATCAATTTTTGTGATAACGTCGCAATGGTCAATAATCCAAATAAAATCAACGTGAACCAATGCCAACGGGACTGCTGCTGTTCTTTACGAGAAAAATCGATTCGGTTGGATAAATAATCTGCTAATTTCGGATAAGAACGCTTAAAATCCATAAACTGTTCCTCCTTCGTGGAAAAGGTAGGTTTAGTATACGCAAAATAAAGAGGAAATACATCCGTCTTAAGAGGGAGTTTTTCATTGAAAGTTGAGAAAAAAGAATGGTAAATTAAAATATTCTCAGTTATACTGAAAATTATACCAAATTTCAAAGAAGAAAGAGGATGGGAATGAAAGGCAAACTAAAACGAGAAATCAATCTGTTTGGCGCATTAGCTACCGTTATGGGAACCGTGATCGGCGCAGGGGTCTTCTTTAAAACCGCTGCTGTTACTGCAAGCACACAGTCTACAAGTTTGACATTACTAGCTTGGCTTTTGGGTGGTTTCTTAACGATCTGTGCTGGATTGACAGTGGCTGAATTAGCTACAGCGATCCCAGAAACTGGTGGAGCTGTCAAATATATTGAAGCAGCTTATGGAAAGCTGCCTAGCTTTTTATTAGGATGGGCGCAAAGCTTGATTTATTTCCCTGCTAATATTGCTGCATTATCGATTATCTTTGCGACACAATTGACGAACTTATTACAATTATCTACCGACTACCTTTTGTTGATTGCAGTGATTACCGCTGTTTCTGTGACAGGATTGAATTTATTAGGAACAAAAGTCGGTGCGTCTGTACAATCAGTGACGCTGATTGTTAAATTGATACCAATTGCCGTGATTGTCGTATGGGGATTATTGACACCAGGACAAGGAACTGTCCAGCTATTTCCAATCGAAGCTGGAAAAGAGGTTACTTTTGTCGAAGGCTTGAGCAGTGCGTTGCTAGCAACATTGTTTGCTTATGACGGCTGGTTAGGCGTCGGCGCAATGGCTGGTGAAATGAAACGGCCGGAAAAAGATTTGCCTAAAGCGATTATACTTGGGCTGAGTTTTGTCACTGTCGTTTATTTATTGATCAATTTTGTTTTCTTGAAAACTCTGCCGATTGATCATCTTGCCGGTAATTTGAACGCAGCTTCTGAAGCATCAGACGTCATTTTTGGAGAAATCGGCGGAAAACTGGTCACTATTGGGATTTTGATTTCGGTATACGGGGCATTGAATGGGTATACCTTAACTGGGATTCGTGTGCCTTATGCGATGGCTTTGGAAGACGAGCTACCTTTCAGCAAACAGCTGACAAAGCTTTCAAAGAAATTTACGGTACCTTATGTTCCTGCGATTTTCCAGTTAGCAGTAGCTTGTATTATGATGAGCCTTGGTTCTTTCGACTTTTTAACCGACATGTTGATTTTTGTGATGTGGCTATTCAGTTTACTGATTTTTATCGGTGTCTTTATTTTAAGAAAAAAAGCGCCGAAATTGCCACGCCCATATAAAGTACCGCTTTATCCAATCGTTCCGATTATTGCGATTCTCGGTGCTATTTTCATTTTAGGTATGACGATGATGACGCAAACGAAATTAGCATTGATCGGTATAGGTGTTACCTTGATTGGTATCCCAGTCTATTATCAAAAAAAGAAAAAACGCTCAGAAGAGTAAAATATTTCAACAACAGATAGAAAAAGTACGAACTAAGTCCTCTGGATCTTCGTGCTTTTTCTGTTTCAACAAAACAAGTTCTTCTATTTTGATTTTTGCTACTTCTGCAAGCAGTGCTAATGTGCTAAAGTAAGAATGAAAAGGAGCGATAAACATGATATTTGATTCTCATACCCATTTAAATGCGGAACAGTTCAATGAAGATATTCCAGAAACGATTCAGCGAGCACAAGAAATGGGGGTAACGAAAATGGCGGTCGTGGGCTTCGATACGCCAACGATTGAAAAGTCTTTGCAATTAAGCCATGACTATCCAAATATATACAGTATTATCGGTTGGCATCCGACAGAGGCTGGCAGTTATACGAAAGAAATCGAAAATAAATTACAAGAACAATTGACTTTACCAAAGGTTGTAGCATTAGGGGAAATTGGCTTGGATTATCATTGGATGGAAGACCCGAAAGAAGTCCAAGATAAAGTATTTCGCAGACAGATTGCTATCGCAAAAGAAATGAACCTTCCAATCAGTATCCATACTAGAGAAGCACTTGAAGACACGTATCAAATCCTAAAAGAAGAAGATGTTCGAGATATCGGTGGAATCATGCATAGTTTCAGCGGTGATTATGAATGGGCAAAACGATTTCTTGATTTAGGGATGCATATTTCATTTAGCGGTGTCGTCACTTTCAAAAAAGCATTAGACGTCCAAGAGGCTGCAACAAATGTACCAATCGAACGATTACTTGTGGAAACAGATGCCCCTTATTTGGCACCAGTTCCTTTTAGAGGAAAGCGAAATGAACCAGGCTATACTCGTTATACAGTAGAAAAGATTGCTGAACTTCGGAATCTGCCAACAGAAGAAGTGGCTGCCCAAACATGGTCAAATGCGCACCGATTATTTGGTCTAAGCGAACATGGATAAGATGAGGATCCAAGAGATTATAGTCGTTGAAGGAAAAGACGATACAAGAAGGCTACGGGAAGTAGTTGATGCAGATACGATAGAAACGATCGGTTCTGCTATCAATGAAGATATCCTGATGCAAATTGAACATGCCCAAGAGACACGAGGGGTGATCGTTTTTACCGATCCTGATTTTTCAGGAGAAAAAATAAGAAAAATCATTATGGAAGCTGTTCCTCAGGCAAAACATGCTTTTTTGCCGCGTACACAAGCTAAACCAAAGAAAAAGGGAAGTCTTGGTGTTGAACATGCAAGTGATGCTGCTATTTTAGAAGCATTGAAAAAAGTTGTGACGCCAGACATTTCCCAAATGGCTGTTTCTGAAATCACTAGACAAGACCTTTTAGACTATGGTTTAATAGCTGGAGCACAAGCAAAAGAAAAACGAGAAAAACTAGGTGATGAGTTGCGTATCGGTTATACGAACGGCAAACAATTGGAAAAACGTTTGAAGATGTTTCGTATCACGCCGAAAGAGCTCGCACAAGCAATGAAAATAGTGGAGGAACAACATGAGTGAATATCGTGAAATCGCGACACCCTCTAGAACAAAAGAGATTTTATTGAAACATGGTTTTTCATTTAAAAAAAGTTTAGGACAAAATTTTCTCACTGAACCAAATATTTTAAGAAAAATCGTAGAAACTGCGCAAATAGATGAACGAACGAACGTGATCGAAGTTGGGCCAGGAATCGGCGCATTGACAGAACAATTAGCGATGCATGCAAAGCAAGTCGTAGCATTTGAGATTGATGATCGTTTGATCCCTGTATTGGCTGATACGATGCAACCCTATGACAATGTGACCATCATACATCAAGATATTCTGAAGACGGATTTATCAACAGCCGTAAGAGAAACATTTCAAGAAGAGCTTCCGTTAAAAGTCGTGGCGAATTTACCTTATTATATTACGACGCCCATCATGATGCATTTTCTTGAATCGGATTTGGTCGTAGATGAATTAGTCGTCATGATGCAAAAAGAAGTAGCTGATCGAATCTCTGCTGAACCAGGAACGAAAGCTTACGGTTCATTATCGATTGCTGTTCAATATTATATGGAAGCCAGTTTAGCCTTCATCGTACCAAAAACAGTATTTGTCCCTCAGCCAAATGTAGATTCAGCGATTTTGAAACTGACAAGAAGAGATACACCGGCAGTAGAAGTGACGGACGAAAAAGCATTTTTCCGATTGACAAAAGCTGCATTTCAGCAAAGAAGAAAAACGCTTTGGAATAATTTGCAGCATTCGTATGGCAAAGATGATCAGACAAAAGCATGGTTAGCAAAAAGCTTGGAAACGGCTGGAATCGATCCAAAACGTCGTGGAGAGACGTTGTCATTACAAGAATTTGCCGCATTAAGCAATGCGATGTCAGAAAATAAGCAGTAAAAAAAGAGGTTGTGAGCCTGCCGTTTAACTCTGAGGCACAAGGAGCAATTTCAAAAAACAGCTTCTCCTATTTTTGATTTGGTTGGTCTTATTTCCGCAAAGGCAAGCTTTTGATTCCCATTATGAACAAGGAGATGTGACACAAATTTTGTCACATCTCCTATTTTTGTCTCTTGATCAAAAAATTCTTATACTGGATACTCACACTCATTTTGTATGGATTTAGAAAAGAATATGTGTCTTGACAGTTATTGATAAGTGAGTTATACTAAGTCGACATTTATGTGTCAAGACATATTAGGAGAGGGAAAAAATGAGAAAAAATTCAGTTCGAAAACTAACGATTTCTGCTTTATTGATTGGGATGGGGGTCATTATCCCAATGGTTATGCCTAAAATCATGATCCCACCTGCTTCTTTTACATTAGCGTCTCATGTGCCATTATTTATTGCGATGTTTTTTACACCAGGAGTTGCAGTGGCTGTTGCACTAGGTACGACATTCGGTTTCTTTTTGACAACGCCAGTTATCATTGCATTGCGCGCATTGTCACATCTTGTATTTGCATTGATCGGGGCATGGTACTTGCAAAAGCATCCTAGTATCGTTTTAAAGAATGGACAGTTTACTTTTACTAATTGGCGTTTCCAAGGGTTCAATTTTGTGATAGGTGTGATTCATTCTTTAGTAGAAATGCTAGTAGTCAGCATCTTTTACTTCATCGGTAATATGCCTGACACGTATTACTCTCAAGGATATTTTTATACAGTGTTCATCTTGATGGGAATTGGTGGACTCATCCACAGTTTGGTTGATTATAATATTGCTTATTTTATAGCAGGAACACTCAGCAAATACTTTGATATCCCGGTATTTACGGCAGCAAAAAAAGGAAATCGGAAAGAATCGATTCAAGGGTACGCGAAGAAAACGACATACTAATGATCTATCAAAGAAAAACTCTCATCTGCTAACGGATAATAAATCCGCTAAGATGAGCGTTTTTTGTCCTAAAAAGAGCTACACCACTATTTTCTGGCGTAGCTCTGAAGGGGGCAGATTAGGGAAGTTTGATGACTTGTTCGGTTTCTTTATCAAAGAAGTGCCCTTTATTGATGTTGAAGGCAAGGTCAACCATTTCACCTGGTTTATGGAAATCTCTTGCATCTACTTTTGAGATGAACTCAGTAGAACCAGTTTTTGTGTAAAGCATCGTTTCAGCACCAAGTAATTCGGAAACGACAACTTCTGATTTCACTACGGCTTCAGGTGAAGCTTCAAGGGCTACTTGTTCACTGTGGATGTCTTCTGGACGAATGCCGAAGATGACTTCTTTTCCTTCATAACCTTTTTCGACTAATACTTTGTTTTTCCCTTCAGGAATACGAAGCTTAAGCCCATGTCCATCTGTGATGACACCGTTTTTCAATGTCACATTAAAGAAGTTCATGGCAGGAGATCCAATAAAGCCGGCAACGAACATATTGACTGGTGTATCATAAACTTCTTTCGGTGTACCGATTTGCTGGATAAATCCGTCTTTCATGATAACGATTCGGTCAGCCATAGTCATCGCTTCTGTCTGATCATGAGTAACATAGATCGTCGTTGTTTCAAGACGTTGGTGAAGTTTGGCAATTTCAGCACGCATGGCTACACGTAATTTAGCATCTAAGTTTGACAATGGTTCATCCATCAAGAAGACTTTGGCATCCCGAACGATTGCACGTCCTAATGCTACACGTTGTCTTTGTCCACCAGATAAAGCAGCTGGTTTTCGTTTCAAGTATTCTGTCAGTCCGAGGATCTCTGCTGCATTGTCCACACGCTTTTTAATGTCTGCTTTATCATATTTACGTAATTTCAAACCAAAAGCCATATTATCATAAACAGTCATGTGAGGATACAATGCATAGTTTTGGAAAACCATGGCAATATCACGGTCTTTAGGTGCCACGTCATTCATGACTTTTCCGCCAATATTTAGTTCTCCTTCAGAGATATCTTCCAGTCCCGCAATCATTCGCAAAGTAGTTGACTTTCCACAACCGGAAGGACCAACAAAAACGATAAATTCACGATCTTTGATTGATAGATTAAAATCAGTCACAGAATAATTTTCTGCATTATCATATTTTTTATATACGTTTTTCAGAGCCATTTCTACCATAATACGTTCCACACTTTCTTTTTTAGTTTTATTAACTGATTAAAGTATAAATGAAAGCGTTAACTAAGTTCAATGTCATGTTGAACAAGAATTTTTTCTTTTTTTTGTCAATGTGCTAGTTTTAAGCTTCAATAAATATCCATAAGAAATAAAAACTGATACACTGGAGTAAATAAGTATGTTAACCATATCAAAAGGAGTGTCTCTTATGAAAATCGCTTTAATCGCTCATGACCGAAAAAAACCTATGATGGTGAAATTAGCAACAGCGTATAAAACAATATTGGAAAAACATGAACTTTTTGCTACTGGGACGACTGGACAACGGATCACGGAAGCGACCGGCTTGCCCATTCATCGGTTTAAATCCGGACCGTTAGGCGGAGATCAGCAAATTGGAGCAATGATCTCGGAGGACCAGTTAGATTTGGTGATTTTTCTTCGAGACCCCCTAGCTGCACAGCCGCATGAACCAGATGTAACAGCACTTATCCGTTTGTCTGATGTTTATGAGATTCCGTTGGCTACGAATATCGGAACAGCTGAGGTGCTGCTAAGAGGACTGGAAGCCGGCTTCCTAGATTTTCGAAGAATCGTCCATGAAATAGACAAACGTCCACTTTCATTTTGATGAATAAGTGTATGGAAAAATAACGTTTAATGTTCGCTTATATGTAGCTATAAAAGCTAAACGAACTGAGAATATGCGATATAATACGAACGTATTGTATAATATAACCAATAATATTAGTTTTTCGTGTTTGCAGTAAATGTGAAAATATGCTATAGTTTCTGTGGGAAAAGATCCCAAAAATAATACAGAGTAGAAAATAAAGCGTTAAGTGCTAAGAGGATGGGATGTTGCCTCTTGGACGAAGGACGTAATGTTCGCGGTTTTATTTTCGCATTCGCTGCATGATAAGATGTAGCAGCTCTTAAAGGAGATGCTAAAAATGAAGAAACACCGGTTAGACGCACGTATGATTGCTATTATGGGCTTACTGATTGCATTGATGGTCACGTTGTCCCGTCTGGTAGCAATCGAGACCCCATTTATTAAAATCAGTGTCACATTTATTCCACAAGTGATCATGGGCATTCTTTTTGGTCCTTTTTGGTCAGGGATAGGCGCAGTTTTAGCTGATTTAGTAGGAATGGCTCTCTTCTCGAAATCTGCATTTTTTATTGGATTTACATTGAATGCATTTATTGAAGGAGCAATCTACGGATTCTTTTTCTATCGAAAAGAAATCACTTGGAAAAATGCCATTTTGGCTACGCTTAGTGTCACGCTGATCATAAACTTATTTTTGACACCATTATGGCTTGCGTTGATGTACCATGTGCCATTGTTCAGCTGGGTCGTTTGGGCGCCCCGCCTGTTAAAAACAGTGATATGGTTACCGATTCAATCAATTGCCATTTATTACGTAGGGCGTAGTGTTCCTTACAAAAAAATTTTAAGAACTTTAGCGATCCACGCTAAATAAAAAACAAGCAGTCTTCCCATCCCAGAAGACTGCTTGTTTTTATTGTGCTGTGAATTGTGCTTGATAGAGCCGTCGGTAATAACCATCTTTGTGAAGCAACTCATCATGGGTGCCCATTTCGACAATGGCTCCCTGATCCATCACTAATATCTGGTCCGCATTTTTGATTGTGGACAGGCGATGGGCAATAACAAAACTGGTTTTTCCCTCCATCATTGCTAAGAAAGCTTGTTGGATTTTTTTCTCTGTCAATGTATCGACTGAGCTGGTAGCTTCATCTAAGATCAACATAGGCGGATTACTGATCATCGTTCGAGCAATCGTCAACAGTTGGCGTTGGCCATCTGATATCTTTAACCCTTGACCGCCAATCTTAGTATCTAATTTTTCCGGCAAACGTTCAACAAATTCATACATATAAGAGGCTTTTAGGGCATCGTTGATTTCTACGTCACTTGCTTCCGGATTCCCAAAACGAAGATTTTCTCGCAATGTACTGTCAAATAGCCAAGTATCTTGTAACACCATTCCAAAACTTTTACGTAATGTATCACGTTGGATAGAGCGGATGTCATGGTCATCGATTGTAATCGTTCCTTTTGTTGTGTCATAAAAACGCATCAGCAAATTAACAAGTGTGGATTTTCCGGCCCCTGTTTTTCCTACTATAGCAATGGTTTGACCTGGATAAGCAGTAAAATTGAAATCTTCGATCAAACGCTGTTTGGGGTCATAAGAAAAAGAAACATGATCAAAAGAGACTTTTCCTTTGATATTTTTGGGTTCCAAGGCATAGGCATCTGGCAAATCAGGCGTTTCTTCTGGTTGATCGATCAAATCAAATGCTCGTTCTAGACCAGAAAAAGCGGTTTGCAGTTGTGTCGTGATTCCAGAAAGTTCGATAAATGGTTTAGAAAACTGACTTGAGTAGATCGTAAAACTGGAAATCACACCAACAGTGATTGACGAACCACTCTTCAATGCCAATAGGCCGCCAACTAAACCAATCGATAAATAAGCAAGGTGATCTACAAAACGAGAAGACGGGTTTGTCAAAGAAGAAGAAAATTGTGCCCGTTGTCCTTTTTGATATAGATCAGCATTAAGCAGTTCAAATTGTTGTTGACTAGCTTCTTCTTGCTGAAAAGCTTTCACGATTTTCTGATTACCGATTCGTTCGGTCACAAAGCCCGAGATCTCCCCAATGATTCTTTGCTGTCTATCGAAATTTGTTTGCGAAGCACGAGCAACGATCCAACTCACAAGGAAAATAATCGGTGTGGAACAAAGAACGACCAATGTCAGAAGTGGACTTAGACGCATCATAAAAATAAACGAAAGAAGGATGATCGCAACTCCGGAAAACAATTGATTGAAGGCAGCAGAAATCGCAATAGAAATGTTGTCCATATCATTTGTAAATCGACTGACGATATTTCCATGAGAATTTTGATCATAATAACGAAGTGGCAATCGATTTAAATGGGCAAAAGCATCTTTTCTTAATGTTGCAACGGACAAGTAAGCTAACCGATTGCTTAATACTTGGATGAGCCATTGACTGACTACGTTGATCAAAACGATCCCACCGAACAGAATCAGTAAATGGAATAGTCGATTGAAGCGAACTTGTCCTTCTCCGATCATTTGATCGATACTTTGGCCAATTTGTAACGTCATCACAACTGTTGCGATCCCGTTGATGATCCCTAGTAATACAGCTAGCCAAATGTCTTTCGCATAAGCAGTAAGATAAGGGATGAAGCGACGGAGTGTCTGCAAGGATAATTTTTTTACTTTCATAACTATTCTTCCTCCTGTGATGCGACGATTTCCTGATATTCCGCTGATTGAGCAAGTAATTCTTCATGCGTACCTTGAGCAGCGATCTTTCCTTGATCCATCACTAAGATGTGGTGTGCTTCTTGAATGGAGCGGACACGTTGGGAGATAATGATCACTGTACTGCCAAGATAAGTCTGCAGCGCCTTACGCAAATCCAAGTCAGTCTGATAATCCAACGCACTCAAAGAGTCATCTAAAATCAGTAATTCTGGCTTGGCAATCAAAGCTCTTGCAATCGTTAGTCGCTGTTTTTGACCGCCGGAGAAATTTTTTCCGTTTTCCATGACTTTTGTATCTAAACCATTTGGAAGCTGACGTACAAATTCTTCTGCCTGAGCGATTTTCAGGGCTTCCCAACACTCATCTTCTGTGGCATCTTGCTTACCCCATTGAAGGTTTTCACGAATAGTCCCAGTAAATAACACGGAAGTTTGGGGAACAAGGGTGATTTGCTGACGAAGATGATCCAGCTGCCAAGAACGAACGTCCATTCCATCCATTATGACTGTACCGGAACTGACATCATAGAAGCGCGGAATCAATTGAGTCAAAGTCGTTTTCCCGCTTCCCGTTGGACCAATGATTCCAAGCACCGTATTTCGCTTCAGCTGAAATGTAATCCCTTGAAGAGAAAGCCCAGAATCAGGAGTATAACGGAAGTCAACGTGATCAAAAGCGAGAATCGATTCAGAAGAAAAATCGGGAGTAGTACTGATCTCGGCTTCAAGAATCGAATTCTCTGTGTCTAGAACCTCTTTTACTCGATTACCTGAAGCTTCGGCACGTGTGAAGATCACGACGAGGTTTGAAACAACGATCAGTGCCAAAAGCATTTGATTCATATAATTGATCAAAGCAAGAACTTGTCCTTGTTCCAAACTACCAATGTTTACTTTGATCCCGCCGACTGTTAGCAAACAAATGATTCCGACATTCATGATCAAGGTCGTAGCAGGTGATAAAAGGGCAGAGATATTGGAAACACGTAAATAATTGTTCGCTAGATCATTTGTGCTTTTATCAAACTTTTCTGTTTCTTTTTTTGTCTGTGCAAATGCACGTATGACACGAACGCCGCTAAGATTCTGGCTGACGTGTTCATTGAGCTGGTCTAGTTTTTCTTGCACTTTTTGATAGAGAGGAACAGTTTTTCTGATGATAAAAAATAAGATGATGGAGAAAATAGGCAATAATGCTAAGAAAAACAGACCTACTTCCCAGTCGATCACAAAAGCCATGACTACTGAACCGATGCTTAAAAATGGTGCTCTAATCAATAAACGAATGACCATTGCTAAAGCTAGTTGAAGCTGATTGATGTCGTTTGTCATTCGAGTGATCAAGGTATCTGTTCCAAAATGATTCAACTCGTTGTGAGAGAAAGTATTGATTTTTTTGATCAGCTGATTTCGCAACTCTGTACCAAATCCTTGTGAAGCTACTGAAGCGTAGTATTGGCAAATGATAGCACAAATCAGACCAATCACAGACATAGCGACCATCCATAAGCCCATTTCAATGATTTTTCCTCGGTCATTCATTTTTAGTCCATTATCGATCAAGGAAGCCATCATTAAAGGTAGGACAAGTTCGAAGACAGCCTCAAGAAACTTGAAGAACGGACCCAAAATGATTTGCTTACGATAATCTTTTGCATAACGTAATAACTGAATCATATGATTCCTCCTATTATTTATTTGTCTACAGTTGAAAAAACAAGTACTACCACATTGTAGCTTAGGAAATTTAGAATGAAAAGAGAACAAGCCTTTTCATAAATGAAAGTTTTATTATGAAGAGATTTTAGAGATTGAATAGAATATTTTTTAGAAAAAAAGAAAGAGAACGGGAAATTCATCCCGGTCTCTTCATTCCTCCAAACGTCTATTTTGTCCGATTTTTTATAAATGAATCGTGTGCAAAAGGTGGATCAGGTACAGAATCATCAATGGAGCGCTATTTATTTTTTGAAAATAAAAAAGTAGTGATTCCATGATTTATGTAAAAAACAGCGAGTATAAAGCAAATGATCTTAATAATAAAGAGAATCTCATAAAATGGAGAGGGCGAAGCTTCATTTTCCATAAAAACCATCGTTATTTTTGGCGAAAAAATTAAAAGTAAGGATGTTATTAAATCTAATAAAAGCTCTGTTTTCATAGTTTATTTTCCTTTTTCAAAAGTTGTTGAAATCGTTTTCTTTTTATGCTATAAAGTTATTGTCACAAATTGTTTGAGGGAAACCTAATTAATGTTGAAGGAAGGACTATGAAAATAAAAAAATTGTTGATTGGTTTATTATGTATGGCAGCTTTAGGGGGGATAAATAATATCGGACAGCATGTGTTTACTGTAGAAGGTGATACGTCAGTTATCGACATATTAAATAAAAATAAAGAGATAAACATAAGTCCCATACTCACTTTTGATGAAATGGTGCGAGAAGTAGCAAAAGAAAACGGCATCCCTATTATCCAAGCACAACAAGAGCTTGGCTTCACAGCTGAAAGTGCAAGACATGCACGTACAGCAAGAGCAACATACAGAGCATTATCGCAATCTTTGACAGATAATGTTAGTTATAAATCTACGATGCGCTTTTATTGCGAGACCAGTGAAAGTGGAAATTTTAGGGCTATCAAAAGAATCGTACGAGTTGAAATGATCCGTGGATATAATGGTTTGTCGAAACAATTTGGAGGAACTGTTTATGTTCATTTAGAAGATGCTAACCGTATTTTTTACATTGTAAATGGCGACTTCTTCAATAATGGTTCGACAACTTGGAATGCAGGGGTGAATATCGGAGTAGGAAGAAACGCTTCTATTAAGTTCGGTGTAACGAATACAACCTCTCATTATCAATATTGCTATGTAGAAAGCCATTTGCGATTTTGATATCAAAACAGCACACGAAAAAGAAAACAAGGCAGGAACAGTGATGTTTCTACCTTGTTTTCTTAATCAATGGGAAAAAACTAAGAGTGGTGTACGTAATCAATAAAAAGGATGGTGACAACAGTACCTCTTTACTCTCTGAAAGCATCATAACTCGTTTTTCCTCGTTACGCCAATAAATTGTTGTTATACCAGATATAAGGATTTGTAATAACAAAAAGCAGACAGAAAAATTGAGAGCTGTGCCTCCTATTTTGTGTGGAAGGATTTATAGAACGCAAAAATCAAGATAAAGATAAATAAAAATCCTGTTTCGGCTATATATTGCGTATCTACATCAATAAAACGGGTTTGTTCTGTCATAGCCATATAAAGCAAAGGTAAAAACACAACCACAGCGAGATAAGATCCGATGATTTCGCGAAAAGTTTTCCAAGAAGTATACTTCCTCTTTTTAGATTTATCCGATTTCATTGAATAGTCATAGCCTCCTTGTTCTTTCTTTATTGTTTGGAAATCCCAGTATAAAAACCGGAAGGAACTGTTCTTTTTTAGAATAAAAATTATAAGGGATAAGTGAGCTGCTGTCTATAACAAGACATATTTTTCAACCCTTTATTAAAGATTTTATTGACAAAATGAATCCGTTTTCTATGATGGAATAGGGGTGGATAAGTTGTTAAAACACGAAATTTTATGCTACTTAGAGAACCAGACAGCCTTTTTCGATCTCAACCATATGAACGAGGTCTTTACAGCAAAAAGATTGGCTGAACATTTTGGGGTAAAAAGAAACACAGTCAGTCATTATTTGAACCAGTTGAATGAGGAGAAACTACTAGTCAAAATCAATTCTCGTCCAGTGGTTTATTTCCACAAAGAAGCTTTTGAAAAACAATTTTTTAAGTTACGTACGAATTTTTATTTTTCTATCAATGATCTTAAAGAAGAACAGCCTTTTTTCGCACAACCAAAAGATTTATTCTCTTTTATGATCGGACACGACGCCAGTTTGAAAGAAAGTATCGAACAAATCAAAACAGCTCTTTACTATCCAGATGGCGGACTGCCACTTTTGATTACAGGTGAAAGCGGCACAGGTAAAAGTTATTTAGTCCATTTAGTCTATCAGTATTGTCTGCTTCATGATTTACTAGAGGACTCTGCACCATTCATCACTTTCAATTGTGCACAATATGCAGATAATCCTGAACTGTTGACTAGCAATTTGTTTGGTCACGTCAAAGGAGCTTACACTGGAGCAGAAGAAAATAAAAAAGGGGCTTTCGAAGCAGCAGATGGTGGAATCTTGTTTTTAGACGAGGTACATCGCTTAACACCAGAAGGGCAGGAAAAACTATTCACCTATCTTGATCAAGGTGTGATTTATCGTATGGGAGAACCTAATTTGTCACGGCGGATCAAAACACGTCTTTTTTTTGCCACAACAGAAGAGGCCACTAGTCATTTCTTAACCACTTTCATTCGAAGAATACCTATCCGAATCGAACTACCTGCACTCAATCAGCGTAGTCGAAATGAACGGCTAGAACTGGTTTACTCTTTTTTTATCGAGGAACAAAGAAAAATGGGGAGCCCTTTGTCAGTCAGTGGCCCAGTTTTGTCACTTCTAGCAGGTCAAAAATTATCTGGAAACATAGGAGAGCTGAAAAATATTGTCAAAGTTTCAGCAGCAAAAGCGTATGCTGAACAACGTGAACAGTCGGAGATTCATGTCACCATCCATCATTTGCAAAAAGAACTACTCGCTGAGCCCATTACCAAAAATACAGCACAGCAAGGAATCTATATCACGCAAGACCAGACCTTAGAACAATTGATGGAAAAGCAACAACCAGAACAGCAACGAATCGTTAAAAGTTTTGAGCAAATCCTGCTTGATTTCAAAAAAAATAAGTGTCTTCTATATTCTTGCGAAGGAAAACTAAAACAAGAAGTGATCCAATTATTTGATTTTTTGCTATTTGAGACCAGTAGACAAGAAAAACACGAGCTGTTGGTTTATTGGACTCAATCTATCCGTGAGACCTTTCGACAAATGGAGTCTGCCTATCAAATCAAGTTCGATGGAAACAGTGTCTATGCCTTGAGTTACTATCTTTATCAGCGAAGCACTGTCAAATGGTTACCGGAAGAACATGCGATTATCCAACTAATCAAAGAATTAGAAAAACAGGTTTCTCAATCTTATCCATCTAGTTATCATTATGTCCAGCGAATCTTGGAACTGAGTAAGATTAAATTAGATATTGAAGTCACTAGTATGGATCGGATTTTACTGACGATCTATCTAAAAAAAGCAAAATGGTCAAAAGAAAAACAACTGCCAAAAGCAATGATTGCTGCGCACGGTTATGCAACTGCCAGCAGTATGGCAAATGTGGTCAATCGTTTATTACAAGAAGATCTATTTGAATCATTTGATATGCCGCTAGATGTCACACCACAGCAGATTGCTGCAGAAATCGTGGATTATTGCGAAAACAGCGATGTTTCAAATGGGTTGATCATATTAGTAGATATGGGATCTCTGAAAGAAATCCATCAGTTTTTTAAAAAACAATTATCTGTACCACTTTTGATTTTGAATAATGTGACGACACCTTTAGCCATCACAGTAGGGGAATGCTTGAAAAAAAATGCAGCTTTAGAAGAAATAGCAGAAGAGGCCGTTCGTCAAATCCAACCAGAATGGCGGCTCCTCTATCCACAAGAAAATAAACCCAAAGCACTCATTACTACCTGCTTCACTGGAATCGGCACGGCGGCTCACCTAAGTGAACTGCTAGAGAAAAGTTTGCCTACGACTTGTCAGTTGAAAATCATCCCATATGAATATCAGCGATTAAAAGATAAGAAAAACAGTGAACCATTGTTTTCCATATACGAAATCGTAGGGATCATAGGTACCGCAGATCCTGCTATCACCGATATCGACTATCTTTCATTAGAAGACCTCATCTCAGGAGAGAAGATGTCTGTACTAGCAGAATGGTTGGATTCTGCTATGAATGTTTCAGATAAGGAAACATTCAACCAGAACATCATTCGCAATTTTTCATTGGAGAAAGTACTGGACTCTGTGACTATTCTAGATACAGAAAAGGTGATGGAGGAAATCGATCATTTTATGCGAGAATTAGAGGTGCAGTTGAATCGAAGAATCAGTAATCCTAAAAAACTAGCGTTATATGTCCATGTGAGCTGTCTAATCGAACGTTTGATCCGACAAATGCCAATTGAAACCTATCAAGGATTAGAGAAATGGGAACAGTGTCAAAAAGAAGAGGTATCTGCTATTAAATCTGCGTTTAGTGTCATTGAAGAGCATTATAGTGTCATGATCCCTCATTCTGAGATTGCCTATATCTGTGATATTTTGAGTGAAAGTACAGAGTTACTCTCGATAGAAGAATTTTGAACATAAGCAAGTTGCGGCCACTAACTTTGGCACGCAACTTGCTTTTTAGTATGTGTAAGTAAAAAGAGGAGATGAAAAAGTGGACAGAGAAATTATCTTAGCTTCCCATGGGAAATTTGCTTCAGGGATACTAGATTCATTAGAGCTAATCTATGGGAAAAATCATTCTATTACTGCATTGGACTGCTATACTGATGAGAATTTTGATTTAACGGAATCAGTAAGTCAGCTGTTTATGAGGTACAAAGATAAAGAAATCATTGTTCTGACGGATCTTTTTGGCGGAAGTGTCAACAATGAATTCTTACAATATATCAATCAGAATCATGTCTATCTTGTTGCCGGATTGAATTTGCCACTCTTGATTGAGCTAGTATCTCGGTTGGACGCTGAAGTAGAGACAACTGTTTTGATCCAGCAGGTGCTAACTGATTCAAAAAAAATGATCCAGTTTTGTAACGAACGGATCAATCAAAAAATAGAAGAAGACGAATTTTAGGAGGAAGAAGAATGATTGTATTGACAAGAGTTGACCATCGGTTATTACACGGACAAGTCGCTTTTTCTTGGACACAAACAATAGGCGCAGATTGTATTTTGATTGCCAATGATGATGTGCCTACTAATGAGATACGAAAGACAACAATCAAATTAGCCAAGCCGCAAGGAGTCAAACTAGTAATCAAATCCATTGATGACTCGATTGCCGCATTGAAAAGCGGTGTGACAGATAAATATAAGCTATTCATCGTAGTGGAATCAATCGAGGACGCATATAAGCTGGCAGAAGCGTATCCAGAAATCAAAACCATCAACTTAGGAGGGATCAAGGCGAAACCTGGTACTCGCAGTATTGGAAAAGCGGTGAATATTTTACCAGAAGAGGAGGAACGATTGAAAAGATTGATTGACAAACAAATAGAAGTGGAGATCCGTCAAGTACCGGCAGATAAAAAAGTGGACGTAAGGGAAGTTTTGTAAGAAAGGAAGAAACTCAATGATTGTACAAGCAGTCTTATTAGGTATCGTTGCATTTATCGCACAATCAGAATATGCATTAGGGACATCACTGCTTTCTCGTCCAATTGTGACGGGACTGTTTACAGGAATCGTGTTGGGTGATGTAAAAACTGGGATCGTCATGGGTGCCACTTTGGAGTTAGCATTTATCGGATCATTCTCAGTAGGTGCTTCGATCCCCCCTGATGTGGTGACCGGAGGAATTCTAGGCACGGCTTTTGCTATCACAGCTGGAGCTGGTACGGAAACGGCACTTTTACTAGGTTTACCAATTGCTACGTTGACATTGATATTGAAAAATATTTACTTAGGTCTTTTGATTCCAATTATGAACCATAAAGCGGACAGTTATGCAGAAGAAGGAAACTATAAAGGAGTCGAGCATATGCACTTGCTTGCCGGTTTCGGTCTTTCCTTGATGCTTGGTGTTGTGGTAATGGTTTCGTATATGGTGGGAAGCAATACGATCGGAAATCTACTCAATAAGATTCCTGACTTCGTTCAGAATGGCTTATCAGTAGCAACAGGGTTGATTCCAGCTCTTGGTTTCGCGATGCTCGCTCGCTTGCTGATTAATAAACAAGTTGCACCATACTTTTTCTTAGGTTTTGCTATAGCTTCTTACCTAGAGATTCCTGTGACCGGAGTAGCTATTTTTGGTGCAATTTTAGCCGTTGTGGTAGTCAATATCATGAATGTCCGTCAACTGCCACTTCAAACCACTGCAGGGGAGGTCGAAGAAGATGAAGAATTCTGAGAGTAAAAACAGCAAAATAACGAAAAAAGAACTGAATCATGTATTCTGGCGTTCTTTTCAAATGGAGTTTTCTTGGAACTATGAACGACAGATGAATATGGCTTATGTTTACGCAATGATTCCGATTTTGAAAAAGTTATATCAGTCAAAAGAAGAAATGGCAGCAGCTTTGAAACGGCATCTAGAGTTTTTCAACACGACCCCACATATCGTTACATTGATTTTAGGGATCACGGCTGCAATGGAGGAAGAAAATAAGGATGATCCTGAATTTGATGTGACCACGATCGACAGTATCAAAACATCTTTGATGGGACCACTTGCAGGGCTAGGGGATTCTTTCTTTTGGGGAACTTTACGATTGATTACCACAGGTGTGGGCACCTCTTTAGCTATGCAAGGAAATATTTTAGGACCTATCTTGTTCATTTTGATTTTCAATATTCCGCACATTCTGTTCCGCTATCTAGCAACAGGTTGGGGTTATCGCTTAGGAACGGGTTTTTTGAAAAAGATTCAGGCAAACGGGATGATGGAAAGTTTGACATTAGGCGCGTCTATCATTGGGTTGATGGTCGTCGGAGCAATGACTGCCACGATGATTACCATCAATATTCCTTTAAAAATCGGTTCAGGAGAAAATGCTGTGACTGTTCAAAGTATTTTTGATGATATTGTCCCAAATATCTTATGTCTGGGTGCATTTGGTGTAGTGTTTTATCTATTGAAAAAAGAAGTAAAACCATTGACGATTTTGATCGGATTAGCTTTCTTTGGGATTTTTGGTTCGTGGATAGGGATTTTTTAGAAAAGGAGCAGAGAAAATGGTTACGATGCAAGATTATATTTATGAAGAAAAGGAAGTACTAAGTACGATCTTGAAAAAGAATGATTTTTCGACAAGAAAACAAATGAAAAAAACAACGAATCTGCTGATGCTAGCAACGGGTTCTTCTTACAACGCTTGTTTAGCAGCGAAGCCGGCATTGGAATCTTATGGCAAGCTAACTGTCGATATTCAAGAACCTTTTCATTTTGCTCATTATGGAAAACTTTCTCCATCAATCGATACTGTGATTGCTGTGTCACAAAGTGGGAAAAGTGCTTCTACTGTTGAAGCAGTAAAAATGATCCAAAAACAAGAAATACCGATTATTGCTGTCACAAATGACGTACAAAGTCCACTTGCTTTAGAAGCTACACAGATTATTGATTTAGGTGCTGGGATAGAAACAGTTGGCTTCGTTACAAAAGGCTATTCTGCTACTGTCTTACAGTTACTACTCTTAGGGCTAGGAATTGGGATAAGTAAAAATAATATCAGCAAAGAAATAGAACAAAACTACATGCAACAGTTACAAAAAATAATCGATCATTTACCAGTGATTATTCAAAAAACGGAAGAATTTTTTGATGAGCATCAAAGTTTGTTTCGTTTAACACAACGCTTCATCACTATTGGCTATGGTCCAAACTGGGGAACAGCGAAAGAAGCAGAAACGAAATTGACGGAAACAATCCGTGTCCCGTCACAAGGATTTGAGTTAGAAGCTTACATGCATGGCCCATATCTAGAGGCTGATGCTTCCCATTTGCTGTTCTTTATTGAAGGGGACAATGAAAATAAGGAACGTTCACAAAAGTTGCGGAGATATATGAGTCAGTATGTTGGAGAGGCTCTCACAATTACCACAAAAAAAGCAAGAGACGAGAAAACACTTGGATTAGCAATAGAATGTGATGAATATCTGTCTATATTAGCACTTGTCGTTCCATTTCAACTATTCGCTTATAAAATCGCAGCAGCTAAAGGAATCGACTTGAACAAAAAGATCTTTGAAGACTTTGATACAGTCTTGAAAAGTAAATTATAAGAGGTGTAAATCATGTTGAAGTTCAATGAAGAAGAACAAATCAAAGCAATAAAAGGTGCACTAGCTTTACGTCCGCAAGTAGAAAAAATCATCGATAAACTTTATACGGAAAAATTCGATGCTGTCTATTATTTAGGAATTGGTGGAACGTATGCTTCTTCGATGCAAGCTGTCACTTATATGAATGGGAAAAGCAACTTGCCTGTCTTTGTACAGCATGCTGCAGAATATTACACTACTGGGAACAAAAGATTAACAAAAGATTCTATCGTTGTCGTGTCCTCTGTTACTGGGACAACCCAAGAAGTAGTGAAAGCAGTAGAAGAAATCAAGAAAGTAGGAGCGACACTGATTGGATTTATCGATAAAGCGGAGAGTAAGTTGTCTCAACTATGCGATTTTGTGGTTACTTATCCAGCTCCCGGAACAGAACAAATCAAATTTTTTATGGTAGCAGATCGATTGATGTATTTGCATGGGGAATTCGAAGATTACTCAGAGTACTATGAACAGCTCGAACGTTATTTACCAACAGGGTTAGTAGAAGCAGAGAAAAAAGCAGATGCATTTGGCTTATCATTTGCAGAAAAACATCGACGTGATAGCATGCATTATTTTATCGGAGCAGGGAATCAATGGGGAGCTGTTTATTCATATGCCATGTGTTATTGGGAAGAACAAAGCTGGCTTCCATCGAAATCTATCCATGCTGCCGAGTTTCTTCACGGGACGTTAGAGATCGTTGAAGAAACGACCCCAGTCACTTTATTTTTAGGCGAAGATGAACAGAGAGTGTTATCTGAACGTGTAGCTAAACTTTTGCCAAAAATTTGTAGTAATTATACATTGATAGATACAAAAGACTATCCAGTAGAAGGTATCGGCGAAAAATATCGCGGACGTGTGTTGTCTTTCTTATTGATGCATGCAGTGACACAGCGTATCGATGCACATGTCGAACAGCTGAATTGTCATCCATTAGAGATACGCCGCTACTATCGTCAGTTTGATTATTAGGGTCGATTGGATGAAAAGAATATAAAAAATAAAGAGAGCAGCGACAACTGCTCCCTTTATTTTTTAGTTGTTTTCCAAGTCAGTTAATGCATTACGATTTTGAACATTGACATCGATTACATTATAAAATGCGTTATTTGTATCAGCTACATCCCAAACTGCTAAAATGACATGATACCCCAGACGATTGCTAGGAATATTGATTGTATGAGTCGGATTAGTAATAGACGAATTGCCACCATTATTTACTTCACCAATGAATTCCAGGTCATTTCTATTCAATGGGGCATTTGGATTCCAACCATTTTTAGTCATGTAATAGTGCCATTTCGTCGTTGCGTGGTCAGCTGTGAAATGCCAAGTGAATCGGTTTGCCCCAGTAGTTAAGTTGTTTTTTGTCCATAACGTAGCTGTTTGTTTATCCAAAACAAAGTCACCTACTGCACCATTAGCAGAAGCAATCCGACCATTTGCAGGTCCAGCCGAAGGGAATCCTTTTGGTGCCTCTAAAGATTGTGGTTCGTTGATGATACGACCATACTTTTCAAAAGCACTTTGCCAATTATTCCTACTATCTAGAGCACCTTGATAGCCACGGCTGATAGGTTGTGAAACATAGCCATGAGCCGAGACATCTACAGAAGACAAAGCGGCGATTCCTGTTGTAGCAAGTAACATTCCTAATCCCAATAAAGTACTTTTTTTCATTTGATGATTCCTCCAGTTAGATAAAATATTTTAAGAAAAGGTTTCCTTTTCGTAAGATAGTATAAAATGTATTATTTAAATATTATTTTTTTGTATGGTATTACAACAAAAATAAAAAACTAGAAGAATGACTATTGATAAATAGCCTTATCATTTTTATGTATAGTTTTTTTCAAAAGAGAATCTCTCAATTCAATGATCTCTTCTTTCACTTCCTCTAGTCCTAGCCATTCAAAGAAATGGATTGCTTCGTCAATTTCTTCTAGTGCTCGTTCATTGCCATCTGCTAATAGAGCTAAAGCAGTGAATGCTTTGTAACGGGCTAAGTCTAACGTATGTTTATAACGGTCACTTACTTTTTTCCATTCTCCTAAAAATAGTTTTCTAAGAAAAACAGAAGAACGATGAAAAGATAGATGTATCCCGTTCAAAAGAAAATTTGATAATAATTCGGAATAATGAGCAGTATCGACATATGCTTTCATTTTTGTGACACTACGCTGAAAAGAATGATAAATATACTCGTCATCGAATATGAATAAACAATTGGAAAAAATAGAAAGTTCATAGTGTCCCCATGTATCGATACCTTCCAAGTACTTTTTGATAATAGAAACTTCTGTCAAAGTTTCCGAACGAGTGAGCTTTCGGTTTCCCAGATATTGATCAATTAGTATACGTTGCGTATATAGCAGGCGATAATAAATATTCCCAGTTTTTTTATATTCTTTTAGCAGTTCATTCTCTTGCTCTTTTGTTAAATATTTTGTTGTGATCAGGTAATTAGAAAGTTTTTGTTTACTTGTGAGAGTATTGTTGTTCAGCAAAAATTGATATTCTTCAAGTGTAACATTCATCCGTTCAAGGTAATCCACTAACAATTCAAAACTGATTTTTGTTCCTCTAGATTCAAAAGCAGCTAATGTCCCTCGCTGAGAAAGCCCCTCTGTTAATTGAGCTTGTGTCAGTCCACGTTCTTTTCTTAGTTTTCGAATTAAAGAAGCATGTTTTATCATGTAAGTTACCTCCATACGTTTTTATGAATATAAGATAACACAAGGCTGTTATCTAAGGACGAAAATGTCAATTATGTACTATTTTTGATAAAAAGTGCTCATGCTTTAAAAGCAATTTTTATTTATGTTGTAATAACATACAAAAAATGAAAAACAGATGTTGTTAAAATAAAATATATTTACCAAATACTAGGAGGTATGATGAATGAAAAAAATTTTTTGGCTGTCATTGGCAGCAATCGGCTGTTTCGCTGGAGGTGGACAAACTATACATGCTGCACAAGATTCCGCGGCATTGATGCCGGATATCTCAGAAAAGCAAATTGCTGTTGGATATTATCATAACTGGGTACCAGAGCAAGGTGCGGGATATAGAGGTGGGAAACCAGCAGAGACAGACTTAGGAAAGATCAATCCGTTTTACAATGTCATCGCAGTATCTTTTATGAAAGGCGAAGGAATCCCTACATTTAAGCCATTTAATATGAGTGATGAAGAATTCAGAAGCAAAGTGGCTGCCCTGAATGAAGAAGGACGATCAGTTATCATTTCTTTAGGCGGAGCTGATTCCCATATCGAATTGCACAGAGGACAAGAACAAGCATTTGCAGATGAAGTGATTCGGTTGGTAGAAACTTATGGTTTTGATGGTTTAGACATTGATTTAGAACAAAGCGCCATTACGGCAGGAGATAACCAGCAAGTGATCCCAGAAGCGTTGAAAATCGTACGAGATCATTATAAAAAGCAAGGAAAACACTTTATTATTTCTATGGCACCTGAATTCCCTTATTTGAGAACAGCGGGAGGCTATGTACCTTATATCACTGCATTAGAAAATGAGTATGATTTTATTGCACCACAACTATATAATCAGGCGGGCGACGGATTAAGCGTGGGAGACGAATGGATTGCTCAGAACAATGACAGTCGAAAATATGATTTCTTATATGGTATGTCAAAAGCCTTGCATAACGGAGAGAGTGGATACATTCGGATACCAGCAGATCGTCTGGCTTTGGGGATTCCAGCAAATAACGATGCGGCAGCCAACGGTTATGTGCAAGATCCATCCGTTGTTTATCAAGTATTCGAACAAATGGAAAAAGAACGTACACCTTTAAAAGGTTTGATGACTTGGAGCGTGAACTGGGACGAAGGGGTAAACTCATCTGGCATTTCTTATAATGAATCATTTGCGAAAGCTTATCAAAATCTGTTTACGGAACAAGAACCAGATACAGAGAAACCTTCTAAACCGACCAATTTTCGAGGAACAGCAACAAGTACGACAGTCACATTGTCTTGGACTGCGTCAACGGATAACGTTCGTGTGTCACATTATAATATTTATGAAAACAATCGATTAGTAGGAACAAGCAACACTACGAATTATATACATACAGGTTTACAACCAGAAACGACTTATTCTTATACGATTGAAGCGGTCGATCCATCAGGAAATATTTCTGCACGTTCCGATAGATTGAATATCCGTACGCAAGAAGCAACAGCTTTACCAGCACCTTCTATTCCAAACGGGTTGAGCATCAACCATGTGACACAATCAACAGTTCGTTTGGTATGGCAAGAAAATAGCTTATTGGAAGAAGTACTTTATTATGAAATATACAGAGATGGCAAGAAGATCGCTACCTCACAAACCGCTGTATTTGAAGATCAAAATTTAACAGCTTCTACTGCGTATCGCTATCAAGTTCGTGCAGTCAATCGGACAGGTGTTTCTTTACTAAGCCAGTCTGTCACAGCAAGAACCCTAGACGAGAACGGCCAAGGAAATTCTTGGACAGTCGGTACTTTTTATCAAGCAGGAGACATAGTCACATATAATGGTATTCAATATCGTTGCTTGCAAGCGCATATTGCAGCCGCACATTGGGCACCAGATACGGCCTTCTCTTTATGGCAAAAAATAAGTTGATGATGAGGTCGTGATAGAAGCTACTTCTGTAACACCGTTTATCAAGCGGTTGTGAAATCAATACTTTGACCTAAGTATTACAGAAACAAAACGGCAAAATAGTTTTTCATATTTTGCCGTTTTTTAATCTAATATTGAGGGTGAGCTGATTGAACACTGTGTATCAAGAGATAATAAGCCTGATGTATAACTGCGTGTCACATCATTTACTCGGAATAAGGAGGATACGACTTTTATCAAAATTTCTACCATGTATTGATTTAAGCAAAGAGCGTGGGACAAAAGTAAAGAACACTTTTGTCTCACGCTCTAAACACGTATAACCGGCGGAAGCAGCAGCAACTCCTTCGGAAATAAGCTGAAATTCACAAAAATTTGAAAAGCAATTTTCGTGAATTCCTTCTTACTTCTTGGAGTTAAACGCTTCTGTCCCAGCCTCTTCTTGTATGTAGCTTCAATTAAGGGTTGTTAGGAGAAACTTCCCAGCCTCCCAATGGTAATGGTAATGGAAACATAGTCAAACCTCCTTTCTCTTAGTGACAAATAAAGTATAACAAGTGTAAAAAGAAAAAAATTAAAATGTACGCTATTGCAACATTTAATAGATTATTTCAAGTGAAAGTCGATAAAAGAATTAAACAAACACTTAAAAACAATGGAAATTAGTCCAAACTTTAAGAAATGTATACTATAATGGAAATTATCAATTATTTATTTGGAGGAATATCCATGAAACAAAAAATCGCAGTTCTTGGTCCTGGATCATGGGGCACTGCTTTAGCACAGACATTGGCAGAAAACGGGCATGATGTCCGGATTTGGGGAAATGTACCTGAACAGATTGACGAAATCAATACGTATCATACAAATCAACATTTTTTACCCGATTTGACGATCCCAGAATCGATTATCGGATATAAAGAATTGGCAGAAGCAGTGGATGACGCAGATGCTATTTTGTTTGTCGTTCCGACAAAAGCGATCCGTTCAGTCGCCCAGGAACTTATTGGTAAAATGAATACTAAGCCCGTCATTATCCATGCAAGTAAAGGCCTAGAACAAGATACGCATAAACGGATCTCAGAAGTTTTGGCTGAAGAGATTCCAGAAGAAAAACGACAGGCAATCGTCGTATTATCTGGCCCTAGTCATGCGGAAGAAGTAGCAGTTCATGATATTACAACGATTACAGCTGCAAGTATCGATCAAAAAGCAGCTGCTTATGTACAAGAATTATTCATGAATGATTATTTCAGGATTTATACAAATAATGATGTGATTGGTGTAGAAACTGGCGCAGCATTAAAAAATATCATTGCTATTGGTGCCGGTGCTATCCATGGGCTAGGGTTCGGAGACGATGCAAAAGCGGCCATCATGACTCGCGGATTAGCAGAAATTAGTCGTCTTGGTGTAGCAATGGGTGCCAATCCGCTGACGTTTATCGGTTTGAGCGGTGTTGGGGACTTGATTGTTACTTGTACAAGTGTTCATTCCCGTAATTGGCGCGCCGGTAACTTACTAGGACAGGGGCATAAACTGGAAGAAGTTTTGGAAAACATGGGAATGGTCGTTGAAGGTGTGGCAACGACAAAAGCAGCAGTCGAGCTAGCACAACAGCTAGGGGTTGAGATGCCAATTACTCAAACCATCTATAATGTTTTGTATAATGGAGAAGATATTAAAAAAGCAGCAAAAGAAATCATGCTACGTGACGGAAAAATGGAGAATGAATTTTCTCTTCGTTAAATAGATGATTAACAGGTAAGCGTCGTTTAGGAGGAACAGTAAGTGAAGGTCAAAAAAGCAGTTATTCCTGCCGCTGGGCTAGGAACACGTTTTTTGCCGGCAACAAAAGCCATGGCAAAAGAAATGCTTCCAATCGTGGATAAGCCAACGATCCAATTTATTGTGGAAGAAGCATTGGATTCGGGAATCGAAGATATCTTGATCGTAACGGGAAAAGAAAAGAGACCCATCGAAGATCATTTTGATGCAAATATCGAATTGGAAAACAATTTGCGGGAAAAGGAAAAAACAGAACTACTCGCTTTAGTTGAAGAAACGACTCATGTCAATCTTCACTTCATCCGTCAATCTCATCCAAGAGGACTGGGGGATGCCGTGCTTCAAGCAAAAGCATTCATAGGGAATGAACCATTTGTTGTCATGCTCGGGGATGATTTGATGAAAGATGATATCCCACTGACTCAACAATTGATGATGGATTATGAAGAAACACAATCTTCTGCTGTTGCCGTCATGCGTGTACCAGAAAATGAAACCTCTAAATATGGAATTATTGATCCTAAAACGGATAACGAAAAGGGACGTTGCAGAGTAAATGGTTTTGTAGAAAAACCTGAACTTGGAAAAGCACCAAGCAATTTAGCCATTATCGGACGTTATCTCCTGACTCCCAAAATATTTGAGATATTAGCAACTCAAGAACCAGGAGCAGGGAACGAGATACAACTAACGGATGCGCTCCAGACCCTTAACCAAACAGAAGCGGTCTATGCGAGAGAATTTAAAGGAAAAAGATATGACGTAGGCGATAAGCTAGGATATATGAAGACAAATATTGAATATGGACTTCATCATCCGGAAATCGGCGCATCGTTAAGCGCATATATTATCCAGTTGAGCAAAGAGCTAAGAACAGGAAATTAACTGGAAATAAGTGACCTGCTGAGAATAAAAATCAAATGGGTATTAAAGCGGCAGCTTGTGCGTCATTTGCGCAACTGTCGTTTTTATTTTTTGACGCTAAGTGAATGAAGACGAGGAAAAATGAAAGATAGAAAAAGACTTTCGTGAATATATTTAGGAAATTTTCTGCTAATGGTTTAATTTTTTTTTAAGTTGCATAAAAGAAAATGATTACATAAGAGAAATGAAAGCCAATCCAGAAGATTCATAGTAGAATAAAAAGGCGAATTTTTTTAATTATAAAAAAGGTGTGTGTCCACTATGGGAAAATTAGTCGCTATTGCGCAGTCGCTACTTGATATACTCAAGTGGCTGATGGAAGGAAATAATTGGGTATTTGTGTTACCACTATTGCTCATTAGTCTATTTATCATGTTCAAAATGGTCAGAAAAAAAGAAAGATTCCTAATTTTTATCTGGTATGCAGCGTCTATTGCAGTTGCTAGCTTGATGATCGAACTGGCGTTAGGTAGTTGGGAAGCTTGCATATTTGCCTTATTTTTTGCTGTATTGTATCTGCTCATTTATATTCCTTATAGGAAAAGAAAGTCTCGGATCGGAAGAAAGGGTAGACATGCCACTACTTTTTCTAGTACAGATTCTCTAGAACAAAGCAGAAGAGCGAGAAGAAGACGGTAATATTTAGTATGTATACGCAAAAAAAGATAAAATAATGGACAAAATATTGAGTTGAGAGATTTATTTAATTGGTGAGAAAAAACTTTTTTCACTTATTTAAAAGAATCTTTTCAAAAAGGAATGCTTGCTACATAAGGACAAGCCATTCCTTTTTTTTATGTTATTTATTTGTAAAAAAATCATACCAATGTTTTTTTGTGTTTTCGTACTTGCACTTGAATAAGAGATTACTTACAATGAGTTCAGATAGAAACAGCTGAATAAAAAAAGGCTCCCTGACCCTTAGTTGGCGCTAAGAATCAGGGAATGACCAGTCACACTCATACACCCTGACCGATCATTTTGCCATAGTCAATGCAGTGCATCGACCTTATTTATTGTACCTAATCTAAGGGGAAAATTCTACCCCTATGTAGAGATTTTCTATGGTCTGCACGTTGTTTTATTTGCTATGTCAAGGTATTGGGCGTATTCGTTCAATACCTTTTTTGCGTTTGAAACAGCAAAGACCGCATGTATTACTGTTTATCTTCTGTTTTTTATGTATTTCCTTAGATTAGGCAGCTGTTTCTATTCATGTCAAGTATAGCTAGGCGGGAGAGAAAAATGAGTTTATGTTATTTTGACTATTATTACCAATTGGAAGAGAAATTAAGGATAGAAGAGCCGTTGATGGTTCAAGCAGGAACTTGGATTGCGAAACAAATCAATCAAGGCGGCAAATTGCAGATATATGCTAGCCGCACACTAAGTGGTGTAGCATTTGAATTTTGGGATCAAACACCGGACCTTGTGCCAAGTATATTGATTGAAAACCCAGCCGGAGGTGTCTATGAAACGCTAGAAGGGGCAGGACAAGCGATTATTGATGAGCTTTCTGTCAAACCAGAAGACATTTTTCTACTTCTTTCGAATGAAGGAAGAAATCCAGCAATCGTTGAGTTGGCTCAATGGATCAAAGAAAATGGACATCCTTTGATCATTGTTACTGGATTTGATTTGTCACGAAGCATCAAGTCCCAGCATAGCAGTGGTTTGAGATTATTTGAATTTGCTGATTTAGTTTTGGATAACCATGCCAATCTGCATGATGCAGTCTTGACTTTGCCGAATTTAGATCCAGCAATCTGTGGAACAGCCTCTCTTGCAACGATTTTTTTGCTTCAACAAGTATTGTATTTTACAGCAAAACAGCTAGTTCAGGAACCAAGAGGAAAATAGTTTTCCACATAATGACCAAAGTTTCATTAAAAAAACGGTGTTCCACGTAAATATGGAATGTTTGAAACAAAGAAAACGATTTTTAAAGAAAATCAGTAATAATCATTTTTTATTTTATGTTATTTTAAGTTTGTTTAGATCTAGAGGTCAGCCTTTTTTTTTGAAGGTGCGTTATTTTTATAAGTTGTTTCACAATGAGAAGAAAAGAGCTACAAAAATATGCAATGCTAGATAGAAAAAAAATAGCGGAAAAAGAGACAAGAAAGAATCCGCATGGATCCTTTCTTGCCTCTTAATACACGTTGATGAAAGAGTCTTCCCCAAAACTCTTTACAATGTAATTATAGTACATTTGTTATCATTATTGCAATGAAGTTTACCTGATATAACAAAATTGTCGAAGAAGATTCCTTTTTCTAATAGAAAGAAAATATACAAAAAATGAAAGATATGAGATGAATATTTATTATTATTTTTTGCTTTTTTGCAATGAAATACAATTTATTCACGATTATAAAATGAAAAAATCAGGACGGGATTTCCGCTAATCTAAAAATAAAAAAAGAATTTTAAGGAAAAACAGAGAAATAAAATACTCAATATAAATGGAAAAAGAAAAAAATAGTCATACATATGAGAAAAAAAGCAAAATAGAAAAAAGTGATTTTCTAATAAATTATTCATGTGGAATTGACATTTTTACTGTATAATTCATTTGATTATCCATTTTTTATTCATCAAAATTACTGAGAAAAGAAAGGAAGAAATAAATTTGAAGAAAACAAATTCTTCAGGAAAACCGAAACGTGACTTCACTAAATTATCGACACCCCATACGTATGTCATTATTTTTGGTGTAGTCATCTTTGCATGGATACTGACTTTTGTCGTACCAGCAGGAAAGTTCAGCACGCAAGACATTGAATATAAAGATGCGAATGGCGAAACAAGTACTCGTACTGTTTTACGCCAAGATTCCTTCCGTTATGCTTACGAGCTGGATAAATCGTATGTATTTGATCAATTAGAAGAACTGCAAGATCATCCAGCAGAACGTGAAAAACTGGATGTTCCTGAAAAAGGATTGGAAAAAGTCATTGCTGACGGAGAAAAAAATCTTACGCAAGAAAAACTAGATGAAATTTCCTTAACAGATGATGTTCTTTACGATGAGTATGGCGAAAATATCTATGATACTTCTAAAAAATTGCATAAAACAGCCAAAATATGGGGAACAGACGATTTTGGTGGCTTTGGCTTCTTAAATTTCGTTTTTGAAGGTCTAGTATCTGGAGATAAATATGGATCTGCTGTAGGGATTGCTGCATTGATCCTTGTTGTCGGAGGTGCTTTTGGTATTATTATGCGTACCGGAGCGATTGATGCAGGAATCTATGCGTTTATCAGTAAAACGAAGGGACTGGAGCGTTTAGCTTTACCGCTATTATTCTTTGCTTTTTCATTTGGGGGCGCTACATTTGGGATGGCAGAAGAGGTAATTCCATTCTCAATGGTGATGGTTCCATTCGTCATTGCCTTAGGATATGACTCGATCGTAGCAGTAACCGTGACTTATGTCGCATCTCAAGTCGGAAATGCGACCTCTTGGATGAGTCCGTTTAGCGTAGCTGTAGCTCAAGGGATTGCTGGAATCCCAGTGTTGTCTGGTGCGACATTCCGATTGATTATGTGGGTAGTTGTTACTGCCTTAGCAGCTGGTTATATGATGATATATGCAGAAAAAATCCGTAAAAAACCGGAAAGTTCGTTGACTTATAAATCAGATGATTATTTCCGTTCTCATATCAAAAAGACATCTGATGAAAATAAAAAATTCATGCTTGGGCATAAACTGATTTTAGTAGAGATGTTAGCTGTTCTTGTTTGGATCGTTTGGGGCGTGACTCAAAAAGGCTATTACATCCCCGAAATCGCTTCTCAATTCTTTGTGATGGGATTAGTTGCCGGAATCATTGCTGTTCTTTTCAAATTAGATGGAATGAAAGTCAATGACATCGCTTCTTCTTTCCAATCTGGTGCAGCTGATTTAGCTGGTACAGCAATCGTAGTAGGGATGGCCAAAGGAATCCTTCTCGTCTTAGGTGGATCCGATGCGTCTGTTCCTTCAGCTTTGAATACGATTTTGCATGGAATCGGGACGGCATTGACCGGTGTGCCAGCTGTCATTGGCGCTTGGGCGATGTATATCTTCCAAAGTTTGTTCAACTTGGTTGTTACATCAAATTCAGGACAAGCAGCTTTGACCATGCCGATTATGGCTCCATTGGCAGATTTAGTCGGTGTATCCAGACAAGTAGCAGTTCTTGCTTATCAGCTTGGTTCTGGTTTCATGGATGCTTTTACGCCCGTATCAGCTAGCTTGATTGGTGTGTTAGGTGTTGCACGGATCGAGTGGGCAAAATGGGCAAGGTTCCAAATCAAGATGCAAGGATTCCTGTTTGTTTTGGGAACTATTTTCATCATGATTGCTATTGCGATCGGTCTGCAGTAGTACTGGAGATATAAGTAAATAAAAAAAGTAATCCAAACAGTAGATAAATGACTCCAAGAACCGTCATTTTACGGTAAAATCAAAGGAGTAAAGATTCTATCGTTTGGATTATTTTTTAAGATCCTATCATCAGTTATACTTAAAGAAAGAGGAAAAATGTATGAAGATCATCCGACAAATTGAAGTGTTTGCACCAGATTACTTAGGAAAAATGGACGTATTGATTGCCGGTGGGAAGATTTTGGCTGTAGAAGAACAGCTAGAAGGCGGCTACGAAGGAGTGGAAGTAGAAGAACTTTCAGGTGAGGGAAAAGTACTGACTCCAGGTTTCATTGACTGTCATTTCCATATTTTAGGCGGAGGAGGAGAAGGCGGTTATCAAAACCGAACACCAGAAGTTACATTAAGTCAATTGACTACAGCTGGTGTAACGACAGTTGTCGGTTGCTTGGGAACAGACGGAGAAGGTCGAGATATGACTGCTTTGATCAGCAAAGCGAAAGGACTTGAAGCAGAAGGAATCTCCACTTATGTGTACGAGGGTTCGTACCGATTGCCGGTAAAAACAGTAACAGATTCGATCATCAAAGACTTTTTAACAATCGATAAAATCATCGGAATCGGAGAAATCGCAGTATCCGATCACCGTTCTTCTCAGCCAAGTTTTGAAGAGTTCGCCCGTGCAGCAGCAGATGCTCGTGTAGGAGGCATGTTGTCGGGAAAAGCTGGGATCATCAATGTCCACTTAGGCGGAGGAAAAAGAAAGCTAGAGTTATTGACACGAATTGTAGAAGAAACAGAAATTCCGATCACACAGTTTTTGCCTACTCATGCGAATCGTACACCAGAATTATTTGAAGCTTGCGTGGCATTTGCTAAACGTGGCGGCACGATTGACTTCACCGCTAGCGAAGACCCTGATTTTTGGGAGAAGACAGATGGGGAAGTGCGCTTCAGTAAAGCATTGAAACGATTGATTGAGGAAGATGTTTCTTTAGATAATTTCACGATGACCTCAGATGGACAAGGAAGCTTGCCTTATTTTGATGAAAACAATCATTTCCTAGGGTTAGGAGTAGGAAGTGCTAAGGCATTGCTAGTAGGGATCAAAGAAGCTGTGCAAAAAGAAAATATTCCTCTGGAAATCGCCTTGCGAGCTATAACCAGTAACCCAGCACGTATATTGAAATTGGATAAAAAAGGAAAAATTGAAATTGGCGCAGATGCAGACTTGTGTATCTTGGACAAAGAAACGCTTGATATCGATACAGTTATTGCTAAAGGAGAAATAATGGTCCAAGAAAAAGAAGTCAAAGTATGGGGAACTTTCGAAAAAAGTTTTTGATCCACTATCTGTCTCATCCTTTTTTAGAAAACGAGCGTTCTGTTTGTCTGTATCTGTTGTTGATGTTACCCTGAAAGTAGATCAATAAACAAATTAAGAGGAGGAAACACAATGGCAGATTTAAAAGGGCGTTCTAAAGACATGAAAGACAAAGTAGTCGGTAAAGGAAAAGAAGCATACGGCAAAGCAACAGACGACAAGAGCAAAGAAACAGAAGGAAAAGCACAATCACTAGGTTCTGATATCAAAGAAAAAGCTCGTGATTTGGGCGATGAAATCAAAGACAAATTCTCTCGAAAAGATGAAAACAAATAAACAACGTTCATTACTAAATGAATCAAGCAAATAAAAATCCGAACCGTATCTGCTTCATAGATATGGTTCGGATTTTTTGTTTGAAAGTTATCCTGTTTTTTAAACTTCTATTTTTTGAAATTCTTTATTTTTTAGTTCAAAGACTTCATCGCAGCTTTTTGCTACTTCGACCTCATGGGTCACGATGATAATACAGCGATTTTGTTCATGGGCGATTTCTTGGAAAAGTTTGACGATATCTTGTGATGCGGTCTCATCCAGATTCCCAGTAGGTTCATCAGCTACAATCAGTTGATGTTCGCAACAGATAGCACGAACGATAGCGACTCGCTGTTGCTGACCTCCTGAAAGTTTGGTCACCTGTTTTTTTGCTAATACTTCATCAATTCCTACACGAGCCAGTCGATCTAAAGCAACTTGTCGATAATTCTCTTGTTTGGTTTTAGTGATCTCCATTGCTGTTATGACATTGTCTAGAGCTGATAAATATGGAAGCAAGTTATAAGCTTGGAAAATAATCGAGACATCATTTTTACGATAACTTCTTAACCCGATTTTGTTCAGTGAACGATCTTGATAGTATACCTTTCCTTCTTTTGGTGTATCTAATCCGGAAATAAGCGAAAGAAAAGTCGTTTTTCCAGAACCACTTGCTCCTAAAATAGCGTACATTTTTCCAGCTTCGAAATTCAGTTCTACATCTTTATAAAGCGCATCTTGCGGATCTTGATACCAAAATCCCAATTGTTCTGTCCGTAACATCAAATTCCTCCTTTAATTTAATAGGATTTTTCTTGGGTTTAATCTTAATATCCCTATAGAAGCTAAAAAGACAGAAAGCAGGCTGATTCCAAATGCTACTCCGGCTAGTAGTCCTAATTGTGTAGGTTTGACATTGATTTCCAATTCGCTGACTTGATCAGAAACAGCAAATGGATTATTCATGTTTCCTTGTTGACCCCCACGTTGACCGCCTTGTCCGTTACCTGGCATTTGTCCACCGCCAGGAGCTTGTTGGTTTTGTGTCGTGGTTTCTGTCTGTTGGTCAAGTAGCTGCTGCCCCACGGCATTCGCGACGACGTTCCCGCTAATCGAAGCAACTCCTAATGCAAGAATCATACAAATAGCAACTTCGGTAAACAATTGGAGAATGATTTTACTTCTGGATTCTCCTAAAGACAACAAGACGCCTAATTCATGCCGACGCTCCCGGATGGTAATCATGATAATCAGAGTAAGTATGATAATACCGGCTACAGCCACTAGTAAAACAACATTTTTAGAAAAACTTGCCACATTGTTTAAAGGTTCCAACATTGACTGATACATGGAATCATTTGATTGTAAGCTAAATGTATCTGTGTCGATCAGCTTCTCTGCTTCTTCGAGAAATTTATCCATTTCATCTGGATCAGATAGAGTGTAAACAGCAGAATCTATCGTGTTATCGTCAGATGTCCCATTTAATTCATTTGCAAAAGTATAAGAGGTGTAAAGTGTATTCGACGGATTCATGAAGTTGAATTTCATACCCATACTGCTACTTGTTTCGCTAGATTCATAAATTCCTTTGACCGTCATTTCATAAGTGGTATCTTCTTCTTCAGTACTCGTGATTGTGAAAGTATCTCCGACTGTCAGGTCATTTGCTTCTGCTAGCGTAGAATCAATGACTACGTTGTTTGTGCCTTTGTCGCTGTCATCTATTCCTTCACCATCCGTGATTTTTGCTGTCCCATCAGAAAAAGTACTATTTTGTGCAGTTGCTGACACACCGCTGATTTGAAAATCTGCTTGAGTCATTTGCGGATTTCCGCCCATTCCTCCGGCAGGTCCACCGCCTGCATCGGTAGTTTCTGAACTGTCTTCACTTGAATCAGAACTAGTGATGGCAGTTATTCCATCTTTTGCCATAGCTGAGGCGGAACTTTCAAAGGAATAGCTCTTTACATTATCTAATTTAGCTATTTTTTCCGCGTCCGTTAAGGATACTGGGGTAAGAGAAAAACTGCCCGGATCTGGACGTTCTTCAGCGGTAGAATTGCTTGAAGAAGTTTGTTCCTGTTTTTTAAATGAGGCTTCTCGATTGGCACTTAAAGTCACTGTTGCTCCAACTTCTTTTTGTGCTTGATTCGCTGCTTCTTCTGCAGCGCTTCGAATCGTGAGGCCAGCTAGCACAAAAATAAGAATGGCTGTGAACACGGCAAATAATAACAATGAACGTCCCCATTTTACTTTTGTACTTTTCCATGCACGTTTCATAAAATTCATATCTTGCATCCCTCCTAGTAGATGCATTTGATAATAGACAACCTATCTTAAAACTAGCTTAAATCTTATGCTGTTTGCATATCATCAACTCGAGGTTCTGTATATATAAAAAGTCACTATAGTTATTGCAAAAAATGTGGTAAAATGAAAAAAGTATGTTTCAAACCGACGAAGAAGAGATGAAAGAGAAACAGCAAAAGAAATCCTAGATGTTACAGAGGAATTTTCATTTACTTAGTGATTCTAACAATTGCTGATACTAGCGATTTAGTTCATTTGTTGTATAATAATGGGGAACAGCCGAATACTTATATAAGGATTCTGGCTATAGCGTTTCGCAAAAGATCCATTTTGTTAATGAAGTATATCCAAAATAAAATGCCCATCCAACTGTCAGAACGCGGATGTGCTGGTAATTTTCCTGCTGATTCTCCATAAGTTGAGAACTAGTGATTTTGCATGTGCTTCATTGGAATGGCTCGTAAATTTAGATAAAGAAGAAAATCGACATCTTTAAACTTGGATGTCATAAGAAGAGGTGAAATTTGTGAGTACCATTAAAATTATCCCATTAGGCGGCGTTCGCGAAAATGGAAAAAACATGTATGTCGCAGAAGTGGGCGAGGATATTTTCATATTAGATTGTGGGCTAAAATATCCTGAAAATGAGTTGCTGGGAATCGACGTCGTAATCCCAGATTTTACGTATTTAGAAGAAAACATTGATCGTGTAGCTGGTGTCTTTTTAACACACGGGCACGCAGATGCGATCGGGGCGCTTCCTTACTTGTTGTCGAAAATTTCTGTACCAGTATTTGGAACGGAGTTGACGATCGAGTTAGCAAAATTGAATGTCAGTCGTAACGAAGCAGCCAAAGGATTTAAGGATTTCCATGTGGTAGATGAGCATACAGAAATCGACTTTGGTGAAACAGTAGTGAGCTTTTTCCGTACCACTCACACGATACCAGATTCAGTGGGGATCAATCTGAAAACAAAAGAAGGTAGTATCGTTTATACGGGAGATTTTAAATTTGATCAAACGGCTATCCCGATGTATCAAACAGATTATGCACGATTGGCAGAAATCGGCAAAGAAGGAGTCTTAGCTTTACTGAGTGAATCGGCAAATGCAGAGAATCCTCAACCTGTAGCTTCTGAAGCTCAGATAGCTGATGAAGTATTTGATACGATCAAATATTGGGAAGGACGCATCATCGTCGCCTGTGTAGCAAGTAATTTGCAACGAGTGCAACAAGTATTGGACGCAGCAGAAAAAGCACAACGAAAAGTTGTCTTGACTGGTCAAGATTTCGAACGAATTATTCGAACAGCGATGCGTTTAGAAAAACTTCAATTACCAAGTGAAGATTTGCTTGTTACATTGAAAGACATGAAAAACTATGATCCAGAAGAACTAATCATTTTAGAAACTGGCCGAATGGGTGAACCCATCAAGTCTCTGCAAAAAATGGCAAACGGCACACACCGTAATGTCAAGATCGAAGAAGGGGATTTGGTTTATATCACTACTACGCCAAGCATCGCGATGGAAACAATCGTGGCGAAAACGGAAGATATCATTTATCGAGCTGGTGGAACAGTGAAATTGATTTCTGAGAATATGCGTGTTTCTGGTCATGCCAATCCTAATGATTTGCAATTGATGATCAATTTGATGAAGCCGACATATTTTGTGCCAGTTCAAGGGGAATATCGGGAATTAGCTGCTCACGCAGATTTGGCTCATGCAGTAGGGATGCCTTACAAAAATATCTATATTACTGGACGCGGAGATGTGCTGGAATATAAGAATAAACGTATGAGTGTTGCAGGAACTACAAGTGCAGAAAATGTAATGATTGATGGTTTAGGCATAGGCGATATCGGAAACATTGTTTTACGTGATCGGAAAATCTTATCAGAAGATGGGATTTTCGTAGCGGTTGTCACTATTAGCCGAAGAGAGAAGAAAATCATCTCAAAACCTCAAATCACTTCACGAGGATTCGTTTACGTAAAAGCTAGCCGTGATCTGATGAAAGAAAGTAGCAACATGATCGAAACGATCGTCGAGAAACATTTAGAAAGCAATGATTTTGAGTGGAGCAAATTAAAGCAAGATATTCGTGATCAATTAGGTCGTTACTTATTTGAACAAACAAAACGACGTCCTGTGATCTTGCCAGTCATCATGGAAGCTACTCAACGCCGAAATAAGAAATAAATAAATAAGAGTAAGATGGCTCTCTCTATAGAGTGCTCGTCTTGCTCTTTTTTTGAGGGAAACAAATGATTTTTGAATACAGTATCCCTCGTTTTATAATAAACGATAGAATAAAGGGAGTGGATCAATGATGAGTCAAACAAAAGTCGAACGTTATTTAGAAGAACAAAAAATCACCTATCAACCACTTGATTTTAGTCATATAGTAGAGGGATCTTTCACAGAAGAACTACAAAAAAGAGGGATTGATCCAGCTTTGATATGTAAAACTCTCGTAGTAAAAGGGAACAAAACTGGGGTGATCATCGCATTGATTCCTTTGAATGATCATTTAGATTATAAAAAAACGAGACAAGTGACGAAAGATCGTAAAGTCGGTTTTCCTGGAATGGATTTTGTATTAGCACATACAGGCTATCCTCACGGAGCGAATACCCCTATTGGAATAAAACTCGCACATCCTGATTATTGTTTTTTAGCAGACAGTTCTTTAAAAGAAAAAGAAGAAGTGATTGTGTCGAGCGGTGAAATCGGGAGAAGCCTCCAGATAAAAGTAGCTGATTTAGAAAAAATCGTCCATCCTATTTACGCTGATTTAATTAGTTAAGTGACGAGAAGAGGAGCCAAGCAGAGAGCTCAAACTTGAGATTATATCTGCTTGGTACTTGGTGCATCCTGTATTATCTGTTACAATTACTTTGTGCATACTGTACTATCAATCCAATGAAAATATATTTAGTAACTATATTTTTTCATTGATGTGCAAGTAATGAAATCGGTTTTAATAAAAAAGATACAGAGAAAACGTGAGGTGTAGAATATGAAAATTACGTATCATGGACATTCTTGTTTAACGATTGAAATGGAAAATGGCCAACGTGTGATGATTGACCCGTTTATTACAGGAAACCCATTGTCAGATTTAACTGCAGAAGAAGTAAAGACAGATTGGTTGCTGATTACTCATGGACATAGTGACCATATAGGAGATATGATCCCTATTGCAAAAGAAAATCAAGCCACGGTTATCAGTATTGTTGAGATCGCTGATTATGCAAATAGCAGAGGAGTAGATTCATTCGGTATGAATATCGGCGGAAAACATGCATTTCCATTCGGCACAGTAAAATTCGTCCATGCACAGCATAGTTCAAGCTATGAAGTAGATGGTATCGTTCAGTATATGGGTGAGCCTAGCGGAATCATTATCCAAGCAGAAGGCAAAACGATTTATCATGCAGGAGATACAGCTTATTTCAGTGATTTAGGATTGCTTGCAGAGGAATTCGATATTGATGTTGCTTTCTTGCCGATTGGTGATAACTATACGATGGGACCAGAGGATGCGGCTCGGGCTGCACAAACAATTCGTGCCAAGAAAGTCGTTCCAATCCATTACAATACGTTCCCTGTTATTGAACAAGATCCTGAATCTTTTGTAGCATTACTGGAAGATAGCGAAGGAAAAATAATGAGCGTCTCGGAAACGCTGGAAGTGTAGGCAGAAAATGGCGACAAAACATGATTTGATTTTAGAATATATTGAAAGTTTACCTGTGGGCAATCGAATTTCTGTAAGAAGCATCGCAAAAGAATTGAATGTCAGTGAAGGAACAGCGTACCGTGCAATCAAAGATGCGGAAAATGTCGGACTAGTTTCAACGATTCAACGAGTAGGTACGATTCGTATCGAACGTAAATTAAAAAAACATATTGAACGTTTGACATTTGGCGAAGTCGTCCGGATCATTGAGGGGGACGTTTTAGGTGGCTCGGCAGGATTAGACAAGGTCTTGAATAAATTCGTCATTGGTGCGATGACTAAACATGCCATGGAACGCTATATTACACCAGGCTCACTGATGATCGTCGGCAATCGGGCGGAAGTCCAAAAATTAGCATTGGAAGATGGCGCTGCAGTATTGATCACAGGCGGATTCAATACGACTGCTGAGATTGCAAAGCTAGCCGATGAACTTGAAATGCCAATCTTGCGCACTTCTTATGATACATTTACAGTCGCTACCATGATCAACCGAGTATTAAGTGACCAATTGATCAAAAAAGATATTATGCTTGTTAGCGATATCTACATGCCGGCAGAAAAGACACATTATTTGCATCAGATGGATACGATATCTGATTATCAACGTTTGTCAGAAGAAACGCAACATTCACGTTTTCCAGTCGTTAACCGCCATCACCGTTTGATGGGGATCGTTACGGCAAAAGACGTTTTAGGGAAATCACCAAATCAGATCATTGATCGAGTGATGACGAAAGAACCAATCAGTGTAAAGAAAACAATGAGTATTGCTTCTGTTAGCCATCAAATGATCTGGGATGGGCTGGAAGTCATGCCGGTCGTTTCCGATGACTTGACATTGGAAGGCTTGATTACCCGGCAAGATGTAATGAAAGCGATGCAGCTTGTCCAGCGACAACCGCAGATTGCAGATACGATTTCAGATCAGATATCTGGAAATATCCATACGATTGATACCGATCGTGAAGGGAACCGTTTGGAAAACCCTAAGTTCAAATTTGTAGTGACACCACAAATGGTCAATGGTGTTGGAACCATTTCTTTTGGTGTACTTAGCGAAATCATTTCTGATGTCGCACAAAAAACAATGGTGATGAACCAAAAACGAAATATCTTGATTGAACAAGTGAACCTACATTATTTGCGGCTGATCCAATTGGAAAGCGAGTTGGACATTCGTCCACGTGTATTGGAAATCGGCAGACGTTCCGCTAAATTGGATATCGAAGTATTTATTGAAAATACCATCGTTTCCAAAGCAATCGTTGTTTGTCAAGTAATGGAACGTTCTTAGAAAGCAGGAGTGAAATGACAGTACAGCAAGAAATAGTAGATACAATAAAAAAATACGATAAAATCATTATCCACAGGCATTTGCGCCCTGATCCTGATGCGTTAGGATCACAAGTAGGATTAGCTGAACTATTACGGGAAAGTTTCCCAGAAAAAGAAATACGACAAGTAGGTGAAACGATTGATGGTCTTCGCTTTTTAGCAGAAATGCAAGAGGTTGAAGATGCCTTCTATCAAGGAGCGCTAGTCATCGTGACCGATACAGCTAATTCACCCAGAATCAGTGATCAAAGATATCAGTTAGCAGAAAAGCTGATCAAAATCGATCATCATCCCAATGATGACCCTTATGGAGATCTTGTGTGGGTAAATACAAAAGCAAGCAGTTGTAGTGAGATGATTGCAGAATTTGCTTTGATGTTTCCTGAATTATTTAAGATGAACGTGGAAGCTGCACGGTTACTTTATGCGGGAATCGTCGGAGATACAGGGCGCTTTTTGTATCCCTCCACGACGTCCCGTACATTAGAGATTGCATCGATATTGAGAAATTATCCATTTGATGCAAGTGCTTTGAATAGAGAGATTGAGCAAATGCCGATGAAAGTCGCTAAACTTTCCGGTTATCTTTATCAAAATATCCAGGTGGATGAAAATGGTGCAGGAAGAATAATCCTTCCGGAAGAAATTCTTGATAAATATGGAATCGATGATTCAGAGACGGCTTCAATCGTTTCTCTTCCTGGAGTGATCGACGAAGTACTAGCTTGGGGTATTTTTGTTCAGCAGCCTTCAGGACATTACCGCGTACGCTTACGTTCTAAGGGACCAGTCATCAATGAATTAGCGAAACGCCATCATGGGGGAGGCCACCCATTAGCAAGTGGTGCGAATGCAAAAGATTTAGCAGAAGTAGAGGAAATCTATAAAGAGATTCAAGACATTTGCCAATCGTATAAGAGTAGAGAAACGAAGTAACAACTTCATTCGAAAACGTTCCTTTTGTGGTAAAAATCACAAATGTATCTTTTCAACATCTTCTTTTTCCGTTACAATAGTGCTCACTAAAGATTTTAAAGGAGAAAGAAGATGACATTACCAAATTGCCCAGAATGCGGCTCAGAGTACACATATGAAGATCGAGGTCTGTTGATTTGCCCAGAATGCGGGAACGAATGGAGCAAAGAAGAACAAAAAGCTGTCATAGAAGACGGATTAGTGGTATTAGATGCAAATGGAAACCGTCTGTCAGAAGGCGATAGCGTGACAGTGATCAAAGATTTGAAAGTAAAAGGTGCATCAGGTGCCATTAAACAAGGAACGAAAGTCAAAAACATCCGCTTAGTAGAAGGCGACCATAATATCGATTGTAAAGTAGAAGGATTTGGACCGATGAAACTGAAATCGGAATTTGTGAAAAAGAATTAAAGAATATTCAAGGTCTTTTCACATTCTTTTCTTGCTACTAATGATAAAATAAAGGAAACAAAAAGGAGTGAAACGACAATGTATGGTTATGGAATGTATGGTTTTTTAGATCCGACATTTCTTTTGGTCATTCTTGGATTAGTCATTTCCGGAATTGCGTCTGCTTATGTCAATAGTACTTTCCGCAAATATGATCAAGTGAGAAGCAAAAACAACGTGACTGGTACACAAGCAGCACAATATATATTGCAAAGCCAACAAATAAATAATGTTGGCGTTCAACAAATTGCCGGAGATCTCACAGATAACTACAATTCAGGTAATAAGATGCTGAGCCTGTCTCAAGCGACTGCGCAATCTACTTCAGTTGCTGCGATAGGTGTAGCAGCTCATGAATGCGGACATGCGGTGCAAGATGCTTCGGGGTATGTTCCATTGAAGATCCGTGCGGCACTTGTTCCCGCAGCTAACTTTGGTTCGATGATTTCGTTCCCATTGATTATGGTAGGTGTATTGCTTAGTTGGAACTCTACGTTGATCAATATCGGGATTTTTGCTTTTTCTTTAGCGTTACTCTTCCAATTGGTGACATTACCAGTTGAATTCAACGCATCTCGTCGAGCAATCCAAATTTTGAGTGAAGGCGGACTGCTGACGGAAGAAGAAGTACCGATGGCAAGACACGTATTGTTTGCAGCGGCATTGACTTACGTTGCAGCGGCGCTTTCGACATTCTTGCAACTACTGCGTCTGATTTTATTGTTTGGCGGTAACCGAAGAGATTAACATAAAGAGGCTGGGACAGAAGCGTTTTACTCCAAGAAATAAGAAGGAATTCACGAAAATTGCTTTTCAAATTTTTGTGAATTTCAGCTTATTTCCGAAGGAGTTGCTTCTGCTTCCGTCGTTTATACGTGTTTAGAGCGTGAGACAAAAGTGTTCTTTACTTTTGTCCCACGCTCTTTGTTTTATTCTCATATCTTTTTTTCATATACAGTTCTTGAATCGCTTTTATCAACTCACCGAATAATACTGTATCGTGGTTTGTATCTAGATAGAAAGTTTCCGTTTCAGCTGATATTTTCTCATGCTGATCTGTAATAATCAAATCAGCATGTTCAGGATATTCGATAATCTTGATTGCTTCATTGCGAAATAGTTTCTGTAAATGACTTTGCAGATGGTAATTCCCTGTGAATGGTTTGGTTATCTGCAAGTGGATGAGTAATTGTTCTTTCATTTCTGTTTGTAATAAGTGTTGGATCAATTGACTAAGGTATTGACTTAATTGAACTTTTTTTCTAGAGTTTGAAAAAATTGTGTCGATTTTTTCTCTTAATTTTTTTTCCTGTATAAAAGAAGCTGTTTGATTGGAGGTAGTTTCTGGAAAGCAGAGTGTAGAAAAGCTACTGCTAGATTCACCTAACAGTTCCAAAAGAATAACTGCTAGTACGAGAAAATAAAAATAGATCGGTTTTTTGTCTTCCAAATGATTGATAGGAAACTGTTGAGTTAAGTAAGTCATCAATTGATCGACTTGTTGGCAAATAAGGTTTTTGCTTGTGGAAAATAAGAAACCAATCACCTGTTTTTGTTGGAATGAAATTTGATTTGGAAAAAAACAATAGAAAAAATAATTGAAGTAGGCTCTTTCCGTTTCTACCTCTTCACAGGGATAAATCGCTGAAAAAGAAGTAAAGCATTCTGAATAATCATGTGTACGCTGCAACAAATCCATTAATTCAGTAATTTCAGGAGAAATTTTCGAAAAACGTGCCTGTTGTCTGTTACGACATATGAATAAAGCAAGTAATAAATAGATGTTTTTTTCTTGTTTTGGATTTTTTTCTCTGTGCTCATCCTTACTTTTCTTTTTTAGTGTATTTAATTCAAGAGAGGAAAACGGCCAATCGTCTCCTTCGAATGTATCTGAAAGAAAAAAATAAAGATAAAGGCGGATAGATAATTCGTTTCCTTCAAGAACACAGCAGTTTTGTACAGATACGATCCTTAAATGGAATTTATTTAATGAATGATTGAGCTGTTTTGTCAGCTTTTCGAGATAGGAGGGCGATATATAAAGTTGTTCAAGTAAATACTTTTTTGGTACAGCAGATTGTGGATAATTGATCAGCAACATTAAATAATTAAAACGATTGGATTCTTGTAGGTAGCGTAATCTTAACTTATAAAAAACAGCTAGCTTTTTAGGTTGATCGGTTTCTTTGGTGTAGATCTCTCCTTTATGGTTAGAATAAATAAATTCCTCCATCAATAAAAATTGCTTGAGCGAAAAATTTACTTTCCGAATCAACTCTTTGATTGTTCGTTTTGGAATATGCAATTCATTGGCTAATTCCTGTAAAGAACAATTTTTTTTTTGAATGACCCTGTGCAGAACAAGCAACTCTTTTTTTCTTGCTTCAATTAACATAATAGCCTCCTTTTATTCTGTTTTTGTATATAGTTAGACAAAAACTGTGAGTGGAAAGTCATTTCAGTGTGTGTTATTCTCACAGAGTAACGCCTTTTGTTTGTATATATTGTTATTTAAATCTAGTTATCACCTTGTTTATTCTATTGTTTATTTCATAGGATGTTTTGTCAAGGCTTTCTTGTATAAGAAGTAAATATACTTGATTTTTAATGGATATATCTAAAGTGATTATGAAGGTTATCAGTGATTATTTCGCTATTTTTTTAATATTGTATGTTATTTATTAGAGGGTAGTTGAAGAGGGAAGGAGGTAAGAATAATGGGGAGAGTAACGAATTATAGTAAAGAATACTTGCTGTTCAAAAGTATGGTATATGTGGAAGAATATGGAATGAAATCAATTACTGCAAGAGATCTGGCGGATTTCTGCGGGTGCTCTACATATCCGATTTATACACATTTCAAATCGATCAGCGGGTTAAAGGAGAAAATATTAGAAGAAATCACTGTTTGCTTTGAACGATACTTAGCTGAATGCAATTCCAATGATGTTCTAAGCACGGTCTACTTGCTGAAAGATTTTTTTTCTATCCATGAAAGTATCCGTGGAATCATTGCAAAATCTGAATTAGACATGAATTCGCTATTTAAACGGCCATTTTTCTCATACATCAAAAGCCACACGAAAATCAAAGAAGAAAAGTTGCTTGAATTGCTTTGGCTTAATGCATTGGGAAGTTTAAGCTCAGATAATTTTTCTCAAGATTTTTTTGAAACGATGAACGCTGTTTGGGATAAAAACGAGGTGACGGATGAATACTTGGAAAGTATCTTAAAGGACCAGTTATCTTAGGAAGCAACATGAAAAAGTAGATCAGCCACCTTTATTTTTCGTAAAAAAGATTGTAAAATGTCTAACGAAACATTTGAATGAAGGAGGAAGCTACAACGTTACCACAGCAATTTATCAAAAAATACCGTCTTCTTTTAGGCGAAGAATCAACTGAATTTTTTTGCGCACTTGAGCAAGGAAGCGCAAAAAAAGGATTTCGGTGGAATCCACTAAAACCGGCAGGATTGGCTATGGTTCAAACTTACCATAGCGAAGAATTGCAACCCGCTCCCTACAGCAATGAGGGATTTCTTGGCACTGTGAATGGAAAGTCTTTCCTCCATCAAGCTGGGTACGAATATAGCCAAGAACCAAGTGCAATGATCGTTGGAACAGTTGCTGCAGCAAAACCCGGAGAAAAAGTGTTGGATTTGTGTGCGGCTCCCGGCGGTAAATCGACCCAATTAGCTGCTCAAATGAGAGGCAAAGGGTTATTAGTGTCAAATGAGATATTTCCGAAACGCGCGAAGATCCTATCAGAAAATATAGAACGATGGGGAGTTTCGAACGCAATAGTGACAAATCATGCACCTGCAGAGCTTGTTCCTCATTTTTCCGGTTTTTTTGATCGAATCGTGGTTGATGCGCCTTGTTCAGGGGAAGGGATGTTCAGAAAAGACCCGAATGCAGTAAAAGAGTGGACAGAAGAATCTCCGCTACACTGTCAAAAACGTCAGCAAGAGATTTTGTCTTCAGCAATAAAGATGCTAAAACATGAAGGGCAGCTGATCTACTCTACTTGTACGTTTGCACCAGAAGAAAATGAAGAGATTATTAGCTGGCTTGTAGAAAATTATCCAGTAACAATTGAAGAAATCCCTTTGTCTCAAACCGTTAGTTCAGGACGTCCTGAATGGGGAAGCGTAGATGGTTTGGACAAAACAGTACGTATATGGCCTCATGAAAATCAAGGAGAAGGGCATTTTGTCGCAAAGTTGACTTTTCATGGACAAAACCCGACGTGTAAAGAAAAGAAAGTACGTAAGAAACGGAAAGAACAATTGACAAAAGAACAGGAAAAACTTTGGACGGAATTTTCAATGGATTTCCATTATGAAATCACTGGGAGACTTTTAGTGTTCAACGATCATCTTTGGGAAGTTCCTGAGTTGCTCCCTTCTCTTGATGGTTTGAAAGTCATGCGTACAGGTTTGCATTTAGGAGATTTCAAAAAGAATCGATTTGAACCTAGCTATGCCTTAGCACTTGCTATGAAAAAGACAGAAAACATCCCTTGTTTGTCGATCACTCAAAAGGAATGGCAATCTTACACAGCAGGAGAAACATTTCAACGTGATGGGGATCAAGGATGGGTTTTATTAGTATTGGATAAGATACCTGTCGGTTTTGGTAAACAAGTAAAAGGAACAGTAAAGAACTTTTTTCCTAAAGGATTAAGATTTCGCTGATTTCGATGAGTGGATTAGTTCGTTTATTTTTTTGTCTATGCTATGATTGAAGTAGATAAAAAGGAGCTGATACTTATGAAAACATCAACAAAAGTAACAATTGGATTAAGCGTAGCAGCCGCTGCCAGTGTAGCGACAGCAGTCGTCGTATCGGGAAAAGTAATGGAAAAGATCCATCATATGACTACTCGGACAAAAGTAAAAAAATTCGTCCATGACAAATTCGATGGAAATGAAAAATTGATGGAAATCGTAGATGATCTGTCAGATAGTGACTTGGATTCTTTGATGGGGATGTTAGCAAAAATAAAATCAGGAAAAAAGAAAATCTCTGTTTACGGTGATTCCATCAAAGACTCAACCGAAGACGTAAAAGATCGCCTTATGCATTTTGTTGAAAAAATGATGTAAGAGAAACTAGCTTTTGAACACTATTCATTCGAAATAAGGGGTTGTGACAAAATTTTTGTCATAACCCCTTTAACTTATCTTTAATCATGTTCATGAATCAATAAAAGGTAGCAAAACAGTAAATCATTGGCTTTTTTTAGATTGAAACCTGATTGTTCTTGAAATTTTTCGATTCGATATTTTAGCGTATTCCGATGAAGAAACAATGTTTTTGCAGCAGAGCTGACATTACCTAATTCATTCCATAATTCTTGAATGATCTCTTCCATTTCATTTTGTTTGATCAGTTCTATGTAACTTTTGATCAACGCACTATCTTTTATGACATCTTTTGTATAGTAATGTAAAGCAACATCTTGCATAGAAAAAGTACGGCTGTGAGTATAGAGATTGTTTTGCTCTGTTAAAAAAATTCTTCTTTCTTCAGCAAACAAAGGGACAAGGTCGCTACCTGGTGAATGAAAAGAACCAACGAATACAGACGTTGTCGTATCAAAATCAGCATCTAAAGATAGAAAAATACCATTGATCTCAGCAGCATCAAGATAATCACAATTTTTTTGTTCGATCAAGAGAGCATCAGTATCTGTATAAAAGAAGAAATCAGCAGAATAGCGAAATAATTCCAAAATAGTATCTTGCCATTCTTTTTTTAAGAATTCTCCTTTCGATTCGACGTGAAGCTGGATCAAGCGAAAGCTTTTTTCTTGGATGCAAGAAGCATCTTTAAAAAGATAGTGATACCATGGATGTTTTTTTTGATCGCTGACTATAGGGAATAACGCTTTCAAAAGACTAGTTTCTTGTTGGGATAGTGAATCGCTTTTGATCCAAATAAAAGCATCATCAACTGCAAAAGAAAGGATATCAGCTTCTGACGCTGGACAGCTTTTTTTCTGTGCTTGTGGGTAAAGAGCAAGTAATTTATTCATTTTCATCTTGTTCACCTCTTGTATTTATTTTACCATAGAAAAAAAAGTTAGTTACAGCCTTTTTGTCATATGCTAAAGTAAAACAAGAAAAAACAAAGGCAGGGAAGGATAATTGGTTAATACAAATCTTGATGCAGTAGATAAAGAAAAATGGATGCGCCTTGCATTGGCAGAAGCAAAAAAAGCAGAAGTGCTCCATGAGGTTCCGATTGGAGCAGTGGTTGTATTAGAGGGAGAAGTAATTGGAAAAGGATATAACCTTAGAGAAACGACACAAGATGCTACTACACATGCAGAAATGCTTGCAATCAAGGAAGCCTGTGAAAAAGTTGGAAGTTGGCGCTTAGAAAATGCGTCTCTTTTTGTTACCTTGGAACCTTGTCCTATGTGCAGTGGCGCGATGATTTTGTCTCGTGTAGCAGAAGTTTATTTCGGTGCATATGACCCGAAAGGCGGAACAGCCGGCACTTTGATGAATCTTTTGGAAGACGAACGATTCAACCATCAAGCGTATGTAGAAGGTGGCATTTTAGAAGACGAATGCGGGATGATTTTGACTGACTTTTTTCGAAAGCTACGTCAGCGAAAAAAGAAATTAAAAAAAGACTAGTCAACGAATGAAAAATAAGGTATACTATTCTTTGCCGAAAGGCTAGGACAATGGTGGGCTTGTGAAGCGTGTCAGGTCTGGAAGGAAGCAGCACTAAGCAGGTTCCGCCATGTGTCTGATTATAATGAAACGACGACAGACTTTCGGGTCTGTTTTTTTTTTTTATTTCTAGAAATAATTAGGCTATAAAACTGAATGGTTTTTCGTTCTTTTAGCCAGACTATTTTATCGAATATTATACTTATGTAATTTGCTTTTAGGCAGGAAAAGCTCTGAAATGGAGCTTGTTTCAATGGAAGAAAAAGCTGCCTGTGGTATGATGAAGATAAAGAGAGGCGAGAGGACACATGGAAAAAATAGTGATTTTACATACGAATGATCTGCATTCACATTTAGAAAATTGGCCAAGGATCAGAAGATTCTTAGATCAGCGTAAACGAGAAAACGAAAAGAAAGAAAATACAACAACGATTACAGTCGATCTAGGTGATTTTGTGGATCGTTGGCATCCATTATCAGAGGCAACGAATGGACAGGCGAATATCTTGCTGATGAATGAAGTTGGTTATGATGCAGCGACGATAGGAAACAATGAAGGCGTAGGAAATTCCAAAGAAGATCTAAATCATTTATATGATCATGCTGAGTTTGATATCATCCTTGATAACTTGTTCGATAAAAATACGTTGCAGCCACCGATATGGACGAAACCGTATAAAATCATTACAACGAAACACCAGACAAAAATTGGCTTGATTGCATTTACTGCCCCGTTCCCGCTTACGTATAATCCAAATGGCTGGGACATACGCAATCCATATGATATTTTGCCGGAATTAGTCGAAGATTTACGTCCACAAGTGGATGTTTTAGTTTTGATGAGTCATCTCGGGATTCAAGATGATTTACAAATTGCAAAAGAAATACCAGCAATTGATGTTATTTTAGGTTCGCACACCCATCATTTATTCAGAGAAGGTCATGTAGTCAACGATGTCCAAATAGCAGCAGCTGGCAAATACGGTCAGTATGTGGGAGAAGTCCATTTAACCATCGATGAAGAAAAAAAAATCCTTAAGCATTCGGCCAAAGCCATCCCTACAGAAACAATGACAGCTTTTACAGAAGATGAACAAGAGGTAAACGGTTACTTAGAACAGGGGCATGAGCTGCTAAAAGAAAAAGAAGTAGCGGATTTGCCGTTTTCTTTAAGCCTAGATATCTTCAGTGAGCATTCGTTTATCCAAGTAGCCCTTGAGGCGGTGAAAGAACGAGGAAAGACGGACGCCGCAATATTAAACAGTGGTCTGTTTTTAACTGAAATTCCAAAAGGACGGGTCAATCAAGATCAGCTTCACACGGCATTGCCACATCCAATGCACTTGCTGAATGTCACATTGGGTGGAAATGATCTGATTCGTTTAGTTTTAGAAATAGAAAAAAATCGTCTTTTTTTACGTAACTATCCGATGAAGGGAATGGGATTTCGCGGCAAGATTTTTGGACAGATGGTCTATAATGGAATCACGTATGATTCTGTTAACCACCAAGTCTTTTGGAAGAACAAGCCAGTCGATCCGACTAAAAATTATACTTTTACTACCGTCGATCATCTAATGTTTGTCCCATTTTTTCCAACGATCGAAATTGTTGGAAAAAATGAATTTTTGTTTCCTGAATTTATCCGAAGCGTGGTAGGAGATTACTTGAAAGCTCACTACCCAATCAAATAAAAACAAGGTATAATAAAAAAGATAGGTGGTGAACGCATGTCTGCAAAACAAAATGAACAGCAGAACGTTGAGCATAAAACAGAAATTGCTAAGAAAAAATCATCAGCTGAACAGGAAAAAACAGTCACAGAAGAATTGACAGCTGCTTTGGAAGAAATCGTCGAGGAGCCGAAAGCAGAAAAAGTCAAAGGTGAATTAGTGACGCTGTTAGATGACAGTAATTTTTTGGTAGGCGAAAGACATTATCGGCTTGTGTCCGATTATCGTGAAGGATTTAATGCAGAAAAACTGGGAGAACGATACAGTGATGTATTAGCCCGATATGATTATATCGTAGGAGATTGGGGTTATGAACAACTACGTTTAAAAGGATTCTTCCGAGCGGATAATCGACGGGCGCATCCGGATCAGCGAATTGATTCATTGGAAGACTATCTTTACGAATATTGCAATTTTGGTTGTGCGTATTTTGTCATCGAAAGAATCGGCGGTAAAAAAGAAAAGACAACTCAGCGCCGAAAAAAGAAAAAAAACCATAATCGTGCGTATATCGATGAGAAAAAAGGACCAGTCACATCGAATCGCAAAAAAACGGTTATTAAAAACCGAAAAACAGAGTCAGCAAAAACCTCTGAAAAAGTAAAAAAACAGGAACAATCTAAACAAGTGGAAAAAACAAAAACAGCATTTACGATAAGAAAAAGGGAAGAGTAGTGGATGAATGGATTATAAAGGATATTTAATTGATTTAGACGGGACGATTTATCGCGGGACGGAACCTATACCGGCAGGAAAACGGTTTGTGGAAGAATTACAAAAAAGGAAATTGCCTTTCTTATTTGTTACGAATAACACGACTAAGTCGCCAGAAACAGTGGCTAATCGTCTAGCAGATGAGTTTGACATTCATGTAGCACCAGAAACAGTTTATACAGCTACTTTGGCTACAATTGATTTCATGAAAACAGATGGAAAAGGAAAAAAAGTGTATGTTATCGGAGAAGCCGGATTGATTGACTTGATTTTAGCTGCCGGATTTACATGGGAAGAAGAGGTTCCTGACTATGTAGTAGTAGGGCTAGATAATTATTTGACCTATGAAAAGGTCGTCAAAGCAACTCTTGCTATTCAAAAAGGGGCTACTTTCATTGGAACGAATCCGGATAAGAATATACCTACAGAACGAGGTCTTCTTCCTGGAGCTGGGTCAGTCATCTCTTTCGTCGAGACAGCAACCCAAACTCCACCAATTTATATCGGAAAACCAGAAGCAATCATTATGGATAAAGCCGTTGAAGTATTAGGTCTGCAAAAAGAAGAAGTAATCATGGTTGGAGATAACTATGAAACAGATATCCAAGCAGGGATACGTAATAATATCGATACTTTGCTCGTTTTATCAGGTTTCACAAAAGAAGAAGATGTACCTGGGCTGCCTATCCCAGCTACCTATGTGAAACGATCATTGGATGAATGGAGCTTCTAATATGAAAAATTCGAGATGGCGGTGGTTGGAATATGCCGGATTATTCAGCCTGTTTCTGACGCTGATCAGTTTGGCAGTTGGAGTGACGATCAATTTTCGACCGCTGTATGTATTTGATATCGGACATTTGCATATTTTGGATTATACTTCTTTAGACCAAGAGACATTACTGAAAAATTTTGATCACCTGATGAATTATCTTAATAATCCCTTCCAAACAGTCCTCAGTTTGCCGGACTTTCCAGTTTCTGCTAGCGGCGCTCATCATTTTTATGAAGTGAAAATTTTGTTTTTAGTGGATTATGCTGTATTTTTCATCACTCTGATCCCAAGTATTTTGTTTATCAGATATTTGCAAAAGAATGATCGTCTTTGGCGATTGATTCGTCCGTTTCAGATTGGCATGTTGCTGCCAGTTATTTTCGTTTTTTTCATGATGATTGGATTTGATCGCTTTTTTATCCTTTTTCATGAAACGTTTTTCAACAACGATGACTGGTTATTCGATCCTGTAACTGATCCAATCATCAATGTACTTCCAGAAGAATTTTTCATGCATAGCTTTATCTTGTTCTTTGTAGTATTAGAAGTATTTTTTGCTATTTTTCTTTTCTTAGGGAAAAATAGTTTGAAACAAACAAAAAAGAAAGAACTCGTCTAAATAGACGTTTTCTTTCTTTTTTTGATTTATTGAGTAAGTCGACTTCTTTTTTCTGGTTCTTTGTGTGCTAATCGACTGGCAGCAGCAGCGGCGATTGCTCCGACGATATCATCTAAGAAGGTATGGACATGAACGCCATCGTGGCTGTTTAGTTCTTTTAAAATACCAGGTTTCACTTTATCGATATAGCCATAGTTCGTAAAGCCAATCGTACCGTAAACATTCACGATTGATAAAGCTAAGATCTCATCGATACCGTAAAGACCTTCGTCATCTTCGATAATGTGTTGCAACGGATCCATCAATCTTTTCTTTTCTGCTAATATATCTAATTGGATTCCGGTGATAATGGCGTTATGTACTTCACGTTTTGTTAATACGCTGTTGACACTTTCAGTACAATCTGCCAAAGTCAAATCAGAAATATAGTCTTTTTGTAAAAACATGACAAGTTGTGCGATATCTTCTACAGTTACGCCACGTTCCTTCAATAGTTCTCTTGCTTTTTCTTCTAAAGTCTCAGTTTTGACGACCATATTATTGCTCCCCCTTTATTTTTTCTTTCTCTATTTCATGTTAACGGAACATGAAAAAAATGCAAGAAACTGCTTTCGGATCTCGCGTGAAATGCAGAGGAATCTAAAAAATCAACTAGGACGAAGATTTTTATCATATAAGCTTGTGCTGTGACCAGGCTGAGTCCGTTCTTTTGGATTAATGTAGTGTAAAGCATTGTTCACTGCGGTAGGTGCTTCACCGAGCCCAGTAGCAATCAGTTTCACTTTTCCTTCATAGGTACAGATATCACCAGCTGCATAAACACCTGGAATAGAAGTAGACATATCTGATTTTACAGTGATGGCATTTCTGGTACTATCAAGTCCCCAAGAAGAGAGATGTTCTAAATTAGAAGTGAATCCATAATTGACGATCAGAGCATCAATCATCAAATCAATTGTTTCATCGCTCTTCACTTTTTTTAAGCGGATATCTGACAGTTCTCCATCGTTTCCAGACAATCCATCGATTAGATATGGAGTAAGCAAGTTGACAGATGAAGACTTCAAACGTGATACGCTATGTTCATGCGCACGGAATTCCGGACGACGATGGATCAGGTAAACTTCGCTTGCAATAGGCTCCAACATCAATGCCCAATCGATAGCAGAATCGCCGCCTCCAGCAATAGCAACTTTTTTTCCGGCATATTTCATCAAATCATTTACGAAATAATCCAATCCGTGGTTTTCGAATGCTTCAGCATTATCTAAATTCAATTTTCTTGGCTGGAATGAACCATTTCCTAAAGCTAAAATGACTGCTTTAGAATAATGTATGCCTTTATTTGTAGTGATCTCGATAACTTCGTCTTCACGAGTAAGCGAGAGAACTTCTTCTTTTAAATGAAATGTATGGTTAAAAGTAGTTAACTGTTTTTCTAATTGATCGATTAATTCACTTGCTTTGATTGCTGGATAACCTGGGATATCGTAAATATATTTTTCAGGATATAATGTTGCTAATTGACCACCAAGTTGAGGTAGACTGTCAATGATTTTTGTTTTAGCTTGGCGCATTCCTGCATAAAAAGCGGCAAACATCCCCACAGGACCTGCACCGATAATTGTAATGTCATAGATTTCCATAAAAAATTCCTCCCTTTTCACACTATAGCAGAATTTAATTGAGAATGCTTCTCAAAAATATTTGAAGTTGAAATGGTCAGTCATAGAATTTATTCATGGAATGCAGGCAGTGATGAAAAAATAAAGAAAAACAAATCTAGTATTTTTACGGAAGGTTAGGTATTATGTTATTATTATTTATGAAGTATGCAAATAATAGGAGGAAACAATATGGGATTCCCACAACTAGATTTAAAAAGTGAAAAAGGACCAAAAGCTGTTATCAAAACAAACCGTGGTGATATTACTGTTCAATTATTCCCTGAACTAGCACCGAAGACGGTTCAAAATTTCATTGAACTTTCCAAAAAAGGTTATTATGATGGCGTGATTTTTCACCGTGTTATTCCTGATTTCATGATTCAAGGCGGCGATCCAACTGGAACAGGAATGGGTGGAGAAAGTATTTATGGAGAAAGTTTTGAAGATGAATTCAGTCGTGAACTGTTCAACCTTCGCGGAGCTTTATCTATGGCAAATTCAGGTCCAAACACAAACGGAAGCCAATTCTTTATTGTAAATAACACAAATGTGCCAGCTAATATGCTTGGACAATTAGAAGGTGCTGGATTCCCATCAGAAATCATTGAAGCGTATAAAGGTGGCGGAACCCCTTGGTTAGATTTCCGACATACAGTCTTTGGACATGTACTGGAAGGAATGGATACAGTAGATGAAATTGCAAATGTGCAACGTGGTCCACAAGACCGCCCTGTACATGATGTAGTGATAGAAACAATTGAAATTTCAGAATAGTTTGGTATGATACGGAGCAATTATAGAAAAGGACGAAACCTAGTAAGGTCTCGTCCTTTTACTTTGATAACTGATTTATTCGATTGTTTCTAAAGCGTGCTTGATTCGATGAAGTCCTTCTAGTAAAGTTTCTTCTGGACAAGCAATATTCAAGCGCATATGTCCATGACCGGAAGGCCCAAATGTGATATCAGGATTTAATACGACCTTTCCTTTTCTCACTAGAGTGTTCTCTAATTTCTGGTCGTCTGAAATATAAGCGGTAAAATCCAACCACATTAAATAAGTTCCTTCAGGGTTCATTATTCTCACTTTCGGAAGATGCTGTTCAAAAAACTGATTAACTGTTTGAACATTTTTTTCTAGATAAGGAATCAGTTGACTTAACCATTCTCCACCGGTCTCATAAGCCGCTTGAGTCCCAATCAAACCAAAAGTGTTGATTTCGTGCTGTTGATTCATCACTAGATGTTTTTCAAATTTATCTTTCAGCTCTGGATTTTTGATAAATACCATTGAATTTTTGATTGCAGCTAAATTGAAAGTCTTTGTTGCAGAAGTAAAGGCAATGAGCAAATCGTCCAAATCGGGATTAATCGTCAGCATGGAAGTAAATGTATGATCGAATAAAGTCAAATCTTGATGGATTTCGTCACTAAACAGAAACACTCGATGTTTTAAACACAATTCGCTTAACTGTTTCAATTCTTCTTTGTTCCAAACGCGACCTCCTGGATTATGAGGATTGCACAAGATCATTGCTTTTACATTGTTTTCTTCTATTTTTTTCTCCATGTCAGAAAAGTCCATGACAAAATGATTATTTTTTTCTAGCAAAGAGCTTCGAACAATGTGACGTTGATTTGTTTCTATAATAGAGGAAAATGGAGGATAAACTGGGTCGTGAACCAAAATAGAATCACCTGGTTTTGTAAAAGTTTGTACTGCTGCAGCTAAACTAGTCAACACACCACTTGTAAAAACAATATTTTCTTTCGTCAACTCAACAGCATGGCGTTGACGTTCCCAATGAATGATAGCCTGATAGAGTTTATCAGACAGAGTGGCATAACCAAAGATTCCGTGTTTGATGTATTCACTAAACGCATTAGCTACCCCCTCGGGAGATAAGAAATCCATATCTGCTACCCACAAAGGAAGTAAATCATCCATTTGATATGTCTCGGCAATCGCGTCCCATTTTACACTTTCTGTATCTTTTCTTGAAATCTTTTTATCAAATTCGATCATCTCAATACCTCCAGTCATTTTCGTCGCTTCTTTTTTTGAGCTATTTACAGTATAATGATAAATGCGAAGAGAGGGAAGTAGATGACTTATAAAATTGGACAAATAATTGAAGGAAAAGTAACAGGGATACAGCCTTATGGGGCATTCGTCTCTCTTGATAATGAGACGCAAGGACTTATTCATGTTTCGGAAGTACAATCCGGTTATACGAAAAATATCCATTCATTGTTAAAAGTCGGGCAGCCAGTAACCGTTCAGATCATCGACATTGATGAATATTCCAAAAAAATCAGTTTATCTTTAAGAACATTAGAAAAAACAAATCCAGCTGTTCCTTATCGTAGAAAAAGATATTTCACGAATAAAAATCGTAAAATCGGTTTTGCTACTATTGCGGAGCAGTTACCTATTTGGATAGAAGAAGCGTTATCTGAATTAGAACGGAAAGAAAATAAGAAATAAAAAGTGTGTATTTTTTCTGAAAATGTGCTAGAATTTTTATGTAAGCCATAGAACAAGGTGATCGAGGTGGAAATTTTGGCAAGCAAAAGAGTTGCTGGTACAATTATGTTGCATTTGGAGGATGGTTCTAAAAAATTTTTGGTCCATTCAATTGATGACAAGTTGGAATTTGCGTTAGCGGAACTTTCTGAAGGGAAGACTGGTTTAGCGAATATACTTAATTTCTTAAAAGAAATAGTTCATATCGATGTTAGCAAGATTAGTTTGATGGAATTGACAAATACACATATTAATCAGGAAAATGTTCCGTTGTTTGTCTTTGAGACTGAACAAAAGAATCAAAGAGAAGAATTAGGCGAAGGATATATTTGGGAAGAACCAGGTCAAATGCGCTCTGTTCTTGGAACTTACGAAGTAGAGGGAGTGCCTTTCTTCTAAAATACAGATTAAGCGAACAAAGAAGTTTGAATTTTTTTCAAACTTCTTTTTTTATTGTTTGATCCAGAAAAGACATTGAAATGTTCTGCTATAGATAATTTTTTAGTGAATTTTGTTTTCAAAATATGTAGAAAACGTTTGTATAACGAATAATAATAATTGATCGAAAAATCATTTCACAAAGTAATGCTTAATTTATAGTTGACCGAGGAAGAAATACATGATAAATTTAACAGCGTTGATTCTGGAAGTGGACGTTATATCACGTTTCTGAAAAAAACTTAAAAAATAGTTATTGACATGTTGATAATGACATGATAAGATAACTGAGTCGTTAAAAAAGAACAACTTGCGAAGCTCGATTCTATCGAAAAAAACTTCAAAAAAAGTTCTTGACAAATAACAAACAATAAGTTATGATAAATGAGTTGCTGAAAGATTTCGAAAAACGAAATCGAAAAAAACTTTTAAAAAAGAGTTGACAATCACTTGTCGCTCTGATATGATATAAAAGTTGCTACGGCAGCCAAAAACAAATCGGAAAAACACTTCCGATGAAGTAGACCTTTGAAAACTGAACAAAGTAAGACAAACCAAATGTGTAGGGCGTCTTGATTCAATTCAAGACAACAAACATTTTTAA
>NZ_BNJW01000015.1 GCF_015751045.1 Enterococcus lactis
ATTCAGTAGATGAATTTTTTATTCAATCTGTCGCATCTAAACGAAATAATATTCCTAGAAAATCACTGGATTATCGAACACCTTTGGAAGTATTTTTGAGTTACGTAAGTATTGATGATCTGTCTAACTTAATTTGACAATTAAGATTATGATGCTAGTTTTTGATCAATTCTTTTCTTTTTTCAACATTTCTATTCTTCTTTTCAATCGGATAATGTCATAAGGCGACGCAAATTCTGATAGATAATATTCATTCTGTTGCTTGTTTCTCTGACAAAACGTTATGACCAAATCATAGTTTTTTCCTTCTTCATAACTTTCAATCTCAATACCGCTGACTCCTCTCAGTTCTCTGTTCAGATACTGTTGGAAAGCAATACGGTAAATAGGCAAACTTTCTAAATCGATCCCTATCACTACTGGTTTCGCAATATAAAAATCGATCATCAAAAGAACATTGGCATACTGGATCATCAGATAACTAAGTGCACTGTCTTCGGTGCTTTTCCTTGGCAATTGCTGCATCGCTGTTTCCTGTAGTTTCTCCAATAACTGTGTTAAGGAATGCCCAAGCATTTTTTGCTGCTGCTCCAAAAGCCGATCACGCTCGTAGACTTCGATCTTTCCAACAAAGAAAAACCATTCATTGTTGATTTGTGAAATTTGGTAGCCTACTGCTTTTTCCTCTTTGATTTTCAAACGACGAGGACGATAATGCCATAGCATCGTTTCCCGAATATAAGTATCCAAAACAGCGGTGGGTAACTTTTTGCTCCGTGTCAAATCATATTGATAAAATATTTCTTCGTCGACTATCGAAAAAGAAACAAAAAAGCTGTAAAACATCATTGTTTCGTATACATTCAGTTCTGCTGCTGTTCGACTAAGATGCATCACGATGATTGGATCGATTGCTTGATAAAGCCGGTCCGACTGATAGAGTAATTTCTTTTCTTTCAAGGTTTCGTACGTACTTTTTTCATTCAATAGTCTTTTTTTCGTGATCCCGAGCCAGCAAGCAATCTGTGCTTCTGCTGATGCCGTAAACGTCGTTTCTAATACGCGGCCCAATCCTAGAATGAATGGTCTTTTTTCTGGTGTATTTTGCAAAAAAAGCGGTCGTTGATCTTCCGGGATATATTGGAATAATTCATAATAAAAATATCGGATCTGTAGCTCTTCTCCGTATAATTGTCCGTTTTTGATTTGTAATCCAAATTCCTCTAAGAGCTGGTTTAATTCTTTGATCTTTCGAAAAACAGAAGACTCACTGATATTAAACGCTGTCGCTAATCGAACGATGGATACTTGCTGGTGTTCTAATAAATAGACAAGCATTTTAAACTTCAAGCTTTCCTGTAATAAAAACAAAAGAATTTTTTCCAAACTGACATCTTCGTCCAACACAAGCAGCGCCTGATACTCGTTTCGCTGTACTTCTACTTTTTTTCCCATCATCCGTCCAATCAATTCAATATCTTCCAAATATTGATCAAAAGAGGTTTTTGACAGTTGGACATGCTCTCTCAATCCATTGATAGAGGCTGTTCCCCCTTGCAGAACAAGGTTTCGCAAAATCAGGATCTGTAACTGCTCTTTTCTTTCTAATAATGCTTCAATCTTCATAGGCAGTATTCGCCACCTTTGACCACACCATATTAGGTACACGATATTCTGGCTGGAAAAACAGCTCATGTTCTTCTAACTGTTCGAACGTCCAGCCTTCTTCTACTGCGATTGTCAGTTGGTCAAGAAGATGGAACATTTCTTTTCTGCTTTGGAGCTGTGCTCCAAGAATCTTTTTTTCAGAATCAAATAGGAATTTGACTTTGACTTTGCTCTGGTTTATTGCTGCAAGCTTGTATTCCGCGTACCCTGTTTCAATTTTTTGGGGATAAAAAATGCTTTCTTCTTCTGTCATACCTACGCTTCCTAAGAAATAGCCAAACCACTGATTGCCGACTGGTCGATAGGTTCCCTGATCCTTTGTCGCAGAACCACTAATTGTCTTGCTGACATTTCGCGCTGTACGGACAGCGTTGTTTACTAGAGAAACGTACATTTTTTCATTTGTTGGGCGAAAAGTGACTTGGATTGCATCGCCAATTGCATAGACGTCTTTTTGAGACGTTTGCAAATAGTCATCTACCCAGATCGTTCCATCATCATTCAATGTTAATTGTTCTTCCCACATCTGATTGTTGGGGCGAGAATGGTTAGCCAGCAAAACAAGATCATAGTTTTCCCTTCTTCTTTCCGTCTCTACTACAGCGGTTTCATTTTCGGACAAAGATACGACTTGCTCTTCTAAGAAAAGCGATATCCCTTGATTTTTCATTTCCTTTACTAACGGCTCCGTCATTTCAGGGTCTAGGTAACGAAAAAGAATCGACTTTCGGCTTTCATAAAGATGGATTTGTGTTTTTCCTGATGCTAAGCCTTCAGCTATTTCGATCCCTGCTTGACCTGCTCCAATGATGGCAATTTTTTTTGCATCCATGATCTTTTGCTGAAGAGCAGCTATGTTTTGTATCTTTTTAACTGGGTGAATGAACCTTGCTTCTGCAGGAACATTTCGAAAATTTTGATTTGAACCAGTCGCCAAAATCAAACGATCAAAATCCAGTTTGTCTCCGCCTGCTAAAACGACTTTCTTTTCTTCCAATCCTATTACCGTCTTTTCTGTGTAAACATGGATACGATAGCGGTCGATCAGCTCTTCTTTGGTGATCCAAGAAAGTTGTTTTTCACTGGTGACCTTTCCTTTTACTATCAGATTGAACCCGCTGGGAATCCACCCTAACTTCGATTGCTTTTCAATCAAATATATTTCACTTGTTGGTATCAATTGGCGAAGATAAATAGCCGCATGAATCCCTGCAAACGACCCGCCGACAATTACAATGTTCATCTGTATTCCTCTTTCTTATTAAGTGTGCGACTGCCAACATGGGCTGAAATCACAATGTTCTTAAACCATGTTTACTCATTCCTATGATCCATAGCAGCGTAGCAGAAAACACTCTGTCCATCCTACCGTGTGACTAGGTCTGCTTCTCAGTAATAAATTAGTTGACCTAATTGAAGAGTATCATTTCTGAAGAGATGTTTCAAAAAATGTACTCTTAGAAAGGCAAAAAACCCGCCTTTTGCGTACCTCTGTCCAAATAGGAAACAGAAAAGAACGAAAAGACGTGTTTTAGCGTGTGTAATGTAATAGTTAGAATAGGCAAAACATTTTTATGCTGACAATTTTTAATGCTTTAATGCTTCAACCACTACTTCGCCCAATTGATGAGCAGATTGAGGGTTTTGCCCTGTAAGAAGACGTCCATCGATTTGAACGACTTCTGAAAAAGCTGGACCTGACTGATAGTCAGCTCCTTTTTCTTTCAAAGCATCTTCTGCTAAGAATGGTACTTCATTCGTTGTACCATTGGCTTCCTCTTCTTCATTACTGAATCCAGTCACTGTGCGTCCAGCTAAAATAGACTTTCCAGATTCATCTGTAACTGGCAACAATCCGACAACACCGTGACAAACAGCTGAGACCAGTCCTTCATTTCGATAGATTTGTGAAGCAACTTTCCCAAGATCTGTTGCTTCTGGAAAATCCCACATTGTTCCGTGGCCACCAGCATAATAAACTGCTGCATAATCTTTTGCATCCACATCATCAGGACGTAAGGTATTTCCCAAGGCCCGATTTCTGAAATCTTCATCTTTATAATAGGCCCAATCGATTTCATCCATATTCAAAACACTTTGCGGTTCTAAAGGTACATATCCGCCTTTAGGACTGACAAAATCTGCATCGATCCCATTTTTTACTAATACATCATAAAAATGAGTCAGTTCACTTAACCACAAACCTGTAGGACGCTCGATCTTTTCGTACTTTTCTACATTTGTTAATACGATCAATACTTTCATTTTTCCATCCTCTTTCTATAAAAATTGAGTTATTGATAACGTGCTTTCAAGAAATTATATAATGGACTTGGCAAATAAAGCTCTTTATATGCTTCTTCAAAAGGTTTCGTTACAAATTCATCCTCACGGTTTTCCAATAATTTCTCTGCCCAGTCAGGATCGACGATCATTTGCTGTCCAATTGCTGCAAGTTCTGCATATTTCAGTACTTGCTCTACGTCTTTGCGAGTACGGATGCCTCCGACACCAATTAAAGGGATCTTTCCTTGGATCGTGTCATGGACAGCTTCAAGAATCGACTGATCGCTGTATTTATCAGAACGGGCTCTTCGATCATACGCATTTAATGAAACATGCAGATAATCTAATTTTGTCTCACGTAATCGTTCAAGAAGCCAGATCGTGTCTTCAAAACGGATACCTGGTGTTTCATATTCTTCTGGCGAGAAACGATACCCTACGATGAATGGTTTTTTTGCATATTTTTCAACCGTTGAGAAAACCGTTGTTAATAATTCGTCAATAAAACGATAGCGATTTTCTAAGCTACCGCCCCATTGATCCTCTCGTCTATTCGAATGCGGAGAGAAAAATTGTTGGATCAAATACGTATTTGCTCCATGCAACTCGATACCATCAAATCCTGATTCAATCGCTCTGCGTGTGGCTTCGCCAAATGCTTGGATTGTTTCTTTGATTTCATTTTCACTTAATGCTCGCGGTGTTTCTGCATCAGGTCGTTCCGCTGCAACTGCACTTGCAGATACAGGCTGTTCTCCGGATAGAGTAGCTCGACTAGTCATTCGTCCACCGTGGAAAATCTGAACAATCGCTTTTGCACCTTCTCCTTGGATTGCTTTAGCTAGTTCACTTAACCGAGGAATCATTTCATCGTGAGCGATGCTCAGTTCGCCTGGCCAGCCTTTTCCGATATCTTGGACATTTGCAGCACCAGTAATAACAGCACCAAGTCCTTTAGAACGTTGTTTATAATAAGTGATCTCATCTTCGGTGATCACTCCATTGAAGAAGCTGAGTTGTGTCGTCATAGGCGACAGCATCAATCGGTTCTTCAATTGAACTCCTGAAGGTAAAATAATTGATTGATCAAATTGTGACATTGTCATTCCTCCCATAATTCGCTCTGATTAACCTATCGAGAATCATTTATCATTAAACCACTCGGTTAGTTGCACATGCAACTAATTTGCTTAAAAAAATTTTTATTTTTTTTGTAACTTATCTGTTGCTTCATTCATTATCTCGGCTAATTCTTTACTTGCTTCATTTCCCAAGACTGCTTTGTACGACTGATGGAGTTCTTCCCAGCTACCATCGACTTCCTTAGTAAATTGGCGTCCTTGTTCTGTAAGATAAACTAATGACAAGCGCCCTTCGCTAACTGTTTTGACGTATCCTTTATATTCTAATTTTTCAACAAAACGAGCGATTGTTGAAGGCGCAGAATAGAGCATTTGTGCAATATCTTTTTGCGGTATACCATCTTTTTCTTTTAATATCAATAAAATAAATCCATAAGTTGGTGCCAGACCTGTTTTTCTAAACGCTTCATCCGCTAATTTATTCAATAGGCGATCTAGCTTTTTCACGCTAAAGAAAAGACATTCATCCAACGCTTTTTCAATTGGCTTTTCCATTTCATCCCCTCCATTGGCGTACATATCATAGTATGATTTTTATTTTTTGTCAAAAAACACGGAGTAATGACCGCCTCCTCTGTTTAGTTTTGAGAAAAAGAAGTTGTGACAAAAAATGTGTCACAACCTCTCGGTAATACGTTTCAATCAAATAAGCTTTTCTTTATTTACTTCCATCACAAATGCTTCATATGGTCGTAACTCGACTTTGCCGTCTGGTAACCGTTTCAGAGGATAATTTGACACAATAATCCTTAAAGCTTCACGTGGAACAGTGAACACCTGTTTTTCACTGGACATATTGCAAACAACGAGCCATCGCTGGTCTTCATATATGCGAGAATAGGCAAAGACATGCTCTGGCGTCTCTTCTACTAATTCATAGTCTCCCCAGACGATGATGTCATGTTTTCTACGCAAATCGATCAATTTCTTGTACATATAAAAAACAGAATCTTGATCTGCTAACGCTTCTTCTGCATTGATTTCTTTATAATTTGGGTTGACTCGAAGCCATGGAATTCCAGTAGTAAACCCAGCATGTTCACGGGCGTTCCATTGCATAGGCGTCCTAGCATTGTCTCTTCCTTTCGCATTGATTGATTCCAAGATTTCCTCTTTTGTAAATCCAGAAGAAATCCTTTCGTTATACATATTGATTGTCTCAATATCTTTTGCTTCCGAGATATCATCAATTGGGCAATTCGTCATGCCTAATTCTTCTCCTTGATAAATATAAGGAGTGCCTTTCATCATATGAAGCAAGATAGCAAACATCTTGGCACTTTCTTTTCGATACAAATCGTCATTTCCCCAACGTGAGACGATTCGAGGCAGATCATGATTATTCCAAAATAAACTATTCCATCCTTCATCACCCAAAGAAGTTTGCCATTTCGATAATACTTTTTTCAGTTCAGAGATACTTAAAGGTTTCAAATCCCATTTGTCTTTGCCTTCTTGCTGATCTAATCCTATATGTTCGAATTGGAAGATCATGGATAATTCCTTTCTTTTAGGATCGGAATAAAGTTTAGCAATCTCGGTAGTTGCTCCCCATGTTTCGCCAACGGTCATCAGATTTTTGTCGCCAAAAGTTGCTTGATTCATTTCCTGAAGATACTCATGCAGTTTAGGTCCATTACTTGTGATTTCTTTATCCGGTTCTTTGCCAATCATATCGATCACGTCCATACGAAAGCCACCAATACCTTTGTCGATCCAGAAATTCATCATTTGATAAATCGCTTGGCGAACCTGTTTGTTTTTCCAATTCAAATCAGGTTGACGCTTGCTATACAAGTGCAGAAAATATTGCCCTGTTTGCTCATCCAACTGCCAAGCAGGTCCACTGAATATCGAGCGCAATCCATTAGGCTCCTCTCCATTGACTGGATCACGCCAAATATAGTAGTCACGATAAGGATTTTCTTTATTTTTACGTGCCTCAATGAACCACGGGTGTTCATCAGAAGTATGATTCACCACCAGATCCATAACGATACGGATGTTTCTTTTCTTTGCTTCTTCAATCAGTTCCTCCATTTCTTCCATCGTACCGAATTCTGCCATGATTGCTTGATAATCGCTGATATCATAGCCATTGTCATCATTTGGAGACTCGTACACCGGCGAAAGCCAAATCACATCAATGCCCAAATATGCCAGATAATCCAATCTGGAAATAATCCCTCGCAAGTCTCCAATCCCATCTTGATTTGAATCTTGAAAACTTCTTGGATAGATTTGATAAACAACTGAATGGTGCCACCATTTTCGTTCCATGATTTTCCTCCTATAAATGGATGTTTCTATTTTTCGCTTAATCATCTAGTTTAGTTTCTTCTACCAAAAATTGTAACGCTTTCAAATAGTCATTGCACCTTGTTATCGGTAACAGAATAAAACAAAAAAACAGCTGAGGAAATTTCCTCAACTGTTTTTTGAAAGGATTGATTGATGCAGGGAAGAACGCTGATTTCACAACCTCTTTATAAACGGTGTTCACTCAGCTGTCCCTCGGTATTAGCTCCAAAAACGGCAAAATAGGAGGAACTATTTTTTCGTTTTTTTCTCTAATACTCAGGCCAGAACGCTGATTTCACAACCTCTTTATTTCACATTCAATATCCACATGAATCCCACGAATACAAAGAACAGACCATACATGATTGGAGATACTTCTTTTCCTCTTTTAGCCGCTAACATCGTAATTGGATAGAAAATAAAACCTAATGCAATCCCATCTGAAATACTATAAGTTAAAGGCATGCCAATCAAGATCAAGAAGGAAGGGATCGCAATTTCTAATTTTCCCCATTCGATTTGACGTAATGATTGAGCCATCAAAACACCTACCATGATCAATGCTGGTGCAGTTACTTGTGAAGTAACAACTGACAGTAATGGAGAAAAGAACAAACCTAACAAGAAGAAAATCCCTGTAGTAATAGCTGTGATTCCTGAGCGTCCTCCAACAGCAATCCCAGCTGATGATTCTACGAATGCACCAACAGGAGAAGTACCTAATAAGGAGCCCGCAAGCATAGCTGTTGAATCAGAAGCTAAAGCTTTCCCTACACGAGGCATCTTGTTGTCTTTCATAAAGCCTGCTTGATTTGCTAATCCAACTAAAGTTCCTGCTGTATCAAAGAAAGTCACAAGCAAGAATGTTAGTACTACGACCCACATTTGAAGAGAATTGATGTCCCCTACATGTTTTAACGCAACTAAAAATGTTGGTTTCAAACTTGGTGCTGCAGCAACAATTTCAGAAGGCATTGGAATCAAACCTGTGACCAGACCTAAAATCGTTGTAGCTGCCATCCCGATGAAAATGCCACCTGGTACACGTCGAACAAGCAAGATAGCCGTGACGACTAATCCAAAAATCGTCAACCAAGTAGAACCAACGTTGAGTGATCCTAATCCTACTAATGTAGATTCATTCGAAACGATGATCCCACCTTCGCTCAGACCAAGGAAAGCAATAAATAGACCGATACCACCAGAAATCGCATATTTCAAATCTGCTGGGATCGCATCAATGATCATTTCCCGCAGTTTGAAGATTGTAATCAAAATAAAGATCAAAGAAGCAACGAATACGCCGGACAATGCTGTTTCCCATGGGATCCCCATCCCTAAACAAACAGAATAAGCAAAGAAAGCATTGATCCCAAGAGCAGGTGCCGTTCCAATTGGATAACGGGCTAATACCCCCATCAAAATACAGCCGATTGCACTGGCTAATGCAGTCGCAGTGAACACCGCTCCTTCATCCATTCCAGAAGCGCCTAATACAGTTGGATTTACAAATAAGATATAGGCCATTGAAATAAATGTCGTAAATCCTGCCAGTACCTCACGTTTTACCGTGGTATTCAATTTTTCTATTTCGAAGTAGGAAAGTATTTTTTCCTTCATCTTCCATCCCCCTAAATCCGAACATTATAAATAAAGTCCGTTAAAATTTCGATTGATTAATAAAACAACGTGTTTTATCATATACTAAAACAAAACATAAGTAAACAAAAAATTCGGATTTTAAGCAAAATCCGAACGTTCCATCTGTTCAAATCCCTTTATCTCAAAGTCCATGAACATTCACTTTGGATCAAAAGAATTTCTTTATTGTGTTAAAAAAGTTTCTTCATTCTAGTATCAAAATCAATAGTGTGATTTGACTTTACCATTTCGTTTCTGCTCTTCTTTGATGAATTCTTTTGTATCGACAGGATTTAGGTTATTTAGTCCGCCAAAACCTGTATCGACCATTTTTCCCCAGCCTTTTGTCTTCTTTTTCCCTGATTTGAGATTCCTTGCTCGAAGCTTCTCACTATGTTTTGCTCGCCGATACTTCAAATAACCTTCTAGCCTTCCCATTAGATCCACTGTTTTTCCTCCTTTTTATTCAATCAGACGACTCAGCTTTTCCTATAACAAAATAATTGCCTTCAGGGTCCGAAAAATTGAAAGTCAAGACGCCATTGTTGTCTGTGATTTCTCCAGGTTCGTCCATGTTCTCGTAAATAGTTTCAAATTCATCCGTAAAAAAGACTAAAGAAGGTGGCGGTCCCAATACTTCTGGTGAAAACTTCTGCACAAATACTTTTGGAAATATACCTAATTCTAATTCTTTTGAGATACTCAGCACAATACTCTTAAATTCTTCTGGCAATTCGATCGTTTCTGAAATTTCTGCACCAATTTTTTCTACAAAGAATCGGCAAATCATCTCTACGTCATTGACATAAAGCATCACACGTGTTTTTTGTATCATCGTTTGACCCTTCTTTCTAGTTGATTTTCTTTCCTGTCTATAAACTGATTCCATTATATCACGAAAGCGCGAACACCTTGTGTTTGATCCTATTCAAGAAAAATAAAGCAATAGTTTCTAGACTTGCTTTCCTCCACAAACTTTTTTTACAAAAAAAGAACGGCAATGAATGCCGCTCTTCTTTTTTCGATTCTTTTATAATTCTGCTTCTGATTCATCTTTGGTTAGTGTGTGTCTGACACTGGACACGCCAAATGTTTGATCGATTTTTTCCTTCAACGCTTCGATTGCCTGTGCGCCGCGTGCCGCTTGTTCAGCATTGATGGATTCAATGACCAGCACCGCTGCTTGCGTTTCTTCCGTCAGCATCGTTCTTTGGGCTTCACGCCAGTTGAGACAGCGACAGATTGCTCCTTGTTCATCATAGTAGATGATTTCTTCCGGAAGTGCCGGAGCATCGGAATCTGCACCTAAAGGCAGGAATGATTCGCCACCTTGGGCTTTTCCTAGATGCAGATTTCCTGAAATCTTTTCGATATCTTCTCCGCCGCAAGGTACGCCAAAAGACAAGGAAATACTATTATAAATATCTACAAGCGGATTGATTGGGAAAAATTCCCGTTCTTGATTTGCACGTTTCAGTAAAGCTTCAATAGAAGAACGTGCACCTTTTTTAGTCTTGAATGTGGTAAAAGCCTGACGCCACTGAGCAATGACTTCGTTTTGGCTGAATGTTTCTTCCGTAAGGTAATTTCTTGCTTCTTTTGCCGCGCTATTCAATAATTGATGATACATTTCTTCATTTTCTTCTGTTACGTGATTATCGATACCACTCACGGATAAGATTTCGATGGTTGCTTCAGGAAATACTTCCCAAAAATTGGCATCCACTATTACTTTTTTCATATGTTCACACCTCTTGATTAGAATAATTGCTTGATGAATAGATAGTCTGTTTGGGGATCATCTCCCATATAAAAAACATGTTCACTGTACTTGGTAAATCCTCTTTTGCGATAGAAAGCGAGCGCAGCATCGTTGTGTTCCCACACACCGAGCCAAATGGCTGTTTTTTGCTTTTCTTTTGCTTTTTTGATAGCTGTATCTAGTAAAAACGTACCAATACCTTGATGTTTAAATTTTTTTCGTACATAGATTCGCTCGATTTCTAAAAAATGATCATCCATTTCCTCAGATTGACTCGTTCCTATATTTAGTTTCAGGTAACCCGCAGGCTCTTGGTCCATACTTACTAGTAAAAAATCAGTTTCTTTCTCTTTTAGCTCTTCTGTAAGTTTTTCTGGCGCATAAGCTTGTCTCAAGTAAGCAGCTAAATGCTCCGGCGAATTATCTTTTCCAAATGTATCTGTAAATGTTTCGATACTGATTTGTTGTAGTAAGTCTACATCTGAAGGCGTCATTTCTCGAATTTCGTATTTATTCACGGCTTCTTCCTTTCAATAGATCCTTTTATTACCTTTTTTGACAAAATTCCAATCTTCGCTAACATTCTTGCATACTTTCTTTAAAAGATATTCCAATTGTTTTGCTTCCTCGTCAGACAGACCATTTAATGCGACTGCATTAGAGTAGTTGTTTTCTCGGATGATGAAAGGATAGATTTCTGCTCCTTTTTTAGTCGGATAAAGTTTCTTGATTTTTTTATTTTCTTTATCTTCCAAACGTTCGATCATCCCATTGGATTCTAATTTCTTGATTGCTCGTGCAGTCGTTGTACGATCTACTTTGATCATTTCTGCTAGTTTTTCTTGGATGATTCCTGGATTTTCGCAAATACGTACTAAATAAAGATACTGCCCTCTTGTTAAATCAACTTCTTTGAATTCGATATTGCTGATAGAATCCAACGCTCGGGCAATCATTCCAATGTCTCGAAGAATTTCAGCCATTTCACCCCACCTTTATTTTGTTTGTAAGACTAGTTTACCTCTTTTTGTTGCAAATGCAACTATTTTTTAATAAAAGAACGAGTTCTTTTTTAGAGAACTCGCAGAGTAAACAGCTTTCTTCTTTTACGAAAAAACTCAATCGCAATAGAGCTGATTTTTGTTTTCTAAAATAAGCAACTGCTTCTTTGTTGTTCGTTTTTCTGATAGCTTTGGCAGCTCTTCTATACTAAAAAATCCCATGTCGGAAGTTTCATTGTTCTCAATAAATTTTGCATCTTCGTCGTGGATCGTACAAGCAAAAACAAGCTTATAATACTGAAAAAGCTGCGGAATATCTTTTTGTTTATTCGTATCAAAAACCGCTTGCAGCTGAGTAGATTCTACTGTTAAACCCGTTTCTTCATAGACTTCTTTCCGCACGTTTTCTTCAGGGGACAAACCTATTTCGGCAAATCCGCCTGGCAGTGACCATTCTCTCGTCCGTTTATCTTCGATTAGTAGGATCTTGCCGTCCTTTCTGATATAGGCACGAACATCGACTTTTGGTGTGGGATGACCTTCTTCAATAACTGTAAGTGCTTTTATTTCTTCGAAAGTTTCTTTTCCTATTTCACTGATCAATTCCAATGAGATCGTCCGAATCTCTTCAAATCGTTCTTTATCGAATACATCTTTTCCATAATACAGACCAGCTTGAGAAAGTGCGAGCAGTCTTTTGTATTGGGCCAACTTGTTATTCATTCTCTTCCCTTCTTTTCAGCAAATGTATGACTATGTAATCAAGTATAGAAGACTGACCTAATTACGGCAAATAAACACAAGGAAATCGGCAATAAATAAAAGAATATGAAAAAACATTTTAGAACAAAAAGACATTTGGCTCCTCTGGGGACCAAATGTCTTTTTTATTACCTGTCACTATCAAACCATTTCTTCGTTACTTATTGTCATTGATTTCTTTTTCTAATTTATCCAATAGTGGAGTGTAATCTACTTGAGTATAGTCTGTTACATCAAATTCATATAGTGTTCCTAACTGAAATTCGTCATATTTTCGGTCAGTGATGATTTTTTTGAATGCTTCTTTCGTAATATGATTCGTCCCTTTCGATCGATCTTCCAATATGTCGCCATAGTGATAATGATCCATGATATAGCTCAAATGACGATCTGGTTCACGATCACGTTTGTACCGACGTTGCCATAACACTTCAAAGTCTGCTGTTAGGCGAATCGTCATTACCTGATATCCGTATCTTTCTGCTAATTCTTGGAGTCGAGTTTTTTGCTTATCACTAAAAGGATACTCTGACACAATCACTTTCTTTCCTGCTTCCATATACAGATCAAGTGCTTTGTAATAGAAAGGATAAACTTTCGTCCTTTCTTGTTTCGCCCGTTCTTCCAAGTTGTTAAAACCGATGGATTCTGCATAATATTCCTTGATTTCATCGAGCGTGATGGCATACATATCTGGAAATCGTTCCCGTAGTTTATTCATAAGATATGTTTTTCCTGTACCAGGACTACCAGCTAGAAGAATGAAATACTTTTTCATCTCATTTGTTTCCTAAGTTAATTGGACTTTCCAAGTTCATAAACAGTCCAATCTTATGCTTGACAATTTCTTTTACTGCTTCATTTGCTGGAATCACATTATGGCGAAGAGACTTGTTGATTTCTGTTTCACTAAAGGTTCCTTTAGCCACTTTTGTCCAGTTGACTAAAAGCTCCGTTCCAACATTGAATTTGCGGATCCCGTTATTGATCAATTCGGGATAATCTTCTTCTTTCACACCTGTTCCGCCATGGATAACGAGGGGGACATCGACTACTGCATCGATTTCTTTCAGCAAGGGAATGTTCACTTCTGTTTTTGATTTGAATTGTCCATGATTCGTACCGATAGCAATAGCTAATGCATCCACACCTGTAGCTTCTACAAATTTCACTGCGTCTTCCGGTCTTGTATATACTTTGTCATTTTCAGCGACATGGATTCCTTCTTCTGTACCGCCGATCGTCCCAAGTTCTCCTTCTACGGAAACACCGTGTGCATGGGCATATTCTACCACTGCTTTCGTCTTCAAGATATTTTCTTTGAAAGGCAGATGGGACCCGTCATACATGACAGAAGTATATCCGCTATCGATTGCTTCTTTGATATCATCAAAGTCTCGGGCGTGGTCTAAGTGCAAGACTGCATCAACCATTTCTTCTTCTGCAATAGCTGTCATTACATTGACTAACACATGCATACCGATATATTTTGCGGTGTCGACACTTGTTTGAATAATGATTGGCGAACCCATTTCTTTTGCTGCGCCTAGCATGGCAGGAAGCATTTCTAGGTTATGCGTATTAAAAGCTCCAACTGTAAAATTCAACTCTTCTGCTGTTTTTGTTACTTCTTTCAATGTTGTATACATTTTTTATTGCCACCTTATCTTTTTATTTGTTTCCTTTGATCGTTACTTGTTTTGCAATTTGTCGCATCACATCCATTTTGCCCATGTAGTAATCGATCCCTTGATCATCACCCGCACGAGCAGCATCTGCACGCTTCTGATTATAGAGGCTCATCAGTTTTTTATACCCATCTCCGATCGTCTGTTTATTTTCCAAGCTCTTTTCTAAATATTGGATGGCTTGATCGTTCTCATACAATTCAGAAAATTTAAGTCCAACTTGTTCGTAAAGTTCCGCTAATTTGGGCTTCTCTTGGGTCGTTGAAATCTCTTGGTTTAATTGTGTAATCTCTGATTGAATCTTTTCGGTCACTTCTGGCGAGAGGATTTTTTCCTCTTTTATCGATCTTTTTTTTGGTTCATTTTCTTTTTTCTTAAAAAATCCGAACATCATTTTCCCTACTTTCAATTAAAATGCTTTCAAAATTGGGCTTAAGATCCAAGCGTATAAGAGTGCGGCGGCTACTGTATCTACATCGGTTGCTGTAGCATTGATGAATCCCATCGAATTAAAGATCGTTACTAGCAAAGCAGGCAATAATGTAATAAAGAAGCCATGAGCAATACCGCCAATGATCGCTCCTCGACGTCCGCCAACTGCGTTACCAAATATCCCCGCTGTTCCTCCGGCAAAGAAATTCGTTAGCATACCTGGTAAAATCATCGCTAAGCCGAACATCGGCAAAGTGAACATGGCAATAATCGTACCGATTGTTGTCGTAATGAAACCTAAAATAACAGCATTTGGGCTATAGGGAAAGAAAACTGGACAATCTAAGGCAGGAATCGCATCAGGAACTAATTTCATAGCTATCCCTCGAAATGCCGGCACGATTTCACCTAACAGTAGACGTACGCCAGCTAGCAATACATACACACCCACTACGAATTGGATAGCTTGTAAAAAGGCAAACATGATATAGTTTTGATCTCCTGATAATTCAGAAGCGAATGGTTCACCTGCAAACAAAACAGTGATGATATATAGTGGGACCATCACGACCATGACAGACAAATACGTATCTTGCAGAAACTCGAAATGCGTGGGCAATTTGATCTCTTCAATCGATTTTTTATTTTCACCTTTCTCACCAAAAAGTTTAGCCACGCCAGCTTCAAATAAGTATCCAATCGTACAAAAATGCCCTAAAGCAATATCATTCGATCCTGTAATCTTACGTATAATTGGTTGCGCTACTGCTGGCATAGCAATGGCGAAACAAGCTCCGATAAAACCACCGACTAAGATCAATACGATCCCTCGCAGACCAGCGAAATAACCAAAGACCGTCGTCATCGTCGCCATCCATAAAATGGCTTGACCAGTTAGAAAAATGTACTTCCATTTTGTGAAACGAGCCAAAATAATATTGAATACAAAAATCGCTAAGAACGTCAGTGCAATATCTCTACCTAAACCTAAATCATTCATTGCTTGACCATTGATAGACTCAATAGAAGGAATGATTCCTTGCATATGAAATCCTTCAGTAAAAATTTTCCCGAAATAAGTTAAACTTCCAACGATGATACTCGAACCGGCACTCAACACTTGGAATCCTAGGAGTGTCTTTAACGTGCCAGAAATGACTTGTCCTGCTGATTTCTTCTGCAGCAGTAGACCCAACATAGCAATCAATGCAATGGTGATCGATGCCTGAGTCAAAATATTTTCGATGATAAAATTGATAACGCCCATGTTTTTATCCTCTTTTCTTTTTTATTTAGATAACTCCCTTATCTTGTAGAACTGGGGTGATTTTTTCTTCAATTTCATTTTTCGAGACAATATTTTTCAAATAGATCATCGCTGTTTTAGGATCGACTGAGAATTTTTCGAACTGCGAGCGAAAATTTTCTGCTGTGATGATCACATCTGGTTTCATGGACACTGCAGAAGAAATATCACAATGGTCCAGTTTAGCTTCTACTCCTAATTTGTTCAAAACATCCTCAGCAGACATCTGTGCTGCAAAACTACTTCCTAAACCTGCGCCGCATACGAATAAAATGTTTAATTTGTTCATCTTTGTTCTCCCCCGTATCATTTATTATTTCTCAACTACTGAAAAAGCAGTTGTTTGAAATCTTCAACATTTGTGCACTCGATCAATCGATCCAACTTCTCTTCATTGTTGATCAGTTCGATCAGTTCTTTCATGATGTTCAGATGCGAGTAGGAATCTACTGCCGCTAAACAAAAAATAATCTTTACTGGATCCATTTCAGGATTACCGAAATCGATTGGTTGTTCAATCGTAGCTACGCTGACTCCTAACTTATTGACCCCATCTTCTGGTCGAGCATGGGCTAGCGCCATGTGTTTGCCAATCACGATATATGGCCCGTATTCATTCACTGCGCGAATCATCGCTTCGACATAGCGTTCTTCAACAATGTTTTCTTTGACCAATGGTTTAGCAGCTCGTTCAATCGTTTCCTCCCATGTAGCGGCTTTTTCTTTGATCATGATATTGCTGTCCGTCAAAATATCTTTTAACATAGGCTGGATCTCCCTTTTGTTGATTTCTAGATTGTTTATTTCAAATAATTTTTCCAACTTGCCATAGATGATGCGATCTACTCGGCCACCACTTTCTTCCATGACACCGATTATTTGAGTGAATAACTGCGTTGATTCATGACTGTTAGGTTTTAACCGCTGCAGTTCTTCATTTCTTTTCAAAAAGTCTTCTATAACTAAAATATTCGTCTCAGTCAAAATTGGATCGATAACTAAAAGCGGCTTATTTCGATAATTCAATTGAAAGGTGCTGAAAACCAGATCGACATCCAGTTTATCCACTAATTCGATTTCTTTTGAACTTAAAACTGCAGTAATCTCGATTCGAGGAAATTTTTCTTTCAGATTTTCTGCTAACAGATTCCCGGTAGCCATGCCGTGATTACAGACAACAACTGATTGATAAACATAATTCAGGTCTCGCTTGATCACACTGGCAATCGTCGAAAAGTGGATGACAAGAAAAGCTATCTCGTCCTCCAGTATCTTGCCGCCGATTACTTCTTCGATCGTAGGAACAAAATGAGTGACTGCGCGGTGGATTGGAAAATAATTTGTACGGATGTTTTCTTTCAATGGATTCATGACTTGAATAGCATGCTTGATTCTTATGATCAGTGCAGCCATGTGTTTATAGAGATTTTCGAATAAAGCTTCTTCTTTTAGATGAAAAGGTATGTGTGTCTCGTTCTCTACAAATTGGATCAATTGGATCGTTAGTAGTTGAGCTTGTACCCACTCAATCGAATTGGAGATATCTCTAGCATTGAACGTCTCGATAGTGAAACGAAGATAATTTCTTTCTACTTGTGGAACATTGTCCAATTGAAATTCCGTGATCATGTAGTCAATAAATGCAGAGAAGCTGCTGTCTTTTATTTCTGTATTTTTCCAATTAATGGCAGAGATGAATTCATGTTTCCTGATTCGTTGGATCCAGATCAATGTAAAAAGCAGAATTTGCTTTTTATAAATATCATCCTCTTGTTTTAACAACTTATTGGAATAGATCTCCTCTATTTTTTTGATTTCCGCCAAAGGAAAATAATGGAAAAAGATTTTTTGAGCCGGTGTTAGTTGTGCATCTTGATTCATAAAGAAGTCGGTCATCCCCAGATTCTGATTGATAAAATCATAGATCATCGTACGGATAGATCGTTCTGAACCTTTATAAACCAGTCCCTGCTTTCCATAACTGACGATCTCGATTCCATAACTGACCAGTGTTGCTCGTAATCGTCTCATATCTTCATCTAACGTACTTTTAGAGATTTGAAATTCTTCTTCTTTTTTGTTTAGATGGATCGGGTTTCGGCTGTAAGCAATGGCTAAAACTAAATCAAAAATACGTTCCCGCCGATTCAAAAAGCCGTCTTTCACCTCTTTTATTTCAGTTTCTAATCGAACTTGCTTGTCATTCTCCAGTTTCAACGAAAAACCTTTGTTGCGAATTGTTCTGATTTCCGGAAGCTTTTTACTACTCAACCAGATATTCGCTTCAAGAACTTCCTGACGGATCGTCCGCTGACTGACATTGAATTCAGCTGCTAGACGTTCCGCTTTTACTGGATATTGGGCTGTCATGATTCTGTGAAGTATTTCAATTGTTCTTGTTTTCATAGAAATGATCTCCTTCTGATTCCAAGTATATGGTTCCGCTTACATAATAAAAAGTAGATATTTCTGCCACTTGAAGTGGAAAGAAAGTAAGCATAGCAAACAAAAAATAAGCCGTATGCTTTTTCAACTTCTCAACGAAAAAGACATACGCCTATTATTACAAAAAAGAGGTCATGAAAAAGCTGTCCTGCATCAAGTAAGAAGAACAGCCAAACAAAAATAGTGCTTCCTATTTTTCGTTTGGTTGAGCTTATTACCGTAAATGTAAGCTTTTGAATACCATTTAGTGGAAAGGTTGTGACAGAGAGGTTCAGCCTTGAGCGATAAGAAGCGATTTTGAAAAATAGCTTCCCATATTTTACAAAATCGTGCCTTATTGCCGATAGGCTATCTCTGGAACACCGTTTATTCAGAAAAAGGAGCTGCGACAAAATTTTTGTCACAGCTCCATTCATAAATATTTCCTGTCAATCCAGCATAATCGGCTGAATAAAATCGGCCTGCCATCTTTTTCACTAGTCAGATACGACGAGAATGTTTGTTTTCTTATCCCTTTTGAAATGTCCCCCCAAGAGTTAAATTTGGGGGTCATTGCTATTTAGATGCTATTTTTTATTGTCACTTTTCTTTTTAAATGTCAAAAAATTTTGTTAAGTTTAGCATATAAAAATATTGTAGAGTTTAGTTACAACGCTTAAAACATATATTGTATAATCTGATCAATTTTAGCCATGTCTTGCAATGGCAGGTTTTCTATTTTTTTGAGTCTTCGTTCCTTAAAATCAAGTGATTTTAATTGAGAAATAAGTACTTGTCCTTTTATATCTAGCTCTTCTGGTAATGAGTAACGTGTCGGTAAATTCTTTATCGTGGAAGTAATCGGACATATGACCGAAAACATTGTTTTACGATTAAACTCATAACGAGAGACGACTAGTCCTGGTCGTCTTTTTTGAATTTCTTTTCCTATCGAAGGATCAAAATCAATCCACACAATATCACCTTTTTTAGGAATATAAATTCTTTCTTCTGACACTATAACCTTTCTCTCCCTTCAGGAGTTAAATCTTCCCATTCGTCTTTTTCATAATATTCGGCCTCTTCTCCACCACTAAATGGATCTTCAATTTTTGGAACTAACGTAATTGTCCCATCGTCAGAATATACAACGATATATTCTTGGTTTTCTGAAGGTTTCTTTCCGTTATCAGAAGGTAAAGTAACCACTACAGAACTTCCTTGTAATCTAGATTTTGTAACAAGCATCATCATCACCTCTTCAGTAAAAGTATACTACACAACACTAAGTAACGCAAAAGTACCCTTTGTAAACTAGATGGAGAAATGATCAAAAGCATTTTGAGAAATGGTGCACTTTGAAAAATTAGCAGCTTGGAAATGGAGACAAATGTTTTCTATTTCTATACAAAAATAGACAAAAGTAACAACCTACACTCTTCGTAAAGAGGCAAGGGATACCTTTGTCTACAGTCTGACAGCTCAACTTTTTAGTGAGCTGTTTTATTTATTTGTCAATCCAGCATAATCGGCTGAATAAAATCGGCCTGCCATCTTTTTTCTTTCTCAGAAAAATCAAAATACCATATCTGAGAGAAATACTGTCGTTGCGTCGTACTTCCTGAGATCAAGCGTCCATCTTTTCGATCAACTAAATAATCACAGCATCTGAAATCAATTCGGATGGCAAAACTATTCTCGTGGATCTGTCGATAATTTCCTACTTCCTGAATAGTTACTTTTTTAGTATGATTTCTTACACCGTCTGCTTTGTTTTTTTGCAGAACTTTCTGATGTTCGGCAAACAGCTTGTCTGTATAACAGCTTCTGGCTTTTTCAGGAGTTTCTTCTTCCCAAGCGGATTGGATCTTCATGAATATCTTTTGGATTTCCAGAAACTGTGCTTTCTTTTCTTTAGCCGTTCCTGACATGCGGGACAATATCTCCGCTTTCAGCCTTTTCTTTTGTCTTTTATTCTTGACGATAGAAAAAGCGGAAACCCCTCCTACTGACAAAACAGCTAATGCAAGAAATCCCGTTTGCTCATAACTAGAAGGACCTGTACTTGGACCATAATACCCATAAGAATCTCTGCCGTAAGAACGACTGCCAAAATAACTGCCCCCATATGAACGACCGCCAAATGAACTTCTGCCCGAACTTCGACCGCTAGATGTTCCGCCGCCATGACCACCTGCGACAGCGAATCCTTGGGTAGGCAAAGCAAACAAACATAACCCCACTAACAAAATGATTGCTAAATAATTGATTTTTTTCATTGTCTTCCTCGTTATCTTTTATTACAAAAAACTATTTTTATCATAGCCTTGCCGAAAAGAAGAGTCAATAACCAGATGCATAAACTGTTTTTTTAGCAGTTTTGTCTTAATTTACTCATTGAGTAACAGCGGACAGACATATGTGTTGGCAGCCCATATTTCCTCTATCTTCAGCATGAACAAGCTGGCAGACAAAAGATCTGCGCTTCCTCCAGGAGAGATTTGGTTTTCCTGACAAAAGTGCAACAGTGCTATAAATGGACGATTTGGTAAAGCACTTTGACTAGCAGCATGAGCAAGTTTTTGCATTTCCACTAACGTTTTCTGATCACTGCGATGCAATACGCAGGTGTCATCTAAGGAACTCATCAAAACTAACAACATATGCATTTGTTTCTGTACATCAGAATCATTATCTAGCTCCTTAGCAGCTTGGATTGCAAGCCTGATATGCGGATAACCCAACACTGCTTCTTCATATGCACCATTTACGCCGTATTTTTGCTTCACCGTATGCCCATGAGTGGTTTTTTTATGACGATATTTTGTATCAGGAAAAGCAGCAAGCTTGCTGACATCACCGAGTATTTCCGTTAAAGAAAAAGGCTGTTCCATACTGATTTTTTGTGCAGTCACACTGGTCAATAGCCCCATTGCCCAAATCGCTCCTTTATGGGTATTGATGCCATCTGTAGCAATCAACATCGCTTTTTCCGCTTTCCGTCCAATCTCAGCAATCTTTTCTCTTAACTCCTGATCGATAGCATGTTGCCATGCTATTTGAGCCATTTCTTCAAAAAAAGGAGTCAGCGTCTTCGCAGACTTAAGAAATAAAGCATAGTCCATATCGGAATGTGCACCCGCATCCAGTGCATCCACTAATCCAGGTTTTGGGCTTAATGTTACTTCTGCGAGCAATGCTTCCTCTACCAACGCAGCGAGTTGCTGAGTCACTGCTTTTTTTCGTTCGTCATTTATCATGACACTCACTCCTTCTTTCTATTACTTGTTGAACCCTTTTTTGATGGCTGCCCAAATGATGTGAAGCAACCAGCTTAAAGCAAATGCACAACTTGCCGTCATTAGATAAGCTACAAGAATCATGACTCCTGAAGGTAACTGCAGCCAACTATCTTTAAACAATAACAACAGTACTTGGAACACAAATACATTGGCTAAATACGTACGGTAAGCATAAACAGACAACCATTTGAACAATGGTAATTTTGGCGAATCATTTACAATCATTTTTGAAGCGCCCATGAAGACAGCAAAGATGATGACTAAGCTGTACAAACTTTGGATCGTATTCAAGTAAGGCGCATTCGCAAAGCTCAAGTCTCCTGGATGTGCGAGCAATGAACGGACAGAAAAGAACGCGATAACTAAGCCAACAGGTAAGAAAAGATAACGTACTCTGTCCAAATATTGATAGACTTTTTCGTGATAAACAAATGCGGCTACCCCATAAATCCCGTAAATCATGAAACTAGCAACAAACCGATCTAACAAGTACCAGCTGTCATGATAAGGACCAGTCAATACTTGTGTTTGATAGAACAGATACCATGCAACATATAAAATCGTTGAACCAATCAATACTGGCCATACATATTTTTTATTAGCAAATACTTTGTAACCGAGCCAAACAAAAAACGGCATGAACAATTGAATCTGCAGCATCATCACGGTATACCATAAATGAGGCGCTCCATCACCTGTGACATATTTCAGTAAAAAGCTTGCAGTATCCGTATACGGAGTTTGTTGTTGGACTGCTGGAAATAGCCAAAGATAAGCCGTCGTCCATAGAAGATACGGAACGACTAGTTCAAAAAACTTTTCTTTCAAAAATTCCCAATAAGACAAATGCTGACTTGTTTTTACCATATTATAGACAATTGCAAAAATAAACATTGGTGCTGTGTATTTAACGATGACGTAAAAGGTACCAAGAAAAGCTGTATTTGTTGCGCTGTGGCTGTTTGCCAAAGCAAAGCTCAATATCGTTTGCATCATAACAGCCGTTACAGCTGATACTTTCTGGAAGTCACTTACGTTGATTTTGATTTTTTTGTTTTCAAACATCTCTTTCTCTCTCTTTTTCTTTATTACCAAAGTTCTTTGGTTAATTTAGGTCCTTCGACTGTTTTCAATAGAATTTTTTTCTCTGGCTCTCTCAAATACTCTTTTAGTGAAAATCCGCCTTGCCGAGTCACTACTTGGGTATCGAATTGCTCAAAAAAAGCAGGATGCGATCGAATTGCCTGAATTGGCAATTCAATCGGAGAATCTGCGTACAGCAGCAAATCAAAATCACTGGTTTCTTTTACTGCCGGAATCCCAGTTGATAATTCAAATCCTAAGCTGCCGCCGATTCCCCACTTGCATCCTGATAATATGTTTCTAGCAGCATGAAATTGCTGATAAACAGGATAATCCATGATTTCCTCTTGTCTATACGATTCTTGTTCGATGATGTCCCACGGATGAATGACTTGTTTGACAGCATGTTTTGAGATTTCTGTTGCCCATCTCTGATTGCGGGCAGGGCCACGTAATCCAATCGGTAGTATTTCGGCGTGATCTGTCAACGCACGACGGACTGTTCCGAACATCTTTTCAGTGAGAACGACCCATTCAGGCAAGGGAAACCTTTCTATTTCATGTTTATCAAAAAGAACAATATCATGTGCTTGAATCATTGTTTATGCATCCCATTCTTCGTCCATTTTGGCACGGACTTTATTTGTTTCGACACGTCCGAATGTTTTGGCTGTTTCGTTCGTGTATCGATTTGTCAGCATCGTGTCATTTGTATTGCGGACATCTTGAATGGCTTCATTAATTGCTTCGATGACATTGTTGACATTTTGTTCTGAAGCAGCTTGGTCGGTGATATCTTCTAGGAAGTGATAGATTGCTCCTAGTTTTGTATAATTATTGATATCGTAAGCGATAGCTGGAACTTTTTCAGCAGCTGCTTCGATTTCAGCAACCGAACGTTTTGTCACACGTGCAGCACTTTCTTTTGACATCGCTTGGACAGTGATTTCTTTATTGTTTAAAGCAATCAAGCGGCTTGATTGTAATCCATGCGCTAAAAATGCACCTGAAATAGCATTTCCTGCAATCAATCCAATAACTGGATGTCCAGCTTGACGGAGTTTTGCATAAGCAGCAGCACTATTAGCCAAAGCCACATGAATACCGATCAATTCTTCGTTATAGCCGTATGCTTGGCTTGGTACATCGATCACAACGACGATTGGCCGTTTCACTTTTTTATCTTTATCTTCTTCGTAAACGTGATCCAAAATTTGTCCCATGCGGAAACCTTCAACTAAACCAACTTCACCGTTTCGTACACGGTACATCGGATTTTTAGGATCAGGTACGATCGAGGTCACGATGGCTTCTTCTATGAATTTACTTGATTTACCATAATACACAGTACTGATAGAAGAAGTTGGATTTTTCATGCCAGTTAGTGCCGCAAACCAATCGTAACCAACACTTGCTGCAGCTGGTTCATTTCCTTCTGCTACTTCTGGTAAGTCCATTGATTTTGCTTGATGGTTAGCAATCGCTTCATTGTAATCGTCAATGCTCATTGGTTTTGAAAGATCCAAAGAATCAAGTAATGATAAATAAAATGCTGAGCTTTCACTGCGATGCGTGTCTTTTCGTTCGTCCATTGCTGCGATGACAGCAGCTTTGATTGCTTCTACACTATCAGTCACTAGTTCATCAATGATTTTTGATTCTACCCGTTGACGAGATCCTAATGTATTCCAAATCAAGTCTTTGTCACTAGAATCAAATTCTCGAACACCTGCTTCTTGCTCAATAACTTCTGGTCCATTCAAACCGACTCTCGCTTTTTTTGTTGCGATCAAATAACTCATCAATGCTGAAGTAATCGACATACCGCCAAATGATCCTACACGTCCTGGAATCAAACCGATGACTGGTACATATTGTTTTAGAGCAATGATTGCATTTCCGATTTCTGAAATAGATAACAGTCCGTAGTTCGCTTCTTGCAGACGAACACCGCCTGTATCTAGTACGATGACTGGAAAGATTTCATTTCCTTTTTTGTTTTCTTCTAATACATGTTCGAGTGCAGCAACGATTTTTGCACCGGAAACTTCACCGATACCGCCACCTTGGAATTTTCCTTCCATAGCGATTACTACTGCCTGTTTGCCATTGATCGTGCCACGGCTGACAACGATCCCGTCATCACTTTCAGGGACGATTCCTTGTGCTGGCAAACTTGGCGCGATGATTTGATCGAATGGACCAATCAATTCACGTCCATTGTCAAGTAGAGCGTTCACTCGTTCTCTGGCGTTTAATTCTACAAAACTATTTTTCATCTGAAAGTTCCTCCATTGCTTGCGTCAATCGTAGGTACACAACTCCTGGTGTAGCACCGAAGTCATTGATCACGATATCTGCTGAAATTGGATAACGATCAAAAAATCTCGTTAATACGTTGTTCCATACTTCGCCGAAGCCATCGCTTCCTGTACAGATTTTTACAGTAGATTCTTTTTTTTCTGTTGGAAACATCAAGATTTCCAAATCACCTGAACCGACCACTCCTACATGGATTTTCTTATTGATCGGCTGTTTCGTTGGATATTTATAAGCTAATTGTTCCATGGATCTCTCCCCTTTTTGTAAAACAGAGCATACACGTTCTGCTTATTCGTCTTTCTTCTTCCATCTGGGTAAATGGCGACAAAAGGTTTTCCTCGCCAATTTTATGACCAAGTTCTGAATTTCATTGGTGGTTCATATAAGCCATCTGACCATTCGATCAAATCATCGATGGTTTGTGCAGCTAATAATGAACGTTTCGCTTCACTACGTTTGATGCCTAGATCTTCTGGTAATTTCACGATGCCGGCTGCACGCAAACGGTCTAGTGATTCTTTGGTGCTTGTCATCCCAAGAGGTGTGACACCGCCAATGGCTGCAATTGCTGCTTGTCGTTCTTCTTTTGTTTTTGCTTTGTACAAATAAGCGATTCCTTCTTCTGTCACGATATGCGTGGTATCCTCGCTATAGATCATCACTGGTGCATTGGCTAAGCCTGCCTGTTTTTGAACAGCTAATGCATCTAATTCTTCGACAAAGACTGGCTTTTTATTTGAACCATATGTTTCAACCATTTGAACAACTAATTTTTGGCCTTTCCCTAATGGATCATCATTGTCGCGAAGTGATTGCCATGCTGGTGTAGAATGACGACGACCGCCAGGATTATGTCCCATGTTAGGCGCACCGCCAAAACCAGATAAACGTCCTTTTGTTACGGTAGAAGAGTTTCCTTCGTAATCTAATTGCAAGGTTGAACCGATAAACATATCGATGGCATATTGTCCTGCAGCTTGTGATAATGTTCGGTTACTGCGCATCGTGCCGTCTTTACCGACAAAAAAGACATCGGGGCGAGCAGCAATATATTTTTCCATACCAACTTCGCCACCAAAACTATGGATGCTTTCAACCCAACCTGATTCGATGGCTGGAATCATAGTTGGATGTGGGTTCAATACCCAGTTCTTCGCGATTTTCCCTTTCAACCCTAGTGATTCGCCATAAGTTGGCAGTAACAATTCGATAGCTGCTGTATTGAATCCAATACCGTGATTCAAAGATTGTACGCCGTGTTCTGCGTAGATTCCTTTGATTGCCATCATTGCCATTAGGATTTGCAATTCTGTGATGTTTTGAGGATCTCGTGTGAATAAAGCTTCTAATTGATAAGGTTGATCTGCTTTCACGACAACATCTACCCAGTCACCAGGGATATCTACACGTGGTAAAGAATCGACAACTTCGTTGACTTGAACGATCACGATACCATCTTTGAAAGCTGCAGCTTCGATGATTGTTGGTGTTTCTTCCGTATTGAAACCTGTGTACAAGTTGCCGTCTTTATCTGCTTTATCTGCAGCTACTAAAACAACATTTGGAATCAAATCGATGAATAAGCGTCCATAAAGTTCCAAATAAGTATGGATATCACCTAATTTCATTGTGCCGTCTTCAATCATTTGGGCGACACGCAAGCTTTGTGCACCAGCATAAGAAAAATCGATCTTACTTGCGATTCCTTTTTCAAAAATATTCAAATGTTCTGGTCGTGAGATACTAGACATAATCAAATGCAGATCATTCACTTTTTCTGCATCTACTTTTTCAAGACTTTCTGAAAGAAAACTTGCTTGTTTTTGATTGTCGCCTTCTAATACAACTTTATCGCCGGGAGCAATCAGTTTTTCCATTACTTCTACGATTTTTTCAGTTTCTACATACTTGCCATTGAGCAAGTTGCTGATTTTTTCCAATCGCTGCGCTTTTTTTTCGCGTTTAGAAGCCCAGTTGCGGTTTGGTTTTTCCATAATTAGTCATCTCCATTTTTGATATAGAAACGTGGCGTCATCAATACCATGTTGGTCTAGATTGATCGTACGGATCCCTTTATCTACACCAAATTTTGTATGAATCAGCTTTGTCAAAGTATTGCCGGGGGGAAATTCAATCGTCAGATCCATTCCTAATTCTTTTGCCAAGTCCATCATTTGGTTCCATTGCACAGGGAAAGCTAGGTTTTCCAACAAATCTTTACGAATCTCTTCTGCGTCCTGAGTGGCTCTTCCATCCGTATTTTTTATATACAAACATCTAGCATCAGATAGATGGACAGACTGCATATACGGCTTGAATTTCTTGACTGTATCATTCATCAAGAGACAATGAGATGGCACAGGAACTTTCAGCAGCTTCGCTGTTTGCGCTTGGCGGCGTTTGGCTTCTGCCAACGTAACGGATAAACCTTCGATACTCCCAGATAGCGTATGTTGCATCGGACAATTTTCATTTGACAGATAGACTGGGTGGTCAGGATCAAACGTTTTTGCTACAATTTTCTCTGCTTCGCTTCTCGTCACACCTACTACTACGCCCATTGCATAACCGCTTGGATAAGCTTCTTTCATTAAGACTGCGCGGTGATAGACTAGTTCCGCTGCATTCTCAAATGTCAAAGATCGACAAGCAACAGCTGCACAAAAAGCACCGATCGAATGTCCTGCTGCAATATCAGGCTGAATACCGTTTTTTTCCATTTCATCTAAATAAAATACTGCTTTTGTCAGTAATGATAGCTGGATAAAAACCGTATCTTGATAGTTTTCTTCTTTATCAACTAACCGATACCCCGTCACATTTTCTAAACGTTCCATGTACATTTCAGGGATATCCGCTAACATCCCTAACTTCTGACTGCCTTGCCCAGGAAATAAGAAACCTGTACTCATGAGCCTCGCCTCCTTAGCACTTACTTTTTCCACTGCTATCTTAGTCAATTTCTGCTATAATAAAAAATGCCAAAAAAAGAAAAAACCATAACAAAAAGGTATGGATGGGATGGATAATTATGAAATTGCTTCATCTACAGTATTTTAAAAAAGTGTTCGAAACAAAAAATGTCACCCAAGCAGCCAAAGAATTATTTATTTCTCAACCTGCCTTGAGCCGTGCGATCAAACATTTGGAAAACGAATTAGGAGTCCCTTTGTTTTACCATAGCGGCAGAAATATTGAGACAACTGTTTATGCAGAAGAATTCTATCCATATGCAGTCAAGACATTAGACACATTAGAAGAAGGAATCAAATTATTGTCTTCGGTCAATGAGAAGATCGTTACTTCCGTCATTTTGTATTTAGAGGTAGCCTCTGTTTCTATTCCGAACTTGGTCCGAATTTTTATGGAAAAGCATCCTGATATCCAATTAACGATCATGCAACATCATTTACCAGATGATATTACCGACCCTGTACTGTACATCACTTCGGAGATGAAGCCTGGCATGACCAATATTCCTATCATGAAAGAACCTGTTTATGTAGCCATTCCTAAGAAACATCCTCTTGCGAAAAAAGAACATCTGCAATTAGAAGATATCCAATGCACCCCCATCTTGATGCTGTCAAAGAGCAATGCCTTCCGTCATACACTGGATGCAGCACTTGAAGCGAAAAGTATCGAATTGACGATCAGTTCGACGACAGATGATCCTGCGACATTACGTTCTATTGTCAAGCAAGGCTTAGCCGTTAGCTTTTTCCCAAAAGTTTCTTGGTCTTACGATAAAAATGATCCTTTCGTCTTGCGGGAAATCAAAGATTTGCCCTTGACACGAACAATTTATTTATCTTCTAGCTTCACAGAAGATCATCCTTTGATCAAAATGATTGCAAAAACGATGCGGGAATTTTATTTAGGAAAATAAAAAAAAGAGCTGGGACAAAATTCTTGTCGCAGCTCTTTTTTTGAACAAACGGTGTTCCAGAAGTAACTTCTTCAGAAATAAGCCCAAATTCCCCAAAAATTTGAGAAGCAATTTTCGTAAATTCCTTCTTATTTCTTGAAGCTAAACACTTCTGTCACAACCTCTTCTCTATTTTTCCTAGAATTCATTGCGTTGATTTGAAACTTCCATCAATCAAACTTGCTAGTTCATCTAGTTTTTCTATTTTACGTAGATCAACAGAGATCCAATGTTCTTTATTCATGTGATAGGCTGGAAAATACCCCTCTTTTCCTCGCAAAATTCCGCCAAGTTCAGGATCGACCTTCAAATCAAGGATGTCGATGATCCTATGGTCACTTGCATCATCATAGATTTTTTCTTCTGGAACAGACATCAGGACCCCAAACCATTTTTTGCTTTTTTGATGTCTGAATACGCAATAATCAGGAAATTTTTTAAAAATATATTCTGGAGACAAATTGTATGTTTCATCGATGTGATCGATTAGTTCTTTTTTCGTTAGCATCTGCTTCCATCTCTTTCTTATTGATTCACTTTATTCAAAGATACCACGTAAGAATAGAAAAATGAATACTGGTTGAAAGATCAGTTGAAACTTGACCACCGTTTATTTTCTCCGTATTCTTAGAATAGAAGGGAGTCTGATTTATGTATTCACTAATGAAAAAAATCATTACCGAAAAAGATATTCGACGTCATGTTTCTTTAGTCGAACAATTGCTGAATCATACAAAGATAACGGTAAATGAATTAGCTGAAATCATAGGGACAACCGAACGAACGATTTTTTCTGACCTTCAATCTATTCGCTCTCAGCTGCCCGAAGGCTGGGACATCCTCAGCGATCAAGCAGGAATAAGTTTGCAAAACCATCAAAATTTATTAACAAATGACCTTTGGGAGATTTTTTTCAAACAATCAGTCAGTGTTGAGCTGCTGAAAAATCTGCTTTTTACAAAAAAAGTTGCTGTCCCTGATTTTCTAGCGGATCACGGGCTTTCTTATGGGACATTAAAAAGACATGTGACTAAAATCAATCAGCGTTTAGCAAGTTACGACTTGCAGATCGATTTGACGAAATATACAGCTTGTATTCTTGGAAAAGAGCGTGCGATTCGTACTTTCTATCATCGATTGCTGATTCCTTTCACTCATAACAACTATTTTTTCGAGGATTATTCGATCCATGAATCCCATTATTTTCAATTTTTAAGAAACCTCAGTCAAACTGAACTAGCTGTTGAAACAGAAGAGATTTTCGGAACATGTTGGTTCTTTATCAATACGATCCGTATAAAAGCGAATTGCCGATTAGATTCTTCTATCCATATCAACAGCACACTCTCCTCCCTGTATGACTCTGCATTGAAAAAATTGTATTTAACGGAAGGTATTTATCTTAAAGACACTGAGCTTTCTTTTGCTTCTTTCTGCTTTCTGGAAAGTTGGAATTACAACAATAACTATGGACAAGAAATCGCTCGCTGCCTGCATCATTCTCCATTTTTAGAGGTCCTCGAAACGTTTGTAGAGGAACTAGCTTCAGAGCTGTCTCTTGATCAACTAAAAAAAACATCTCTGACTGATAACTTGGCTCTCCTCGTATTAAAATATCATGAATCGCCGATACTGATTGAACCTTTGGAACGCCAATACCATCGTTTTTTAGAGACGTATGATCAGCAATATGCACACTTGTATCAGCAGAAAGAGAATTTACTGAACGATCTAAAAAAAGAAATGGAAATCAATGAACCAAATTACTTTCTTCAACTCTTGTCTTTACTGATCCAACAAACGATTTTTTCTATCAAACCGAATTTGTTCAATGTCTATTTTATTTTCCAAGGAGAACCTTCATGGAAGGCGTTCTTGCAGCAGGAATTAAAAGATTACTTGGGAAAACGTGTCTGCTTCTTACCTATCGAACTAACCGATCTTTCCACTATTTCTTTTGAAAAAACAGATATCTTGATTTCCAATTTCCCTCTGGATTCTCTAGATATCCCTATTGTATACATTTCTTCTATTCCAACGAAAAATGAGCTCAATCGTTTGACTGAACTCACTTTCAAAACTTTTTTATAGTAACGGCTAGCGACTGAATTCTCTAGCTGTTTTTTCTTTTTTGCGAAACAGTTTATTCATGATCCCTTTTTCTATTTCTACAACTAAGAATAGAAGAATCACATTTGCCCCAATCAATAACTGTTGTGTCATCGTTAAACTTACTGTACCGATCAGCTGCTGGCCGCTTGGCAGAAAAATAACCATCCCCTGCAATAAAGCAAGGATACCCAATGAAAGAAAAAGCGATTTGTTTTGCAAAAGACCTTGGTTCAACGACGGCTTGGACAACTCTCTGCAATTGATCATGTAAACAGCTTGAGCTAAGACGATATTTTGCAGAAGAATGGTTTGCTGTAAGCTTTGCCCTTCAAATTGCATAGCCAATAAATAGGCAGGAACCATGATCAGTAGTGCGACATAGATGATCCGAAACAAGTGATAACCTGATAGGATTCCTTGCTTTGGATCTCTTGGTGGACGCTTCATGATTTCTGGATCTGGCGACTCGAACCCTAATGCATAAGATAAAGTGATTGTCGTTACCATATTGACCCATAAAATCTGTACTGGGGACAAAGGTAGCGGCCGATTCAGTATCAGCGCCCAAATCAAGATCAATCCTTGAGCTAACGCAGTTGGTAAGAAGAAATTGATGGTCTTTTGCAAGTTATCCAAAATGCGCCGACCTTCTTTTACGGCTTTTGCGATCGTATGGAAATTATCATCTCCTAAAACCATATCAGCTGCCTGTTTGCTTACTTCACTACCTTTGATTCCCATAGCGATTCCTATATCGGCTCTTTTCAAAGCAGGTGCATCATTTACGCCGTCTCCGGTCATTCCGACGATTTCTCCATTTTTCTGCAAAGCTTTCACGATTCGCAGTTTGTGTTCTGGTGTCGTTCGAGCAAAGACATCGACTTTTGGTACTTGTCGAATCAACTCTTCTTCAGACATAAGATCCAAATCGATCCCTTCTAAAACTTTAGCAGTATGTTTTAAGCCAATTTGTTCCGCAATCGCTTTTGCTGTGTCTTTATGATCCCCCGTAATCATTTTCACTGAGATCCCTGCTTGTTGGCATTCCTTTACAGCCTTGACTGCACTTTCTTTTGGCGGATCGATCAACCCGGCAATCCCTGCAAAAGTTAATTGGGTTAAAGTCTCATGCGTGAGTTCCTGTTTCGAATCTACTTTTTTGTAAGCAAATCCTAAAACACGCTGACCTTTTTTCGCAAACGCTGTGGCTGTTTGACCCCATGCTTCTTGTTCTGAAGAAGAAAGAGTTGATTTAGCCAATAATACTTCTGGCGCACCTTTGACGTAAATCACCGCTCCTTTTCCCTCCGTATGCATCGTTGCCATATATTTGTATTCAGAGCTGAACGGAATCTTTGCTTCTATTTTTTTCAAAGGCAGATTGGCTGTTTCAGTGTGTCGAATCAGTGCAAGTTCTGTCGGATTGCCACTTAAATTTTCTGTTTTCTGTTCTTCTTTCGTCTTTAACTCCTGACAATTTTTCATATTAGACAGTACGCGAGTTTCTTCCTTTGCTGCTACATCCACAACTGTCATTTCATTTTTTGTCAATGTCCCTGTCTTATCTGAACAGATCACTGTCATAGAACCTAATGTTTCTACAGAAGGCAGTCCTTTGATGATTGCCTTTTCTTTTGCCATTTCATTTACTCCGACAGATAGGATCATGGTCAAAACAGCTGGCAATCCTTCGGGTACCATTGACACCACCAAAGCGATCATAGCTGAAAGAAGGATAGGCCAATCCATGCCATAGCTGAATGTTGTAAAAACAACTAAGAACAAGATCAAACAAAGAATGCCTTGAAAAATTTGTTTGTTCAATCGGTTGATCTTCTTGATCAGAGGCGTCGTTTGTTGTTCGACCGATTGCAGTGCTTGATTGATTTTACCGATTTCTGTCGTGTTTCCTGTTTCTACAACGACACCGACTGCAGAACCAGATTGTACAAGTGTTCCTGAAAAAGCCATATTTTTCTGGTCACCGATTGATTCTTCTGCTGCCAAAACAGTATGATTTTTCTCAGATGCTTCTGATTCTCCCGTCAAAATCGATTCTTCCACTAGTAGATCATGTACTTCGATCAACCGAACATCTGCTGGAACAACGTCTCCAGCACGTAAGACAATGACATCTCCTTTTACTAGTTCTTTCGCAGGAATTTTTTCTTGCATCCCGTTCGATAGTACTATCGCTTCTTGTCCCATCAGCTGCTTCAAACCATTCAACGATTCTTCTGCTTTTCTTTCTTGCCAATAACTAACGAGTCCGTTGACGATCACTACGAATAAAATAATACTTCCTTCGATGTATTCGCTCGAAGCAAATTTCAAAAAAGAGGCAATGATCAACACGATCATCAGCAGATCAGTAAAGTGCTTTACTATTTTTTTCCATCGTTTTGTCTGCTGTCTTGCTTCTATCTCATTATATCCTTGATCAGTCAGGCGTTTCTGCCGTTCTTCTTGCGACAAGCCTTCTGTTGATGTTTGATAGTTTTTCAATGTATCTTCTACCGTCAATTTATACCAGTTCATCCTATCCCCTCCTACTTAATTGATACTTTTATTATACGTAGGGAGATCTTTCAGGCGTATCGATTATTTCAGAGAAGTCTGAAATAATTCGTTTTGCCGGATATATTTAGTCTTAATTGATATTTCTATCGCTTATTCTTTTATATACAAAACTTAAGAGAACAAACCAGATAACTAATAAAAAAGGAATAAAACGTGTCATTCTTTCGAATAACAAGCTGAAAGCAATGGCCGCAAAAAATACCAACAAAGCAAGGTCTTTATATCTTGGTATAGTGTTCCGTTTCTTTTCTTTAACAAATTGAATATGTGCACATAAGATCGAAGACCACACAAATAGAAAACAACTCGTTGTCATACCTGCCAAAAGCTGAAAAAACAATCGACTATCAGCGACAAAAAAATGTAGACAAAGACCTGCAAGAAATAACGTTCCTGTAATCAAAATACCGTGTAAAGGTACGCCTTTCTTAGAAAGCGCACAAAACCAAGGGGGCAGACTTTTTTCTTTTGCTGTTTGATATAAGATCCTGCTAGTACTGTAAACCGCACTATTTGCCGAAGACAAAGAAGCAACCAGAATCATCAGATTGACGATTGCTGCCCCGCTTTGGCAATGGATCATTTGCAACATAGTGACTAAAGGACTTTCTTTTAAATCTAAACAATGCCATGGAACAACGAATAAAATCGACAGAATCGTTCCTACATAGAAAAAGAGGATACGCCAAGGCAGACAGTTGATTGCATTTTTCAAATTCTTTTGTGGGTCACTCGTCTCACCAACTGTTAATCCGATCATTTCAATTCCAGCAAAACTGAATAAAACCATAGGAAATGAAGCAATCATTCCAGCAAAGCCAAACGGGAGTAATTCATTGAGCTGTCCAAAATTTGCTTTGATTCCGATAGACTGGGTATGAAAATATGAGACGCTCAAACCTATACCCAATAAAATAAAAAAAACAATCCCCAAAATCTTGATGATTGAGAAAAAAGATTCCAATTCGCCAAACCATTTGACGGCAACAAGATTGACTGCCATTAAGATCATTAATGCACTACCTCCGCTTATCAAAGCTGGTACATGTACAAACCAGAAATGGATATACAATCCTATTGCTGTCAATTCCGCAAGTCCAGCTCCAAGCCAGCAAAGCCAATAAGTCCAATTGACAAAAAAGGCCCACTTTTCACCCAAATAGTAGTCAATGAAATCACTGATAGAGTTAAATTTACTATTTGCTAAAAACAAATCACCCATAGCCCGCATCAAGCCATAAATAGCCACACCGCATATCAAATAGACGAGAATAACAACTGGTCCTGCCAGTGCAATTGCCTTTGCTGAACCTAAGAATAATCCTGTTCCAATTGCGCCACCTAGTGCGATTAACTGGATATTTCGATTAGTTAGAGTCCGTTTCATTGCCGGTTTTTCCATCAAGTTCACCTTTTTCTTTTTCAAGCAGCATGGCGACTTCCTGTTCCCAAGAAGGTTTCTTTATTTTTTCAATACATAGTGGTACTACAAACAAAATGACACTGATGGCTGTGACTGCAATTAGATTGATCCATGTTCCAGCTTTCATCGTCAGTCCGACAGAAAAGCCGATTGCCGCAAATAAAACAATAACGATCGCCCAGACGCCAAGATTGCTTTTGTTCTCTTTTTTTCCAATTCTGAATGGACGGTTCAACTTTGCATGTGTATAACGTAATCTCAAAACCGAGATCCCCATAATGACATAGACGATACAATAGATTACAGTAGTTGAATTAACTAGCATCAAAAATGCTTGATTGACGCCAGGAATCAGCAAATAAAAAAGTGCAAAGATTGAGATAATGACAGATTGAGTCAAAATAACGGATTTGGATACGTCAAATTGATTTGTCTTCCAAAAATTGAATTTTGGTGGATACGCACCTTTTCTAGCACTTTCTGTCACTGTCTTTGCAGGTCCTGATGCCCAAGCAGATAATTGGACGGCCACACCGATGAAGACAAGCAAACTAAACAGATTCACAATAAGATGCGGCAAACCGAGAATTTGGCAATAAATCGAAATAGATTGTGCGATATTATTCAATTCCATTTGACCTTTTGGTACGACATTTGCTACAACTAAAGCATTCAAAATATTGACGAAAAATATAAAAATCAGAGCAGCAAATACTCCGCGAATATACGTTTTCACTGGGTTCTTCAATCGAGTGATATACACGGAGGACATTTCGATGCCAGTAAAAATAAACATGATCGGCGCAAAATAAACAAATGAGGATGCAGTCGTACTATCTGGTATTACTTTGTCCCATGAAAAATTGCCTAATGTTCCGGTTGGTACGATTCCAACTTTGATCCACGCAGCAAGCCCTAATAAGAGCATCATCGTCAAAGGCACATATAGACCTAACCAAACACCGATTTTTCCTCCGATTTTTGCCATGTCGAATGTTAAATTCAAAAAAGTGATGATCCAATAAACAACTAAAATAACAACTAATGTAAATTTGCTGTTCAGCCCAAGCGGCACATTATCGATAATATTACCAAACAACGGAGCGAGTGCTGAAGCAACCATCACCATCCCTGGAAACATTTGGACCCATAACAGCCAGGAGACAATGAATCCCCATTTTTTTCCTAGATCATTCGATACCCAAAGTTCTGGACCACCTTTTTGAGGAAACATTCCGGCAAATTCACCAGAGATCAATGAGATCGGAAAGGCATATAACAATACGGCAACCAGCATGTAAAAAATCATCGTCCAGCTCGTTGCTGCCACATCTGGAATATTTCGTACACTTGCTACAAGGGCACAGGTCATCCCGATAAAGGTCATGGTCGTGATTTGTTTTGATGAACCAGCATCTTTCATCTTTATTCCTTCTTTCTTTCAATAGCGACATGTTTTTCGTTTTCTTTTATTTTTGTTCAATAACAAAAGTGACAAGGCTTCATCGATTCAGTACAAAACCCAGTATCACCGAAACATCCATTGAACGAACTTAGTGAACTGGGTTTGATACGTGAAACGAACGAACCAACTATAGAAAGATTTATAAAAAAGAATGTCTTGCTGAGGAATATATGAAAAACAGGGGGAAATACAACTGTTTTGATGAGGCAAATAATTGTCTGTTCTCCATATGTCTCTTGCTATTCTTTCACACAAAAATCAGTTCTATTTGATGATTTCGTTTAGTTTCTTTTCCATTGCTTTGGCGATTTCTTTTGTATAAAAATTGAAAATTCGATCATCATTCAAATAAGGAGTCATGATAGCCGCACGTAGCAGAGTGATTTGCTGTTCTTTTTGCCATTCTTCTTTCGATAGACCCATTCTTTCAATAAAACGGATCGGAGAATCACCGTAATCTTCTTGTGTAAATGTCGTATGAGAAGTAATAAACCGTTCACCATAAACATCGCCATCCATATAAGAAGACCGATCGAACATTTTTTCATTTAATTCATTGATAGCGTTCAAATCTGTACAATCTTGTACTTTAAATACCCAATTGACCATATTAAAATCAGGATGATTCAGTGGATAGACTTCGATCGTTTTTCCTTTTACAGTAAAGTGTAATTGTTCTAAAAATTCTCTGAATCTTTGAGCTGCTTCGATTGATGCACCAATCAATTGACCATATCCGGTCACATTCAATGGCAATACACGATGAGCTGTCCAGACTGCAGCAGCCGTCGCTCCTGCTTTTGAGCCTTCTAAAATATAAGCACCTAGCATATCTGGTGCTTCGACTGATTTTTCAAACACATATGGTGCAAAATAAGAAATGATATTTCTCATATTTTTATGTTTGATTACGATTCCTCCAGCAGCATAAGGGACATAGCCCATCTTATGCGGATCAATCGTGATAGAATCCGCTTCTGAAATAGCTCTGAATCCTTCATACACCTCTTTGTCGATCGTTACGTAATGGTGGAATACATGATGCTCTTCAAAGAATTCAGCTAAGGAAGCATATGGCACAAATTCTCCTGCTTCGTTTAAAAACAGTGAACGCGCGTACCCGCCATATGCAGCGTCAACATGTAAATAGAAATAGATACCTTCATCTTTTAACTTTTCTCTTAACTGGATGATTTTATCTACACTGTCTACTTGTCCTTCTTCTGTTGTTCCTACGACAGCAACCACACCTAGAATCGGGATTTTTTGATCAGCTAATTCACGAATTGTTTTTTCCAAAGCGTTGATATCCATTCGATAATCCTCTTGAACTGGGATAGCAACCATCTGATCTAAGCCGACTCCGCAAATATCTAACGCCTTCATCCAAGAATAGTGTTTTGTTTGAGGAACCAGCCATTTCCCTAATTTTTGGATATTCTTTCCGCTACGAGAAGAAGCGGCTTTGACCTTATCCATCTCTTCATCCGTAAAGCTTTCGGTCATTTCCAAAATTTCTTCAACAGACAGATTCAAAAGAGCCCACTCAGACATGTTTTTCACTTTTTCAGGCAGAATTTCTTTGACAGCTAAAGGAATCGATTTGATGCAACGGGCGTACCATAATCCTTCAAGGTTAGCAATAGAACCATCTGCTGTAATATGTCCCCATCCGTCTGCCAGGTTGAATAGTGAGGCAAAATCCTGTCCTACTTCTGCTTCCATCTGCGAAGTTGCCATAGAAGATTCTAGTGCAACGTTATTGGGATTCCATAGCATCGCATAATTGTAAGCTAATAAAGCAGGCATCAGTGTTTCAGCGTTCATTTGTCCCCAGTAACGGCCTGCTGAATGCCAGGGGATCGATCCTGCGCGTAATCGCTGACTGACTTCATCCAAGACTTCTATCATATGGTCGCGGGTGGCTAGATAATCTGGAGTTAGCTTATCTCCTTCGCTAATTGCAGGCATATCTGAAGGAATATAATTTTCTCTCCAGCCAAGATGTTCATCTACCATCTTGTTCAACAACATTTTGTAAACTGGTCCATTTTCAGCTTTGTCGCCTATAAAGACTGCCTTGATATCCATATCTTTCATGTTTCTTCCCTCCATATTTCGTTGGTCAATGTCTCGCAGATACATGTGCTTATCTGTAACACCTCTTCACTATAGCGCCAAAAATGAGAAAATTTTTTTTATAACATCAGATTCACGTAGAATATTTCAAACAAAAATAAATAAAGTCGGATTTTTCTGATAATTGAACGTGGAAAAACGAACAATTTTTTAATAAATCAGACTTCTAAAATGGATAGTCTAAAAAAAACGAACAAATAACTTAAATGACCATCATTCATTCATCAACTGTATTTGCATTCCTTTTGCTTGTTAGAAATTCACAATCTATTTTCTAATGAAAATATTTATTTTTCAATTTTTATAACATAAAAATCTTTCATTAACGGAATTTACAGGCTTTTTCAGAAATTAATTGATGATTTCCAAAAGAAAACATGTCATAATATTTTCCATATTGTGCAAAAAAATACAAGATGGAGGCTTTACTATGATTGAAGAATATATTGAGAAGAATATTTTGAGACAGCTGTTTTTATGTGGACAATTCTATGTAAATAAAGAAGTCAATCTAGAAAAGCTCTCCAATCTTCTACATGTTTGCAAAACCACTTTACTCAATGATATCAATAACATAAAAAAAGAATTTGAAGAACAAATTGTTTATACACATCGGGAAAAGGATTGTTACACTTTATATTTTTCAGAACATATACCTCGATGTAAGATCATGCAGCAATTAACCCAAAATTCGTTGTTTTTAAAAACTTGCCTGCTTTATTTGGAAGAAGATGAACCTGATTATCTCCAATTAACTGAGTGTGAATTCATCTCTGTCAGCAAAGCTTACTCCTTAAAAAAACAAGTATTGGCTTATTTTCATGATTGTGGGATCGAAATCGACCGCTACTCCCCTCGATTCACTGAAATGGAAAGACGTCTGTTGCTTCTTAATGTGGCTTATCGTTTAGGCAGCTTTAAGTCCTGGGAGCTACCTGAATCGTTTTTTGAACGTGCGGATCGTTTCATTGAATCTGTAACGGAGAATAGCGGTAGATTTTATGATAAAGAAAATAAAGAAATCTTATCGATTGGTTTTGCTATTAGTTTCTTGCGCCAACAGTTGGGTACTGTGACAATAGATCCAACATTTATCGAAGAAATCAAAAAACGTCCTATTTACAATTATGTCGAGTCAGCATGGGAAACCACTGATTTCCAAACCTATTATAAAAAAGAAGAATTTGTCTTTATTTTGACACTGTTCAATCTTTGTAATTATGGTTTCCATTCTTATCAGTTGATTGCGGAAGATTTTCAACAGCTACACCAAGTGTTTATTGATAATACTCCCGAAATAAAAGAACTAGTTGCTACCTTTGAAACTCATTTCCGTCAAGAATTATTCGGGAATCAGCCATTTGAACGTGCACTGATTCATCTGATGCGTTCGGCTTGGGATAACTATCAATTATTCATGCCGGAAAAATTTTATCTTCTAAATGAGGAACAGGCAAATTTATACAAAGACGTCCAAACACTTTTTTCCAGTTGGGCCAAACGGCTACCTTATGATCTACGGTTTAATCCTAATTGCATGCGAGCTTTTGTCATCGAATTGAGCGGAATTCTCCGTCTGACAAAAGAACGTCTGACTATCTATATCGTCACAAATTCGGATGTTCATTATCTGATTTATCGGGAAGCCTTGGAAGCTGTAACTACTTTCGATTTTCAAGTTGCACCAACAATCTATGCAAGTATATCTGATATAAAGAAGTATGCACAGCAACCCTCGAACCGAGTGTTATGTGAACGTACATTATATACACCGGATGCAGTCCAATATGAGAATATTATTCCTATTTCAATCAATACGATCGAACGAGCAATCATTTCAGCTGTGCAAAATAAATAAGAGGCTGTGATAAACATCATGTCACAGCCTCTTATTCTGAATAAACAATATTCCAAAAGTAACTTCTTCGGAAATAAGCCGAAATTTTCATAAATTTCTTCTTATTCCTTGAATCTGCCCACTTCTTAACAACCTCTCGATAAACGGCGGGCTCATAACCTCACTTATTTGGGACGTCTACTGGCCCGATTTCTTTATTTAAAAAATAAGAAATGATCGTTCGGATAACTACCAATGCAGCTAGCTGGAAAATATCCTGCAAAGTAGGTTTGATAATCGATTCGATGATCCCAGCCGAAACAAGAATTTCTAAACTTAGGAGTATATAACCTCCTAACATCTTTTTAATAGCATTGTTCTCGCTGACTCGGTCGTTTTTCGCTTCTGTATGGACAAATAAGTATTTCAAGAAATCCTTAATCGACAGACAAACGCCCCAAATCAATAAACAGATAGCAAAAATATCAAGTCCCAGTACAAGTTTTTCAAAATATGGAAGAAGAAACTGCATCAACTCTGTCGTCATCCTATCTCTCCTCTTCTTTGTTTCTCTTTGTCTTCTATTTCCTGATTCAAGAAATAAGAAATGACTGTTCGAATGATAATAATAAGTGCAAGCTTCAAAATATCTGTCCAAGTCGGCTTGATAACTGACTCGATGATATCAGCAACGACTAGCACTTCCAAGCTTAACAAAATATAACTTGCTAACAGTTTTCTTGTATCTGCATTACGAGTATTACGTTCTGCATAGTTTTTCTTGACATGAGACCAATCAAAAAGTTTGAATAGAACAAGAACGATCCCAGCAACTAATATACCGATAGAACAAATATTTAAAATAGCAATGATCCATTCTAGAAATTCAATCAAATTTGAGTGAAACATATAAGCTACCTACTTTCTTTTGATTTGTTCCTATTCTTTTATTGTAAAAGAAAGAGACCTTGTTCGTCTATTTAAAAGTTGTTTTATTGATCACACCTTGCCTAAAATCCTCCTCTTCCCTTTCTCATTCTTCACCCTCCATACCATCCATACATCATGGAAGTATCCAAAACAACATAGCAAGTTAAAATAAGGCTTAGTCCGTCATCAGCTTTTCAAAGTGGCACTGTCTCGCGCTTTTTTTACCCAAATTTCTAAAAATAGAACCATACATCTCCTCAAAACTTTTCTTCTTTCCTACCCTATTACTAATTACAGGAAAATCAGACACTTCTTCTTTTTTGTCAAAAATTCCTTTTTCTTCTCACCCTATCATTTGGCATTCTCATAAAAACGAACTATCCTTGGATATAGAAAGAGAAAACAAGGAGGCGTTTTTCATGAGTAAAAAATTAATCAAAGTCGGCATCGGTTTAGGTTTGCTTGCCCTTGGCGCTGCATATCTAGGAAAAAAAACAGGGCTATTCGAAGATGACAGTCATTTATATGATGAATTTGAATCCATCTAGCATCTTATTTCGTTGAATCACTACGGACATACTTGGAAGACATTGGAGGAATCACAATGAGAAAAAGTAAAGCAATAATGATTGGTGCCGGTATTGCCAATATGGCAGCGGCTGTTTATTTGATTCAAGAAGGCAAATGGAAAGGGGATCAGATCACCTTTTATTCATTGGATGATCACGGTTCAAATGATGGTGCACCGACCGACACTGTAGTGGATGAATATTGGAATAAAAATCATCCATTAGAAAACCAAAAAGGCTATATTGCTCGAGGCGGTCGCATGCTTAATTACCGTACCTATGTAGATTTGATGGATCTATTAAGTCGAATACCTTCTGTTACTGAGCCAGGAATGACTGCTGAAGAAGATACGAGAGATTTTGATGCAAAACACCGTACCTTTGACAAAGCACGTTTGATGGAAGGTGGTAAAGGGATCATTGACGGCGGAAAACTGGGCTTCAACAACAAGGACCGTATTCTTCTGACTAAACTGATTGCCATGCCTGATTCAGAAGAAGAAAAACTAGACAATATCACTATCGAAGAATATTTCAAAGATGATCCACACTTTTTTGAAACAAACTTCTGGTTTATGTGGGAAACAACATTTGCTTTCAGAACACGTAGTTCTGCTCAAGAATTGCGTCGCTATATGCATCAAATGATTTATGAATTCACTCAAATCGAACATTTAGTGGGCGTCAATCGAACACGTTACAATCAGTACGAAAGTATCATGCTTCCTTTGATCGAGTACTTGAAAGAACAAGGATGCAAAATCATTTTGAACCGCCGTGTCACTGACTGGGAATTCAAAGATACACCGATGCAAGATGAAATCACTGTCACTGGTTTGAAAATGACTAATACATTGACTCAGGAAGAGGAACATGTCACGGTAGATGAAGATACAGCGGTCATTTTCACGAATGGTTCCATTACAGATTCAGCTACTTTGGGAGATTACGAAACACCAGCTGTAGAAAATATGGATTATGGTGCAGCTTCTAGTCTCTGGAAAAAAGCCAGCGAACGTTTCTATAACTTAGGAAATCCCGACAAATTTTTCGCGGATCGAGATGCGAGCGAATGGGTCAGCTTTACACTGACGACGAAAAACCACCTGTTATTGAATGAAATCACCCGTATCACGACTCAAGAACCAGGAAATGCCTTGAATTCATTTATTTCAACTACACCGATCACGCCATTAGGCCAAAAAGATGTCAATATGTCTATCGTCGTGCATCATCAACCGCATTTTACGTCTCAAAAACCAAATGAAACAGTTATTTGGGGTTATTTCCTTTATCCAAGACGACGTGGCGAATTTGTGGATAAACAGTATATTAAGATGAACGGAAAAGAAATGTTGGAAGAACTGATCGGACAACTTTCAAAAGTAGATCCTGGTCCAGTGAATATTCGGGAAAAAGAAACAGAGATTTTCGACAGCGTAATAAATAATATCCCTGTCTATATGCCTTATGCTTCCGCATTATTTAATAACCGTGCAAAAAGTGATCGACCAAAAGTCATTCCTAAGCATTCAACCAATCTGGCCTTTACAGGAGAATTTGTTGAGCAGCCTTATCAGATGATCTTTACTGAACAAAGTGCTGTACGTTCTGGAGAAATCGCTGCTTTCCATTTTGCGGGCATCCCTATGTCCCGTCTTGTCAAAACACCGCGTTACGACAAAGACATCCCTACTCTAGCTCGTGCCGCAAAAAAAATGTTTGAATAATCAAGAGGTTGTGAAAAAGCTGCCTTGCATCAAGTAATAAGAACAGCCAAGCAAAAACAGCTACTTATGTTTTTGACTTGGTTGGACTTATTATCGCAGATGCAAGCTTTTGAACACCGTTTATCAAGAGGTTGTGAAAAAGACGTTTAATTTCGAGTATTAAGAAAAATTTTGTGAAAATGGTTCCTCACATTTTTGCATAATTTGGCTTAATACCGAGAAACTGGCTTTTGAACACCGTTTACCAAGAGGTTGTGAACCTACCGTTTAGCTCTGAGTCACAAGAAGCAATTTCAAAAAATAGCTTCCTATGTTTTATGAATATTGTGACCGAGGAGTTGGTAGGGGAACCCCATTTATTCATAACAAGAGGTTGTGACAGATTTCATGTCACAACCTCTTATTATTTATATCCGTTTCTTTTTGAAAAAACCTTTTTTTCAGTATTCACTCTCTTGCCAATCCACCATAATCCAGCTGCTATCACTACTTCAACGATTGCTACTACACTAAAAAATTGGATGAATGACAAAATATATGTGTCTAACAAATGTTCGAGTGCTTGGGTTCGAATATCTAACTGACTGGCCATATCGTACAAATAGAGACTGACTGACAGACTTAATAATTGGAAGCCCGCACCTCCTATCACCACTGCAAATGACCAAAGAACTTTTTTCCAAGACATTCTGTATAAATAAAACACTCCGCTCAGCAATACAAGCAAGATACTACTGATCATTGGAAGAAAAGAAACCATTCGCTCTCGTATCGTCAATATCTGATCGATGAACGACATCAAATAGATTGATTGTATTCCTCGTCGAAAAATCCCAGAAGTCATATAGATGAGTAAATTGTTTTCTTCACTAGCAAATGGATCATCCTCTGCTTCTTCTTGTTTGTATGTATTGATTATCTCTTGGAGCTTTTCTTCTACTTCCTTTTCTCCAATCAGTTCTACTGGTTCTTTTTCATATCTGTTGCGGATGAAAAGCTCGATATTTTTTTGTACTAGTTCTTCAGAAACAATCTTTTCCAATGCTTCAGCCGGAGCTCCGATCTCATAATGATAGCTTTGGATCTCTCGATTGATCTCAGCAGCTACTTTTTTCGCATAGTCCGATTGCATGTTTTGCTCTAACATAAAATGTTGATTTGCCAAGGTGCTTATTAAACAAAGCATAACAGTCAGGCAAAACAGGCAGACAGAACTAATCATAACAATGATCCGTTTATTCCATTTATTTTGAATTTGTTTCATTACGCCTCCTCGTATTTGTTTTTTCACTGAAACGAATGATGGTTGGTTATTGTTTAAATAGTTAAAATGATTCAATAGTTCAACTATACTTTACTGTACGTAAGGATACAATGAAGGCACACTCCTTCTTTTTCTAATAAAAAAAAATTTTGGAACTCTTGCTTTTTTGAGGATTTTTATTTTGAGAAAAAAGCGTTTCATTATCAAAAAGATAAGAACTCCTTTAGAATGAAACTATCTGTAGTACCAATAATGCAGACAATTTTGTGAATCTGAAAGGAGCATCTCCAATGAAAGCAGTCACTTGGCAAGGAAAACAAAAAATGGAAATCAGAAACGTAGATGATCCAAGAATATTAGAACCAACAGACGCAATCATCCGTATCACAGCAACCGCCATTTGCGGCTCCGATCTGCATCTTTACCATCATGGTGAAGCAGTTTTGGAAAAAGGGTATGTTGTAGGTCACGAACCTATGGGAATCGTTGAAGAAGTAGGATCACAAGTTCAAACATTGAAAAAAGGGCAACGAGTGGTTATCCCTTTTAATATCAGTTGTGGTCATTGTCATTTCTGCCTGAATCACATGGAAAGCCAATGTGATGAAACAAATCCAGATCAGTTATATGGCGGGCTTTTCGGTTTTGGCAAGTTGAATGGCAATCATTGGGGTGGGCAAGCAGAATACCTAAGAGTACCTTATGCAGACTCTACGTCGTTTGTCGTTCCAGATAATAATCTTCCTGATGAAAAAGTTTTGTTTTTATCAGATATTTTGCCTACAGCTTATTGGAGCGTTGAAAATGCAGGCGTAAAAAAAGGCGATACAGTTGTGATTCTAGGATCTGGTCCAGTCGGTCTATTTGCTCAAAAATTCGCTGTAATGGCTGGAGCAGAGCGCGTGATTGCAGTGGATCCAGTACAACATCGTTTAGATAAAGCGGCTAATTACAACGGCGTGGAAACTTATTTCTTAGAAGACACAGCACAAGCTGGAACGGAATTGTATGAGTTGGCTAAAGGTGGTGCCGATGTCATCATCGATTGTGTAGGAATGGATGGGTTAGAACCTGTAAAAGAAAAAGCAAAAAATTTGGTGAGCCTACAAAGCGGCACGATTTCTCCATTACAGATGGCTTCGCAAGCTGTCAAAAAATTCGGAACCGTCCAAGTAACTGGTGTGTATATGACGCCAGCTTCTTCTTACCCGCTTCAAGAGTTTTTCATGCGAGATATTGCGGTCAAGCATGGACAGGCACCAATTATCCATCTGATGCCGAAAATCTACGAAATGATTGCAGAAGGACTATTTGATCCTACACAGATCATTACTCATTCGCTGCCACTAGAAGAAGCAGCACAAGCATATGAGATCTTTGACAAAAAAGAAGATAAAAATATAAAAGTTGTTTTGAAACCTTGAAATCAGTAAAAAATACAGGTGATTTTCTTTATGCCCAAAATCAAACGAAATACCCATGAGATCGAAATAGGAAAAGAAGAAGATATCGAAATACGAGGACGTCGCTTCCGCTTCTATTTCCAAAACCGTTACACATTGATCTCACTAGCTGTCGACTTATTAACCGGGATTTTCTATATTTTTGGAAGCCTTGCTTCCTTAACTAAAATCCCCGATCGATATGGCACCTATTTTTATTTGGCTGGTGCTGTTTTCTTGACGATTCGTCCTATTCTCAGAATCGTTAGGAACATTTTCATTTACGACGAGAAAAGAACAAGGAAAAAGCATGGGAAGGCAGTTTAGCCTTCTCCATGCTTTTTTGTTATTCTTGTGTTGTGCATATTTCGCATACTGCGATTCGAAAAATTTCTAAGTATAGAACAATTTTTCGGTTTCCTTCTCTATATACTCACGTCTATGCTGTTTCATGTATCTACTCTTACAGCGTCATTTGGTACACTCGCACAGGAATTCCTTCATTATCCTGAGCCATCCCGATAAACTGCCAATTGTATTTTTCATAAAAATCCGTATGATCCGTCACAAGGTAAAGCACCTTTACGCCCATTTCTGCAAAGTCTTGCTTGATCGTTTCTAAAATCATTTTGGCAATCCGTTGGTTTCGGTAGTCTTTTTCAACAAACAGCGCACAGACATTCGGAGTCAAATCTACTCGATCATGAAAATCATTGTCAACAACACCTGCACCTGCAATAATCTCTCCCCATTCATTCAACACCACATACCATTGCGGAACCGATGTGTTTTTTCTCGTGCTTGCTTGGATACTTTCTTCATAAACAGCAACTGGCAGATGCCATTTTGAAGCAAACCATTCGGCTGTTTCTTTTATCAATGTCGGTCGATCCCGCAATTTTATGACTGTTCTTCTCTCCATTTGTACTCTCTCCCATTCATATTTGGTCTATTATAGCACCTTGTATTTCAAATAGCTTTCCAATCGCTCGATTTTTTTGAATGAATGGGATTTTTTATTTATACACAAATTTCAAGACAAATATACCTCGATTTTCTCATTCATTATTCGATCCTAAGTTTTAAATTACTTATTTCCATAAAAAAACAGAACCAGATAACCGGTTCTGCTTTCTTTTTTCATTAAGCATCCAAAGCTTCTTTTCTTCTTTCTTGGATCGTAGCTACCTTGACGAACGGCAGATAGATCAAAATAGAAAGGATCAGATTGACAGCGGCCAGTACACCACCTGCAATACTCTTCGTTGCCAATACACCGCCAATAACTGGTGGTGTTACCCATGGTGGCATAACAGTAGCTGCTGGCACTAAACCTGTAGAAGTCGCAAAGTACGCAACACTAACTAAGACCATTGGTGTCAAAATAAATGGAATGAACATGATTGGATTCAATACGATCGGTAAACCAAACATCGTTGGTTCATTGATATTGAAAACACCTGGCGCAATCGACAAGTTTGTTACAACCATATACGGTTTGTTTTTACGTCCTACTAAATAAATAGCTAACAGTAAACCTAATGTTGCACCTGTTCCTCCTAAATTGACAAAGCTGTCGAAGAAAGGTTTGTTCACGATAAATGGTGCGCTATGTCCAGCTGCGATCGCATTGACATTTGCTTCGATTGCCGGCGCATTGATCGTTTGCATCAAAGGATCGACCATATTCGCCCCGTGTAAACCAAAGAACCATAAGAATGGTGTGATAAATGCAAGCAATAATGCAGATGGATAAGAGTTCGCAAGTCCCATAAATGGTTCTTGGACCACTGTATAGAACGAACCTACGATATCATCAACCCCAAATGCAGCAAAAATTGCAGCAACTAAAGCAAAGGCAGAGATAGTGATCATTGCTGGCAGTAATGAAGCAAATGCTTTCGCAACTGCTGGTGGCACACCATCAGGCATTTTGATGATCAATTTTTCATTTCCGCTTAAACGTACAAAGATTTCTGTTGAAATAATCCCAACAATAATAGCAATAAACAAACCGTTTGAGCTCATACCTAATGCTCCGCCTAAAGCAAAGAAAGAGCCTAAAGAAATCACACCTGCGGAAACACCGTCTTTTCGGTAGCCGTTAGCTAAATGATACGCAAGTAAGAAAGCAATCAAGACAGAAAGAATGGCAAATGTGCCGTTCCAAGCTGCAGCCCCGAATCCTTTCCATGATTCACCGCCAAAAATTGAATTCATCAATTCTTGGAATCCGGGAATCGGTAAGTTATTGATCATTACTGCTAATGCTCCTAAAATCATTAACGGCATACTCACCATAAATGAATCCCGAATCGCAACTAAATGCCGTTGTGCACCAATTTTTGATGCGACAGGTATAAAATGTTTCTCCATAAATGCAACAAATTTATCCATAAATCTTCCCTCTTTTCTTTACTGTGAATTACGCGTCCAACCGACGATACAGATCAATGATCTCTTTTGCTAAATCTGTAAAAGCAATAGATGTCATCAGGTGATCTTGACTGTGAACTGTCAAAAGTGTTACTTCAACGTGGTTTCCTTGTGCTTCTTGCGTCAGCATCTCTGTTTGAGAGTGATGTGCTTGGACTAAAGATTCCTCTGCATCTTTGATTTTTTCATCTGCTAAAGTGAAATCTCCTTTTTTCGCAGCAGCAATCGCTTCCATTGCATCGCTTTTTGCATTTCCGCCAAACATGATCAGACCCATGATGGCTTCTAGATTTTTTTGATCTTCCATTTCTTGTTTCCTCCGATATTTTTATTATTTGTTTATTAGTTTTTCTGCTTGGTCGAGTACTTTTTCACCATTCATCATGCCATAGTCAGCCATATTGATCACATCTAGAGGAATGCCTTTAGGTGCTAGCTTTTCAGCAAATTGATTTTGCATAAAACGTACTTGCGGACCTAAAAGTAAAACGTCTACATTTTTAGATTCTATTTGATTATCTGCATCTGAGGCAGAGACAGCAAAGATATCTGCTTCCATTCCTTTTGCTTCTGCTGCTTTTTGCATTTTTGTGACTAGGAGGCTTGTACTCATTCCCGCTGAACATACAAGCATGATTGTTCTCTTTTCCATTTTAAACACGTTCCTTTCTATTCTTACACTTGTATATAAAGCAAGTAGTGTGCCAACTTTAAAAGCGCTTTAAAAAGTTGATAATATCACGTTTATGGTCTATACCAAGTTGCATACACACTAAAAAAGAAAGCGCACACTAAACACACAAATTCTTTTTTATTGTATTTATTTCTTTTAACGTGCACAAAAAAAGTTGTGACAAGTCTTTTGTCACAACTTTTTTGAATAAGAGGTCAAAATGCTACTTTCACAACCTCCTTTATTCCAAATAACCATCAAATACAATCAATATCTTCGAAAAACTTCTAGTTATTTATAGGCTTCATCAGGTAAGCTTAATTCTCTCTTATCAATCAGAGACTGATACCAGGAAGCAGACTTTTTCAATATTCTGCTCCGTTCATCGTTCAATTCGATTCGAACTAATCCATATCGATTCTTAAATGCATTCATTGGTGAAACACAGTCAGTGAATGCCCATAGCATATAACCTTCGCAATTTGCACCTTCTTCTGCTGCTTTGATCAAATAACGCAAATGCTGTCCGATAAATTCGATACGATAGTCATCTTGCACGATTCCTTTCTCATCCATGTACTGTTCTTCATGTTCTCTTCCCATACCATTTTCTGTTATCAGCCAAGGGATATTATGATAATTTTCTTTTAGATACATGGCTATATCGTACATGATTTTTGGATAGATCTCCCACCCTCTAGAATTGTTCATTTTCTTTCCAGGTAAATCAAAGACTTCATAATATCGTTCTGGATGGAAAGGTGTCTCTTCATTCCATTGATAACGAGGAGCACGAACGCGTTTAGGGTAATATTGATTGATCCCAAGGAAATCTACTGTATGATGCTGAACCGTTTCTAAATCCTCTGTTGCAGGATCGAAATAAATCGATTGTTTTCGACACAACTCTAGGAACTCTTCTGTGTAGTACCCTTTTACCATCGGATCAAAAAATACTCGATTATAAAACAGATCATACATATAAGCAGCTTTTTGGTCTTCTGGAGAACTGGAACGAGCATAGACCATCTCAGGATTTAAAATACAGCCAATCCTTCCGCCATAATTGCCACTATGGTAAATTTCTACAGCTTTAGCCGTTGCTAATACTTTGTGATAATTCCACATCATCCATTTTTTTGTGTTTTGTTCATGCGGCCAGCGAACAGCATCCAAATAGCAACGCGTTTGGGGAACGATTGGTTCGTTGAATGTAAACCAGTTTTTTACCCTGTCACCGTAACGATCAAAAGCAATCTTTGCGTACTTAGCATAAAAATCAACCACTTTTCTTGAAGACCAGCCATCATATTTTTCCAAAAGAAAAGCAGGGACTTCGTAGTGTTCTAAACAAATCATCGGTTCTACGTCTGCTTCGATCAAAGAGTCGATCATTTCACTTATATGCTGAGCATATTCTTCATCTACTATACAATTCTCGTAATCAGTGAAAAAACGAGCCCAATTGATAGAAGTCCGATAATGTGTCAGATGGATGGATTTCATCAAATCTACATCCTGTTGGTACTGCTCCATAAAATTAGTTGCTACGGCTGGACCATACCCATTATGCCAAACAAAATGTTCATTTTTATACCAGCTATCTATAAACGAATCCTGTCCTTCTTTTTTTCCTTTCCAACCTTCCGTTTGCCAAGCAGAAGATGCTGCACCAAGAATAAAATTTTCTGGAATAGTAATTTTCATGATTTCCTCCTGTTTTTTAGATCACATCATTTTCCACACGATTTGCTACTTTTACGAATGGCAGATAGATCAAAATAGAAACAACAATACAAACAAGTTGCGTAATAACTGCACCGATATTTCCTGCTGTGGCCAGATAAGCATTGACGATCGGCGGCATCGGCCAAGGAACCATTACAACTGCTTTTGCCGCAAATCCTAAAGCGGTTGCAAAATAACCAATCGTTCCTGTAACAAGCGGCGTTAAGATAAACGGGATAGCTAAAATAGGATTCAGCATGATCGGCATACCAAAAATAACTGGTTCATTGATGTTGAAGATCCCAGGAGCAAGAGATAACTTGGTGATTTGTTTCATATCTTCTCGCTTTCCCACTAGCAATACTGCTATCAGTAGACCTATCGTGACCCCAGACCCGCCCATACTCATATACATATCCCAAAATGGCATAGTGATAATGTTTGGTACTTCTTTTCCAGCTTCAAAAGCTTCCGTATTTACAGCAATTGCCGCTAAAAGCAACGGTTCTCGAATTGGCTTCACCATTTGATTTCCATGGATACCAATCACCCAAAAGACTTGCGCAATGAACATCAATAACAAAATACCTGGTAGCCCTTGAACGACACCTTCTAATGGGCGTTGTACGACATTGTAAATGATATCATAAAGGTACATCCCTGTAAGTTCTTTGATGATAAACCCCGCAGCCGCGATACCTGATACTGTCAGAATCGTGGGAAATAACGCAGAAAAACTGGCAGAAACATTCGTTGGCACGGTATCAGGCATTCTCAGCTGTAGTTTTTTCTGTTTCCTCAACCAGCAATAAAGTTCAATGGAAAGGATGGAGACCAACATTCCCAAAAATAACCCTTTCGTATCTGTATATTGTTTAGCCAATACGTTCTCTACTATAACAGTCTGATTTTCATTCACTAATTCATAAACAGTTGGATTAACAGATAAATAAGACATCACTGCGATAATACCAGGGAATACACCATCCACTTTATTCAGCTTTGCTAATTCGATCCCTATCAGAAAAACAGCATAGATGGTCAAGAAACTTAGTGTGACATAGCTGATGGCAGATGCGATAGGTTTTAATTCTTCTAAAAAACGCAAAAAACTTATCTGTGCTAACCCATTTTCCGAATCAAAGACCATTGCTGAAAACAACGTGCCAAAAGCACCCGTAATAATTACCGGAATCAATGCAGCAAATGCGTTTTTTATCACCATGATATACCTTAAATTATTGATTCTCGTTGCCACGTTCCCTAAAACATTGGCTAATTTATCCATAAAACTCATTCCAGATCCCCTCATTCCTGCTTCTTCTCCTTGCCGTCATCTCTTTTTGCCTGTTAGTAAGCGCTTACATTTCGGTGAATAAAAACTATTTGCTTGTCCGTTTTACCAAATATAAAACAAAAATTCATCTGATGTATTTATCATAAAATACATCAGATGAACTGTCAATTAGTTTCTTTCTTCCCAATTATTTTCTGTAATTCTCTCCGATTTGTTGCCATATGGACAGTCATCGCATCAAATGCCGCAAGTACATTCCGCCTCTCGATAGCCTGAACGATTTCTGTGTGGATATCGATCGTCTCGATTTTCAAATGCTGGATATCATAATTTTTGTTAAATAAAGCAATCGATTCATTAATGATCGGAATGATATGCAGTAACGCTACGTTTCCGCTAGCTTCTGCAATCGTCGTATGAAAATCGATGTCTAATTGAACATGATCTTGTGTACCTTCTCGAAAAGACGTTTCAATCTTTTGCGTTAAGCTTTTCATTCGGCTGATTTGATTTTTCGTTGCATATTCCGCCGCTAACCCTGCCATCTTTGGCTCCAGTAAATATCTCAGCTCAAACAAGTCTCGTATCATCCGGTCCTGATCTTCAATCAAAGAAAAACCGAGTGGATCATTAGCAATCCCTCGCTTATCACTGACAAATGTCCCCGCCCCTTGCCGAACTTCAAGAATATTCCTAGAAGCAAGCGCTCGGACAGCTTCTCGCACCGTGCTGCGTCCCACCTCTAAATAATCGGACAACTCATATTCATTCGGCAATTTATCTCCTACTTGCAACTGCTTTTCCTTTAAATATCTAAGGATCTTGTCCGTGGTTACTTCTACTAGGGTTTTATTTTCTTCCAAACCACATACCTCCTTTTCATCTGATGTATTTTTTCGTAATTATTATAACACGTTTGAATCATCTGATGATTTTTTGTATAAAAATCGATTCATCCGTTCATGGATATACAAACGAAGCTATTTACCATAAAAAAAGACTAGGATAAAATTCACTCCTAGCCTTCGATCATTTTTATTTTGAACGACAAAACGTATGATGTTCAATAATAGATGAGCTTCATTCGATTCTTGATGACATTTTTTGATAGATGGATAAAAAGTTTGATTACATCGTTTCTATTCTAGAATTTGGTCGATCTTCAATTCTTCTTCTGGTGAGAAATCTAAATTATCCATCATTCGAACACTTTCTTGTAACTGACTTAACCGACTTGCTCCAACCAGTACACTCGTAACAGATTTTTGTCGCAAATTCCATGCAAGGGCCATTTGCGCTAATGATTGCCCTCGTGATACGGCGATTGTCTGCAGTGCTTTGATTTTTTCCAGAGTTGATCCAACTTGTTCTTCTGAAAGGAATGGTATTTCCTTACGATGTGCTCTAGAATCTTCAGGAATCCCATGCAGATAACGATTTGTCAGCAAACCTTGGGCAAGCGGGCTGAACGTGATTGCTCCTAGACCTTCTTCGTCTAATACTGGAGATAAGTCGTCTTCTAGTAGTTCACGAGAAAACATATTGTAGCGCATCTGATGAATAATGAACGGTGCTTCTTTTCTTTTTAAAATTTCAGTCATTTTTTTGGTATCTTCTCCATTATAGTTGGATATACCAATATATAATGCTTTCCCTTGTCTTACAAGTTGCATCAATGCTTCTGCTGTTTCTTCCAAAGGTGTATCAGGGTCTGGACGATGATGATAGAAGATGTCGACATAATCTAGCCCCATTCTTTGGAGACTCTGATCACAACTTGAAATGATAGATTTACGAGAGCCCCATTCTCCGTATGGACCTTCCCACATATGATAACCTGCTTTGCTAGAAATAATCAGTTCATCACGGTAGGCTTGAAAATCTTCTCTAAAAATACGCCCGAAGTTTTTCTCTGCAGCTCCAGCAGGGCCTCCATAATTATTCGCAAGGTCGAAATGGGTAATTCCCATGTCGAATGCACCTCTTAAAATCTCTCTTTGGTTATGGATAGGATCATAATCACCAAAATTTTGCCATAATCCGAGAGATAAAATCGGTAATTTCAAACCTGAATGACCGGATTTACGATATTCCATTTTTTCATAACGTGCACTATCTGCAATATACAAGTTTTCTCCTCCTTACCATTTTTAAAACGCTTTCTTTCGTTCTGCTTTTAGTTTACTACATTTTAAAGAAAAGGAGTTAGTCAAAATGATTTTTTCTTGTATTTTTTTACTATTTGTTTTTTATTCGTTGATAGATCAGAAATTGTTTACGTGCTTGCTGAATTTTTTTATAGCGTTTCGGTTGTTTTTTGTAAAATTGCTGATGATAATTTTCTGCTGGCCAAAACGTACCAACTGGTTCAATTTTTGTGACGATTGGTTGGCGGAACGTTCCTGAACTGACTAGTTCCTGTTTCGATTGCTCCGCTAATTTTTTCTGACGTTCGTCTTGATAAAAAATCACCGGACGGTACTGCTTCCCTCTATCTTGAAATTGTCCAAAGGCATCTGTGGGATCAGTTATTTGCCAATAGATTGTCAACAAATCGCTATAACTTATCTCTCTCGTATCATAAATGATCTCCACAGCTTCCACATGGCCTGTGTAACCACCACTTACTTGATCATAATTTGGTTTTTCAACATGTCCGCCCGTGTATCCTGACAAAACGGATAGGTTCCCTTTTTTCGATTCAAACGGCTCGACCATGCACCAGAAACATCCCCCTGCAAATACTGCACGTTCTTGATAGTCAGCATCTTGCATAGCATGCTTGGAAAAGTCATATTTTTGTTGCGTGTCAAATCCTTCCGTAAGCAATAAATAAAAGTCCATTACGTCAGGCGTCAGATTCATTCGGATAGCTAATGGACGTAGTGTTGCTTCTAGTTTTGATAACTGTTCTTTAGCGGATGTATTCTCTCTTATGTCATTCTTTGTCTGGATCAATACTTTTCGTTCCCAATCTCGTGTATTCGGATTTAAAATCAGATTATAAAGTGTTTGAATGAATACTTGTTCCTTATCCATAGACTCTCCTCCTTTCCGAAGAAGACAAGCTAGTGACTTTAGCTGTAATTTATCATAAAGTGAGGAAATAAGCGATTGAATCGTATCTATTCAAAGAAGATAAGCGGCTTCAGATGATATAAGATGATCTTTATCTTAAAAAGTATACTCTATGGTTTGGTTTAACTAAAAAACGACCTCTGAAAAAAGGGATGTTCTCCAGTTCTCAGAAGTCGAGTAAAGATGATTCTTTTTTTATGAACGATAATAAACTTCATCCAAAAACAGACCTTGTGCAGGGACGGTTTCTCCTGCATGCTGCCGCACTTTGCTTTCGAATATTTCATCGATTGTTTCTATCGGCATGGCACCTGTACCGATTTCTAGTAATGTTCCCATGATGATTCGCACCATTTTATATAGAAATCCGTCTCCGACAAAAGTAAAATGAAGCATTTCTCCCTTACGTTCGATAGATAATTCATCAATCGTACGTACCGTAGATTTTTTTGATTTTTTCAATGCAGAAAAACCAATGAAATCATGTGTACCCATCAATTTTTCGCAAGCTGCATTCAGCTTATCCATATCCAACTCTTGAGGAAAATAAAAGCTGTGATTTCGTTCAAATGCTGAAGGAATCACGTTGTTCCAAACATAATAGCTGTATTTTTTGCCCACCGCATTATATCTTGCATGGAAGCGCTCAGGCATCTCTTCGATTCTTTTGATGACAATATCTCGCGGAAGATAGCGATTCATAAAGTCGATCATTTCTGCCAGTCCAATTTCTGAGTTTGTTTTGAAATTTGCCACTTGTCCTCGCGCATGCGTGCCGGCGTCTGTTCTTCCTGATCCAATAATTTCTATCTCTTCATTTGTCATCTGATGCAACACTTTTTCGATTTTCCCTTGGATGGTTTTATCGTCATCTCCAAGTCTTTGCCAGCCTGAATATCTTTTTCCGTCATATTCGATCGTCAACTTGATGTTTCTCATATTTTTGTGGCTCCTCTATATTCCATTTGGTCTTCTCTCTACCTTTTTAAGATTGTAGCACAAATTAAAGCTACTTGCTTCTCTGTGAGAGAAACCAAGTAGCTTTAAATAATTGTTTATGAACAATTGTATTATTTATAATTCATAATGAATCACTTCTTTATATTCCTCATATAATTCTGCGTTTCGCAGATCGCCCCCATCTAAATTCGCCGAATAAAATATAGGAGGATGTTTTATCCCATTTGCAATAAGCTGTTCGCAAACTTCCACGATGATCGTATTGAGGATGGCTGCACCGATTACAGTAGAGGAAGGACCGGCTTTTTGTACGATACCTGTCAGCTCACAGCAAGCATCTCCTATATCCCCATGGTTATCGATAACTATATCAGAAACCTCAAACAATCGTTTCCCTGATGAATGACGACTAGTGACCGATCGTGAATATTGGACATTCGTCAAACTAATGATTTTTACGCCCTTCGCTTTTGCAGTTAACGCTAAATCAATAATGATTGGGTTTCTTCCCGATACCGAGTGAAGGATCAATACATCTTGATTTTTAAATGAAACTGTTTTTGCTAAATTCGTTCCATATCCTTCTAAACGTTCCATTTGACTGGTAAAGGTGATAGGGGAACGATCTAGCATCACTTCTCGTCCAAAGATAGCATTGATGGTCATCATCCCACCTGCCCGATAATACATCTCTTCCGCTAAGATACCAGCATGACTAGCACCAAAAATATAGACCGAACGTTTTTGCAGATTCGCTTGGGTCAATACATCGATTGCTTCTTTGATTGACTTTTTTTCTTCCTTTTCAACCAAATCTAATAACTGTTTGATTTTATCCATATATTTGAACATCTAGAACCCTCCAAACAAACCGCTAAATCCTCTACCGATCATTCCCCATAACGACAAATCGTTTCCGCCGAAAATCAATATCCAGCTTTGGATCGTCGTACTAAAAACAATAGCTGAAAAACCAGCTAATACGACCATGACAAATGAAGCTGCGATTGTTCCGACAACCGCTCCACGAAAGCCACCTTGACCTTCACCGATGACTGCTGCACCACCACATTCAAAGAAACTTGTGATTACTAATGGCACAAGCAACACGCCGAATAGATGGAATGAATTCGCCAAAACAACTAAAATCGTAGAAGTGATCATTGCCACGATAAAACCGATAATCACTGCATTTGGTCGATAATTGAATAAAATAGGCACATCAAATGCTGGTTTCGCTCCCGGTACGACTTTTTCTGCAATCCCTTGAAACGCTGGAATGATTTGATTGATCAGTAGTCGGACACCATATAGCATAATGAGTAGTCCTGCACCAAAATTCAACCCTGCTTCAATCGAAAACATCAGGAGATTATCCCCTTCTGGTATCAAAACAGGTGCGATGATCCCAACTACGGTATTCATCAAGAACATGACTAGTGCACCTGTAATTGAGATTTCTCGGAAAAATGAAAGATTCTCAGGTACTTTGATATCTTCTGTCGATTTTTCTTTATTTCCTACTCGTTTTGCTACAAATCCTGAAACTAAAGACAAAACACCCGTTGGATGACCAATCAGGAAAGAATCATCTCCCGTAGCATCCCAGACATATTTGCGCATGATCCACGGCATAAAAGACCAATAACAAGCCGATAAAATCCCGCTGATCCCAATCAATGCTCCCCCTGACAGTCCTGCTTCCACACCAGCTGCTACAAATACGAAAGGAAACCACCAAAGCATATGACCTGTTAAAAAGATCGTCTTCACAGGTGTAAACCGAGCAATCAATAAATGGATAACTAATCCTAAAAACATAGCTAATCCGACCGTTCCGCCATATTCTGCAGTAAACGTCACATCAGATAGTCCTTCTGTCACTTCTACACCCAACTGTGTTTGGACAGCTATATTGATTGGAGAAATCGTTCCGACCAGCATATTGACTCCGGCGGTCAAAGCAACCATACCAAATGCAGCGGTCAAAGCTCCCTTAACCGTTTCTGAAAATGATTTTCGCTGGATGAACAGCCCGAGCATCGCAATCAAACCTAACAAGACGGGCGGATTCTTCAAGATGTGTTCACTAATGAAATTCATTCTTTTATTCCCCCTTATCAGCTAGATATTGTTCCAATTGCGCCTTTATTTCTGAAGTATCCATATACTTTTTAATAGGATAAACAGGCGCTTTTACAGAAGCTTTTAGTTCTGGAAGTAATTCATGACTTGTAAAATAAACATCTGCCATCGTTGCTTTGGCAGTGGATAAATCTGTATTTTCCACTGTCGCCTTTAAACCCAGCTCCTTAATTACTTTATCAAGAGACATTTTCAAAACCATAGAACTCCCTACACCAAATCCACATACTGCTAAAATTTTCATTTTTCTTCCTCCTTATGCAAATAACTGAATGATTGTTTCTTTATTTCCTGATAAAATCGTTTGATATTTTTCATTGTCCATAAATATTTCCATGATATCTTTTAATCTCTCCAGATGGCTTTCGTGGTTTTTGGCAGCTAAAACCAAAAAAATATGGATTGGTTTCCCTTTCATATCTACAGCATCTTTTACGACTAAAAGGCTCATACTTTGCTCGTTTACTCCAAGACCTGGTTTTGCGTGCATCAGCGCAAAATAATCAGCCAATACCATATATGGTCCATTTTCCTCTACACTTCTGATCATGTTTTCTAAATACGTATGCGTTATCATTTTGTTTTTTAATAATGGATTGCTAGCGATTTCGACTGCTTTCATCCAATTTTCAGCCGTTTCTATTACTTGGATTTGATTTTTCGGCAGCAATTTATTGATAGTACTCATTCTCTGACCTCCAACATTTTTGAAATAAACCAATTTTTATCCTCTATTCCTTGCATGACCATTTTCATCACAGGTTCGACTTCTTTCACATCTTCTTCTCGGATCATTAGCAGAACAACGATATCTGCCTTTTGATATCCCCATGAAAATGGCTTGTCTGCTATCAATACAGCAACCGAAGTTTGTTTAACGACATTGGGATTGCCATGAGGAATAGCAAAACCATTCTCCAAGTATGTTGATTGGATTTCCTCACGCTCAAAAATAGAGTAGAGAAATCGCTGTTTCGATTCTTCATTCTCAAACTGTTGCTGATCAACCAAAAAACGGATAGCAGCTTCTTTTGAATCAAAGTGATCAAAATAGACATTAGAGGAAATAAGAGGTTTCACTTTTTCAGCTATCGAGCCTTCGATGTTTATTTGTTCGTTATCTATGACCAGATCGATATAATGATTCATGATACGTTTCATATCTCTAGCAGTAACCATTGGCGAAATTCTTACTACTGGTCTAATTTGTTTAGGTATATCGACAGTGGAGATAATCAAATCTACGTCAAACAAATCTAGTCTGTTCAATTTATCGACAGATGCTGTTTCGATACTATCGATATCAGGTAAGATTCTTCTGATTTTTGCAGAAACAAATGAACTGGTTCCCATGCCATTGGGACATACGAATAAGAGTCTATTTAATCGTTTGACACGCTCGATTGCTGCTTGGAAATGGATAGCTACAAAACCTACTTCATCTTCGGACAAGCTTACTTGATAAGGCCAGCGAAAATCATTTAACGCAAACCAGACAACACCATACAAAGAAGGATAATTTTGTTTTATCTCATCTATCAAAGGATTTACGATGGTCGTTTGAGCCTCAATACGTAAAAGCAGCTGATACAGATGGACAAGCAGATCTTCTTCTAAACGACTATCTTGGGTAAGATCTATCTGAATGCCTCTACTCACTTTTTGGATCAATTGCCGGATTTTTTCTCGAAATACTAAAGGGATCGTTTCATTTTTCATGAAAAAGCGTAAACCACTTCCCACAATAACATAAGTCAAATACTGTACTTCTTCTTGCGAAAATTGGTAAATACGCTGTTCCTCTAACTGATGCAGCAATTCACAAACGAGGGGATATTTGTTGAATTCTAAAAAATACTTTCCATATTGATTTTTACCTTTTAAACTGATTTTCTTCCCTTCTCTTAAACGCTGAATCATCAATAAGATTGAAACGATGATACTTGAAAAGTAGCTTTCTGGTAGCTCAATTTGCTTGTCTGCAATGCTCTCGCGAAAAGATCGTTCGACTATTGCTAGAAGCTTTCGATCCACTATTTCTCTTACGATCTCCAATTCATCAAAATGATTCAGGATCATACGCTTCAGTACCTTCTGAACCTGTATTTCATTTCCTTCAAAATATGTCCCGAAACGATCAAAACTGAGATTCAACCCTTCTTTCGCAAATACATATTTGATGTAAGAAATATCATTTGCGATACTGCTTCTGGAAACATAATATTCTTCAGAAAGTTGCTGGTAACTTACATGCTCGAAATTGGACAATCTGTTCAGGATCGCTACTCTTCGTAGTTTGCTTTCTTGATATTGTATTACACTCATTTCCATCACCTTCTATATTCACTATAATTTTTTCTTATAAGGAGAACTAGACCAAATAAAAGATTAAAATAACCTGAGAAATCATACACTGCTCTTTCTCAGTTAATATACGCTAAAACAGAAGCTATACAAGAAAATTATGGAACTATATTTCAGAAAAACAAAAAAACAGCCAACGGACGAAATGTCCGCTGACTGTTCAATTTGATGGCTCAAGTTTTACTGTCTGAGATGCAAGATACTCAACCAGGCAATGGGCACATAATTAAAGAAAAAACTGATTCTTTGGCAAAATCCTATTTTATTCAGGAATGACCAAGAATTTATAGAAGGAATTCTTGCCAGACCATAAATCGCCGCAAAAAGCAAACTGATCACAGACAATCCAAGGTATAAGTGGCTTACGTCCATTTGCCCATTTTTTCGATAGATCAAGAAAAGAAGAACTGGAAACAATAAAAAACCACTATAACCTAAACCTGATCCGATATTATGGACCCATGTCGAGACATTCCACGAAGATTCATGGGTATTGATACTGAACAAACCTGTAAAGATACAATCACCTATACCATAAAAACCGATAGATGCTGTAACCAGGGTAGCTAACACACGAGATGTACTTACAAATGCAGCATACAATGCAGGCAATGACAGGATGAAAAAAATCCCTGAAACCACTGACCAAATAAGAAATGCTTTTCTTACAGGACTGGAAATCTCTCCAAATACACTAATCACACTCTTCATTTGATCTAATTCAGGATAATACAATCCTAATACGTACGGAGTCAAAAAATCACTCAACACGCCTAATAATAAAAAGAAGAAACCAAATTTACGTAAAAAATCCATGATGCGCCTCCAATAACAATTACCTATGCTTTTAATTGTTATTATAAACGACTTTATCTCGATTTAACAGGATCCTCTATTTTACACGAACATCTACATAACTCATTAAAAATTTGAATCGTCTTAAGGTTCATCCCTAAATATCTAATATTCAACGTTCATTTAACCCATCTAATCGATCTTTCAATTTGATTTTTTCTCCACTTCTTTTACGCGCGCCTAATTCTCCTATTGCAGTGAACAACAGATCACTTGAGGAATTTAAGGCAGTTTCCATTGAATCTTGGATAACACCGATAATAAATCCGATACCGACGATTTGCATCGCAACATCATTAGAGATACCAAACAAACTACATGCTAATGGAATCAATAACAGTGAACCGCCCGCAACACCTGAAGCCCCACAAGCAGCTAAAGCAGACAAAATACATAAAAGGACTTTCAAAACAAATGGTGCTTCAATCCCTAAGGAATGTACAGCCGTCAATGACATCACGGAAATGGTAATCGCAGCACCGCCCATATTGATCGTAGCACCTAATGGGATCGATATGGAATAAGACTCTTTCGTCAATTTCAATTTTTCAGCCAGCATCATGTTTATCGGGATATTTGCGGCAGAACTTCGGGTAAAGAAAGCGGGAAGCGCACTTTCTTTCAAACAAAAAAGAATCAATGGATAGGGGTTTTCTTTAATAAACAAAAACGTGAGGAACGGGTACACAACTAATGCGACAAACAGCATCGTGCCAATCAACACAAGTAAAAGCTGCAGATACTCTGCCAATCCAGCGATTCCAGTCGTGGCAATCGATTGATAAACCAATCCTAAAATCCCTATCGGAGCGAATGCAATAATCACTTGTACGACTTGTGATAATGCTACAGATATTTGATCCACCAATTCTTTTGTCGATTCTGAACGTGCTCGAAAAGCCAGACCTAACAACACAGCCCAGAATAAGACACCAAGATAATTCGCATCAATGAGCGATTGAACAGGATTTTGTGTGACATTTGTCAACATCGTAGATAAAACACTTTCCAAATTTTGCGGTGCTTGTTCAGATACTGTTTCTTGTAAAGTAATAGGAACAGTAAAAATTGAACTTATAATCACTGCTACAAGTGCCGAAAGCAATGTTCCTACTAAATATAAGACTAAAATAGGCTTCACAAATGTCTTATTTCCTATTTTATGTTTGGCAATTGAAGCCATCGTCAAGAAAAAAACTAGAAGAGGCGCAATTGCTTTCAAGCAACTGACAAACAACGTACCCAATATTGAAATAAATGTCCACGTGGGGAAAAAGATACCAAACAATATTCCGACTAAAATACCAACAACAATACGTTGAACTAACGACATATCCAAAAACTTCTCTAACAAATGACCACCCTTTCACAATTTTACCAATCATTGTATCATTTTATCTAAAGAAACTAAAGGTGCAATTTTCTAAAAATTCTAATAATACAATTGGCAATTCATGCTCTTGCAACATTCAATGTTAGTATTGGAGGGTTTATTCAATCTCTAAAGAAGTCGAGAGAAAACTATTTATCGTTATTATTAAAGTTATCCAAGTAAAACGTAACTAAGATGAAGGACGAAACTAGAAATTTCATCCTTCATCTTAATTCTTTGACATAACAATCAATTAATATTTTCCACTGAGTCTCTTCTTTCTCTCACTCTCACTGGTTTACTTGCCCATAAACGATTTGATCAAAGCCATTTTTCAATTCATTATTCGCTGTCTCGTTGAAGTAAAGATAATTATCGGGATTCCCCTGATTTTGTTGTGTCACCAATACTTTTGGCTGATTTTGCTGAAAACCGAATAGATAGACGTGCTTTTTCAGATATGGTTCTGTCTCTGCATCGGAATAGACGGCTGTGATTTGATAATCTGCTTGACCTGTCCCGCTTTCTGACCATTCTGCAGAAACAGGCACTCCACCAATAGCCATCTTCCACTCCCCATTCAAAATAGCTTGAGGGACTTTAAGACCATATAAGTCCACACTCATTTGATTCGTATAACTTTTGTATTGTTGTCCCATTGTTTGGCCCCATGTGGTCATAAATGCCTCTAATTGTGCGGCTTTGTCTGCATTCCACAGTGTTTGTTCGACTTGTTCGCTGCTTTCTGAAGAGGAAGATGAAGCCTCTACAGAAGAACTTGAAGTAGATGTTTGAGTTGTTTCAGTCGTTTTGGAAGACTCTGACGAAGTAGAGGTATCTGCTGTTTCTGTACTTGTTGCAGTTGACTTGCTCTCTGTGCTAGTTGTTGTAGTAGTTGCAATTGTTGTTTTCGCTGTTTCTTTTGTTGATTCTTTTCTTGGTTCATTCCCGTTGGTACAACCAGCTAACAAAAAAGCTAGACCCATTATTAATAAAATCCTTTTTTTCAATTAAAAAACCCCTTTCGATTACTCCCCCACTTCTTTATTCTATCAAATAAGCAATGTGATTTTATTGATTTTTTGTATTTTCTCATCCATCTTTTAAACCATTTAAAAACTAAGAAGCACCCGCTGATGTCTTATAGACAACATCAGCGGGTGCTTCTTTTTATTTTATTTTTAAGACAAAAACTTCGTGTTTTTTTCCTGCTTTTCTCACGCTTTATATTTGTGTTTGAAGAAACATAGACTTTTAGTCATCATCGTCTTCCTCATCCAAATCTTGTCGGACAGTTTTTCCTTGGAGTCTTTGTACTTGGTAGATGATTTCTTTATTGAAACTTAAAAGTTCAACGAGTAATTGTTGCAAGCCATATTTTTCTTCTTTTTCAGCTAACTTGATTGCCCGTGTGATAAAGACATTTTGGAAATCAAAATCTTTTGCAAAGTTTTCCAATATTGTTGAGGCTAGTAAATATTTGTTTTGACCATGTTCGTAAATTTTTCCATAACGCATGACTTCTTCTAAAGTAGACGGAACGATTTCATTCTCAATCACTAACTCATGAGAGATTTTATTGAACCATCTCGCTTCTTGATCAGCATATTCTGAAAAAAGGGTACTTAATTCTTGCGAAGATGTACCCAAAACATACAATTGTGCTTGGATCAATTTCATTTCTTCTAATTTGAAATTTGCTAATACATGCCCCACCATGGCGCCAGCAGTTGGTTTATGATGGTCGATATCTGCTTGTTTTATTTCTTGAGCAAATTTTTCTTCCACTATATTCATTGATTTATGCCTCTTTTACTTTTGTTGATTGGACTTCATAACCTAATTTTTCCACAACTGCAGCTAATTGTTCAGGGTGAACTTTATCTGGATCAAAGTTTGCTTTGATTTTGCTCGCATTAAACAAAACTTTCGTATTGCTTACCCCAGGCTGTTGCGAAACCGCATGTTCGATTTTTTGCATACAGCTTGGACAAGCTAGTGTATCTAATTGCATAATCATTTTTTTCATCATAGTTCTTCCTCCCTTTTTCTTGATAGTCTTATTCTAGATTACAGCTTCCATAAAAAAATTGATTCTTATCAAGTTTTACGATTTTTCCTCTTTGCTTTCGTGTCCAAAATACAATAAACGCATCGCGTTAAAGATAACGATCAAGATACTAGCTTCGTGAACGAACATCCCACTAGCCATGTAAATAAACCCGGCAAATAAGCCGATGAGTAAAAATAAGACGACACCAATGGCAATCACTACATTTTCACGGGTATTCAAAACAGTTTTCTTAGCCAAACGGTAGGCATGAACCAACGATCCAAAACTAGATTGCATCAAGACAACGTCACTCGTTTCGATAGCAACATCCGTTCCTGATCCCATAGCAATCCCGATATCAGCCGCAGCCAAAGAGGGAGAATCATTGATTCCATCTCCAATGAAAGCAACGCGCAATCCTTGTTCTTGGTATTTTTTCACAAATTGAACCTTTTCATCTGGTAATAATTCAGCATGGACTTCATCAATGCCTAACATATCAGCTACATAATCAGCAGTCATCTGATTATCACCTGTCAGCATCACTAAATGTTTTGCTCCTGCTTGTTTCAACATAGCTAATTGTTCAGCGACTTCTGGTCGAATCACATCTGACACACCAATAATTTGAGTGATTTTTTTGTCGATTACTACAATAATGACCGAGCTGCCTGTTTGTTGTAATTGATGTAAATCTTGTACTTGCTTTGGTGTGAGAGAAAGTTTGTGAGCGGCAATCAATTTGGTGTTGCCCGCACAAACTGTATGACCATCAATCTCAGCTGTGATTCCTTGTCCCTTGATCGTCTGATTATCTTTGACTGCTAATTGTTGAAAATCAATGTCTTTCTCCTGAGCATAATGGATCACGGCGCGCCCCAAAGGATGATCGGATAACGTTTCTAATCGAGCCACTAAAGCTAAGCTGTCCCCTTCATCCTCTGTATAGTTCTTGATAGTGGATACAGCAGTAGTTCCTTTGGTCAATGTACCGGTTTTATCAAAGACAAAAGTATCGATTTTGGAAAAAGTATCCATTGCTTCACCGCCTTTGACTAAGATGCCCCGTTTCGCTCCATTACCGATTCCTGCTACATTCGAAACAGGCGCACCAATGACTAAAGCGCCAGGACAACCAAGAACCAAAACAGTGATGGCTAAACGAAAATCACGACTGATCAGACCAACAAGCAACGCAATAAGTAAAACGGTTGGAGTATAATACTGAGAAAAACGATCAATGAATTTTTCCGCATGTGATTTGGTATCTTGTGCTTCTTCGACTAATTCGATAATTTTGGCAAAGGTCGTATCATCTCCGACCTTAGTTGCTTCGATCGTCACGTAGCCATCTGCTAAAATCGTTCCAGAAAATACGTCATCTCCACTGATTTTGACGACTTGTCGTGATTCACCCGTCACTGCGGCTTCATCCGCATACCCTTTTCCGTCAATGACTCGTCCGTCCACAGGAATAGCTCCACCAGTTTTTACTAAGACGATATCACCTTCTTCCACGTCATCGATTTCCACTTCTTCAGTCGTTCCATCTTCTTGGACAACGCTGGCAGTCAATGGGGCCATCTCGGTCAAAGCCTTGATTGATTCCCGCGTTTTGGTCAATGTTTTTTGTTCCAGATAACTACCAAACAAAAACAAGAATGTAACGATAGCTGACTCCTTGTATTCTCCGATCATAAAGGCACCAAGCACAGCAATAGTAACGAGTAAATCAATTGAGATAACTTTGACTTTTACTGCCTGATACGCATGGATCATAATAGGTATGACCGCAATAATAGAAGCTATGGCTAGAGCAATGTTATAGAACAAGACAAATCCAGTAAATTTTCCGATAAAACCAAAAATAATCAACACAGCTGATAAGGCGGTGATATGATTTCGATGCTCTTGGATCCACTTTTGAAATTTCATCTTTCTCCCTCTTTTCCTTTTCATTCTTACGAGACTAAGTATAGATACTTATCCATCATAAAAAATTGACCACTATCAAGTTTAGTCAAAAAGGTGGTTTTCTTTTGGTATACTGAATTCCTACAGTCATTAAACGATCATATAGAAAAAGGAAGCGCCGAAACGCTTCCTTAGGTAGTTCTATTTTTTTATTCAAAGATAAGATGCTTTGTCATCTTACGACTGAAGAACAACAATCAAAAAAGGGCAGCAGCCACTCATTCACAAGAAATATCGTTTTTTGATATGGGAATTGAAGCAGTGGACAAATATCTCTACTTATTAGCTGGGAATAAGATCCAAAAAAGCTTAATGGATTTTATCCAAGAATTGGAATGTACTTTCCACAAAAAATTCACTCATTCCATTCTTTTAAAACTTTTGATTCATACAGCGTGTCTAATTGAGCGTACATTGATAAACGGTCATGAACTTAAAATTATATCAGAAGATGACACAAGACCTTCTCATGAAACAATTTTTCATGTAAAAAAGGCCTTCAAAAATATTGAAACAGAATTTGGGATCACTGTTTCTTATGATGAATGTTTCTTTATCTATGATATTATCGCATCTAAATAATCTTTTTTATGTAAACGAGTATTTTTTTAACTTATTGTTTAAGAGTGATAATATTCCATCCTAACAATTAAAGGGAGACAATTAAAAGTTTGTCCCCCTTTTTGCTGATTAAATTGTTTTCTATAAACAAATCGAATAACTGTTTCATTGAACTATCTACCTCATAACAAAGATTCATCTATAGAAAAAACCACTTAATAGATCAGCGCGCTAAAAGCTTCATATGGGAGTAAATTGTTAGTAATTTTCTTTTTGTAATTTTGGATCAAGACTTGTTTGACACGATACTTACCGATTGGAAAAGTAGTCTTTTGATCAGAAAAATTAACTACAACTAGTATTTTTTGTTTTTTTAAACTGCGTAGATATGCTAAAACATTCGGTTCCTCTGTCTCAATGACTTGATATTTCCCATAGACAATCACAGGTAATTCTTTGCGCAATTCGATCAGTTTTTGATACGTATAAAACAAGGAATCTTGAGCAGCTAATGCTGCTTCTACATTGATCTCTTCTGTATTCCCCACTGGCAACCAAGGAGTGCCTTCCGTAAAGCCACCATTTTTGTGATTGTTCCATTGCATCGGATGGCGAGCATTATCTCGCCCCTTCGAGTTGATTGATTGGATCAACTCTTCCTTCGAATAGCCTTTTTTTATACGTTCTGCATACATTCTTTGGCTTTCAATATCATCTACCTCATCAATACTCTTTACTGGATAATTGATCATGCCGATCTCTTCTCCTTGATAGATATAAGGAGTACCTTGCATAAAATGGAGGTATATCGCTAGCATTTTTCCACTGATTGTTCGATATTCTTGATCGTCCCCCCAGCGAGAAATGATTCGTGGGAGATCATGATTATTCCAAAATAAAGAATTCCAACCACAACCACCTAATTCAATCTGCCATTTAGAAAAAGTCCGATGTAATTCCTGTGGATCTAAATCCTTTAGATCCCATTTTCGCTTGCCATTCTGTTTGTCTAGATTAATATGCTCGAATTGAAAGACCATTGATAATTCTTTGCGTTCTTCTTTTGAATACAGCTGCGCAATCTTGGGCGTTGCTCCCCAAGTCTCTCCCACTGTCACTACATCATAATGACCAAAAGTTTTTTGGTACATTTCTTGCAATAAATCATGTAAAAGAGGACCATTTTTAGTAATAGATTGTTCCGGCTGTTTTCCAATCAGATCAATGACATCTAATCGAAATCCGCCAATCCCTTTCTCAAGCCAAAAATTCATCATGTCATAGATTGCTTGTCTCATCTTTGGATTTTGCCAATTCAAATCCGGCTGCTTTTTCGAATGCAAGTGCAGATAATATTGATTCACTTCGGGCACATAGGTCCATGCTGAACCGCCGAAGTTCGACTCTAATCCATTCGGTTCTTTACGCCAAACATAATAGTCGTGATAGGGACTGGTAACACTTTTTTTTGCCAATTGAAACCATGGATGTCTGTCTGACGTATAATTGATAACAAGATCCATGATGACTCTTATTCCCCTTTGTCGTGCTTCTTTTATCAGTAAATCCATATCTGCCATCGTTCCATATTCTGCGCCTATTTTTCTGTAGTCACTGATATCATAGCCATTATCATCATTAGGTGATTCATAAACCGGGCTTAACCATATCGCATTGATTCCCAGGTTTTCTAGATAATCTAATCTTGAAAGAATACCAGGAATATCTCCAATGCCATCTCCATTTGTATCTTGAAAACTTCGAGGATAGATTTGATAGATTACTGCACTTTTACACCATTTATTTTTCATCTGTTTCACTCACTATCAGAATATCTTCACCACTTTTGACCGTGTTTTTTTCAAGAATTTTTACATTAGCATATGCAGAGGAATTAGTGACAATTTCCATAATTGTATCGTCGTACCCTTCTTCTTTAAGCAATTTACGATCAAATGTACCGAGAATATCCCCTTTTTTCACTAATTCACCATATTGTCGCTGTGTCGTGAATCCGGCCCCTTTTAGATTCACTGTATCGATACCGATATGGATCAGTACTTCCGCTCCTTTCTCTGTTTTCAAGCCATATGCATGTTTAGATTCGTGGACAACTGTCAATATACCATCTGCTGGAGCATGGACTACCCCGTCATCTGGTTTGACTGCTATACCTCTTCCCATCATTTCAGTGGAAAAAACTGGATCTTTTACCTTCGTTAAAGGGAGAATCTTCCCGCTGACTGATGCAGCTAAAATTTCATCTTGCGGTTTCCTAGTCGTTTTAGGAGCTGAACTGATTGACTCAGCTGCTTCTGTTCCTTTTGATTCACCATCTGCTAGCAGTTCCATATGTTTTTTTCCATAGAAGTAAGTGCTTAAAAAAAACGATCACTATACTGATAACAATTCCGATCATGAATGAAGGAATCGAACGAGGTGCAATGGAAATAAAGCCAATGACGCTTGCCGGTCCCATCGCAACTGCTAATACGTGGAACAAGCCGATAAAGAATGAAGCAATTCCTGCAGCAATCATTCCACAAATAAACGGAAATTTCAGTTTCAAATTCACACCGAATATCGCTGGCTCAGTAATCCCCAACATAGCGGAAACACCTGCAGTGGTAGCTAGACTCTTTTGCTTTTTATTTTTTGTCAGCAGCATAATCGCCAAAGCAGCCGCTCCTTGCGCTACATTTGCCATTGAGGCAACTGGAAAGATAAAAGAGCCACCCGTTCTGGCAACATCTGCTAGTAAAGTAGTCTCGATTGCTGGAAAGCTTTGATGTAATCCGGTAATGACTATCGGCGAATAGAAGAAACCAAAGACACCTAAGCCGAAAGCTCCAGTAGTACTGTATAACCAGCTTAATCCATCAGCTAAGCCGTCTCCGACAGTACGCATCACCGGCCCTACTACTGTAAAAGTTAAAAAACCAGTAATAATAATAGCTAGCATTGGAGTAAATGTGTAGTCGAAAGCATTAGCCAACCGTTTATGGAAGAATTTTTCTAAAGTAGCTAAAATCCAAGAAACTGCAAGGACTGGAAGAACAGATCCTTGATAACCGGCTTGTGCCACATTCATTCCAAAAATATTCCAATAAGGCATCGATCCTTCTGCAATAGCATTCGTCACACTGTATCCATTCACTAAATCCGGCATGACCATCGCCATCCCCATTGCTGCTCCAAGATACGGATTGCCTCCAAAACGTCGAGTTGCTGAAAAACCTACCAAAATCGGCAAAAAAGCAAACGGCGCTGAAGCAAGTAAATTAATGATGCCAGCAAAATCTTTCACTGATGGATACAACTCAACCACTGACTGAGGACCAAACAAATCCTGTGCCGTCAAAACATTATTCAGAGCCATCAACAGTCCACCCGCAACCAATGCAGGGACAATCGGAACGAAGATATCTGACAACACCTTGATAAAGGCCATGACAGGATTATTCTTCTTATTCGATGCTACCGCTTTCAAATCGTCGGTTGAAGCTTCCTTTACGCCGGTGATCTTAACGAATTCATCATATACGTTATTCACATCACCTGCTCCGATAATGATCTGAAATTGATCATTTGCTTCAAAAGTTCCTTTCACACTTTCATTATCATCCAGAACCTTCTGGTCTACTTTGTCTGAATCTTTTAAGACAAGCCGTAAACGTGTTGCACAATGCGCAGCTGCTTGTACATTGTCTTCTCCAAGCGCTTTGCTGATTTCTTCAGCTACTTTTTTGTAATCCATTTCATTTCCTCCTAATCCAAAATTATTGAAGCAGTAACTATAAATTTTTCTTAAGCACAATATGCCATGATTTAAAACAATTGTCAATCGATTATCAAATTTTAAATAAAATAATTTTTTATATATAAAAAAATAGCTTTTATAAGCCATTTAATTTTGATATTCGTTTGACATTTTACCAGAAAAAATATATTATAATTCCAAAAATACGTTTACAAGGAGTTTGTCATGAAACTTAAAGAAAATTGGTCACGAACGGATCGTTATCGTCCATATAAAGAATGGTCTGAAGAACATTTGCATTCCTTAGAGAAAAAAATCAATTCTTCCCATTGGCGCTTAGGCTACCATATACAACCAGTTACTGGTTTATTGAACGATCCGAATGGTTTTTCCTATTTCGACGGGAAATGGCAGCTATTTTATCAAGCATATCCGATGGGGTCTGTTCATGGTCTGAAATCTTGGTACCATCTCTCCTCAGTTAATCTGATAGATTGGAAAAACGATGGCCTCAAACTGATTCCGGATAATTCATTTGACAGTCACGGTGTGTACTCAGGTTCAGCTTTGCCGATTGATAATCAACTGTTCCTTGCATATACCGGAAATGTGCGTGATTCGAATTGGGGACGTCATTCCTTCCAGTTAGGGGCATGGATGGACAAAAATGGTAATATCACTAAGATACCGACTCCTTTAATCAGCTCCCCACCTCCGGGATATACACAAGAAATCCGTGATCCTCAGCTGATTGCTTATGATGACGGTTACTTGCTCATTGTCGGAGCACAAACTGAACAAAAACAAGGAAGAATCCTAACTTATTACAGTAAAGATCTTCAAAATTGGCAGTTTTTAGGAACTTTGGGTTTTACAGAGGAAGAAATGGGTTTTATGATCGAGTGTCCAAATCTATTATTTGTGAACGGCAAAGCACTACTGGTCTTCTGCCCACAAGGTTTATCTCACGAGATCCACTCATATAGTAATATTTACCCGAATACTTACGTGATCGGTCAAACATTTGATTTTGAAAAAAATGAGCTTTCCGACCCTACTCACATAAAAAATATAGATGAAGGATTTGACATTTACGCGACGCATTGTTTCAGTGATGAAAATGGACGAACCTTGGCAATCAGTTGGATTGGGTTGCCTGAAATCAGCTATCCAACTGACGAAGAAGGATGGGCACACTGCTTGAGCATCGTAAAAGAACTTACTATTGAAAAAGAGCAGCTCTATCAACGACCGGTGAAAGAAACAGCGCAGTTGCGAAAAGGAAAACCTTATCACTTTAGCGGTTTGGAAACCACTATTGACGCGGAAATAAATCAATATGAACTCCAGTTAGAATTCGATTACTCACAGAAAGGTACTATTTTATTGTTTGCAGATGAACAACAAAAACACGGTTTAGCACTATCCTTTGATATGATACATGGTAAAATGAGTATGGATCGCAGCCATGCCGGCAAATCTTTCGCTGAAAATTTTGGAACTGTACGTGAATTCTCAATTGAAAAGAAACCGCTGAAATTACAAATATTTGTTGATCGTTCCGTTGTAGAGGTGTTTGTAAATGATGGACAGCAAACAGCGACTGCCCGTGTCTTTCCGACAGATGATCAAACGGGCTTGTATATAAAAAGTGACAGGGAATTTAAAGGGAAATTATGGCATCTGCGGAATATGAACAAATAAAGGATGAAGAAAATGGCTGTTAAATTGACAGATGTGGCAAAAAAAGCAGGAGTCTCTCCTACTACTGTCTCGAGAGTGATAAATAATTATGGTTCTTTAAGTCAAAAAACAATCGATAAAGTGAATCAAGCAATGAAAGAACTCAATTATCAGCCGAATTCGTTAGCCCGTTCACTTCAAGGAAAAAACACCCAATTGATCGGCTTGATTTTCCCAACAGTCGCCAATCCGTTTTTTGGCGAATTAGTCGAACAGTTGGAAAGTAAATTATTTGATTTAGGCTATCGTTCTATCTTATGTGACAGTGCTAATAATAAAGAAAAAGAACGAAATTATCTCAACATGTTAGCAGCAAATAAAGTGGACGGCATCATCGCCGGCGCTCATAATCTCGGGATACAGGAGTACGAAAATATTGAGTTGCCAATCGTCTCTTTTGACCGCTATCTGGCAGACGGAACACCAATCGTCAGCAGTGATAATTTCCGAGGCGGTTATCTCGCGACAGAAAATCTCTATCTAAAAGGAGCTCGTAAAATCGCTATTTTGACGGGCTCGGAAGAATCCAACTCCCCCACAAATGACCGAATGAACGGCTATTTGAAATTTATGGATGAGCAGCAGCTAGAACCACAGATTTTTCAATTCCATTCAACTGCTCGTTCCACTGCTTTAAAAAATTTAGAAATCAAACGGATTTTGCAAAATGAAGAGATTGACAGTATTTTTTGCACAGATGATCTTACAGCTGTATTGGCATACAATCTGTGTCAAGAGCTCGATATCCGCATCCCTGAGCAATTGAAAATCATTGGATATGACGGAACAAAATTTATCCAGAATTATTTTCCGCATCTGTCTACTATCGCTCAACCAATAACGGATATTGCCGACATCCTTGTAGACTTGCTACTGCAAAGAATCCAAGATGCTGAAAAACCACTGGAATCACATTACGTTTTACCAGTAAAGCTGATTCAAGGTAAAACGACTTAACTGCAAAGGAGCAAATGTTTTATGTTATATGGAGCAATTGAAGCTGGCGGAACAAAATTTGTCTGCGCAGTAGGTACGAAAGATTTAGAAGTAATTGAAAGAATACAAATCCCTACAACCACGCCGATAGAAACGATGAATAACGTTATTGATTTCTTCAAAAAACACCAAGAACAACTGGCAGCGATTGGAATAGGTTCTTTTGGACCGATTGATATTCATCCCAATTCAGCAACATACGGATATATCACCTCTACGCCAAAAAAAGCTTGGCAGAATTTTGATTTTATCGGTTATTTAAATAAAAATTTAAAAGAACTACCGATTGTCTTTACCACCGATGTCAATGCAGCTGCTTACGGAGAATATGTCGCGGGGAATGGAAAAGGGCGTTCCACTATTGTTTACTACACGATTGGAACAGGTATTGGTGGCGGTGCCTTGCAAAATGGCACTTTTGTAGAAGGTTTCAGCCACCCTGAAATGGGACATATGCTTGTGCGCCGACACCCTGTGGATACCTTTAAAGGTGTTTGTCCTTATCATAGCGATTGCCTGGAAGGAATGGCTTCTGGACCTGCAATCGAACAAAGAACAGGCATGAAAGGTCAAGAGTTGTCTGTCGCTGATCCTTCTTGGGAATTAGAAGCTTATTACATCGCTCAATGTGTCTATAACACAACTCTTCTATTTTCACCTGATGTCATCATCTTTGGCGGAGGCGTAATGAAACAAGCACATCTGAGAGAACGAGTCCAAGAAGCTTTGGTTGGTTTGATGAATCACTATGTAGACTACCCAGCATTCGAAAACTATGTATTACCTCCAAAATTAGGAGATGATGCTGGAATCATTGGGTGTTTAGCTTTAGCATTAGAAAAATCAGAAAAAGATATCTTCTAATAAAATAAGCACGTTGTCACAACAATCTCATCAATAAGCAGGCGAAGAATCCACTTGATGCGATTTCTTCGTCTTTTTATTTACTATTAACTTATGTTCTCCAATCGGCCTTTCAACCCGATATCCTCGCCTATTTTTCTTGCCCTTAACTCTCTGTTTCCTGTACTTAACAGAGTAGAGGTGTCGTGGAATTCTTTTGTTAACTTCAAATTATGATCTTCTACAAGTTCCTACAATCTAATCTTGGTTGTTTTTTTATTCAACTTGCAACGCTAGCAAGTTCCAGTTGATTCTCTTTTCCAATTAAGTTTTGTGATATTTAAACTTCGCCTTGACAGCTTTTCTAAATATAGAAAAGAACATTTCCTTATGTCTATTATGCAACAGCTCAATTTATTTAATGTATGTTAATGATTTTGTGGAATGTCTCCTTAGACATGCTATTTCTACTATTTAATGATCAATCACTTGACCTACTAGTAAGTAGAGAGCATGCCCGAACACATTACAAAAATATCATCACTTATGATACGGAGCTGCGTATCATGAGTGAATGATATTAGGAAAACTTCATAAAATAAATCTTTTATACATTTCCACTTCTAGATGGTCATTCATGTTAGAAGAATCAAACTATTTTTTTACTGTCGTAATAATATTAAAACACTAGAACA
>NZ_BNJW01000016.1 GCF_015751045.1 Enterococcus lactis
TTTTTTTCGATTTCGTTTTTCGAAATCTTTCAGCAACTCATTTATCATAACTTATCGTTTGTTATTTGTCAAGAACTTTTTCGAAGTTTTTTTCGATAGAATCAAGCTTCGTAAGCTGTTCTTTTTTAACGACTCAGTTATCTTATCACGTCTAAAAACATGTGTCAACTCTTTTTTGGAATTTTAACAAAATGTTTCAATCAGATGCGACAACGTTGTTTAATATATCATTAAAAAAAATAAAGGTCAAGCTAAAATAATATTTTAGCTTGACCTTATTATAATTTCAACGATTGTCAAAAGTATTGTTTGCAACTGTGTTCCCTGTTTCTATTGATAGAATACAGCTTTCGAAACATAAGTTTTGAACTGCTTCGATTCGTCCAAATTCTTTTGCAGTTATTGTACAATGAGTAAAGCAGACATCTTCTATAGGTTTTTCAGGAAATGCTACCAAGTCAAAAGCCCGAGAAGGAAGTGGATAGCCTGGAGAAAGACTTGCCTGTACATTTTTGACATGTATGTTTCTGAGTTTTGTCATTTGTTTTGATTCAGGTATTTCTTCAGCCACTGCTTGCCAACTTTCTGGCATTCGTTCAAGATCATTGCTATTTTTTCTATTATATTCATTATGCCAGTCCATTATCCAAGAAAACGGAAATTGTACATCCATCATATTCAGGTTTTCTACCCTGATATTTTCAATCACTCCCCCTCTTTCTCTTGAAGATTTCATTCGAATACCACAGTCTGACTGAAAAAAATCGATATCGTGAATATACACATCACTAATTCCAGCACTAACTTCGCTACCAATAGTTACACCGTAACCTGAACGAATGTTACATCTCGCAATCTCGATTCTTGATGATTTTCGATTGACTCTTGCACCGTTACCGTCCCTACCAGATTTAATAGCGATACAATCATCACCACAGGCCAAATCACATTCATAGATACGCACATCTGTTGAAGAATCAATATCAATCCCATCTGTACTTGGCCCATCATTATGACGGATGATTACTTTTTCTACTAATACATCGTTAGAATAAGTGATTTGCAGGTTCCAAAAACCTGATTTTTGAAAAATCAAATCACGAATGACAACATGTTCTGCATGATACAGTAAACACGCGCGCGGACGCTTAATAGCATAATCTGCAATCCAACGCAGTCCCTTTCGATCATATTCAGCTCTTGTTCCGCTTTTTTGGTCTTTCCCCCAATATAGTTCCCACCAATGCTCTCCTTGACCGTCGATTATTCCTTTTCCTTCTATAAGAATATCTTTTGCTGAGAGAACATTCAAAATCGCTGCTGGCCATTTCATTTCTATTCCAGCAACTCGTGTATCAATCTCTGGAAATGCTTCGATCTCTGTTTTCCCCTTGAGAACAGCCCCTTCTTCGAAGATGAGATGGCTCTTATCTTTTAAAAAAAGTGCACCGACTAAATAAATACCTTTTGGAATAAATACGGGCAAGTGTTCTTTTGCACCTTGATTGATTGCCTTTTGCAGCATTACTGTATCATCTTGTTGAATGTCGTTTGTTTTAAAGTCTAAAGCATTGATGAACTCTTTTTTTGTCTGCAATACTTTTCTCCTTATCTTTCATTGATTTTTTTTAATTCTTCACCAATAAACACAGTTTTCGAACGATTCAGCGGATACCCTACTAACAAAATGATTGCGGATACAAATAAACAGAATGCTGGTAGCAAGTTTGCCATCGTATAAATTCTTTCTTGTACTAAAACTGATTGGATGGCTCCACCTGTTGTAGACGATTGGTAACCAATGAGTGCTAGCATAAATCCTCCGACTGCTCCTGCGCACGCTTGTCCTACTTTTCTCGCAAAAGAATTCACTCCGTATACTGTTCCATCTTCTCTTAAGCCTGTCTTATATTGATGATAGTCAATCACGTCAGTAATGAATGCCCAGACCATCAAATTGAATAAACCAGATCCTAAAGTAGCAATAAATAAAAGAATCAGATATACCCATGCATTTGTTATATGAAGGAAATACATCAGCAAGTACATACATGAAGAAGCGAGTAACGCAAATACGCTTGCTTCCTTTTTACCAAATAATTTTGTCAGCTTTGTAGCAAATGGTGCTAAAACTACTACTGTTCCGTAAGTAAATAAAAGAGCAACAGACATTGCTTGTTTATTATGGAAGTAATCATTAAATAAATAAGTCATATTCGTCCCAGCTAAAATCTGATTGATCACAATGAAAATGTCAACAATGACTAAAATAATCAGTGCTCGGTTAGCCAACAAACCTTTTACCAACTGAGAAGCAGACACTTTTTCGTTTTTGACAACTCTTACTCGTTCAGTAGTCAATTTACAAGTCAGCATGTATGCGACAAATGCAATTGCCGCACATCCGATGGAAATCCAAAAGAAATGATTCCCCGAAACGACTTGCTGCCCATTCTTGTTATGGGTGTACATCAAAATCGGGATAAAGAACCCTGTAGTTGACCCGCCAATCGCAGAACCAATGCTTCGGAATGTGGATAACGAGGTGCGGTCATTAGGATTTGAACTAATGGCTGCTGCCATTGCTCCATAAGGGATATTGATTGTTGACAGAAAAATACCATAAACAATATATGAAACAAAAATATATGCAATCTTCACCGTCATTGGAAGATGTTGGACGAATGGTAAAAACAAAATGACTGTCACTAAGCAAAATGGATATTTCATTTTTCTGATCCAAGGAATAAATCGGCCAGCTTCTGTTAACTCTGAGACATCGCATAATCTTCCAACCATCACATCAGCAAACGCATCCAAAATTCTTGAAATCAAGAATAACGTACCTACAATTGCTCCTGAAACACCAAGAACATTCGTATAATAAATCATCAAGAAACTATTGACCAAACCTAAAATAAAACAGTTACCTAAATCACCGAACATGTAGCCTATCTTATCGGAAATCCCAAATTCCTTTTTTTCTTTTTTTACTGTATTTGCTGTAACAGCATTTTGTGAAAGCATTTGAATTCCTCCTACCTCTTCTAGTAAACGTTTTCAAAATCATAACTCTTTTTTTCTTGTTTTTATATTCACAATATTGACATTTTATTGCATTATCTTGACAGAAAAAAACAAAAATACGTTTAAAAACATTGTCAGAAAAGGGCATTAATATTATTTTCATAACATCATAGATAAACAAAAAGATTCACTAACTAGCAAAAACAAGTTATTGAATCTCTATTTATTAGAGAGTTAGATTATTCAAGATCTTTTCCTTCGTACTTAAAAAATTCAAAGTCCGCATAACTTCCTCTTTTTCTATTCAAATCATGTACGACTATCTCGATAAAATTCCCGGTAAATCCACCTGAGAGTATACACATGTTTTTTTGTAGACCTACTTCCTTCCATTCTTCAGATGGTGTGTCTTTCAAATAAAACTGTGCTGTCTCTTTCCTTACGGCTACTTTCAAGAAAGTCTTCTTTTCTGTGAATGGAATCCTCCAATCTTCTATTTGTGCAACTCCGTTTTCTGATTCTATCATACGAAGACATTTTCCCTTGTTCTCATCCCAAGTAACATAGCAATAAATATAATTGGATTCATTTAGGTACAATACCAGTCCAGCCATCTGATTAAAATTATTAGGTGCATATTCAAATGCTGTCTCCGCATCAAAAGTAAAATCCGTTTGCCGAATAGCTAATAAGTGATGGTCAAAGGTAGATTGAAGAGATTCACCGGCAATCAGTCGTAAAAAACCAGGTCTAGTTTTTGTATCACACCAATCAGCCCTTGGCAAAATACGTCTGGCATTCCAGTTCTTTTTTAGCTCTCCTTCAAATGTATCCATAAACTGATGATCTCTCTCTTGTTGTACCTCTTCATTCGTCTCAATCATTATTTCTTCCATCGGAGTTGTCTGGTTATCTTTAAGCCTTAACCAATCGTCGGACGTCCAATACACTTCTTGGATAGCGGTTTCTCTTCCCAAAATAGCCGCACCGTTTAATGGTCTGGTACAAAGATATGTCATGTACCATTTTCCTGACGGGGTTTGTACTAAGCTCCCATGTCCTGTACATTGCAATGTAGAAGCAGGTTTGTCACTAGCTGTCAGCATAGGAAAACCAGGATCAAGCTCGTAAGGACCAGTAATCTTCTTTGCTCGGCAGACTGTGACTGAATGTCCTCTTCCTGTACCGCCTTCTGCTGTCATCAAATAATAATACCCGTTACGAAAATACAAATGCGGTGCCTCTGTTTTCGCTAATTCTGTACCTGCAAATATTTTATAGATGGGACCGTCAAGCTTCTTCTTCTCTGCATCATATTCTTGCAATACGATACCGCTGGATTTATTCGGTGTGTCCAGACGATAATCCCATAATTCATTGACAAGCCATTTTTTTCCTGTTTCCAAATCATGAAACAAAGAAGGATCAAAGCCGTTACTATTTAAATAAATCGGTTCGGACCAAGGTCCTGTGATCTCAGATGCAGTAATCAAGTAATTGTGGACATCTTTAAACGGACGGCCTGCACTTTTGACATCTGTGTAAACAAGATAGAACAATCCATCAGCATAACTGATTTGCGGTGCCCATATGCTTCCGTTTGTAGGATTTCCTTGCAAAGATACTTGAGTGGTCAAAATATCCGTTGTATGTGACCAATTGACTAAATTCTTCGACTCATATACTCGAATTCCTGGAAGCCATTCAAAAGAGGAGACAATAATGTAATATCGGTCTTTCGCTCTTAAAATATTAGGATCTGGATTGAACCCTCTTAAAATAGGATTTTTCACTTTGATAGTCTGCATGATTCAGGCTTCCTTTCTTATTCTTACTCGATACAAACTGAATGCCCCAGCGGCAAAATAAAAAAATGCAAAAGGAAACGCAATAAACTGAGTGCCGACCAACAATATAACTCCCGTTATAAAATACAAGCCAGTGGCAGTTGTTAAGTATTTTCCTTTAGCCGTCAAAAATAGTGCTACTGCTAAAAAAGAAAGTGAAATAAACAATACAACGGCAAACAGACCAGTCATGTCCTGTAATAGCTCAAATGTATTTTCTAAAGACAAAGTTGGATGATCGACAGCAAGCGACTGATAACTTTTTTTAAACTCTGACGCAGACATATTACTTAAAGTAACTGCTAACCCGCCAAAGAAAATCAGAGATAGGCTGCCACCGATCATTCCTAGCAATAGTTCCCATTTTCTTTTCATTTCAGAACCCCCTGCTTTTCTAAATGGATCCATTCAGGTCTTTTGATTGGTGTTTCATAATTGTTATTTCGTTCAGAGAATTTGGCAGTCTGTTCATTTTTCTTGTCATCCCAATTGTCCCAACCAGTTGGGTGAACATGCCCACCTATCTTACACGCTTCAAACACGACATTTGCATACGGACGCCACGGTCTTTCTAAATAGACGTTTCTAGTATCAGGCTCTGCAGTCAAGGTACAGCTTTCAAAACGATACCCTGATTTTTGATTTTTCGGCGTAGATGCTGCTGTGATGTATCCAGGATTTTTACTGGCTAAGCTATGGATACGGCACTGGCGAAAAACTGCATCTGCCCCACCAAATATGAAATCCACCGTTCCTTCAATCCAACAATATTCATAGGTCTGACGACAATAATCAGGATTGGCAGAAGCCGGTGTACAAAAAGGTGTACCATTTTTTTGCAAGTCAGGCAACGGACCCGTGCATAAAGTATCCTGATAACCAGTTAGTCGACAGTTTTTTAACAATACGCGATCTCCTGAATTGAATAAAGCAACAGCTTGACCTACTTTTTCTCCTGGACCTGCTGTATTTTCGATGTGAAGATTTTCTAATACGACATTCGATCCTTCTAAGAAAAAAGTAGCACTTCGGAAAGTCCCTAACTGGCTACCGTCAAGATACTCCTGTTTTGCAAAACGATTACCGGAGATCACTACTGTTCCTGTTCCCACAAGTTTAAAATTGGATAATCTGCTTTCTATATATTCATCATATCTTCCTTCTTTTACTATCAAGACCTTTGGATGGCTATCCGGCAGGTCTGCCAAATAATCGATTCCTTCTTGGATAGTTTCAAAATCCGTCGGGGTATCTATAGAATTTTTTCCAATTATCAGTTTGTCTTTCATCCTCATAAATGCTCCCTTATGAATTGTTTCCAAATGTTTCTCATTTCTTGTGTTTCCATATGCCCGCCTGTTAAAGAAAAAGAAGAAAAGTTTTCTGGACTACCCATTGATCGATACTTCTTGTCCAGTCCTTTTCTCAGCTTCAGTACGCCTTCGTCCAAGCACATCGTATCGTTTTTTCCAACTAAGCTAAGACGAGGGCGCGGAGCGATTTTTTCTTGGATTGCTAACGTTGTATAAGCTGTCAGTAGGTTTGGCACATAGTAATAAAACCCATGATGATCTAGGCGACGATGTAGCAAAAGTGTTTCGATGTCCACCTGTGCCGCTAGATCAATACAAACTTTGACACGAGAATCCAATGCCGCCACCCACCAGCTTAATAAGCCTCCCATAGAAAGACCAATCGTTGCGATCCGTTGAGTATCTGTGTCTTCCCTTGTCTCCAAATAATCGATCAAGCTGATCACATCATAAATACGCATTCCCCATAACGTTTTTCCTGTTAATAAAAATTGTTTGAACAACTCGCTTTCGGAAATACCTCCGCGTTCTTCAAATCCCCAAGCATCAATCGACCAAACAGCATATCCCATTCCTGTCAGTACTTCTGCAAAAGATGGAGAAGCTAAGTAAGGAGCACCATGGATCAATTCACTTTTCCCGACTGAAAAATCTCCGCCGTGAGAATGCAGGTAAAGGACCGTCGGAAACGGTCCTTCTTTCTCCGGGTAAGCATAAAGTGCTGGTACTGTTTCCAATTCATTTAAGTACAGTTGATAATATTCAAGCATAAACCCATTTTGTTTTTCTCTGTATAATCGCTTTCCACTAGGAGTAAGTCTGCTAGATGGATCACCTAAAAAGTCATTCAACTGCATAAGCAAAGTTTTTACGAACAACCAGCTCATCCATATTTTCCGATTGAGTTGATCGGAATTTCTCAATACTGATTTCTTTCGTATTTTCTAATAGAAATGCTGGTCCTTCATGATTCTCAATCGTCATTTGATTAAAGGTAACCTTATCCGCAAAACCAATGTAAAATCCTTGCTTGCTCATTTCCTCTATCCCTGTCATCATAGCAGGGACACCGGGAACTGCATCTTGGGCCATTGAAACATCAATATTATCAAATGTGATTTCTTGTATAAACTGTTCTGCTAATCCATAAATAAATCCTGCAGAAGCATGGACATTCCTTGCCGTGATATTCGAAAAATGGGTCCTTCTGAATGCTGGTGTCCGCTCATCTATCGGATAAGCCGTTTTTTCCCATACATATGGTTCTTTTCCTCGCGGACCGCAGAAATAATAAAGATTCAGTATAAATGGACACATCACATTATCCATGACTATATTGGATACTCGAATATCTTCAACGATCCCGCCTCGACCTCGTCTAGATTTCAATCGTATTCCTCGATCAGTTTCTTGGAAGATACAATTTGAAATGGTAATATTACGTATACTACCACTCATTTCACTTCCTAACACGACCCCTCCGTGTCCATGGACCATCGTGCAGTTTGTAATCGTGATATTTTCACAAGCAATTCTTTCGTACGTATCTTCAGTCCCTGCTTTGATTGCGATACAGTCATCTCCCACGTCAATATGGCAATTACTAATACGCACATTTTTGCAGGATTCTGGATCGATGCCGTCTGTATTTGGTGAATCCGCTGGGTTCAAAATCGTCAAGTTGTCAAACGTCGCGTTGCTACAAAGAATTGGGTTGATCGTCCAGCTTGGTGACTGGATCAGTTTGATATCTTTCACAGTGATTCGATGGCAGTTATGGAAGCTCATCAATTTAGGACGAGGATAAGCCAGATTATCTGGTTCGTTTCGAAAAGTATGCCACCATTTTTTTCCATTTCCATCTAATGTACCAAAACCAGTGACAGAGATGTTCTCTACATTTTGTGCATAGATACAGGAAGCATAGACTTTTCGATGGACTCCTTCCCAACGTGAATGAACAACAGGATAATCTTTTGGATCGTCAGAGAATTTCAAAACCGCCCCTGCGCTCAAATGAAGTTCTACATTGCTTTATAAAAATAAAGCCCCTGTTAAAAATTCACCTGCTGGCACAACTACGGTTCCGCCTCCTGCGCTTGCTGCTGCATCAATCGCTTGTTGTATTGCTTCAGTATTCAATTCATCAATTGATGCGCCAAATGTCAAAATATCATACATGTTTATAATGCCTCCACTTCGATCAATGCTTGCAAGAATGCACCGACACCTTTTTGATCATTACAAATAATCGGCTCACTGATGTAGTAAGCGTATGAACCATCTCGCTGTTCTGCTCCGCCTAACCCTGCTACTTGACAGTTTTTGTTCAAGTTCAACCAGCCTTCTTTTGTTTCAAGAACAAATTCATCGAGTAGTCCTTGATGAGATTTTTTCACTTGCGGCAGCCACTCTTCTTTGTTCAGCAAGCCTAAGCGTATCCCTTTAGCCATTGCGTAAACAAACATACTGCTGCCAGAAGCTTCCAGATAATTTCCTTTCCGTTTTGTTTCTGTTGTTACTTGATACCATGTCCCACTGTTTTCTTCTTGATACGGAAGTAATGCGGTCAATGTCTTTTCTAAAATTTCCTTCAGCAAAGAACAATCCGTTTCCGCATGAAGCAATTCATAGGTATCTGCCGCAGCCATCAGATACCAGCCAATCGATCGACTCCAGAAATGATGAGATAAACCTGTTTCTGGATCAGCCCATGGTTGGACTTTCTTTTCATCCCATGCATGGATTAATAAATTTGTTTTTGGATCGAATAAATGTTTATAGCTGATTTCAAACTGTCTCAAGACATCTTGGTAATCTTTTTCCTCACTAAAATTCTGGATAAATTCAGCATAAAAAGGTGAGCCCATATATAATCCATCTAACCAAATTTGATAAGGATAAATTTCTTTATGCCAAAAAGCCCCTTCGGATGTACGCGGATGGTTTGCCAACTGCTGGGAAAGGAGTTCTGCTGCTTTTTTATATTTTTCTTCGCCTGTTTCTTTGTACAATAAAAAGAAAAGCTTTCCTGTATTTACATGGTCGATATTGTATTCTTCAACGCTGTAGCCACGGATCGTTCCATCTTCTTGCACGAAATAGTCGATATTGTCTTTTATGAAATCAAAATAAATTTTTTCTTGGGTTTGTTCCCAAAGTAATTGGAACCCTTTAAGTACGACGCCATAGTCATAAGACCATTTTCCTTTATACCACTTTTCTTCATATAAGCGAGGTGTTCTTTCCATGATGCTTTTTGCTAATTTCTTTGACCAGTTTTCCATTATTTGCTCTCCTTTAAAAGTTAAAATAGGATGTGGGACAAATACCAAGCAGTATTTGTCCCAATCATCTATACTATTGTGCGGCTTTGTATGCTTCCTCGTACTCTTGTGTGATTCGGTCGCCACCTTGTGCTTTCCAGTCTTCTACAGCTTTCTTGAATCCGTCTTCGTCAAGCTGTCCCATGATGTATTGCACTGTAGCATCAATAACGATTTTTTCGATTTCCGATCCTACTTCATTGTTCGTCGGTGAATCCAATGGCACAGAAGGATCCATTACAGCGAATTCTTCGTTTTCTTTGATCAATTGATTCGACAATTCTTTTTCAGGATCTGCGTCTTTGAAAGAGAACGTTACTTCACTAGGGCGAGAACTTGATAGCGGTTGCACTTCTTGTTGCCAAAGATCCATATCGATAAATTCAATAGAACCATCATCATTCAATTCATAATGTGTTCCCTCAATACCACCAGTCATCAATTTATACATATCTTCTTCTAGAAGATCATCAACAAATTGCAGTAATTTCTTCAATTGTGCTTCGTCTTTTACTTGTGATTTAGGGAATGCTAACAAACCGCCAATACCATTTCCTTCTGACCAAACATGATAACCGCCGCCTTCACCATCTGAGATCTTGTTTACAGGAATTAACTCCATACCATCTTGAATGCCTTGTCCCATTGTTTTCAGGTTCTTGATATCCACCATCCCAGTGTAGATTCCTGTTTTTCCTTGTGCAAATTGTTCTTGCTGGTCAGTCTTTTGAGTAACCGCAAAATCTTGTGCCAAATAGCCATTCTCAAATAGATCTCTTGAGAAGTTCAACGCTTTCATGTATTATTCTGTATCAAATTCTGGAGTAAATTTGCCATTATCGTCTACAGCCCAGCCATTCGGTGCTCCAAAATAAGAAGTGAACAGCTTAAAGCTGGTATAACGAATATCACTAGGCGCACGATCACCAAAACCAACTGTATCATCCACACCATTTCCATCTGGATCGTTTTCTGTAAATTGTTTAGCTACTTCGTAAAGTTCATCCATCGTAGTTGGAACATCTAATCCAAGATTATCCAACCAGTCTTTTCGAATGACTAAACCAGCACGAGCATAGTCCTTTTGCATTGGCACACCATACAATGCTCCATCGATACTTGCAGCTTCGATTCTATCCTCAGAGATTTGGCTTAAGTTTTTATAGTCTTTTAAATATTCCGATACATCCCAGAATACGCCTGATTTCAACGCACTTCGGACAGAAGAGTTTTTCAGCATAGCAATTTGAAGTGTAACGATATCTCCTAGTTCGTCAGAAGCCAATGCAGTTGTCAGTCTTTCTTCTTTTGAAGCATCAGGAATCCAATTGAATGTAAGTTCCGTATCGGTTTTTTCTTCTATTAGGTTCACGATTGTGTCAGTTGGGGGTGAAGCATGGTGTAAAATATTCAACCAAGTGATTTTGGTTTTCCCATCTTCTGTTTCTGAAGAACTGTTGTTTGAACTGTTGCCACATGCGGCAAGTGCTAAAATTCCTGCAAAACTAAGACCTAATTTTACGAGCGTTGCTTTTTTCATAAATTTTCTCCTTCACTGTTTTAATGATATTTTTGTTTTCTTCTGTTTTTTCTGTATATGAGTTCTTCCATTCCAAATGGCAAAATATAGAATTTGCTGTCCACGTGACTGCGGAAAAGAAGAGACTGCCACCGATAAAGGTTAAAACACCTGGCATTGTTTGGATGATCATCAGGTAAATCCCCACCAGACTTAGTATTAATACTAATGAATAATGAAGATGAGAGAATCCGAACAAAAATGCCATTTTCATTTTTTGGAAAAATATCCTTTCCAATCATAATGTGCCATGATTGGAAAAATATAGAGTGCTGAGAGCAAATACAAGAACGCAGCAATATACAAAGCGATTCTAAGATACCAATTGTGTATGAAAGAAAGATCCACAAGTAAAACAACTCCGATGACGCCGTATATCCAGCTCATCAGCAAGGTTTCACGATAGTTTTCTTTAAAATATGAGAAGTACGTTTTCGTCAAAGGAAATGATTCTTTTGTGCGCAGCCATTTTCTAATCACTGCAACCATTGCATAAGATGCAGGACCAAAAGTAAAAACCCCCAGACCTGCAATGACTAAACCACCCCACAGAAAATTCAAATAAACCAACTGTAAAATACGATTTAGCCTTCCATTTATTTTATCTAATGACTGCAGCATGTCTTTTCCTCTCTTTCTAAATTAGTAAACGCCGTCTTCTCCTAGCTTTTTGGCGATCTTGTTAGCTAAAATTACCATGAATAATCCTACGACCCCTTTAAACAATCCCATTGCTGTACTGAAACTTAATTGTCCATTCTTCAATCCAGCTGTATAAATGTAGGTGTCGAAAATTTCTGCAACACTTCGATTCAATGAATTCAATAACAAGTACATATGTTCGAAACCTAAGTCCAGTGTCTGACCGATTTTTAGAATCAGCAAGGTAATGATTACTGGACGAATCGCCGGCAATGTAACATGCCATGTTTTTCGCAAGCGTCCTGCGCCATCCATTTCAGCCGCTTCATATAACTGTGTATCTACTGCAGTGATCGCTGAAAGGTAGATGATCGTAGACCAGCCCAACTCTTTCCAGATTACTTGTCCAATATAGACTGTTCGTGTCCACTCAGGAGATGTCAGAAAACTGATTTTTTCAAATCCCATCGTTGCAAGGAATTCATTCAATACCCCTCCGTCAACGTTCAAAAATACATAAGTAATCGAAACGATGATTACCCAAGACATGAAATGAGGGATGTAAATGATCGTTTGAATCCCACTTTTCAGTCGCTTGTTCGTTACTTCGTTTAATAGTAGGGACAAAATAATTGGCATCGGAAAAAATACGAAGATATTTAACCCGAACAAGATCAAAGTATTCCTTAATAAAGTAAAGAAAGTCGGCTCTGTAAACAAACGAATGAAATGTTTGAATCCCACCCAAGGACTGCCCATTATCCCTAAAAATGGTTGATAATCTTGAAAAGCAATAACGAGCCCTCCCATAGGAAGATACCTAAAGATCAGGAAATAAAGGACCCCCGGCAGAATCATCACGTATAAAAATTTATTCGTTTTGATTCCTGCAATTATTTTTTTTCGTCTTCTGAGCTTTTCTTCTTTTTTCGATAGCGTCAGTTGAAATGGTTCTTGTTTCTTTACACTTTCCATAAGCCCCTCCTTAGTTTTATGAATGTTTGCTGCTTATGTCTTTATGATAGATAACTATCCGAATTACGTATATAATCATTTTTATCGCATGTAAAAACGCTTACACAGCAGCGATTTTTATACTTGCAAAATATAAAAGTGTATTTCTTCACAAATAAGATACGCCTAGTAACTATTCTATTTTTTTCTATCTGACACTTAACGTAGGAAATGATTATATACGTAATCTTTCACCGATGATAAATTGAATACATAGAAACAGAACATTTAATTTATTTTGAGGAGGAGCCTATCTATATGAAAAAGAAAGTCTCTATAGGAGAAAGAAGTTTTACATTTTTCAACAATACGTTTCTGATCTTGCTAGCTTTGATCTGTATCGTGCCTTTTTTAAATATCATCGCTACATCTTTCGCTTCTACACAAGAAGTCGTCGCGAAAAAATTTATCCTTTTCCCTACTACCTTTTCTCTAGACGCGTATCGTTATATTCTATCTACGCCAACTATTTTTAGAGCACTTGCTGTTTCGATTGGCGTTACCGGGGTTGGGACGATCGTCAGCATGTGCGCAACTTCACTGATGGCATACGGGCTTTCCAGAAAATACTTGTTTGGTCGAGGATTCGTCAACTTTCTTGTTGTATTTTCTATGTTGTTCAGCGGGGGGATGATTCCCACATTCTTAGTTGTTCGTTCTCTGGGACTGGTCAATTCTTATTGGGCAATGATCTTGCCTGTAGCTGTTAATGCAATGAACATGATCATTATGAGAAACTTTTTCCAAGCCTTGCCGGATAGTTTGGAAGAATCGGCAAAAATGGATGGTTGCACAGATTTCGGTGTATTTTTCAAAATCATGCTGCCATTAGCGTTACCGTCTATTGCTACTATCTCACTTTTTTATGCTGTTACTTACTGGAACACTTATATGACCGCTATTTTGTATATCAACGATTCATCTAAATGGCCGATACAGATTCTTTTACGTCAGATCGTCATTGTATCAAGCGGGATGCAAGCAGAAAGTAGTGCCGTTGATGTGATTCCACCAGCACAAACAGTTAAAATGGCTGTTATCGTTATTGCCACAGTCCCTATGCTGATTGCTTATCCTTTTGTTCAGAAATACTTTGTCAAAGGCGCACTCGTAGGTTCTGTCAAAGGTTGATTATGTATGGAACATAAAATAGAGGTTATGAAAGAGACGTTCAGCCTTATTTTTATAAGCTGTCTCTTGAATACCGTTTATTCGCAAAAAAGGATTGTGACAAAGCTTTGGTCACAGTCCTTTTTGCGTGCTTAGCCTTGAAATTTAACTATTCATAAAGACAAATACTAAGGTTATTCTCCTTTCTTTTATTGCTTGAATCAGACCACAAGAAAAACAGCCTCTTGTTTCACAAATATTTTTTTCGATATTCTCCCGGAGTGATCGATTCTTTCTTTTTGAAGAAACGAATAAAATTTTGCGGATTTCGATATTGCAGTCTTTCTGCAATCTCTTTTACAGAGAGATTGGTTTCTTTCAACCACTTTTTCGCTACCTCTAGACGATGATTTTGAACGAAATCACCAAATTTTTCTCCTGTTTCCTTTTTAAATACATTGCTTAAATAATTAGGGTTATAGTGCAACCTATCAGCAATCACATCTAGAGATAGATCACGGTCATATTCTGTATAGACGATGTGCATGATATTCTCCGAAAGATTTTTAAATTCATGATCAGTGATTGCTTGAGAACATTCTGTGTTTGGCAAGACTAATTGTTCTAAAACAAGTTTTTCTAGCTCTTTGGGATGATAATTGTTCAATGCTTTTACATAGATTTGTTTCATGTTATCAAAATTTTTTGAATCTACTCCCAATAACTGCCCTAATTGAACGAGCTCATTGATCAAACGGACCGAAACTACTTCTCGGCTCAGAGGATTTTTATTTTGTGCGAACAATGCATTAATTAACTCATGTACCAACTTCCTTACTTCCTGATTTCCGGAACGAATAGCTTCAAACAATCGATTCTGTTCTTCTACTGGATATCTAATAAGCGTTTTTTCATGCGCAGCAGGAACAATTTCCTGATAAAATATGATCGAACTCGGACCAGTATTTACACGATAATATAGGGCTTCTTTTGCTCGGTCAACCGATTGCTTGCTTTCATTCAGCGTTTCGAACCGGTTACTGATACCTATACTCACAGTTAATTTCAAGTATTCTTTTACACGTTTTTGAATGAGTCGGCAATACTCCATGACTTTTTTGCTTGCTTCTGCATCGTCTTTATCCATTCGATAAATAGTGGCTTGCATTTCTTCATTCAAAACGATCGGCAGCATTCGATTTTCCTTTGGCACAATTTCCGTGATCATGTTGTTGATTGCTAAAAGTAGCAAATCCCGCTCTCCACCGTGACTATCTTCTAACAGATCGATTTGAACCAAGGCCGTATAATAGCAGTCAGTTTGAGAACTATAACCAAATTGCTGCAACCGCTGATCTAGTTCTCGCCTTTCTACTCGATTTCTAAATAAACTAAGTACAAATAACGTTTCTAGTTGCGGCTTTTGGGTAACTAAGTGTGCACTTAACGCTTCTTTTTCTCCTATGATCCGACTGACTGATTGAGCGACCAAATCTAGTTCTTTCCCAATGAATCCTTTTGATTTAAGATTCAAACGTTCCTGAATTTGAGAAATTGGACGGGCAAATCTATCCGAAAATAAATAGGAAAGGAGACCGATCAGTCCTACCAGCGTCAAAGACACTGCAACTAACCCGATTCTCAGATTGCGAATCGTTGCTCCAATTGCACTAGAATCAACTTCTAATCTGTAAATCCAATTATTATAATCTGATTTCAGTACGATATAGGATGTCCCATTTTCTCTTATCACTTTCAACTGGTTGTAATCTAGATCCACATCCGCTAATGCATCTGGCTGCTCTTCTTCTTTTACTTTCTGTGTAGAAAAAAGCTTTCCATCTTCGTTTTCGATAGAAAGTATATCTTCTCCACTTTCCCCAACAACTTGTTCTATTGTATGTTTCTCTATCGTAGCAATTCCCAATGCATATTTTTCTTTTTCAAACATTGGTAAAGGAATCACCATTTCGATTCCTTTATTTTTCTTTTGCCAAAATAAATTATCTTTGTTATTTATGTACTTTTGTTGATACCTTTCAACTTCCTCTTCAGTCAGTTGAGTCAACGATCCATTGATTACTCCCCATTTACCAGCTAAACTGAGTAAATCATAATTATTATCATCCATAACAATTGTTTCTATAAAGTTTAGCTCTTTCCTGATTTCAGAATAAGTGGAGTAATTTGTATATGTCAGTGGATGCTTGAATATATCCGAGAAATTTTTGGTCGAACCATACGTAGAAAACGAATATTCGATCGTTCTGATTTTCCATTCAACGTTCGTTTTGACTTGCCTGAGCAGGTTCTTTTTATCTGTTAAATAACTCGATTCGATCGACTCATAGGTATTCTGATAAATAAATAAACTAAATCCTATGACAAGTACGGCTCCTAATAAAAACATCGGTAAAAATATTTTATAAAACACTGTACTTTTCTTCATTTTCTTCCTCTCTTTCCTTTAAATAAAAGGCTTTCATTTTTCTGTAAAATTGATACTCATCTAATTAAATGAGCATTCCCCGCTTTTAAGAATAGCATAATTAAAAATAAAAATCCAAGTAATTTTTAACGTGTGCAATCTTTTCATACCAAAGATCTATTGACTTATCGTAGTTATCGTAATATGATGAATGCGTTAACAAAAAGTGAAAAAGTAAGGAAAATGATGGAATGGTAACGATCAAAGATATCGCTAAAGCAGCTGGTGTTTCTCATACGACAGTTTCTCGTGCTTTGAATAACAGCAGTTTAATCAAAAATGAAACAAAACAAAAAATACGGCAACTAGCTAAGGAAATGAATTATTCGCCGAACTATAGTGCAAAAGGTTTAGTAAATCAAAAAAAATATCTGATCGGACTGTTTTTCTCAAGTTTGCATAAAGGAACTTCATCAAATTTCCTAGCAGATTCCATTGCAGGTATCCATTCAGTATTGGACACAAACTACAGCTTATCTGTCGAAAGTATCGATGCTGTTGATTTAACAGAAATCAATTTGCAACGTTATGATGGTCTAATCGTTATGAGTCAAAGTGATGAAGATCAGCCTTTTATCGATTATCTAAAAGAAAAAGCGTTTCCCTTCGTCGTTGTCAATCGTCACATCAATGATCCAGCGGTTATCAATGTTACTGCCGATGATGCGGCCGGTGTTATGCAGGCAGTAGATTACGGTATTGGGTGCGGACATACGAAAATCGCTTATATTGGTGGGAAAAAAAACTTTCGTTCGACAAAAGAACGAGAAAAAGGTGTATTGGACAGTCTAAAAAAAGCAAGCATCCCTGCCAATCCAGCCTATTTTTTAACAGGAGACTACAGCTTAGAAAGCGGCCTCAAAAACATGGAATACCTATTATCGCTTTCTGACCTGCCTACTCTGGTTTTTTGTGGCAACGACGATATAGCGATTGGTGCATTGAGAGCTGTACATTCAGCTGGTCTTCGTGTTCCCCAGAACATTTCTCTGATTGGGTTCGATGATTCTCCAGTCGTCTCCTATCTTAATCCACCGCTTACTACAGTACACAAACCGTTGAAAGAAATGTGTCAAGTAGGAACAAAGCTTTTATTGGATTTGATTGAAGACAGGCCGATCGAACAATCTAAAATGGAGCTCTCCACCTTACTGATGCTTCGTGAGTCGATCAATTACTTGTAAACTGCAAGTAATTTTATATAAAAATGTTAACGTGTGCATAACACAGAAAGGAATAATCTATGAATAAACTGACAAAAGAATTAGTGAAAAAAAACGAGGCTCCCGTAAAAGTTCTTCAATTCGGCGAAGGCAATTTTATGCGCGGATTTGTTGATTGGCAGATTCAGCAACTGAATAACCAACAATTGTTTAAAGGAAATGTCGCCATCATTCAGCCTTTAGAACAAGGTCTTGGGAATACGATGAACCAGCAAGACAATTTATATACGGTCATTTTACAAGGACTCAGCAATGGCGAAATCGTTGATACTTCCGAGATTATCACCATAGTAGAACAAATGATCAATCCTTATCATGAATGGGATGCTTATCTTTCTCTAGCAGAAAATGACGACTTGGCCTATATCGTCTCCAATACAACAGAGGCAGGAATCCAATTTGTGGAGACTGATGAACGAACAGATACGCCACCACAGAGCTTCCCGGGCAAACTGACAGCCTTTTTATACCGACGTTTCGAATTAAACAAAGCCGGTTTTACGATTATTCCTTGTGAATTGATTGAGAGAAACGGTGAACGTCTAAAAGAAATCATTTTACGCTATGCAGAAAAATGGGATTTAGAACCTGCTTTTATTGAGTGGTTAGAAAAAGAAAATGTTTTTTGTTGTAGTTTAGTTGATCGCATCGTACCAGGTTATCCTCGTGAGGATGCAGCTGTTTTCAATCAACGACATAACTATGAAGATCAATTGATGGTCAAAGCGGAACCATTCATGCTTTGGGTGATTGAAGGGCCTAAAGAGTTGGAGAATCAACTACCATTCAAACAGGCTGGCTTGAATGTCATCATCACAGATGATATGACTCCTTATCGTGAACGTAAGGTGCATTTGCTTAATGGACCGCACACAGCGATGGTCCCTCTTGCTTTGTTGGCGGAATTGGAAACTGTAGAAGAAGTAATGAAAGATCCTTTATTCTCCGCTTATGTTGATCAGCTATTCGATCTAGAATTGATTCCTATGCTTTCTTTACCTAAAGATGAATTAGCCATTTATGCTGATCAAATCAAAGAACGTTTCTTGAATCCTTTTGCCCATCACAAATTAGAAGCGATTTCATTAAATAGTGTTTCAAAATTCAGCACCCGTCTGCTTCCGGTCTTCAAGAAGTATATCGAAGAAAAAAATCAAGTACCACCGCTAATCTCTGTTTCACTAGCTGCGTTACTTCTTATGTATCGAGGCGATCAAGTAAAGCCCCATGATGATGAAAAGACAATAAACGAATTTGTTGATGCTTGGTCTGATAATGAAACAGCTATTCTTCGATTATTGCAAAACGCTGCGCTTTGGGGAGAAGATTTGTCTCAATTACCGAATGTGGCAGATACTGTTCAAGAAATGGCTACAAAAATCGATCAAAAAGGTGTCCGAGCAGTATTACAAGAAATGAAAGGAACGATGGTCCATGCTTGAAACCCTGCAACCAACAATGAAATTAAATCAACGAGACAGTGTTGTTGTCGCATTAACACCTATCCCAAAGCAAACACAACTGACGATTGATCAGCAAACGATCACCACTCTTGAAGATATCCCGCAAGGTCACAAGATTGCATTGAGTGATTTGAAAGCTGGAGACAACGTGATCAAATATAGCTATCCAATCGGGCACGTGACGACAGACGTAACTGCCGGTCAATGGCTGCACACTCATAATGTAAAAACCAACCTTTCTGGTGAATTGGATTATCGATATGAAAAAGATGTCCATCCAAGTCATTATCCTTTTGAAAACCGAACATTTCAAGGCTACTTACGAAAAAATGGAAAAGTAGGGATTCGTAATGACTTGTTCTTAGTCCCTACCGTTGGGTGTGTGAATGGTATTGCTGAACTGATCGTCAAACAGTTCAAAGAAAAACATCCGGATCTGGGACAGTTTGATCATATTACGATTTTAAAGCATCCCTACGGCTGTTCACAGCTTGGAAAAGATCATCAAAATACTCGAGAAATCTTAGCAGACGCGGTAAACCATCCAAATGCTGGCGGAGTTTTAGTGTTTGGATTAGGTTGCGAGAACAATACCGTTCCTGAATTCAAAAAAATTTTAGGTGAATATGATGAAGAACGAGTGAAATTTCTAGTGGCTCAAGATGTCTATGATGAGATCGAACAAGGCGTAGCTCTATTAGAAGAACTTTTAACCGCGGTCGAAAACGACCAGCGCATACCAGTCCCGCTCTCTAAGTTAAATGTCGGTTTGAAATGCGGCGGTTCTGATGGTCTATCGGGAATAACTGCCAACCCTTTGCTTGGTGCATTTTCTGATTACTTGATTGCTCAAGGAGGTAGCACGATCTTAACAGAAGTGCCAGAAATGTTTGGTGCAGAACAAGTATTGATGGCACGAGCGGAAAATGAAAAAGTTTTTGATTCAATCGTTGACTTGATCAATGACTTCAAACAGTATTTCTTGTCTTACGGGGAACCAGTTTACGAAAACCCATCTCCTGGTAATAAAGCAGGTGGGATCACTACATTAGAAGATAAGTCTTTAGGCTGCACGCAAAAATCAGGAAGCTCTCCTGTCGTTGATGTACTGCAATATGGCGAAAAAATCAGAAAACCAGGACTTAGTTTATTACAAGCTCCCGGGAATGATCTTGTAGCTGCCTCTGCTCTTGCTTCATCCGATTGCCAGTTGGTCTTGTTTACCACAGGAAGAGGGACTCCATTTGGCTCATATGTCCCTACGGTCAAGGTATCTACGAACACGACTCTTTTTGAACGCAAAGGTCATTGGATGGACTTTAATGCAGGCGTCTTATTAGAACAACCAATGGAAGTGATCTTAGAATCATTTGTTCAAAAAATCATCGCTGTGGCTAGTGGAGAAGAAACGAAAAATGAACAAAATGACGTTCGAGAAATTGCCATTTTTAAAAACGGAGTAACACTTTGATTTTCATAAAATAGTATAAAAAGAAAGAAGGAAGATTTATGTTTTTATCTGATGATTTTTTATTAAAAGACGATTGGGCGAAAAAGCTTTATCATTCCTACGCAAAAAATATGCCCATTATTGATTATCACTGTCACTTAGATCCAAAAGAAATTTACGAAAACAACAATTTCAGCAATCTGACAGAAGCTTGGTTAGGAGGCGATCATTACAAATGGCGCTTGATGCGAGCTTGCGGCGTGCCTGAAGAAAAAATCACAGGAAATGCTTCTGATTTTGAAAAATTTTTAGCTTGGTGTCAAACCGTACCAAAAATTATCGGAAATCCGCTTTACAGTTGGTCACATCTTGAATTGAAGCGTTTCTTCGATATTGACTTGTTGATAAATGAAGAAAACGCAGAGAAAATTTGGACACAAGCAAATGAAATTTTGGCAACTCCTGATTTCCGTCGGCGGGAAATCGCGAAAAAATCGAATGTAGAAGTGATTTGTACGACAGATGATCCAGCAGATGACTTACACTATCATCAATTGCTTGCTCATGAAGAACCAGATTTGAAAGTTCTCCCTTCATTCCGTCCAGATAAAACACTCAATATTGAAAAAGAAGGATTTAATGCATGGATCACACTACTGGAAGAAGCAGCTGACCAAACGATTACCACCTATCAAGAACTGATCGAAGTTTTAGGGCAGCGGATAGAATACTTCCATCAACATGGATGTCGTGTTTCCGACCACGCTTTAGACACCTTACACTATAAAGAAGCGGATGAAACAGTATTAGAAGAGATTTTTCAAAAAGCACGAGCTAACAAACTATTATCTTCAGATGAAATCGATGCTTATCGTACAGAAACACTGATACGTTTGACCCACTTCTATCATTCTCATAATTGGACGATGCAGCTGCATATTCATGCTTATCGTAATTGTAATACACAAATGTTGGAAAAATTAGGACCCGATACCGGTTATGATGGAATGAATGATCTTTCTTTGACTATTCCTCTGCAAAAATTATTGAATCGTGCAGAAGAAACGGATCAGTTGCCAAAGACGATCCTCTATTCACTGAATCCAAATGACTACCCTGCGATTTTAGCTTTGATGGGCTGTTTCCAAAAAGAACAGAATGGAAAACTGCAGTTAGGTTCTGGATGGTGGTACAACGATACTCGAGCTGGTATGCGCGATCAATTGACACAGTTTGCTGATGGTAGTGCTTTGGGGAATTTTGTCGGCATGCTGACAGATTCAAGAAGTTTCCTTTCCTACACTAGACATGAATATTTCCGTCGTGTTCTTTGTGAATTTTTAGGCGAAATGGTCATGCGAGGAGAAGCACCTGAGGATGAACAACTTTTAGGAAGTCTCGTTCAAGCGATTAGTTATACAAATGCTAAAAATTACTTTGGCTTTTTCGCCTAATTGATTAATAGTAACAGTAACGAATCAAAAACAGGATAGCGAAATAACGGAATCCGTTTATCCACGTTTTAGAGAAGAAGACGGACCAAATTTGCTCCGTCTTCTTCTCTTGCTGTTCTGCTTCATTGCCTATAAACCCTTATGAAAGAAGAGATAACATGCCTACTATCCATATTGCCGGTGATTCTACTGCGGCAGAAAAAGATGAAAACAAGCGTCCCGAGACAGGTTGGGGAGAAAAAATCTCTGCTTATTTTTCACCTGAGATCCAGATCAATAACCAAGCAAAGAATGGACGCAGTACCAAATCATTTATCCAGGAAGGAAGATTAGCCCGTTTAGCTTCACAGTTTCAGCCAAATGATTTCTTATTTGTACAATTTGGACATAACAACCAGAAAATCCAAGAAGAAAGAGGTACGCTCCCCTTCGGTAGCTATTTAAAAAATCTGCAGATATTTTTTGAATGCGCAAAAAAAGCGAACGTCCACATGGTCTTGCTGACATCTGTGACGCGACGAGATTACTTAGAAAATGGAACATTGAATCCAGATATACTTGGAGACTATCCAAAAGCGATGCGTGCATTTGCTGAGAAACACCATATTCCACTTTTAGATGTTTTCTCACGATCACAAGAATATTTCCAGACCTTTTCAAAAGAAGAGACAAAAAAATTCTATCTGCATCTTATGCCTAATAGTTGTGAAAATTACCCAAAAGGACTAAAGGATAATACCCACTTTAGTCCAGAAGGCGCTGATAAAGTTGCCCGAATAATTGCTGAATTGATAAAAGAATCCCGTCTGCCTCTTGCTGATTATTTACAAAAAGGAGTTTGAAATGTTTCCATTAAATTTAGGCATTCGTGCCCATGATCTAGAGGTTCGAAATCGTGAAGAAATCGTTCAAAAAGTATCACAGCTTCACTTGTCCCATATCCAATTTGCACCACAAAAAGCATTTCCTGAACAACTTAAATTAAATGACATGACACTTGGGAGTGCTGCCTATTTTGGTGAATACTTCCAAAAAAACAATATCGAACTTTCCATTTTAGGTTGCTATATCAACCTATCCAGCAAAAATCAAGAAGTTCGTGCACAAGCATTAGCAACTTTCAAACAGCAAATTGCTCTGTGCTCTGCCTATCAAGCCAAGATGATTGCTACGGAAACCGGTAGTGTCTCTGTCGGTTTCACAAAAGAAAATTTTACTGAAGAAGCTTATCAGATTGCTAGAAATTCTGTCATTGAATTAGTCGCTCATGCAGAAAATTTTGGCGTAACTGTTGCTGTTGAAGCAGGGATCAATCATCCGATCTATAACTATCAGTTAGCCAAACGTTTAGTCGATGAAGTAGCTTCACCAAATTTAAAAATCATTTTAGACTGTGCGAATTTGATCCACAAAGAAAATCATGCTGATCAGGAAAAAGTGATCCGAGGTGCCTTGGACAATTTACAGGGTTGTATTACAGCGCTTCATCTCAAAGACTACATCATGGAAAATGGAAAGATCCGCATAGTTCCTGTTGGTAAAGGCTGTTTAGATTTCCGCCCGGTACTACATTATATCAAATATGAGCGTCCTCTAATGTACGCCACTCTTGAAGCTACTCCTGAGATTTATGTTCCTGAAGCAATAGAACACTTGCAGTTTTTTTACCAAGATTGTTAAGGAGAAGATTATGGAGGAACGAATACAGAAAAGTTATCAAAAATATCATGCAAATGCTTTTCAGACATTGCTGCATCTTTATCAGGGGAATTATTGGAGCTTTGCCATGTCAGGACTCTTTTTTATTATCAAACATCTTCCATCTTGGTTAATGCCGATTGCTATTGCCAATGTAATCAATGCAGCTTCATCAAAAGATTCCTCTCAATTGCAGGCGATTTATTTCAACGCTTTTTTGATGACTTGTCTGATCGGTCAAAATATATTGACGAATTATTTTCATGTAAAATACCATAGCACTTCGATCCGGCAAGTAGAAGCTGGACTAAGAGCGACTCTTATCAAGAAAATCCAAGAACTTTCTATACCCTATCAAAAAGAATTGCAATCTGGCCGGATCCAATCAAAAATCATCCGTGATGTAGAAGCCATCCAAACGTTGTCCTCTCAAGTATTTGTCAGCGGATTGAACATTGCTGTCAATTTATTCGTGGCTTTAGGTATCACGCTTTATAGAAGTCCTGTCGTTTTCTTGTTTTTCTTATTGACTGTCCCTCTCGCCGCGTTAGTTACTCTTTTTTTCCGGAAAAGGATCAGACAGTCCAATTCAGATTTCCGGCAAGAAATGGAAGAGACTTCTGCAAAAGTGATCGAAGTGATCGAATTAGCACCGATTGCTCGAGCTCATGGGTTAGAAAAACACGAAACCACTCGCTTAAATAAGCATTTTACCCAAATCTATGAAAAAGGATTCCACTTAGATATCCTGCAATCTGTTTTCGGATCAGTCAGCTGGGCTAGTTTTCAGATATTTCAACTGATTTGTTTGATTTTCACTGGGATATTAGCTTTACAAGGGCGTATTCAACCAGGTGATGGCGTGATGTATCAGACATATTTCACAACGATCGTCAATTCCGTTTCTGGAATGATCACACTGATTCCTACGATTTCAAAAGGCATGGAATCTATTACTTCTATTGGTGAACTGTTGATTGCTGGCGATGTAGAAACTTATCACGGTAAGAAAAAAATCCAACATTTGGATGGAAATTTTCGCTTTGAGGATGTTTCTTTTCATTACCCGGACTCACTCAAGCCGATTATCGATCATTTTTCTCTAGAGGTGAAAGCTGGAGAAACAATTGCTTTTGTTGGGCCATCTGGTTCTGGAAAATCTACACTCCTTAACTTATTGATTGGATTTATCCAGCCGTCTTCAGGGAGGATTTTCCTAGATAATCAGCCTTTGGATGAATTGGATATGCGAAGTGTGCGTAATTATTTAGCCGTTGTTCCTCAAACCACTTTGTTGTTCTCCGCTTCGATCAAAGAGAACATCACTTATGGCTTGAAAAACGTATCAAAAGAACGTTTAGATGAAGTCATCGAAGCTGCGCAACTTTCTTCACTGATTGACCAGCTTCCTGATGGACTGGATACCTTAGTAGGCGAACATGGCAACAAGCTGTCTGGTGGCCAAAAACAACGTATCTCCATTGCACGAGCATTGATACGTCAGCCGAAAATCATTTTGCTAGATGAAGCAACTTCAGCTTTAGATAACCAGTCAGAGAAAAAAATCCAGCAGGCCCTGAATTACCTGACAGAAACACCCACTACTTTTATTGTGGCTCATCGGCTTTCAACGATCAAAGAGGCAGATAAAATCGTCGTGATCGATGAAGGAAAAATCGTTGAGATGGGTACTTACGAAGAGCTGTTAGCTCAAGAGGGCTATTTTTACCGTTTGAAAAATGAATGACAAAAAAAGGAGAGACGACAAGAGTTTTGTCGTCTCTCCTATTTCTGAATAAACGGTGTTCTCCTGCCAACTCCTCGGTCACAAATCACAATAGTCATCAAACATGAGAAGCTGTTTTTTGAAATTGTTCCTTGTCACTCAGAGTTAAACGGTAGGCTCACGTCCTCTTGGTAAACGGTGTTCAAGAGACAGTCTATCGGCAATAAGAAGCAATTTTGTCATCGCTCAAGGCTGAACGTCTCTTTCACAACCTCTGTTGTTTCATAAAATAGTTCTATTCGCTGTAAAGGTCGCGAACTGGCGTCATGATGATCCGGTTCAAGTCATTGATGATCGTACTGAAACCTTGTTCTTTTTGCATTAAATCATTGATTACTTCTTCTGATTGAATTTTCACAGCCATTTCTTGTGCTTTCATTGCATCTTCGTCGCTGAATTCTTGTCCACTCATTTGTTTTTCTTGTAATTCGATTTGCATCGCTTGGAAGTCTTTGAACAGCTTGTGTGCTTCTTCGTTTGCTTGTACTTTCTCGTACGCTTCTTTCAACGCTTTGAATTCTGGTAATTCACGGATCTCACGTTCGATCTGATTCGCGCTATCGTAGATGTTTGACATGTTATGCCCTCTTTTCTTTTAGTAGTTACTCTCTATTGTAACATGGGGTTATTCGTTTTCAAAGGGTCTACTCTCCTTGATATTTCCGCCAGAGGTCTTTAGCCGCTTCACCAATTCCCTGAACGCCTTCTTTCACCATATCGCCGAAATTCTTCAATCCTTCTTTTGCTTGTTCACCGTATTGATTCAAGTTATCTTGCCAATTTCCAGACTCTCCATTAGAATTACCTGTGTTTCCAACTTGATCTGCTGCTACCACTTGCCCTCCTGTGGCATAGGCGTCAGCTACACTAAATCCTGTTTTGGAAGTATAAGGAAGGATACCTTCTGCCGCTGATTTGAAGACTTTCCCGACAACATTTCCACTTGTCCCTTCCAAATAATGCAGCTTGCTGGATTCTTCATACCCCATCCATGTCGAAATCACTACATCTGGCGTATACCCGATCATCCATTGGTCATTTGCTTTCGTGGCATCGAAATTAGTTTCTGTGGTTCCTGTTTTACCTGCTATCGTATAACCTGCAGGGTTCGCAGCAGCTGCTGTCCCATTTGAGAATGTACCAAGAAGCATGCTGGTCATTTCATCAGCTGTTTCCTTTGATATAACCTGTTTTGGCTTTTTGTTTGTATTATCGATGATCACCGCTCCAGTTGAATCAACGATTTTCGTGATGAGATGCGGCGTATACATCTGACCTTCATTGGCAAATGCACTGTAAGCACCCGCCATGATCATTGGAGATACTCCTTTTTCTAATCCGCCAAGAGCTAAGCCATAATACTTATCAGATTTTGCTAAAGGCAGGCCGAATTCTTCTGCTTTATCATATCCTTTTTGTAAACCGATCTCATGCAAAAGCCATACAGCAGGCAAGTTCAAACTTTGTGCAACAGCCTGATACATCGGTACTTCTCCTTGGTATGTCCCGTCAAAATTATGCGCATCGTAATAACTTTGCGGTTCATCTTTCAAGACACTAGAAGGCTTGTAACCAGCTTCCAACGCTGGCGTATACACGCTTAATGGTTTGATCGTTGATCCTGGAGAACGGCGCATCTGTGTAGCAAAGCTGAATCCTCTAAAGACATGATCTCCTCTTCGTCCTACTAATGCTTGTACACCGCCTGTATTCGGATCTAAAGCTACTGAAGCAGATTGGGCCATGGCACCATCTGAAGCATTTGCTGGGAATAATGCATTATTTTGATAAGTAGCTTCTAATTGCTTTTGGTAATCCTGATCTAAAGCTGTATAGATTTTATAGCCTTTATTCATGACATCTTCTTCATCAAGACCATACTCGTTAACTGCTTCATCGATCACTGCATCAAAATAATAAGGATAACGATAACCAGAATCTGAATTGTCGTATGTGTCATGAAGATAAGCACTGATGTCTGTCTGGCTTTCTGCTTGTTCTTGTTCTTTTGTGATTTTTCCGTTTTCTTCCATTACGCTTAGTACTGTGTTTTTCCGATCATTCGCATTTTCTGGGTGATCAATCGGATTATAAATACCAGGACCTTTCAGCATTCCTGCCAAAGTAGCAGCCTCAGATAGCGTAACATTCGTTGCATCTACTCCAAAATACTTTCTGGAAGCGTCTTGGACACCCCATACCCCGTTGCCAAAATAGGCATTGTTAAGATACATGGTCAAGATTTCTTCTTTGCTGTACTTCTTTTCGATCTCGATTGCCAAAAATAATTCCTTCGCTTTTCGATCAAATGTTTGATCTAATGTCAGATAAGCATTTTTGGCAAGCTGCTGAGTGATCGTACTTCCTCCGCCTCCTGATGTTCCGCCAGACAAAACCATCCGAACAGCCGCACGGGCGATTCCTTTGATATCAAATCCGTGATGTTCGTAAAAATTCCTATCTTCTGTCGAGATCACCGCATCTTGGATATAGGGAGAAATCGCGTTTAATTCTACGTATGTCCCTTTTTGGGCGTACAGTGTGCCAGCTTCTTCATTTTTCTTGTCATAAATGACTGTCGATTGGCTTAATCCAGATTTTAACGTTTCGACATTTGCTTGTTTGGCTAAAATAAAAAGGTAGATACTTGTCACTAAGACACAGATCAAACCAATCAGCAAAATCAATTTGTTCACATGATATTTTTTCCAAATGCGCTTTCGCCATCGATGAAATTGTCCGAGATATGGTCTGATCCATCGCCAAAAACTGATCAAAGCAGCTTTTATCTTTCCTAAAATGCTTTGAAAATCCATTCGCTTCTTCTCCTGTCTATTCAATTCAATCGTCTTATTTTACCATAATGAAAGAGTGTTTTCTTCCTGCTTAAGTTGTAGTTCGATTTGTTTTTTTTGTTAGTGCAAGTAGAGTAACATAAGAATGAACAGAAAAATGTAAGTTTTTTCTTAAATATGTTTTAAAAATGGTACAATTAGTCTGCAATTTTACCGAAAGGAGTACACTTGTGAAAATCACGATCACTTTACCTATGAACCATCCTGAAACAACGATTCGCGACTTGCTTGAAAAGGAATGGTTAGTTCCTAGAAAGGTTCGGCACTTTTTGCGTATACGTAAAAACGTTTGGATCAATCAACAACCTGCTTTGTTCCATCATGAAGTAAAAGGCAATGACCAGATCACATTGTTATTCGAAGAAACAGATTATAATTATCAAGAAGTCCAATTAGGAGATGCGAAGCACATCCGTGTTTTATATGAAGATGAACATTTGATTATAGTGGATAAGCCTGCAGGAATGAAGACTCATCCAAACGAACCAACAGAAAACAGTACCTTGCTCAATCACTTAGCTGCTTATCTCGATACGAAAAAACAACGACCTTACGTTGTCCACCGTTTGGACAAAGAAACAAGCGGCGCTGTTTTATTTGCAAAAAACCCATTTGTCTTGCCGATACTTGGAAGAATGTTGGAACAAAAAATGATCTATCGGAGATATCAAGCCATCGTATGGGGGGAAATCGCCAAAGATAGGACCATTACCAATAAAATCGGACGCGATCGCCATGATCGGAGAAAACGGGTCGTAGATGATAAAAATGGTCAGAACGCCTTGACACATGTCACTGTCGACAAAGTACTTTCTGGAAAAACACAAGTGTATTGTGTTTTGGAAACCGGTCGTACGCACCAGATCAGAGTTCACTTAGCTCATATAGGGCATCCAATCGTCGGAGACCCTCTTTACCAAAATAGACCAGCTGAACGACTGATGCTCCATGCATTAGAACTGCACATGATTCATCCATTTACTCAAGAAAAAATAGTTGGTAAAGCTTTACCCGGATTGTGGAAATAGAAAGAAGAACGTAGTCCTATCATTATCTGCTGATAAGACTACGTTCTTTTTGTGTAACTTGTCTGCTTACTTTTGATGTTCGTGTTCTGCTAACAGCAAACTACCGATAATCCCACTTTCATTCGGCAGTCCCCAACGAACGATATACTCACTTACTTGAGGTGTTTCCATGTAGCCACCCATCAATTCAACAAATTGCTGACGAATTTTTTGAAGGAGATGATCCTGATTCATTACCCCGCCGCCTAAAATAATCTTTTCAGGTGCTAACGTCAACGTATAGTTGATCAGTGCTTGAGCAATATAGAAAGCTTGAATATCCCAAATCGGATGATCTTGTGGCAGATCTTGCCCTTTGATTCCTATACGTGCCTCAATAGACGGACCTGCTGCTAATCCTTCCAAACAGTCTTTATGATAAGGACAAGTGCCTTCATATTGATCATCTGGATGGCGTTTTACCCAAATATGTCCCATTTCAGGATGTGCGATTCCTGAAAAAATTTCCTCATTGATCACGACGCCTGCACCGATTCCTGTTCCCACGGTAAGGTAAATACAACTATTTTTTCCTTGTGCTGCCCCTTGCTTCAGCTCCCCGTATGCAGCTGCATTGACATCCGTCGTCCAAGCAACAGGAATATGGTAGCGTTTCCTGATTGTGCCGAGAAAATCAAATTGTGCCCATCCTTTTTTGGGAGTTGCCAAAACATATCCGTAATTATCTTTTGTTTGGTCGATACCAATCGGGCCGAATGAGCCGATCCCGATTCCCTTCAGTTCATAACGATTAAAAAATTCAAATACTTGATCCAATGTTTCTTCTGGTGTTGTGGTAGGGATACTTATTTTTTCCAAAATCTCTCCACCTTCTGAAACCGCACACACAAATTTTGTTCCGCCTGCTTCTATTCCGCCATACATTTAGTTTTCCTCCTCGAATCCGATTGTCCGAATTTCATACGGTTGGATTATCGGGACAACCGATTGCTGCGTTGGTTCTTCAAGCAGATTCAATATGACCGTTTTTCGATTGTCTTTAGTTATTTCTAATTTTTCTAAATGACTAGACATATTGAAACCTCTCACTACTACTTTATCACTAAACTTACTCCGTTTCAAAGCTGTAATTGCAAACGTTTCACTTTTTATCGTTAAATATTGTTGTTTTGATACCAATGTTCCTTCATGATGTTTGATTTGTTGAGTGGAAAAAGGAATCTGTGCCGCGTATGCATGCAAATAAGTAGAGAATGTTTCTTCTGGTCCATGTAGTTCAACGCTGTAATCGAACCGATGCTTACCTAAACACTGTGCTTCTGGTGTTGGAAAATACCCCCAATCTCCTAGTTCTCCCACACAGCGAAGTAGCGTCACCGCGATTTGTCCATCTGCTGTTACTTCGTATTCATTCAAGCCAAAGTTACCAACTGTTACACCGTACTGTTCATCATGAATATTGACAAATGCTTGCTGATGTTGCGGATTCGTGGGATTTTCCCAGCTCCTAGATACATGGTTTGGGCGCTTTACTACTTCAAAAATACTATCTGCTTCGTGATGTTCCACATGTAACTTTGTAGGAAACAAGACACGCAATCGATGATCTTTCATTTGATTGTCAAGAGTCGTTTCAAAGTCGATTTTTTTACTATCTTTTCTGACAGTCATGATCGTTTCTATTTGAAGGATCCGTTTTTCTTTAGATCGTTCTGCTTTTCGATAACGAAATTCTACAACCATCCGTTGTTCTTTCTCTAAACGCTCGTCTGCAGAAACTGGGATCTCCATTTCATGTAGAATACTTATTTTGGCTATTTCTGGTGTATCTACTAATACTTTTACTTCAGAGCCCTCTTGATTACTGGATAGGATTGGTTGATCATAGACAGGTTGCTTAAAGATATACTCGTTTCCTATATCACCGATATCTTCAAAAATATGCAGGTTATTCCATTTTCGTTTGTTTTTGCGATCTTCCATTGTAATGGTACCGTTTTTTTCAATCGTCAAACGCAGGTGGGCGTTTTCGACGATTCGTCCACTCTGACGGATCATTGTTTCCTTTTCTTCTGCTTTCGCTTCCCCTTCTACAAGCGCGAATGTTTCCCAAGAAAATGCTGGCATGTTTTTTATTGGTAAAGTTACCTTGATCGTTCTTGCCATATATGGTACACGGAAACGATCTTTCGGCAAATCATAACCAAACTGGACAGTTTCTTCAGATAAAATAGCTGGTATAGTGGCCCCGCTTTTTGTTTCTACGTGATACTTCTGTCTAGGCAACTGTTCTAACTCTTGATATAGTTGTTCAGGTATTCCTTCAGCGAATCTTTTTCTTGCTAATTCGATGGTTATTTCTGCTTCACCGCTTTTATCCATTCCCGCAGTATTTACAACGACAAATGGAAAGCTGTCTTTTTGGAATCCAGTTGTATCGATCGCTGCGGCCAGTTGTTCTAAAGAATCTTGTGCAAGATACTTTCCGACTTCATCTGCTTTTTCAAAACGAGGTATCATTTCTCGATGGACAGAATCGACTGAACAACCGCAAATACTGTCATGAGGATGATTTTGCATTAATGTCTTCCAAGCATAATCTAATTGATCGTGGGGATAAATCCCTGTAACTTCGTAAGCCATCGTCGCAAGTGGTTCCGTGATGTTTTCTAGCTGCCGTTGGACCTTGGTATTCCATTGTTTCAAATAAACGCGAGCAGATGCTGTATTGGCTAAAGTATACCAGCCATCCGTTTCTTGACTTGTCAATTCTCCTTCTACTGAACCTAAGTCTTCTGGCAACTCTTGTCGAACTGCTTCCAGATAGTCAGTAAAATTAGAATGGATGAACTCGTAATCTGGAAACAGCTCATTTGCGAGATGAATTGCTTTTGATATATCTTTTTGTACTGGTTGATGATCAACACCATTCATCATTAATAGATGATCAGTAGATGCATATTGTTCTGCATCTGCTAATTTCTGCTTCCAAAAGACACGAGCAGCTTCTTTTTCTACGGGAATCTCGTTCCCATTGCTATACCAATTGGCAAATAACAGACCAAAAATTTCTGTTTGATCAGGTCCTTTCCACCACATCTCTGAGTATTGAGAAGAATAGTTTTCTGCTTCCAGAACTTGATTGTCAAAACCAATTGGTTTTACCCCACGGCCAAACGCCGCTGCTGAAATACCAGCTTGTTTCATTAATTGAGGCGTCTGTCCCATATTTCCAAATGTATCGGGAAAATACCCTAACATGACGGGGGTTCCCCATTTATGGCTTTCTTCCATGCCAATTAGCATATTTCTCACGTTTGATTCCGAACTGATCAGAAAATCATCTTGCAAGATATAAAATGGTCCGATTCTCAATTTTCCTTCATTGATCGCTTGTTGGAGCGCCTGTCTTTTTTCTGGTCTTACTTGAAGATAGTCATCTAAAATAATCGTTTGCCCATCCAAATGAAAACTGTTGAAGGACGGATCAACTTCAAATAGCTCTAATAAATCGTCTATCAATTCAACCAACCGCATGTGATGCTGTTCGTAAGCCATGTACCATTCACGATCCCAGTGGCTATGAGAAATGATATATACTTTCTTTTTCATTTACAGTACCTCCTATTTTTCTACTCGAATATCAAAGTAATCCATAACTAATTCGCAAAACATCATATTTGCCCAAGAAAACCATTCTCTCGTATAATTTTCAGGATTGTTCACATCAAATCCTTCGTGCATAAGATGTGTTCCTGCATCAGTTGCTACAAGCAAATTCAATAGCCGTTCTTTTTCAGATTTATCTGGTGTTGTCATTCCTTCCATAGCTAGTGCAATTGGCCAAATATACTCTTTTGGCGTATGGGAAGAACCAATTCCTTTTGCGTACTTTCCTTCATAAAAATATGGATTCTCTTTACTCAACAATGTTCTTCTTGTTTGAAGATAATCTTCCTCTTGTTCCGAACAGTATCCTAAATAAGGTGCCGCGATCAAATTGGGCACATTGCTGTCATCCATGACCGTCGCGTTCCCCATTCCATCTACTTCGTATGCATAAATCGTTTGCCCTTTTTGATTAACCGTCCGTCCGTGATTTTGGATACCTTCTTGGATCTCTTTCTTCAATATTTGTACTTTCTGTACAATTTCTTTATCATCGAGTATCGTTTGGAAAATTTCTTCCACATAACCTAACACGACCACCGCAAACATATTGGATGGTACCAGATATCCGTAACGGCAAGCATCATCGCTAGGACGGAACCCAGACCATGTCATACCTGTAAAAGTTGTTTTGGCTCCTCGTCCGTCATTGATCAGCGTATCTTCTTTTCTTGTCGTATCTCGTACAAATGTATAAGGAGAGTGTTCATGTTCCTGCTCTGTTTCGAACACGCCTAAGATTTTTTTGATTCCTTCAATAAAAGTTGGGTTGAATTGGTCCGTTTTTCCTGTATTTTTGTAAAGAAGATAGGCCAACTGTATCGGGTAGCATAAAGAATCAATTTCATATTTTCTTTCCCAGATCCAATCGTTCATTTTTGTGTGATCTGTTTGGTGTCCCGCACCGTTCGCTTCTTCATTGAAGGCATTCGCATATGGATCAATGTTGATATAAAAAAATTGCTTTTTGACCAACCCACTAATCATGTCAGCTAGTTCCTCATCTTCTTTTGCAATCACTAAATAAGGACGAACTTGTGCAGTAGAATCTCGCAACCACATTGCAGGAATGTCTCCTGTCAATAAAAAAGTAGTACCGTCATTTTGCTTTTTGACTGTTGTCAATAGCGTGTTGGCAAATGCTGCTGTAAAATTCGTTGCCCAGTCCGCATGGGTTTTCCCGCATTTTTGTGTGATATCATCCATAAATTTTTGCACCGATTTTGGTATATCTTTATAAACCATACAAATTCCCTCTTTTCATTTGATATATCTTTAAAGATTATACCTCTTGCAGCATTTTATGTCTACGCTTTCAAAAAAATAACTTTTTATTTACTTTTTCATCTATTATGGTATTATTTAAATATGATATATCATTAAGAGGTGTTTATATGAATCAACCATTGTACCAGACAATATTTAATGATTTGCAAACGGCTATTTTAACTGGTGAATTACCTGTGGATAGCCAACTACCAACTGAAAAGGAACTTTCCCATACTTATAAAGTAAGCAGAATCACTTCCAAACGTGCATTGACTGAATTAGAGCAATTAGGGCTGATTTATCGCGTACGTGGGAAAGGCAGTTTTGTTAAATCAGCTTCTCCGGAGCAGATGCTTCCTTCTCCTACAAAAACACGGCGGATTCTGTTTCTTCTTCCATATGTCGCTGATTTATCTGTTGGTGACTTTACCAAGGGATTGAATCCTGTGATGCAGGATAAACAGATGGATGTCATGATGACGACACATGATTTTTTACAAAATAAAACGGCAAAAGAACTCATCCATGAATTTGATGGATTAATTTATTATGCCTTTGATACAGAACAGCATCTTGACTTGCTTTTTGAGCTGTCATTAAAAGAATTCCCTGTCATCATATTGGATAAAAAAATCTATGAATTGCCTTTTCCTACCGTGCTTTCCGACAACTTCCAAGGTGGTGTGCTCGCTACTTCTCATTTGATCGAACAGGGACATTCAAAAATCGCTTATTTATTTGGTGCACAGACTCATCCACAATCCGTACGTCAGCGTTACCTTGGTTACCTTGAAGCATTGGACAAAGCTGGTTTGGCTTTCCACACTTCGCTGGATGACAAAAGCGCGACATTCGATGAATTGCTTTCTTATATCACTAAGTATGAAGTGACCGCTTTTGTTTGCGAAAACGATGTTGTCGCTATCCAGACGATGAATTTCTTGAGACAGCATGATTATCATGTTCCTGAAGATTTTTCAATCATCGGATTTGATGATATCCAAGCAGCTGCTCTTGTTGATCCACCGCTGACAACCATTGCACAAGATTTTGAACAGTTAGGCAAGCTTGCTGGAGAGGCTTTGATCACTTGGTTAGAGACAAACGAACGTCCTTCCGACAGCAAATTTCCAGTTTCATTTATCAAAAGACAATCAACAAAGGAGAAATAAAATGAATATCGGTCAAATAGATACTAGACATGGCACAGCTAATCAGCCAAATTTCTCTAACGGGAACTGCCAGCCTTACACTGGCGTTCCTTTTGGGATGAATTATTTTGCACCGCAAACGACCGATCAAAACGGCAGCTGGTGGTTTCATCCTGAGGATCGTATTTTTCAAGGTTATCGACTTACCCACCAGCCAAGTCCTTGGATGGGCGATTTCAGTCATATGCTGCTCACGCCAATCAATGGTAAATTACAGGAAAATACCCTTTTTCATGCGCAAAGTTCTTACCGCCCAGAAGAAAGTATATTTTGTCCGACTCATCTGTCGATCCGTCAATTGCGTTATGGCATCCGCTCTACATTGATACCCAGTATGTATGGCGGAATCTTATCTATTGATTACAGCAGAAATGATAGCGGTTTACTTTTATCCTTTCCGGGACGTCATCAGCTCTTTGTTATAGATCCTTACACAGTGGAAGGAAAAATCACACATTTTGCTGGTTCAGAAGATCCTGATTTTTCTTTTTATTTCATATTGAGATTTGAATATCCTTTAACAACTGATGAGCTAGCTGTTTCCAACAAAAATAGCGATTCGATCCCGTTGTATTTTGAACAGACAAAAAAACAAACCATCCGATTCGGGACATCTTTTATCAGCCCGGAACAAGCAGCTTATAACTTGGAACTAGAACAAAACCAAAGCAAAGAGACTTACCTTGCTAACAGCCAGAAACAATGGCAATCCTATTTTGATCGTATACAGCTCACACACCATGATCAACAACAATTGCGGACGTTTTATCATAACTTCTATCGGGTGTTTTTATTTCCGCAGACATTTTATGAAATGGATCCTAGTGGGCAAAAAATCCACTATGATACGACTAGTCGATCTGTGAAACCTGGCGTTCTCTATACAAATAACGGGTTCTGGGATACGTATAAAACGGTTTATCCTCTTTATTCTTTGATTGCTGTAGAAAAGTATGAAGAAATGCTGGAAGGTTTTTTGAACAGCTATAGAGAAAGTGGCTATTTGCCAAAATGGCTGTCTCCTGACGAACGTGGACTAATGCCTGGGACATTAATTGATGCAGTCATTGCAGATGCTGCTGTGAAAGATATTCGGCCAGACTTGATGCAGGAATTTCTAACAGCAATGAAGAAAGGCGCTACAGTTCAAAGTAATCATTCAAATTATGGACGACAAGGGACAGAGGATTACTTGACATACGGCTATGTTCCTAATCACTACCATGAATCGGTCAATCATACGCTAGATTATGCTTATAGCGACTTTTGTATTAGTCGAGTTGCCAAAGTACTAGCAGAGGACGAAACGGTGAAAAAATATCAGCAACGATCATTGAACTATCAACATATTTTTGACTATGAGACAGGATGGATGCGTTCCAAAGATAAAAATGGCAAATTCAGAGAACCATTTTCTGCTCATCGTTGGGGACAAGATTATGCAGAAGGCAGTGCTTGGCAAAGCAGCTTTGCTGTTTATCATGATTTTGCAGGGTTGATCGAAAAATATGGCGGCAGTGAGAGATTCAAAGAAAAACTCATTGATTTGTGCAATCAATCTCCGACATTTGAAACAGGAGGATATGGTTTTGAGATTCATGAAATGAGCGAGATGGCTGCGATAGAATTTGGGCAGTTAGCTATCTCCAATCAGCCAAGTTTTCATTACCCATACTTGTTCAGCTATATTGGACAACCCGAAATGGCACAGCCATTGCTTAAACAATTGATGACTCAAACTTTCGACGATTCTTCAACGGGTTACCCTGGAGATGAGGACAACGGAAGTATGGCTGCTTGGTATATCTTCAATAGTCTGGGATTCTATCCTGTCACACCAGGGACCGGTGAATATGTTATCGGTATGCCTTTAATGGACAAGGCTGTTGTGCTTTTGTCAAATGGAAAGGAATTGACGATTGAAGCCACTCCTAATCGGCCGCAACAGCAATTTATCCATAAAATCAATCGGATGGACAAAGAATATACGAAATTATATTTTACCCATCAAGATTTGTTGAAAGGCGGCAAGATCTCTTACCAATTAGGTATCGTCCCTCATCCTAAGAAGTATCGATCAAAAGATCTACCTTTTTCCTTATCAAACGATAACTAACAAGAGGATGTGAAAAAGCTGTCCTGCATCAAGTAATAAGAACAGCCAAGCAAAAATAGCTCCTCCTATTTTTCGTTTGGTTGGGCTTATTACCGCAGATGCAAGCTTTTGAACACCGTTTATTGAGAGGTTGTGAAATCAGCGTTTTGACCTGAGTGTTAGAGAAACAAACGGCAAAATAGTTCCTCATATTTTGCCGTTTGTTGAGCTAATACTGAGGGTTAGCTGATTCAGTGGTTGTGAAAAAGCTGTCCTGCATCAAGTAATAAGTCCAGCCAAACAAAAATAGCTCCTCCTATTTTCGTTTGGTTGGGCTTATTACCGCAGATGCAAACTTTTGAATATCGATTCATTCCATACGCTTCTTTTTTTAGGATTCTCCTCTTTTTTCCCGATACTCCTTAGGGGATCTGCCGACAATCTTCTTGAATAATTTAGAGAAATACGTGGTATTGTTGTAGCCAATCTCACTTGCTATTTCATTGACGTTTTGATTACTGTGCAAAAGCAGCTGCTTTGCTTTTTCCATACGTAAATGGTTCAAATAAGCTGAAAAACTTTTTTTCGTTTCTTTTTTGAACAACTGCCCTAAATACATGACATTTAAATGCAAACTTTCTGACACTTCTTTGAGTGTAAGTGGTTCTTGATAGTGCTGATGCAGGATTTCAATTACTTTTTCTACATTGCCACTGTATTTTTTCTGTCTCTGGTGCTTTTGGACGAACGACAGAAGAAGCTGATGGAGTTCTTGCACCGTTTTTGCCTGATGAATTTTTTCGATTCCTTGTAAATATTCCTCATCTTCTAGATCAATCAATTCCCGTTGAATCTCCATAAACAGTAAAAAGCTGGAGTACCGGATGTCTTCCGGCATCATGGCTGCTAACTGAAATTGCTCGAAAAAATCAGTGATCATTTTTTGGGCATCATCTAATCGTTTATTTTGCAACACACGTCTGAAACTTGAAAAATCGATGGTTTGCTCTTTTATTGTTGCTTGTATTGCGTAAAAAACATGCTCGTCTTTATCTCCATAAAATTGATGTAATTGTAGATTGTCTTTCGCTTGTTGGAATGTTTCAGGGATCTTGTCCAATGAATCTGTCTCTTCCCCGATACTGATCAGCCATTCCTGATCAGGGACGTTTTCTTGGACAAAACAGCAGAATCCATCAACTTCATCTGCCTCCAACAACAGCGTAATCAATATACGGTCTCCATAATTTCTTTGATAATAAAAGATTTGCTGGTGTTCTTTCAACCATGTATTGATAAGAGGATCATGAATTCTTGATAATTGGATCAATACTATTCTATGCTGTTTCTCACTGATTTGTCCTATTATTTCTTCTTCACTTGCTTCATCTAACTCTTCATTCAACCATTGACTGAATAATAGTTCCTGATAGATTTCTTGCTGATTTTTTTGTTCATTTTGCTGGTCTAACCGTGTTTTGATTTTCTTGAGGCTTTCAATCAATTCGAACTTATTCACGGGTTTCATCAAATAATTCACCGCACCTAATTGCATGCCTCCTTTCAAATAATCAAATTCTTGGTACCCGGACAAAATCATAAATTCAAAATTATGATGTTCTTTTTGAGCTGCTTCAATAAATTCCAGTCCGTTTATTTCTGGCATCGTCACGTCCGTTACCACTAGATCAATCCGTTGTTGTTCAAGGACAGATAGTCCTTCTTTGGCATTCTCCGCTGTTGCTACTATTTGGAACCCTAAACCTTTCCAATCAATTATCTTTTTTAACCCATTCAAAATCATATATTCATCATCTACCAATAACACCTGGTACATGTTCACCCCTCCTTGAATGTAATAGAAACAGTCAGTCCACCTGTCTCATTATTCTCAAGCGACATGTAATAACTGCTGCCGAAGTTGGCACGTAAACGTTCATTCACGTTTTGCAGACCGATTGATTCGTGAAGTTCCACTTTGGGATGAGACAGTTTTTCTTCCACCTGTTTTAGCCGTTTTTCAGTCATCCCTCTTCCATTATCTTTGACGATGATCCTTACCCGCTTGTCTTCCTGTAAGACTTTGACACTTATGGCATTATCAAATCGAGTAAAATCAATACCATGTTTAAAATAATTTTCAACTAATGGTTGAATCACAAATTTAGGTACTTCAATCTTTTCCAAATCAGGATCGATCATAAAATGATAGGCCACTCGATTAGGATAACGCATTTGATATAAATAGACATATTTTTCGCAAAAGTCCAATTCTTCTTTCAAAGTGATCGTCTTCTCTTGATTTGTGTTGTTTCGGAGCAAGGCAGAAAAAGCATATACAACATCTGCTAATTCTTCGCTTCCTTCGCTGATTGCATACATTCGGATATATTCTAATGTATTGTATAAAAAATGCGGATTGATCTGTGCTTGAAGCGCCCGCATATGTGCATCTTGCTGTTTGATTTCTAGTTTGTAGATGTCTTCGACAAATTGATTGATGCTATCCAACATTTCGTTGATACCGATCGAAAGTTCCTTTAGTTCATATTCCGTTTTTGTTGTATCAATCCGTGTTTCTAAATTCCCTGCTGCTGTTTGCTCCATTGCCTGCATGACGACGGATATTTGCTGTGAATATCGTTTGAATGTTTTATAAAGAAAGATAAGCAATATACTGTCTAAAACAATGATACCGACAATCAGAGGGGCAAGGTTTTTCCCCGTTTCGGTTTTTACACTTTTTTTATCTAATACAGCTAATATTCGGTAATCATCCGACAGTTCTTGATGCTGAACAAAATTATTTTTTCTCAGATTAGCAATTGGCAATTGTGAATTTTTCTGAAGACTCTCTGAGATAATCGTTTCTTGTCTTCCAAATGTTTCTTTAGCTATTTTATTATCATGGAACGTATACAAGCGATTTGTCGTGCCAGAAATCATGTATAAAGAGAGTCCATTGAATGACGTTAGATTCTCTAAAATCGTATCTAGCTCTTTCTTTTGGAAACCGATAAAAATACTGCCTGACTCAGCTCCTCCTTGGGTGATAGGCAACTTGATATAAAAGGCATCTAGTAATTTCGGCGTTCCTGCTTTTACTTCTCCGCCTTTGTTTTCTCTAGAGGATTCATAGTACTCCGGTAGCTGATTCAACACGATATATATCGCACTTAGTTCTTCATAATTTATATAAAGATCTTTGATTTGATTTGGGAAAGAAACTAATTCGTCGGTACTGTTTTGCTGCTCATATACATACATCAAATACTGATCTATGGGTTTTGTTAAGTAGGTAGTGACATTTTCGATTTTTTCGGAATCACCTACAAGCTGGTTTTTAATGATCCTACTCAAAGTTGTTTTGTCATTCAGCATTCTGCTTGTACTTTGAACGGCATCACTTGTCATGTTTTCTGCCTGCTTTTGGTTTTGATCCCACGTATGGACACTAAAAATAACAGTAGCAGTCATCGTTACACCAATCATGATAACCGCATATTTCCGTAATAGCCGATTCAGTAAGGTTCCTTTTGAAAATAGAATACGGATCTTATTCATAACTTTCCAACTGTTTATCTAACTCTTCACGCCACTGTTTCGTCATCGTATCATTCCAAACCGTCAAAAGACCAATGACACCAAATAAAATCAATCCTTTGAATTGCCAAGTCACAGCTATAATTACACTGCTACCAATAATTATTTTTAGAAAAGACGAAAAGCTGGAAAAAACCGAAATAAAACTCATCTTTAGCAGATTAGGAACAGAGATCGTATATTCACTGTCTAAAATCATACTGTATTGATAAGTAGCAAATAGGCAAAATAAGGCAAAAAGCAAAATAAAATCAATAGCTAAAAAAATGAGCCCTTTGATTTGAACAGATAGATATAGATTGTAGCTCAATAAAGCAGTACTAGATAAAAATAAACTAAATAGCAGATTTCCTCTTAAAAAATTTCTTTTATATATATTCCAGCCTCTTTTTAACGTGATTTCTTTATACTCGAATCCATATAAATAAAATAACTCATTGACTGTTTTCCATGCCGTACCTAATCCAAAGATGATTCCGCCGACAAACGTGTATATCCAGAAATATAAGGTTAGTTTTATAACGACCCAGATCCGGATAAACAACTCTTCCAAAACCTTCCCTAACATATCTTCTCCTCCAAACATTAAGTTTATACTTTCTCATTATACAAAAAAAGGTTGGGCAATCAGCACCATGGCCTGAGTATTAAAGGTTGTAAAAGAGCTGCCCTGCATCAAGTAATAAGAACAGCCGAACAAAAATAGCTCTCTACGTTTTTCGTTCGGTTGGGCTGATTGCCGCAGATACAAGGTTTTGAACACCATTCATTCGGAACAAGAGGTTGCGACACGTTTTTGTCACAACCTCTTTGTCTTTATTCATTATTGTTCTTGTCGAAACTCGTCATATTGTTTTTGCATTTCTTTCAATACCTTGTCATAACCAGCTTTATCTAAAGCTTCTTTTAATTTCGGCAATGTTTCATCTGGATCAACAGTTCCTGTATTCAATCCATCCAAATACTGGTTCATGACATTTGAAATATTACTTAATTCTGTTTTTACATTGTCCGTGTTGAAGCTGAATCCTAAAATCGGTGAAGTTTCTGCTTCAGCAATCGATTGGTCGCGTTTGGCAATCATGTCATCCGTAATGGACTCTTGTGTATATAGAATCTTATTGTTTCCTGTATTCCAAGCAGACATATGTGTGTTTGGCTGATAACCATCTAGCAATTTGATTTTATCCTCTGAACCATCGACTTTTTCCCATGCTTCTCCTTCGATTCCCCAAACAAGTCCATTCAATAATTCTGGATCACTGTTAAGTAGGCCTAGAAGTACTACTGATTTTTCTTTATTTTTTGAAGTATTGGATACGACAAAATTTGCCATTTGTGCTTGAGCTGTAGATTTCAATGGAACAGTAATTGCTTTTGAAACTAGTTCTTGTTTTGCTGCATTTGTCAAAATCGTATCGCCATAATCATAGGGGCCTTGTGTTTCTCCACGCATCAGCCAAGTATTTCCTTCTAGTGGATAGTCCTTATTGCTCGTTGCAGCGTCACTTGGAATGAGTCCTTGTTTGTACCAGCTATGCATCGTACGCAACAGTCCGATATACGTTTCATTGTCGTATTGGTTGATGATTTTTGAATCATCTCCATCCAGATCAATAGCAAATGGTAAAGTGTTCCCTAAAGGATAGTCAAAGTTTCCTTGGACTTTGAATCCTTGTCCAATGGCAAAAGCGGCCGTGTTTGGTTCTTTTTCATGGAATTCCTTCAAAACTTTTTCTGCATCAGCGTAAGATTGGATTCCATCAATTGAAAGATCATATTTATCTAGTAAAGCTTTGTTAAAAGTAAGTACTTGTTGAGCAAAGACATTTCCATTTACTGGAAAGGCATATAATTTTCCATTCACCAAATCTCCTTTGATATAAGCTTCATCTAAATCATTATACGCTTTTTCAGCATACTTAGGCGCTAATTCAGTCAAATCAGCAAAGGCTCCTTTTTGAGCATTGGAAACATAGTTGTTCGCAAAGGCGATATCGTAATTTTCTCCGGAAGAAATGATGACGTTCATTTTCTTTTCGTAATCGCCCCAACCAATGTAATTGATATTGACTTTTGCACCAATCTCTTTTTCGATTCGTTTGTTTGCCACTTCCATCAATTGATCGAAATTATCCGGTTTATCACCGATTTGATACATCTGCAAAGTGTCCGAATCACTAGCTTCTGCTTGCTCTTTAGAACCAGAACCTCCGCATGCCGCTAATGTACCTACCAATAATGCTGAAACACCTGTAAAGGCTAGTTTCTTCCATAACTTCATTTTTCTTCCTCCTAGTTTTATGATTTATATTTTTTTATTCTTTTACTCCACCGATCGTTAGACCTTTGACAAAATGTTTCTGGAAAAATGGATAGCTGATCGCAATAGGCAACGTAGAGATAACTACGATCGCCATTCTGGCGGATTCTCCTGGAACTGAAGCTAGCCCACCTGTCAATTGGCTTCCTGCTCCTGAATTTTGCGTCAGATATTGAATATTACTTTGGATTTTCATCAAAAGATACTGTAGTGGAACTAGCTTATCATCTTGAATGTATAGTAAAGCATTGAACCAGTCATTCCAGTAGCCCAATGCGGCAAATAAGCTGATTGTCGCGATACCAGGAACAGCTAACGGTAAAACGATTTGAACGAATATTCGAAGTTCGCTAGCTCCGTCGATCCGCGCCGATTCAATAATCGAATCAGAGACCGAACGTTTAAAGAATGTGCGCATCACAATAATATTGAAGGGGCTAACAGCCATTGGCAAGATCAATGCCCAAATCGTATCTTTTAACTGGAGAAGATTTGTCATAACAAGATAATTGGCTACCATTCCTGGTGAGAACAACATCGTAATCAAACAAAAAACGGTAAAAAAACGACGGAATGGAAAGTTTGACCGCGAAATCGCATAAGCATATAAAGAAGTAGCCGTGCTATTGATCAGGGTACCTAAAACAGTAACAAGTACAGTTACGAAAAGCGCTTGCAAAATTTTATCCTGCATCTGGTCGAACAAATACGTATAACCAAATAGACTGAATTTTTCTGGCCAAAAACTGTACCCGTGCGTCGACAATATGGACTCATCGGTAACAGAGATGGCAATAACAAATATGAATGGCAAAACACAGGAAATAGCAAAGAGTGCAATCATTATATTAGAGAAAAAATTGGTCGTCTTATTGAAAGAACGGACTTGGACTCTCTCCACTTTCTTTTTTTTCATTTTTTTCCTCCTTAGAATAATGCAGAATCGCTATCAAAACGACGGACGACCGTATTTGTGATCATCAATAAGACAAAACCGACAACTGATTGATAAAGGCCTGCAGCAGCCGTCATACCAAAATCTCCTGTGGATGTCAGCCCATTGTAGATATACGTATCCAAAACTTGAGTCACATCGTACAATGCACCGGAATTCCTAGGAATGTTATAAAACAGGCCAAAATCAGCTCGAAAAATGTTTCCTACGGCTAAAATCGTTAAAATCGTCATCAATGGAATCAGTTGTGGTATCGTCACATGTTTGATTTGCTGCCATTTGCTAGCTCCATCAACCATAGCAGCTTCATAATAAGTCGGATCGATTCCCATAACAGATGCAAAGTAAATGATGCTGTTATAACCAATCCCTTTCCATGTACCGATGAATACTAAGATAAATGGCCAATATTTCGGTTCATTATACCAATTGACAGCTTCTCCTCCGTGTCCAGTAATCCACTGGTTGAATATTCCTTTGTCGGGACTTAAAAAGGCGTAAACGAAGTAACTGATAATGACCCAAGATAGAAAATAAGGGAGCAACGACATCGTTTGATAAACTTTAACAAGTCGTTTATTTCTCAACTCGCTCATAATGACTGCAAATACGACTGAAATGAGCAGATTTAAAAGGATAAATGTCACATTATATAAAATTGTATTTTTAGTGATGAGAAATGCTTGGTCCGAAGAAAATAAAAATTTGAAATTTTCCCAACCCACCCAAGGACTTTCCCTCAGGCTAGCCAAGAACCCATCTGCTGAAATATGAAAATTTTTGAATGCTACGACATTCGCCATTACAGGTATGTAAAAGAAAAAAATCATCCAAAGCATACCCGGTACAGCCATCAGGACAAGTGCTTTATAACGCCATAGATTCATAAAAAAATGATTGAACCCCTTTCGTTTTTTCATCTAAAAACCCCTTTCGATTCATTCGCAACGTTATTATAGCGCTTTCAATAATGAGAATAAATAAACAAAGTATAGGGAAAATGAAACAAAGTATAGGAGGGGTTGTGAAATCAGCGTTTTGTCCTGAGTATTAGAGAAAAAAACGGAAAAATAGTTTCTCATATTTTGCCGTTTTTTGAGCTAATACCGAGGGTCAGCTGATTGAACACCGTTTATCAGAGATTGTGAAAAAGCTGCCTTGCATCAAGCAATAAGAACAGCCAAACCAAAATAGCTCCTCATATTTTTCGTTTGGTTGGGCTTATTGCCGAAGATGCAAGTTTTTGAACACCGTTTACCAAGAGGTCGTGAGCCTGCCGTTTAACTCTGAGTCACAAGGAGTAATTTCAAAAAATAGCTCCTTATATTTTATGAATATTATAACTTGTGACCGAAGAGTTGGCAGGAGAACACCGTTTATCAGAGGTTGTGAAATCAGCGTTTTGTCCTGAGTATTAGACAGATCGTGACCTTGCTATCTAACTCCGAGTCACAACGAGCAATGGGGACTGTGACAAAAGTCTTGTCACAGTCCCTTATTCCGAACAAACGGTGTTCCAGAAGTAGCTTCTACGGAAATAAGCCGAAATTTCACAAAAAAGCCATCCAAAGTCAGACGGATAAGTCTGCTTTTCAGATGTCGCTACAACTACGCTACTTATTCTTTTAGCTGTCCATTCAATTATTTTTCTCTCACTTGTTCTAGCTCTTCTTTGGTCATGGGGCGATACTGCCCTCTATTCAAATCTTTAGGAAGACAAAAATTCCCCATACGGATTCTTTTTAAATATAAGACTTCTTTTCCTACTGCTTTGACCATTCGCTTGACTTGGTGAAACTTCCCTTCATGCAAAATCAGACGGATAATTGAAGTTTCTGACTCTTGATCTACTTGATCAATTTGGAGTTTTGCCGGCAATGTCTGCTCATCGCCATCAATAATCAGTCCTTCTGCAAATAAACGGATATCTTCTTCTGTCATTATACCGCTAACCTCAGCTAGATATTCTTTCTCCACGTGTTTTTTTGGTGATAATAACTGATGGGCAAATACCCCATCATTCGTTAAAATCAGGAGGCCTTCCGTGTCTTTATCCAATCGGCCAACTGGAAAAAGATCTTCCCGATAATCTTGATCTTCCAACAAATCGATTACGGTTTGATCATGATTATCCTGAGTAGCAGAAATGACTCCTGCAGGTTTATGCAAAATATAATAAAAATCTTTTTGATACGCAATGATTTCTCCTAAATAAGTAACCGTATCTTCAAACTCGTTTACTTGCGCTTTATCGCTTTTGACCACTTGTCCATTGACTTCAATCGTTCCTTTTTTGATCAATCCTTTGACTTCTTTGCGGCTACCAAGTCCCATATCTGCTAAAAATTTATCTAAACGCATGCGTTTCCCCCATTTCAAAAGAGCATTGATTCTGCTCTTCCCATTCACTTATTTTATTTTTAATTTGTGTCGTAAACGCGCTATTCCTGGTCCTAGTAGTCTTTCTGCCAAACGGATTTTCAAAGCTAAATAACCGTACACCAATGCCCCTATACCTGCTACTGCAAGAATCAATAATAGAGACTGGAATTTGCTATCTTCATTTAAGAAAGTCCCAAAAATCATCTTTGTGATCCACGAAGCAAAAAGCATAATCAAGGTAAGAATAAAGATCAGTAATGTCCTACGCCAGACAAAACTTGGTTTAAAGCGAGCTACTTCATGGATCCTCTTTAAGATCAAGGTACAAGACACAGCAAACCCGAGCATTGTCGCTAATAAAGGGCCATACACTTCAAATAAACGAATGGCTGGATATTGAAGAAGTAGTTTCACCAGAAACCCAACAACCAAATAACTGATTGCCGCCCTGTTTTCAAACATTCCTTGCAGCATGTTGGAAACTAGCATATATAACCCTAAGAAGAGTCCTACAAAACTTGCTTGGATCAGTACATTGCTTCCTAGAGAATCTGGTGTATAAAATAATGTGTTTAGCGGATAGGCAAGTAACATGACACCAAATGTCGCTGGAAACATAAAAAATGAAAACAGTTGTAAATTTCCGCTCGTCAATTTTGCCAGTCCTACTCGATCTTTCAACGTAACAGCTTCTGTAATCAACGGTAACCCGGTAGACGCGATCGATGTTGCCAATGCGATAACTACCATTGTCAATTTATCTGGATTGGCACTAAAAATCGAAAAAAGATCTAGCAACTGTGCATTGGAATATTCAGTGGATGCAGACATGACCTTCATAAAAGTGAATTGATCGACTAATTTGAAGATTGTTACCCCTGAACCAACGATAATAAACGGTATTGCTTCTTTAATGGTATCTAACAACAATTCCTTCGTTGCAATATTTACTTTGTTTTCGCTGTAGTGGATAAATGCAGATGTATACGCTTGATGTTTCTTCAAAAAATACAAAAGGACAAGGATACTTGCTAGCATACCGATAAATGCCGCGAAAGTTGATTGCGTGACCGCCGTCACATAATCGCCATTCATGACTTTCATGATGATAAATGTAGCCAACAGCATATAAAAAATACGTGCCACTTGTTCAACGATCTGCGACAGCGCATAAGGCATCATCTCTTGGTTCCCTTGAAAATACCCTCGTATCACACTCATACAAGGAAAAACCAATACAGCGATACTCAAAGAGCGCATCGTTGGAATCAGTTCTTCTCCGCCACCAGAAGCATGAGCTAGCCAAGGAGAGGCGATGTACATGAACAAAGCGAATAACAGACCTAACCCGCCCATCATCTGTAATGCCCGGATGAATAATCGTCGTGAAGTGCCATATTCATTCAACGAATTATATCGCGCGGTTTGTTTTGCGATCGCCGCGGGTATTCCTGCTGTAGAGATCAGTAGAAACAATGCATATATATTGTACCCCATATTGAATAATCCATTGGCAGCCTTAGCATTTTCGCCCATCCAAGCATACCAAGGAATGATATAGACAGCTCCTAGCAACCTTGAAATGATATTACTGGCGGTCATCCAAGCAGAGCCTCGTGCCATTTTTTCTTGCGGTGATAATTGATCTAATGCTGGTTTTCTTTGATTATCCATCGGTCAGATTCCAACTTTCTACAAAACATTACTATCATTTTAATTGGTAAAACAGAAACTGGCAATCGATTTTATATAACTTTTATAAGAACGATTGTTTTTTTGAATTCGGTTTCGTTTTTTTGGTAAAGTAAAGAAATATACAGCCTTTTATGGCTAACATTTATAGGAGATATCAATGACACAAGAAATAAAAAAACTACCCGTTATATTTTTAGGTCTTTTCTTTATCACAGTTGGATTGAATTGGTTCTTGCTCCCTCATGATATAGCTTCCGCCGGAGTGGGCGCAATCGGACATTTAGTTGAAACGGCCTTTTCTATCCAACGCTCAGTTACTGTTTGGAGCATCAATCTTATGATGCTGCTTCTAGCCGCTGTTCTATTAGGAAAATCAATATTTTTTAAAACTGTAGCGGGAAGTCTGCTTTTTCCTGTTGTTTTAGAAATCGTTCCAAAAGTGGAAATGCTCTCCTCTCATTTCTTCTCACTGATTTCAGGAAGTCTTTTGTTCAGTCTTGGCGTTTACACATTGTAAACCGTCGGAGCCTCAAATGGCGGGATAACGATACCGCCAATTATTTTTCACAAATTTTTTCGGCTTCCAATGCCGCAAGGACTGTTACTTACGAATAGCCTTATCATCTTTTTGAATTATTATGTATTTGGATGGTTGGAGACACTGTTCGTTCTCCTATCTATTACAGTCAGTTCATTGTTTATGAAAATACTCATCCGCTTGTCCCCTGTGTCAAGAAAATTTGAATAAAGCTGGATTTTGTCACAGCGGAATCAAACGATATATTGAAAAGAGTGTGCTATAATAAATCAAGAAATTGAATGAAGCGAGGGATCAATCAATGAGCTTCTCTTTAGAAGACATCCGTCATTTACTATTAAAAGAACATCTATTAAAAGAATTTGTTTCAATAAAAGGCTGGCATCTTGATGTACCAGAAAAAGCTGAATTTCTTCAGTTAAGTTATGATTCAAGAAAAGCTGATGCTTCTACTCTGTTTTTCTGTAAAGGAATGAATTTCAAAGAAGAATATTTGGATTCAGCGATCGAACAAGGTATCCAATATTATGTATCAGAGCAGCCATATGAAAATTCAGCAGTAGGCATCATTGTGACGGATATCCGTAAAGCAATGGCACTTCTTGCTATGGCCTTTTACGACTATCCACAAAATAAATTGAAAGTGATTGGATTCACTGGAACAAAAGGTAAAACAACTGCTGCGTATTTTACTAAAGCAATCTTGGATCACACAACGAATAAAAAAACTGCATTGCTTTCTACGATGAATACAACGCTAGATGGCAAAACGTATTTCAAATCCCATTTAACGACGCCTGAGTCATTAGATTTATATCGTATGATGGCAGAAGCAGTTGAAAATGGTATGACTCATCTAGTGATGGAAGTTTCTTCCCAAGCTTACAAAACACAACGTGTGTACGGGTTGACTTTAGATGTAGGAATCTTCTTGAATATCTCGCCTGACCATATCAGTCCGATCGAACATCCGACATTTGATGACTATTTCTATTGCAAGCGTCAATTGATCTTAAACTCAAAAACAGTTGTTTTGAATCACGAAAGTGACTATTTTGATTTGCTTAAAGAAACCGCCGATCTATTCCAGATCCCAACGATCACTTATGGTCGTTCGGAAAAAAGCAATTATCAAGTGATCCATTCAGACAAAGGTACCCACGGGTTTACTTTATCTTCTCGTCAAGATCACTTAGCTATCTGCGATACCGCTTATGATATTTTGCTGGCCGGAGGATTCAATCAAGAAAATGCAGCCAGTGCGATCATTGCCGCAGCACTAACAGGTGCCTCCAGTCAAGATGCACAAGCCGGATTAAAAGAAGCTCGTGTACCAGGCCGAATGGATCAATTGATCCAATCAAATGGGGCGCATGTCTATGTGGACTACGCACATAATTATCTAAGTTTGAAAACATTGCTGGAATTTGCCAAAAATGAACATCCAGACGGTCGTGTAATTGTTGTATTAGGCAGCCCAGGGAACAAAGCAATCTCCCGTCGACATGATTTTGGAAAAGTGCTATCAGAAACAGCTGACGTCGCCTTTTTAACGGCAGATGACCCGGCATTTGAAGATCCGCAAAAAATCGCGGAAGAAATCAATGAAGCAATTACTAATCCAGAATTGATCGTTCATTATGAAATGGACCGTCCTGAAGCGATTCGGCGTGCTTTAGCAGAAAGTACTTCGCAAGATTCAGTCGTCATTGCGGGAAAAGGGGTTGATCCCTATCAAAAAATCAATGGTGTAGATGAACCTTATGAAGGGGATTATGCAATCGTGAAGCGGTTGATTGAAGAGTAATGTTATTTATATTCTAGTAGACGGGACGCCATGAAAAGAAAACTTTTCATAGCGTCCCGTCTATGGAATTATCAAGAAAAGTTGCCGGAACTACAATAATTTTTATTGTTTCTTTATCACGCCTCTTAAAGATAGCGCTTTAATTCTTTTGATTATTGGCTCTTCTATCGTTGCTTTTAGTTTATTATTCCTGTCTTTTCAATAATATAAAGGTGGTTATTATGAAAAAAATTTTCAACTTAGCAAACAGTATCTTTTTTCTTTCTCTTTTTTCTGTCATTTTTCTAACTTTGGATTTGCAAAGCGGCAAAATGGGGGATGTTATTTTTAGAAATCTACATTTGCCAGTTGATGCATCGATTGTTGGATGGTTACTGCTACTTTTTTCTTACTTGATGAGTCGGAAGCATCAGACTAAGTTTTTCGCGCGCTTAGGCGGAAGGGTTGCTCTATTTTTTCTAGTCGTTTATCTGATATTCACATGTCTAGGTTTGCTTCAGTCGCTCGGTATTCTGCCTTGATACTTAGTTCGAATCATATTGACTATAATAAATAGAGGCTGGGACAGAAGTGTTTAACTCCAAGAAATAAGAAGGAATTCACGAAAATTGCTTTTTAAATTTTTGTGAATTTCAGCTTATTTCCGAAGGAGTTGCTTCTGCTTCCGCCGTTTATACGTGTTTAGAGCGTGAGACAAAAGTGTTCTTTACTTTTGTCCCACGCTCTATTTTCTTAGAAATCAGTTAGCTGACTTTTCACTAGCTAATTCTGCTGCCTTTTCTCTTTCTTCATTCAATAATTTATTATCATAGAATTTAATAAATGGGAACCAGATAATGAATGCGATGATTGCACAAAAGACAGCTAGCACAGCCGCTTTCCAATCACCCCCACTGCCGACAAATGCGCCAATCCCAACTGGCGAAGGCCACGGCATCTGTGCAAGCATCGGTTTAACGATTTCCAGCCGAATGGCAAAATAAGCGAGTGTAGCAGAAGCCATCGGTGCTAAGAAAAACGGAACCGCTAAATAGGGATTGTAGACGATTGGCATCCCGAAAATAATTGGTTCGTTGATATTGAATAGTCCTGGTACAAGAGAGGCTTTTCCTAACACTTTCAGCTGATCCGATTTCGCGAGGAATGCAATAAAGATGATCAATCCTAAGGTCGCGCCTGATCCACCAACGGTTACATAAGAATTGTTGAATTCTCCTGCCAACGGATAATTTGCGCCTTGTGCGTTAGCTGCCATATTAGCTAATACGATTGGGGTCAAGAAAGAAGTGATGATATTCGCTCCATGGATACCTACGATCCACAATGCATGGATCAAGAAATAAATCACCATGACACCAAGCCACGTATTCGTCAGCTGCGTAACAAACCCAAATGGGATAGCAATCATTTTGAAGATATCCGTTCCTAGTGCAACTAATAATCCATTGATGATCATCACCACAAACGCAATGACAAATGTTGGGATCAGAGCGGTGAAAGAACGAGAAACTCCTGGCGGAACAACATCTGGCATTTTTATGACCCAATTTCTCTTGACACACATACAATACAATTCGACCGCAATAATCGACATAATAATAGCTGTAAAGATTCCTGAAGTTCCTAAACGTTCGACAAAAGAGCCCATCCGTATCCCATTTACTACAGTTTCTGTCTCATTGATAGAAGCAATCAAGCTGATTTTACCATCGGTCATGATCAACTCAGGGATACACATAAAGAATGCAAAAACAGATAGTAATGCCCCCGTGAGCGGATTAACATTCAACTTTTGTTCATCTCGTTCAATTGACGTTAATTCATAAGCAAACACAATGGCAAAGTAAATAGATAAAATACCCATCGTCATTGTATTGACGATCATGTACAAGTCACTAACTTTGAAAAAAGTTGCATTAAAAAATCCTTCTAAAAATGGGAACGGTAATGGCAAAATATTCAAAACCAAAAACATCGAACCTACGATCGTGAAAGGAATAGAAGCCATCCCCGCTGCCATAACAGCCCGAACGATTTTAAGTTGCGCAATTTTCCCCATAGGTCCCATCAGGTATTTCTGCAAAAAATCAAACATTAATTATTCTCCTTTCCTAAATACAACGCTTTTTCATATTGTTTTATACGGATATACTGCTGATCTTGATTGAGCGAAATTTTCTTTAAACGATACTGGATAAATGCACTGACAAAAATACCGCTTACAATAAGAATGAAAACAAATAGCTGTCCTCTATTGTTAATTGCCATAAAAGGATACAAGAGTGTAAATCCTGAGGTGAACAACACTGGAATCAATAATATATTGCAGACACCCTGAAACAAAAAATACCGCTTTATCCATGGAACATTCGTTTGGTGCTTTCGATAAAGCTTTACTTGTTCTCCTACTGCAGGCAAAATAGCTAAAAGTAGAACCATTGGTAAACTGCTTCCTAAACTTTTAGCTGATAGAAGCAGAATCATCCATTGCATGTTCATGAAAAAGAAAAAGGCAGTCAGATAGCGTACGAACAGATAACGATTGAAATACATGTTTTTCAAACTAAGTTGCTTTTTTTCTAATTCGATTTTCCTTTTTACTGTATCCTGCACAATAAATCTTCCTTTCTATTTATTTTTTTGATACAAATAATTCATTTCCTGTGCAACTTCCAATAATGTCATCGTCGTCATCAGATGATCTTGTGCATGGACCATGATAATTTCCATTTCTATTTTTGTCCCACTAGCATATTCTTTCAGAAGTTGAGTTTGTGATTGATGCGCATGAAGAATCTCTTCATTTGCTTGTCGCAACTTCTCTTCTACTTCTTCAAACATCTCCTTACGCATCGAGCGAAATGCTTCATGTATCAGTGTTCGTGCATTTCCGCTATGAAAAATGATATCAAAAGACGTCACTTGTAGCGTTTCACTGTTTATTTTTTCAGCCATCTGTTTTCCTCCTTATTCGATCAGTTTGATAAATTTACTGCTGAAATTCTCAAAAATAGGTTCAGCTAAGATTTCCTGTTGCACGTTTAGCTGGTCAACTAACCTAACGATTGCTTTGGTCACGACCGTAATTCCTTCATTTTCGATATAAGAAGGCGAAACTAGAAAAACAAAATGGATTCCTTGATACTGATTCCATTGCATCCCTGAAGGAATCAAAGCAACGGCTATCTTTGTTTCGATTCCAACTGGAACAGCGGGATGTGGGACTGCCACTGTATCACTGAATATGATTTGTCCCATACTTTCACGTTGCTGGATCTGCTTTCGCATTTCTCTTATATATCCTTCTTCTTCATTTATGCTCAGCTTTTGCAACAAATCATGAAGAACTTCTTCTTTTTTCGGTTCGTACGTATAAGTCTTGAAAAACTTTTCAGACAGCTGTCCGGTGTAAATCTGTTTTTTTTGCTGTAGAGAAAATACTGGTATCGGTTGATCTGAGGAATGATAAGGTATAGATTCACCAATTACCTTTCTTATTTTATGAACATCATCTTCATTCAAAAAAATACTGACATGTAAAACTGGAATTTTAAAAAACATTGTCGAAAGATCAATAGAAGAAATAATCAAGTCGATTCCTTTTAAAGTTGTTTCATTGATCTCATAATAGCCTTTTACATTTACCACTGTAATATTTTTTCCAAATTCACTGACTACACGATTCTTTAATAATTGGGCACTGCCATAACCTGTTGCGCAGATGATTAACGCATGCAATTTATGCGTAGCTCTTTCTTTTTCCAATGCCGCCATGAGATGCAAAGCCAAATAGGCCCATTCATCTTCATTGATGGTATAGTTTTTCAAAGCCGGCATGTTGCTGAAATGCGTTTTTACTGCTTCAAAAACTTTGGGATTTTCTTCCTTTATCTCTTCAGTCAGAGGGTTCTCAATGCGAATGCCTCGGCTCAATCGAATCATCATTGGTGACAAATGATCGAGTAGACCATTGAAAAGCTGGTGATCCTCTATTAATGAAAAACGAAATTCCTGAGACAATCGTTTCAAAACTTTCGCTACTTCCCTTGATAGTTCCTGATCATTTTTATTTTCTCTATGATTTGACTTAGCCATAAGGTGTAAAGTCAAATAAGCAATTTCTTCTTGGGGAAACGATACATCTGCGATTACCTCAATACGTTGAACAATGCGTTGCGCCACTTGATACTCTACTCGATCAGAAACTTCTTGTTCGATACCTAGTTCCTTGATTTCAAACCCTTCTCGTAGACGTTTGATTCCCAAAGCCAAGTGTAAGGACAAATTCTGTATGATAAAATCAGAAACTTTTAACTTAGCTTCTCTTGTTTCATCGAGAATGATGATTACTAGCTCTTCAAAACTGATGTCTGTGAAAAAGCGACTTTGTCCTAAATATTCTTTCAATGAATTCCCATAATGGTTCCCGAAAAAAGTATCCATGATAAAATGCCGTCGATTTCTTTCTTCCCCTTCGATCCATATCCCTTGACCATGCTTAGAAACAATTTTTAGTGAATAAGAAATCAACCGCTCTTTGATTTCTTGCATGTCCTTTGTCAAACTAGAACGACTGATATAAAGCTCTTCTGCCAAATCATCCATAAAAAGAATGGCATCTTCCAAAAGCAGTTGGTTCAATATATACTTTTGTCGGTCTTCCGACTCATAAAATCCTTGAGGCTCTCTAGCATATCCCGGTACTATTTCTTGCCGACTCAAAAACAGATCAAATGTCAGTCTTTGTAAAATATGCAGTTGGTAACCATAACCTGGTTTAGCAATGATCTTACCTCCGTTTTCTTCTACTAACTCTTTGATCCGCTGCAAGTAATTACGGATTGTCCGATCAGATAATAACAATTCAGAAGCTAAACGTTGACTGGTGACATACTCCTTCCTGTGATCAATCAAATATCTCAACAGCAATTTTTCCTTCTGTTTCATTATCATCCACTCCTATTCCATCATATGTTCTCTTCGATCACCTCTGCTAACTTCTGGATGCCTGTAGGGATTGGGACATACGCTTGGAAAGGGATACTAACAACAGGCTTTCCAACAGATTCTCCTAATTTTTTGAATTTATCCAAAAACATCGTCGTTTGCGGGCTGATCAGAAATAAATCAAAATCACTATTCTTAATCATATTATCGCCTTCTGTAGCTGAAACTGCATCTACGAGTATCTCTTCTCCTTTTTGCTTAAAGAAATCCGTTGTCTTTGAGGCCATCATCGATGATGACATTCCTGCTGCACAAATAATCAATGCTTTTTTCATAAATCAATCACTCCTTTTATTTTTATAAACCAAGCATAACTTGTAAGCGTTTTCTATTCAAAATATATATTTCCGTAGCATTACGGAAAAAATGTGTATCATCTCTTGAATAATGAACGTAGAGCATTTCACTGATTTACCGTAAAAAAGATACACATGGAGTGATAGCAATTTTTCATCCATGTGTATCTTCACTTTTTCCTTATTTTTTTATTCGATCTCATCTAATGATTCAAACCGTGTTTTTCTCTTATTTTGCGGATAAGTATCTCAGTCACCCCAATATACATGATTCCTAAACATACCCCAAGGATATTCTCAAAAATGCGGATCGTTACTGCTCCTGGAACACCAAATAAGCTTGCAGCGATTGTCAAAGCACCAAAGCAATTAAAAATTGTTTTATATCTATAGGTAGAACAAATACCTAAAGCTAGTCCACCCAATATACCGACCCACACAAACGGAATAAATTGGCTGATACCAATAAATAAAGCACATCCGATCAATGAGCCGATAATTCTGTCTACTGCTCGTTCTTTAAAACCAATCGACATCAATCCATAGCTAGATACAATAGAAGAAAATGCAAACCCTGCCCACATCAATCGTTGAAAAGGGACATATTCTCCTGCGACAATCAAAAGACTGATACCAAACGCATAGCTGAGCATCCAAATTTTTTGTTGCGAATAAATATCTTTCAAAAAATTCTTTCTGAATAAGCTTTTGCCTCTGTTCTTTTCTCGATGTTTTCTATAAAGGATAACTGAAAACCAACAAAAAAATAAAAACAATAAGCTACCTGTTTGTGTAAAGAAATCCTTGTTCAACAAATCTTTAGGTAACGAATAAACAATAAAAAGATAAGAAAAACCGTACAAAGAAGCATTTCCCATTTTAGGGTCACTAGCAGTTGCCAGTAATATGCTACTTAGTAAAATAAAATGAATCAACACGCCCATACCTGACCATTTGATCAGTTGGACATAAGGCGCTGTTAATAGTGAGAGCATAACGATGGCTAAACTAATGATCGAATGAGAAATCTTATAACCAAAATCAACAAAACGAATACTCATCAACATACAGAATAAAACCACAGCGTATGGTTTATGCGTCGATTCAAACAATGTTGTAATGAAAATAATAAAACAAATGGCAAATAATACGATAAATAATGATCGTAAAAACAATGAACAAATATACATGCGCTTTTCTTTTCTAGAAGTTGCTTCTCGTATTTTTTGTTTTAAAATAAACGGATCTAGTTGCAGAGACTGATAAAAACCCACCTGTTGTCGTCCTTTCTTTTACTTTTATTTCTATATTTTTCACAGTCAACTATGACAGGTTGTAAATACTATGGAACATCATATGACGTTGTTATTTTCTTGTCAACTATTTTCCCTATTCATGTTTTTTTACAAAAAAACAGCTGACAGAGATTCTGCCAACTGCTTTTATCAGGTTATTTAATTAGCAACGATATTGACTAACTTGTTTGGTACCACAATAATTTTTCTGACTGTTTTGCCTTCGATATATTCTTGCATTGTTTCATTGGCTAATGCTACTTTTTCTAGCTCATCTTTCCCTAAGTCTCGGGGAACATTGCTTTTCGCACGAACTTTACCGTTTACTTGGAAAACAACTTCTACTTCGTCTTCCACAAGTGCTGCTTCGTCGTATGTTGGCCATGGTGCGTAAGAAATACCACCATCATTTCCAAGGATTGCCCATAGTTCTTCACCCATGTGAGGAGCAATCGGTGCGAGTAGTTGAACAAATCCTTCGATATATTCATAAGGCAGAGCGTCCACTTTATAGGCTTCATTGATAAAGACCATCAATTGGGAGATTGCTGTATTGAAATGAAGATTTTCATAGTCTTCTGTCACTTTTTTCACTGTTTGATGGTACACTTTATCAAGTTTGCCGTCATTCAATGTAGTGATACGATCACGCATTTTATTGTTTTCATCAACGATCAAACGCCATACACGATCCAAGAATTTACGGCTTCCTTCTAAGCCATTTTCGCTCCAAGCAATCGAAGCGTCTAATGGTCCCATGAACATTTCGTACATGCGCAGTGTATCTGCACCGTAAGTTTCAACCACATCATCAGGATTGACTACATTACCGCGAGATTTTGACATTTTTTCGTTGTTTTCGCCTAAGATCATTCCTTGATTGTACAGTTTTTGGAATGGTTCTTTTGTAGGAACAACACCGATATCGTATAAGAATTTATGCCAGAATCGTGCATATAGTAAATGAAGTACCGCATGTTCTGCTCCACCAATGTAGATGTCAACTGGTAGCCAGCGCTTCAACTTTTCATAATCTGCTAGTTCTTTTTTGTTATGAGGGTCGATATAACGCAGGTAATACCATGAGCTTCCTGCCCATTGTGGCATTGTATTCGTTTCGCGACGGCCTTTTTTACCTGTTACAGGATCAACGACATTGACCCACTCCTCAATATTTGCTAATGGAGATTCTCCAGTACCGCTTGGCTTGATATTTTTTGTCTTAGGCAAACGTAATGGTAGCTCTTCTTCTGGGACAGCTGTGACTGTTCCGTCTTCCCAGTGGATGATTGGGATTGGTTCACCCCAGTAACGTTGACGGGAGAATAGCCAGTCACGTAAGCGATAGCTGACTTCTTTTTTCCCTACGCCATTTTCTTCTAGCCATTCATTCATTTTGTCGATTGCTTCTTGTTTGTTCATATCGTCTAAAAATTCAGAGTTGATGTGTATACCATCTTCTGTGTAAGCAGCTTTTTGAACATCTCCACCTTCGATAACTGGAAGAATCTCTAGTCCGAAAGTTTGAGCGAATTCAAAGTCACGTTCATCATGTGCTGGAACAGCCATGATTGCTCCTGTGCCGTAAGAAGCTAATACATAATCAGCGATCCAGATTGGGATTTCTTTGCCATTGACTGGATTGATTGCGTAAGCACCAGTAAATACTCCTGTTTTTTCTTTTGCAAGATCTGTTCTCTTCAGATCTGATTTTTTCGCTGTCTCTTCGATATAAGCTTCTACAGCAGCTTTTTGTTCAGGAGTCGTAATTTCTCTAACAAGATCTAGTTCAGGTGCAAGAACCGAGTAAGTTGCACCGAATAAAGTATCTGGTCGTGTCGTAAACACGGTATAGGATTTATCCGTACCAGCCACTTTAAATTCAATATTTGCTCCCACTGAACGCCCGATCCAATTTCTTTGCATTTCCTTGATGCTTTCTGGCCAGTCAACTAGTTCTAGATCATCCAATAAGCGATCGGCATAAGCAGTGATTTTCAGCATCCATTGGCGCATTGGTTTTCTGACTACGTCATAGCCACCACGTTCACTTTTTCCATCGATCACTTCTTCATTTGAAATAACTGTTCCTAATTCAGGTACCCAGTTTACCGCTACTTCTGCTTCATAAGCCAGGCCTTTTTCATAAAGCTTCGTAAAGATCCATTGTGTCCATTTGTAATACTCTGGATCAGTTGTATTCACTTCGCGATTCCAGTCATAACTAAATCCTAAAGAATTGATTTGGCGTCGGAATGTTTCGATATTTTTTTGGGTAAATTCAGCCGGATCGTTTCCTGTATCTAACGCATATTGCTCAGCAGGTAGACCGAATGCATCCCACCCCATTGGATGCAGTACGTTGTATCCTTGACTTCTTTTCACACGGGAAAGGATATCCGTTGCCGTATACCCTTCAGGATGCCCTACATGGAGCCCTTGTCCGGATGGATAGGGAAACATATCTAGTGCATAAAATTTTGGTTTTTCAGGATCATCATGGGTGTTGAAGGTATTCGTTTTTGCCCAGTATTTTTGCCATTTTTTCTCTATTTCTTTATGATTGTAACTCATTTTCTGTCCTCCTGTTCTATTAAAAACGCTTGTTTCTATTATAGCGAAAAAAACCGGCAGAATCTGTTTCTTTTTGTTTTCTTTTACTTTGTTTTCTCAAACTTCACAAAAGAAATAAAAAAATCCTATAAAAAGATTGCTCTTTTTATAGGACGTAATCTACGCGGTACCACCTATTTTTACCTTAATGAAAAGGCCTCGAACGTTGTAACGGCCGTCACCGCCACTTGCTTACTCGAATATTCAGCAAGGGCAACTCAAAGGCGAGTTCAAAAGCATCCGTGCACATTCTCACCAACCATGTGCTCTCTGAAACTTCAGTCTTTTTACTACTTCCTTTTCAAGTGTTGTCATATTTAAGTAGCCTTATAGTAACAAATATTTTTGTGGAATTCAATCGTTATTTCTTTGAACAGCTATTTTATTTAGCTACAATCAATGTTTGACCTGGATAAATAAAGTTGTTTTTGATATTGTTCCATTCGATTAGTTGAGCCATTGTAATACCATGGCTGTCAGCAACACCCCAAACAGATTCTCCAGATTTCACAGTATAGGTTTTCGAACCTGCAGGTGCTTGTTGGTTTGTTGTTTGAGACGAACCTTTCTTCACGATCACTTGTTGTCCAGGATAGATGAAATTATTTTTGATATTATTCCATTCGATCAACTGATCCATCGTGATATGATGTTTGTTCGCTACGCTCCAAACTGACTCGCCTGCTTTCACGGTATACATCGTATTACCAGAGGATGATGTACTTGTTGTAGCAGACGTATTCGGTGTATTTGGTTTCGCTGCCGAAGTAGTTGAACCTGTATTGGTATTTACTGAATTGCCGCCTTTAACGATCAATTGCTGTCCTGGGTAAATAAAGTTGTTTTTGATATTATTCCATTCGATCAGCTGATTCATCGTGATGCCGTTTTTATTCGCTACGCTCCAAACAGATTCACCCGCCTTGACTGTATAAGTGCCTTGAGACGAACTGCTGCCAGTATTAGCTGAGCTGCTGTTATTTGTATTGGCTGACGAACCTGTATTACTTGATGCGCTGTTTGTTGACCCACTGTTTGAAACAGTCAGTTGTTGTCCTGGATAAATAAAGTTATTTTGGATGTTGTTCCATTGGATCAGTTGAGCCATCGTAATTCCATATTTGTTGGAGACACTCCAAACAGAGTCTCCGGCTTTCACTGTGTATTTCGTTCCTGAAGCCGTATTAGAAGAACTTGAATTAGACGAATTTGAACCACTTGTGTTGCCAGTATTTGCTCCAGTATTAGAGGAACCGCCATTTGATACGATCAGCTGTTGTCCTGGATAAACAAAATTATTCTTGATATTGTTCCATTCAATCAATTGAGCCATCGTAATTCCGTGATCGTTTGAGATCTTCCAAACAGAATCGCCAGATTGAACAGTGTATTTCGCCCCAGTTGTTTGTCCTCCGTTTGATGTACCAGCATTTCCTGAAGAATTGGTATTGTTACCAGAATTATTCGTCGAAGAGCCATTTTCTTGGCTACCCTTGATCGTTAGTTTTTGTCCTGGATAAATGAAATTGTTTTGGATATTGTTCCATTGAATCAATTGATCCATTGTAATACCGAATTTATTGGAGATTCCCCAAACAGAATCGCCAGATTGAACAGTATAAGTGGTCGAAGTTGCTGAACCTGAGTTTGTATTACCAGAATTGTTTGAACCGCTAGTACTACCTGTACTTCCAGTATTATTCCCACCTGTAGTAGCTCCACCGCCCGCGTTTCCACTAGCTGGTGTATCATATTGGGTCAATCCGTAAGTCGTGATGATATTATTTAATTTGCTTGCATAACCAGGGTCAGTCGCATAACGACCTGTCAAACAAGCTGTCGCATCTGTATAGGATCTCGTGTTGCTCTTCCAAGTACCGGCATAGTAATAACCGTTGCCAAATGAAGTATTTCTAAGTACATAGGCATTGTCATTGAACGATTCAGCAAAAGAAGGATATTGTCGGAAAGGCTCCTTTTTATTTACCCATTGATTATTTAAAAATTCAAGCGTATCCATGTAGACAGTTTGTCCTTGATAGCTGCCTTTTATCCCAAAAAGATTATAATAAGGTGCTTGCGATAACGCACTACTGCCCCAACCGCTTTCTACAACTGCTTGTGCGATCATCACTGATGCATACAAATCGTTGGCTTGAGCAATTGGCTGCGCATAAGTAGCAATTTCTGTGATAAATGCCGCTGTATTGATTCTTGCGCCGAACTGAACAGGTGTTTCATCCGCTTGAACAGGAACCGGCTGTACTAATGGAGCAGCGACAGAACAGCCTACCATCGCAGTTCCCACGATTGCTGCCCCTCGTTTTGCTTTTCGAAAACGTTTGGTCTGTTCTAAACGTCTCCGTTCTTTTCTTGCAATGTTTTCCATCTTCTATCCTCCAACTTCAATTTATCTATTATTAATAATTATAACTTCTCTTAATATTTATTAAAAGTTATTTAAGAGCTTTGTTGTTTTTTGTAATCATATTGTAATTTACCGTAATGAACAACTTCTGTTCATTTTCAAGTTCTTCCTACGTCTATGTTCTTATTTACAAGGATTTCGAAAAACACTGATTTTATTTCCCTAACATTTCATTTGTATTACCAAAAAATGTCTTTCCGATTACAGTTATTTTTTTCATAAGAATATTAGTTATTCAAAGAGGGATTATACATTGGTTTTATCTCTTTACCGTTTTTTTCGCTGGACCAAAAATGCTATAATAAGTCATTGCTTCAAAGGAGGAATTGTATGAAATACAAAACATCATTTCAAGTGACTGGCAGCTTCTTTCTTGTCCTGTTTTTTATTTTGGGCTGGATCGTAAAGTTTCATCTGTCGTGGCTTTCTGGTTTCGATCAGTGGTTTACAGACATTGTCAGAGCTTCTTATCCTGATCTGAACAGCTACCAACTCTTTATGACTAAATTCGGTAATCCTCTTACCGTCATCATTTTCTTTGCTTGTGCAGCTTTATGGATGTGGTATAAGAAAAAAAGGGCAGAAACAGTTTGGTTCGTTTCTGGATTTATTGTAATTGCTGGAATCATCAACCCGTTGATCAAACTATTTTTCATGCGAGAGCGCCCTTCATTGACACACTTAGTGGTTGAAACAAGTTACAGTTTCCCTAGTGGACATGCAGCAGGCAGTATGATTCTTTACGGCTCTTTCCTATTTCTGCTGCCAGCTTTTGTTCAAAAAAGAACCTTACGTACATTGCTTCAATTGCTGATGGTGTTTATTATAGTAAGTGTCGGGATAAGCCGCATTTATCTGGGTGTTCATTTTCCTACTGATATCATCGGCGGCTACTTACTCAGTCTTTCTTGGCTGTGCCTGACTTATCCAGTGTATAGAGAAAAAAGAAAACAAATAGGTAACTCTTACAGAAAGAAGGACTTTTAATGACTTTTCCTTATTCAGAAGGAAATAAAAGATATCATTCTTGGAATTATGCTTTACGAAATGAGTTTGGCGGGAAAATTTTCAAGGTGCCGATCGATGGAGGGTTCGACTGCCCGAATCGAGATGGGACTGTTGCCCATGGCGGTTGTACTTTTTGCAGTGTATCTGGTTCGGGTGATATGATCGTTGCACCTGAAGATCCACTTCCAATCCAATTCCAGAAAGAAATCGACATGATGCATCAAAAATGGCCTCATGTCCAACAATACATCGTTTATTTCCAAAATTTTACAAACACCCATGCGCCAGTTGAAATAATCAAAGAACGATTTGAGCAAGTAGTCAATTTACCAGGTGTCGTAGGATTATCAGTCGGTACACGACCGGATTGTCTGCCAGATGAAGTAGTTGATTACCTTGCTGAACTGAACGAGCGGATGTATTTATGGGTAGAACTTGGATTGCAAACAACTTTTGAAGAAACTTCAAAACTGATCAACCGAGCACATGATTATCAAACTTATTTAGATGGCGTGGCTAAATTACGCAAACATAATATCCGTGTTTGTACGCATTTGATCAACGGATTACCAGGCGAAAGTTTAGAAATGATGAAAGAAAATGTCAGACGCACTATTTTAGATTCCGATATCCAAGGAATCAAGCTCCATTTGATGCATCTGATGCGCAAAACGAGAATGTTGCGAGACTATCATGAAGGTCGACTTCAATTAATGAGCCGTCCTGACTATGTCAATGTCATTTGCGACCAGCTGGAAATGATACCAAAAGAGATCATCATCCATCGTTTGACAGGGGATGCGCCGTGGGATTCCTTGATTGGACCAATGTGGAGCTTGAAAAAATGGGAAGTCTTGAATGCAATTGATGAAGAACTTCTTCGCAGAGATAGCTTCCAAGGAAAATATGATGTACGGAAAAAGGTGAGTGTCTGATGTTGCAAACTGCTTTGTATTTCAGCCATACATTACTGCAAGAAATCTTGCAACCAGGAGATCACGTCGTAGATGCAACGATGGGCAATGGCCACGATACGGTTTTTCTAGCAGAACACATCGGAAAAACTGGTCATGTCTATAGTTTCGATATCCAGCAACAAGCAATCGATGCTACTCGTGAAAAGCTAGAACAGCATCAGTTAGAAGAACGTGTCTCATTGTTTCTACAAGGCCACGAAACGTTAGGAGAAGTAATAGCTGAACAACAAGATCTTAAAGCAGGGATCTTCAATCTAGGGTATCTCCCAAAAAGTGATAAAGCAATCATCACTATGCCAGAGACTACACGCACAGCTATGGAAGAAATATTGAAACGACTTGTGCCTCGCGGACGATTGATCCTTGTTGTCTACTATGGTCATGAAGGCGGAGAAAAAGAACTGGATATGGTTGATTCTTTTTGTTCCAAACTGCCACAGGAAACATATAATGTGCTGAATTATCGGTTTATCAACCAAAAGAACCAGCCGCCTATTTTATATTGTATTGAGAAAAAAAGATAAATAAAAAACGCAAAACATAAATGATATGTTTTGCGTTTTTTTCTCTAGCACTCAGGTTAGAGCGTTGATTTCACAACCTCTTTATTCACGGTGCTCAAAAGCTTGCATCTGCGGTAATAAGTCCAACCAAATCAAAAACATGAGAAGCTGTTTTTGATTGGCTGTTCTTATTACTTGATGCAGGACAGCTTTTTCACAACCTCTTTATTCAAATACAAATTGATTATGATAAAGTTCCGCATAAAATCCATTTTCTGCTAATAGCTCGTGATGACTGCCTTCTTCAATGACTTCCCCATCACGCAAGACAACGATTCTATCTGCATTCAAGATCGTTTTCAGCCGGTGAGCAATCACAAAACTGGTTCTTCCTTTGATTGCTTCATCCATTGCTTTTTGGATCCTTGCTTCTGTTACCGTGTCTACATTACTTGTTGCTTCATCCAAAATCAATAAAGATGGATTTGTGATGATCGTTCGAGCAATACTGATCAACTGCTTTTGTCCTGTACTGAACAAATTGTTTTCTTCGGATATCTCTGTATCATACCCTTTTTCTAACGTCATGATAAAGTCGTGAATGTTCGCTTGTTTTGCTGCATTGATGATTTCTTCATCTGAAGCATCTGGTTTACCGAATGTGATATTGTCTTTGATGGTGCCAGAGAACAAGACGGATTCTTGCAAAACGATTCCTACATGTCTACGTAATGCATCTAGATCATACTCTCGGATATCTATTCCATCGATTACTACTGACCCATCATTGACATCGTAAAAACGATTCAGCAGATTCATGATCGTCGTTTTCCCAGATCCGGTTGGTCCAACAAGAGCAACCATTTCTCCTTTGTCCACATTGATTGAGACATCTTTCAAGACTAGTTTTTCTGGAGAATAACCAAAATCTACGTGTTGCAAGGCAAGTCCTTGTTCTACTCCATCAAATGCTTTACCGTTTTCTGGTTTGACTTCATCTTTTTCATCAAACATTTCATTTAATCGTCTTGCCCCTGTGATTGCTAATTGGATCATGCTGTACCCAGAAGAAATCTGCATCAATGGTTGGTAGTATTGTTGTGAATATTGGACGAATGTCACAACTAAGCCTAACGCCACCGAACGTTCCAAATCGCCATTCAATGCTAACCAGCCGCCGAAAAAGATAACGATTGCTGTATTGACTAGTGACATTCCTTGCATCATCGGAAATAGTAGGCCAGAATAAGCTTGTCCTTTGAACGTTGCTTCGCGAACACTTTGATTATGTTCTAAGAATCCTTCAATCGTTTCTTCTTGTAAGCCATTTGTGATGATGACACGTTGTCCGCTGATTTTTTCATCCATATAGCCATTCAGTTTTCCCACTTCATCTTGCTGAAGATCCACATATTTTCGCGCTTTTCGAATAATCAAGACAGCTATCAAAATAGCTACTGGAGTAGAAGCAATCGTAGCCCAAGCTAATTCTACATTTTGACGAAACATCATAATCAAGATTCCGACAAGTAAAACAGCATTCGTGATGACTTGAAGCAATGCTTGGTTCAAACTATTTTGAATATTATCTAAGTCACTGGTAAAACGACTTAAAATTTCACCATCTTGATGAGAATCAAAGAAGCGAATCGTCAATTTTTCCAATTTGTTGAATAAACCGATACGCATTCGGTTCGTTGACTTTCCTACTACTTGAGTGAACAAAATACTATAGATAAAGTTGGCTGCACTAGCTAATACATAAAACAACAAGAGTTCCCATATTACAGAAACAAATTTGCTTTTATCATCTACGCCTTGCATCAAGCCACCTACGTAATTTGCTAATTCTTGGAAAGCTTCCCCGATATACTGAGGTGCTTTTACTTGTAGATAGGTAGCAATAATTACTGTGATAAAGATAAAGAAAAAGGAGAGTTTGTACCGCTTCAAATAGTGATAGAAAAATTTACTTGCTTTTATTAAATCAGTCATACTTACTCCTCCGTTCCTTTTTGAGTTTCAAAGATTTCCTGATAGACACGGTTTCCAGCTACCAATTCCTCATGGGTTCCTTCACCGACTAATCTACCTTCATCCAATACTAAGATGCGGTCTGCTTTGACAACAGAAGCAATTTTTTGTGCGATGACGATCGTCGTTGTTCCCTTCAAATCTCGATCAAGTGCTTCTCGGACCAGTTTTTCAGAGCGAGCATCCAATGCACTCGTACTATCATCTAAAATCAAGATCTTTGGATTACCGATAACACCACGAGTAATGGATAGTCGCTGCTTTTGTCCACCAGAAAAATTGCTGCTTCGTTCTTCTACTGGTGCTTCGTAACGATCAGATAGCTTTTCGATGAATTCTTTTGCTTGAGCAATAGAAGAAGCATGTTCCATCTCTTTTTCTGTTGCATTCTTTTTTCCTTGGCGCAAGTTTTGAGCAATCGTTCCTGAGAATAAAATTGCTTTTTGCAAAACAAAGGACACCGTTTCTCTTAAACTCTTTTCATTTACTTGGCGAAGATCTACACCACCTACTTCTACTTTTCCTTCTGTTGGATCAAATAGACGAGGAATCAGCTGTGCTAGTGTGGATTTCCCGGCACCAGTCGCCCCGACGATCCCGACCATTTCTCCAGGTTTGATAGAAAAGCTGATATCTTTAAGCGTATCTGTATCCTCACCAGGATAACGAAAAGAAACATGGTCAAAAGTGACAGAACCCGTCAGCTCTTGTTCTGGAACGTCTAAATAAGTAAGATCTGGTTCAGCATCTAAAATTTCCGCAATCCGCTTCAGCGATACGGCTGCTCTTGAAGTCATCATCATCATCATTCCGCCGATAATGATCGCCATCATGATCTGCATCAAGTAATTCATGAATGAAGCAATTCCACCAATTAATGTAGGATCATCTTTAACAAGATCGCTCACAAAGAAGATCGCCCCAACCACAGCTAAATTGGCAGCCAACATGAAGGACGGGATCATCACAGAAAATAATGTACCGACGATGATGTTGTGTTTTGTTAAGTCCTCACTTACTTTGCTGAATGTCTTCAATTGGTTTTCTTCCTGTACAAATGATTTCACTACACGAATCCCTAGTAAGTTTTCTTTTGCAATGCTATTTACACGATCAATCAGTTTTTGAATGATCATGAAGTGCTTACCCATCCGTGTAAATGAAAGTGCCGTGATAAGAAATACCGTAACGATAAGCGCTACGATGATCCACCACAATTGTGGCATCGTGATCATAGCTAAAATGAAGGCACCAATAAATAAGAATGGAATTCGAAAAAGTGATTGCAAAGAAATCATCACTAAATTTTGGATTTGCGTGATATCATTTGTTAGACGAACAACAAGATTCCCAGCAGAGAACTGTTCGATATTCCCAAATGAAAATGTCTGGATCTTTCGAAAAGCTTCTTCTCGGATATCTGCACTTACGCCCTGAGCTACTTTCGCAGAGAAAATCGTGTTCGTTACACCTGCAGCTAATCCTAGCAAAGCCAGACTGATCAGATAAATACCGATTGTTTTCATTTCATCATTATCTTCTGTAATAATAGCTTCCAATACTTGCTGTAGTAATTTAGGTTGCCATAATGCTGCTGCAACCATGACTGCTACGGACAGCAAGGAAATAAAAACAGCTACTTTATATTTTTTCGCATGTCGTAAGATTAATTTCATTCGTTGATTACACCCCTTTGTTTAAATTGACAGGACTAATTTAACACTGTAAAATTAGACCGACTAACAATTTACCATGTTTAAAAAGATAATGCAATACACGAGGTTGATAAAATGGAAATAAAGCTTTCTCAAGCAATCATCATTCAGGCCGCCTTTGATATCCTGGCTGAAACACAAGCTCTTTCGCAGCTTTCCATGCGAAACATCGCAAACAGAATTCACGTTCAAGCACCTGCTTTATATTGGTATTTCAAAAATAAACAACAGCTTTTGCAGAAAATGGCTGAAACAATGGAAGAAGAATTAGCGCTTCCAGATCCAACTTTGCCCTGGAATGAACAATTGTTGCAGTATATGGAAAATTACTATGACCTTTACACACGTTTTCCTTGTGGGGCAGAATTAGAAATTAATACTGTGCCCGCTTTTCCGAGTCGATTAGAACATTTGGAACAAATGATCCAACTACTTGTTCGTGAAGGATTTTCAGTCACCCAAAGTCATCAGGCCGTTGCCTCTCTCCACAATTTATTGATTGGACAGCTAATGGATCAGCAGCATGAACAACAGCTTCGGCAAAAGATTATGGACGGAAATGAATTTTTGAAAGAAACAGTTCTATTTATGCGTAATTATGTAGTTGAAAATCAATTAGAGGGATTTCAAGAAAGTATGCAGTCCCATGCAGAATTGAATGAAAAAGCACTCTTTCTAACGAGTGCACAAACCTATATTGAAGGTTTATGCCAACAAAATAAAAGAAGAGAAAACAATTGATAAAAAAAGCTCCTATAAAGGTCACCAACAAAGTGATCTCTATAGGAGCTATCTTTTTAAGTCTCTTTTTTACTTTTCTTCCATCAGCCACACCAATGCACGTTGGATCCATTGATCCCAGAAGATCCAATTATGATCGCCCGGTCCTTGTTCAAAGGTGACCGCTAAGCCTTGTTCCTGCATAGCAGATACCATTTCCTGATTTGCTTGATAAAGAAAATCAGATTCCCCACAAGCCATATAAAACCTTGGGACTGGTTTTCCGCTTTTTACTAATTCTTTCAATAAATATTGTGGATCATTCTTTGAACCTTCGATTTGATCCAATGGTCCAAAGATTCCTTCCCAAAAGGCTGCTTTACGAACCATCAAAAGATCATCCATTCGGTTTCCTACAGAAACAGCGCCTGAAAGAGAGATTACTGCTGCGAAATTTTCTGATTTTGCAAGGCCTAGTTTTAATGCGCCATATCCGCCCATCGATAATCCAGCGGCATATGTTTTTTCCCTTTTTCTTGTTAATTGTGGGAATAGTTCATGACAAATCTCAGGTAGCTCTTCTGCAATGAACGTCCAATATTTCATATCATAAACCGTATCTGTGTACCAGCCAAGATCAGTAGATGGCATGATGACAGCTAATCCGTAGTCTGCTACATAACGTTCAATCGACGTACGTCTTTCCCATACACTATGATTGCCACCCATCCCATGAAGTAAATATAAAACAGGTATGTCCGTTGTCGCTTGCTCTGAACTGGTGCCAATCACCTTTTTAGTTGTTTGTGGAAGTATCACATTTAGATTGACTTCCATTTCTAATACATTCGAATAAATATTTGCTTGAATAAATGCCATATTTTCGCCTTCCTTAGTAAGAAGTTATTTTTGAATAACTTTAAATTTGAATGATTCGGCAAAGTACATGTCTCGACCGAAACTACTGTTTTATTTTACCACTTTTTTCATGAACGAGAAGCGTTAATACCAAAGCAATGATCACGAGTAACAAGCCAACTAGATAAACGGAATGTAACCCATCATAAAGAATTTTTCTTAATGGCAATAGAATATCCGCATCGATATATTTAGCCGTTTGTGGATTCACCAGTTTGTTCATGATATCTGTATCATTTGTTAAATTTGCTGCTGCAAGTTCTCGTTTAGTTACCCCATTTAACAATAAACCAAAAATAGAAACCATGACTGTTTGACCAATTGTTCGAACTAACGTATTAAAAGAAGTTGCTACACCAAGCTGATCACGAGATACACTATTTTGTGCACTGACAGTCGAGGTAGTCATGGTCACACCTAAGCCTATACCGATGACCGTTGATATAGCAAAAAACCATAAATAGTTACTTCTGAAAGGCATAAGATACAACCAAGCGCCCCCAATAGCTGCGATTAGTAGTCCAATTCTCAAGACCCAATGAGTTTTCATTTGAGTCATCCACTTGCTTGCAAGGAAAGAACCGACCATCCAGACTAGTGATAATGGTGCTAATACCAACCCGCCAATTGCTGCATTCAGTCCTAATACACCTTGCATCCACATAGGAATATAAACATCGATTCCCATCAAAAAACCACTAGCCAATGCTGCAGCCAAGTTGACCACAACAAATAGTGGATTTTTGAATAAATGCATCATGATGACAGGATCTTTAGCTCTTTTTTCAGCAAAAATAAAAATACCTAACAGTACGATACTACCTAGCAGCAAAGCAGAAACAAGCGGACTCATTCCTTCGTCACCTAATAATTGGAATCCTAACAGCAATGAGACAAGCATGGCCATCAAACTAAAACTACCAAAAATATCCATTGGTTTAGACTCATGTATGATTTTTGGTTCATTTAAATATAGCCAAATAAAAATAATTAATAGAATTCCGATCGGCACATTGATAAAAAAGATCCAGTGCCAGCTGATCGTTTCAACGATGAATCCTCCCGCAAGCGGTCCAAAAACACTGGCAATCCCCCAAGCTGAACTATTCAAACCTAAAACTTTTGCTCGCTTCTCAATAGAATAAAGATCGCCGATGATCGTCAAAGCTACTGGCATCATTGCTCCAGCACCCATCCCTTGAATCGCACGAGCAGCAATCAACCCAATCATGCTTTGAGATAAACCGCAAAATAACGAACCGATAATAAACAATAATGTCCCAAAAATAAAAATTGGTTTCCGTCCCACTTTATCCGCAAGTTTTCCGTAAATCGGAGTAAGCATAGCGTTTGTCAGCAAATAAATCGAAAATACCCAGTTCATGATTTCCATTCCATGTAATGAGCCGACGATCGTTGGCATAGCGGTTGTTACGATTGTTCCTTCAATAGCCGTCATGAACGTTGCAATGAAAACACTCACTGTGACTAAAGCAACATTTGTTTCTTTTTTCATCTTATTCCTCCTTTTTCATCATGACAGGATCTAAAAATAGATAAATACTCACTATCTTTTTCAAGAGGTGCACTGCCATAAAAAAAGCTGGAACAACCACCATTCGGCGATCGTTCCAGCTGAATATAGCTTATTTTGCTAAACTTGCTTTCAATGCATCTACTTTGTCCGTATGTTCCCAAGGCAAATCCACATCTGTACGACCAAAATGACCGTAAGCAGCTGTTTGTTTGTAAATCGGACGACGCAAATCAAGCATCTCGATGATTCCTGCTGGCCGAAGATCGAAGTTTTCTCTCACTGCAGCAATCAATTCTTCTTCCGGAACCGTTCCAGTACCGAAAGTATTGATGGAGATCGAAACAGGTTGAGCAACACCAATCGCATAAGCTAGCTGTACTTCTGCTTTGCGAGCAAGCCCTGCTGCAACGATGTTTTTAGCAATATAACGTGCAGCATAGCTGGCAGAACGGTCAACTTTTGTCGCATCTTTACCAGAAAAAGCACCGCCACCATGACGAGCATAACCGCCATACGTATCAACAATGATCTTTCTTCCTGTTAATCCGGCATCCCCTTGAGGACCACCAATGACAAATCGGCCAGTCGGATTGATATAATATTTTGTTTGATCATCTAATAATTCAGCTGGAATAACTTCCTTCACTACTTTTTCGATGACATCATGACGAATTGTTTCATTATCTACTGCATCATCATGCTGTGTTGAAATAACGATTGTATCTACGCGTTCAGGTTGTCCTTGATCATCATATTCAACTGTGACTTGAGATTTTGCATCTGGACGTAAATACGTTAATTCATTTGATTTACGTAAATCTGCCAAGCGGCGTACCAGACGATGACTCAAAGCGATTGGTAAAGGCATTAATTCCGGTGTTTCATCTACAGCAAAACCAAACATTAACCCTTGGTCGCCAGCACCAATTTCATCTAATACGTCTTTTTTATCTTCATCCCGGATCTCAAGTGCTTCGTCAACTCCTTGAGCAATATCAGAAGATTGTTCATCAATCGCAACCAATACAGCTGCTGTATCTCCATCAAATCCGAATTTTGCACGTGTATAACCAATTTCTTTTATTGTTTCCCGTACGACTTTTTGGATATCTACATATGCCGTCGTAGATATTTCTCCAAATACTAAAACAAGCCCAGTTGTTACAGATGTTTCACACGCTACTCGTGCTGTTGGGTCTTGTTCTAAAATTGCATCCAAGATTGCATCACTGATTTGGTCAGCGATTTTATCTGGATGTCCTTCAGAAACAGATTCTGATGTAAATAAGTGTCTTTCTACCATTATAATGATTCCCCCTAGTTAAATTCGGTTACAAGGCATCTCCGTCCTACGGATCCTTTCGGGAACTTGCAACGAACCAAGTATAGCAGATAAAACAGTTTTCTGCTCGTATTTTTTCATTTTTTTGCTTAAAAAATATAAATATTTTACATTAGATTTATCCAAAAAAGCTTAGCACAATCATCTATAAAGATAACTCTGCTAAGCCTTTTAAAATCATTCTTTCAGATAAAAAGAAAAAGATACTCATCAAGTATCTTCCATGACCCGTACGGGATTCGAACCCGTGTTACCGCCGTGAAAGGGCGGTGTCTTAACCGCTTGACCAACGGGCCAATAAAATAAATGGGCCTAAATGGACTCGAACCATCGACCTCACGCTTATCAGGCGTGCGCTCTAACCAGCTGAGCTATAGGCCCATAAAAACTAAAAGCGGGTGACGAGAATCGAACTCGCGACAACAGCTTGGAAGGCTGTGGTTTTACCACTAAGACACATGGAGCTTCAATCCATTGCTCTACCAACTGAGCTACCGAGCCAAACGGTTCCGACGGGAATCGAACCCGCGATCTCCTGCGTGACAGGCAGGCATGTTAACCCCTACACCACGGAACCAGTGTTTTTAGTTTTTAAATTGCGGGAGCAGGATTTGAACCTACGACCTTCGGGTTATGAGCCCGACGAGCTACCAGACTGCTCCATCCCGCGATAATATGAAAAGGAGGATAAGGGATTCGAACCCTTGCACGGTTTTACCCGCCTGACGGTTTTCAAGACCGTTCCCTTCAGCCGGACTTGGGTAATCCTCCATGTAAAACTATATTGAATTTAATGACCCGTACGGGATTCGAACCCGTGTTACCGCCGTGAAAGGGCGGTGTCTTAACCGCTTGACCAACGGGCCAGGTAAAACAAAATATTGAAACGGAGAAGGAGGGATTTGAACCCTCGCGCCGGTTTCCCGACCTACACCCTTAGCAGGGGCGCCTCTTCAGCCACTTGAGTACTTCCCCAAAACCAATAAGATTTTGTACTATTTGTACTAATGGGCCTAAATGGACTCGAACCATCGACCTCACGCTTATCAGGCGTGCGCTCTAACCAGCTGAGCTATAGGCCCATAAAAACTAAAAGCGGGTGACGAGAATCGAACTCGCGACAACAGCTTGGAAGGCTGTGGTTTTACCACTAAACCCGCGATCTCCTGCGTGACAGGCAGGCATGTTAACCCCTACACCACGGAACCAGTGTTTTTAGTTTTTAATTGCGGGAGCAGGATTTGAACCTACGACCTTCGGGTTATGAGCCCGACGAGCTACCAGACTGCTCCATCCCGCGATAATATGATAAAGGAGGATAAGGGATTCGAACCCTTGCACGGTTTTACCCGCCTGACGGTTTTCAAGACCGTTCCCTTCAGCCGGACTTGGGTAATCCTCCATATGAAACTTACAACGCCACAATGGACCTTGTAGGACTCGAACCTACGACCGGACGGTTATGAGCCGTCTGCTCTAACCAACTGAGCTAAAGGTCCAGGCTCTTAAAAATCGCGGCGGAGGGGATCGAACCCCCGACCTCCCGGGTATGAACCGGACGCTCTAGCCAGCTGAGCTACACCGCGAAAAAGATATTCATTATTTAAATGAAATGGAGCCTAGCGGGATCGAACCGCTGACCTCCTGCGTGCAAAGCAGGCGCTCTCCCAGCTGAGCTAAGGCCCCGTGTTTAAATTTATAATTATCGGGAAGACAGGATTCGAACCTGCGACCCCTTGGTCCCAAACCAAGTGCTCTACCAAGCTGAGCTACTTCCCGTTTAATTAACGCGCCCAAGAGGAGTCGAACCCCTAACCTTTTGATCCGTAGTCAAACACTCTATCCAGTTGAGCTATGGGCGCATATTTGAAATGCCGAGGACCGGAATCGAACCGGTACGGTGATCACTCACCGCAGGATTTTAAGTCCTGTGCGTCTGCCAGTTCCGCCACCCCGGCGCGATTGCTTTGGCAAAGCGGAAAACGGGGTTCGAACCCGCGACCCCCACCTTGGCAAG
>NZ_BNJW01000017.1 GCF_015751045.1 Enterococcus lactis
CGATCAGCTCGTTCACTTAATGCAATAGCTTTTTCTGAAAATACTTTTTCTATGTCTGCTTTGTCATTAGAACTTAAAGGTACAGCTGCCTTGGACGCAGTAACCATAACTTCATTTGCAATAACTTTACTCTTTTGATGAATATCTTCTAACTCTAAATTTTCTTTTACCAACAAAGTTCACCTCAATATTTTCTATGAATAAATTTGACGCATAGATTTTCTATATCTAAAATACTATAAATTTGAATATATTCCAATATTAGTTCATCAAAAAAAGTTTTAAGGATATAATGAATCATTACAATGATGAAGGCGCGGTGAAGGATTTGCGTATCACTGATATTTATTTGACGTTGTAAATAAAAATAGCCCCTCTATTGAGGGACATCTGTTAATTTATAGATAGAGCTAAGCCAATTTTATGCTCTATCTATAAATCAATTTCAACATAATCATTTGTCGTTATATTTTCTTATCATTTCAATATATTGAGCTTCAGGTTTTGATAATTCTTTGGTGGGCTGTGTAATTTCATCGTCAATTTCGATACTTGTAGCTTCATATTTTGATCGCTCCCAATCAAATTTTAAAAGATATGAGAGAAACGTGATTAGTTTATCTATGTCATTCAAATCGTCATTATCAATTATTTTTTTTATATGACCATCCTTAATATAATAACTATCTGAATTTTCTTCTTCTGATTCACCGTAAGGATTTATAAGGGGGTGTAATCGAATTAAACAACTTCTATATTTTCTACGTTCTTCATCATCACAAGGAAAAGTAACCATCCTTATTTTTATTAATTCTTGCAAAATTTCTCTAATCATGATTCGCCAATTTGCTCGTTCGGAAGTGACGTATTCAAGCTGGAAATTTTTTCTATCAGTTAAACTTATTGTTTTGAGTTCTTTAACTGTTGTTAAAATTTCTTTTAGTAAACTGAAAATAGAAGATAAGCTAGCTGCCATTCGTGTTCTCCTTTTTAAATAAAATAATATATATAGTTTATTTTATCTTTTTTTTGAAGTTCTGTATATAAAAAATTAACTATTATACATAATTATATACCATATTACTAATCGCCAGAATGATTATACCTTTATCATATAATATAACGCTTTTGGCGCATCTTAAAAAGACACGCTTTTTATCATTTATATAGAAGTAAAGCCTCATCCTTTAAACGTGGGCGAGGCCTTTTTTCGTTACATTGTGTATATCTATATTTCGTTTAAAAGTTCTCCTAGGCGCTTTATAGCAACAGTTAGTTTTTGCTCTATAACAGGATTTAAACTTACTATTATGTTATCATTTTCTATAGATTTAAAAAGTTTTTCTCGTTCATCTGCTATATAGTTGATTATATTTTGTATATCATTAAATAATTTTTTCTTCTCTTCATAATTCACTTTATTGATATCTTTAGCAAGAAGAAAATCCAACTCTTTTATTTTTTCCAAAGAATAGTTAACGGTTTTAATCAACTGTCTTGATTCTGCTATCTCAGCTATTTCTTCTAAATCTTCAGCGGTAGCTTGTTTCCGAATAAATGATCGAGCGGTGCTGCGATTCCGTACTTAGCTCAGCTGGTTAGAGCAGACGGCTCATAAACAAATGAGTGGCTTTTTTATGTATCTTTTTATGGATTGGATTAATGAAAGGATGTTTCACATAGTTATACTTCTGTATATTTGAAAAGTTTTACTTTGACTTTTAAAATAGAAAGACATTCGGGTTAAATTGTGAGATAATAATAAAGAAGAGTTTAAAGCGTTCCCCAAAAACCACTCCCCCATAAGTGCGTTACGCTTTAAACTCTTTTATATTTGAAGCCATTAAAAAGCATACCATATAACTGTAAAAAATAATGGGAAAAAGACTTATAATTGGAGTGATAGTTAATTAGTGACTTATTTTTGATTTTATAGCACTGATACTATAAAATATAGATATCATCATATTACACAATCTTAATACCAACTTAAAAAATATCTCCTTTCATAAGTATGGTGATAAAATCCGTTCCGGGCTACCTTTTTAGGTAGCCTATTTTAATCTTTGTATCTTTCTGGATCAACGAAAGTATACTTTATATAGTCATAACGCCGATGATCGCTTCGTGCGTCTGGCACGTCAGTCACGACATCAAACAAAAAATATACGTCTTTCTTCATTCTAGTTTTCACAGCAGGAATTTTGAAATAGTTCTTATTAGAATAGTAGAGATTGATTAATAAGCTATCTTCGATTGCTAAAAAGAAAACTTCTGAATCCCACACCTTATAAAAATCTTTGATAAATCTATTCGAAGGGTCAAATTTAAACCATAATTGTGTTTTTCCTTCCATCAACATAATGTTCACCTCAAAAAGAGTATACGAACTAATGTTCTTTTTGTAAAGGTGGAATTTATTATACTAAATAAATAGGTGAACAAGTACTTGTGCCAATTATGTGCCAAAAAAAATCGAATTTAATAAAACACAAACAAAAAGGAATCCTATTATGATAACATTTCTTATAATAACAAACACAACAGAAGACGTGTAATAGTTAGTCAGGAACGTACAAATAACCCCTGTATCCTTTGTGATACAGGTTTTTTTATTTTAAAACAACGAAAATTAAATATTTTATAATTAAAAAAACTTCATTTTTTATTGATATAAGAGTACAATTTTTATTGAAGGAAGGTGATAAAAAAACATTTTCATTAAAACGGAAAGTAAAAAATAAAAATAAAAATAAAAATGAAAGAGGGAGAAAAATTAAAAAAATGGATTCTTAGCGCTACATTGATTATTTTACTTAGGGCTTTCGCAGATGCAAGGGTAATAGAACAAAGTGGTTTTACTGGTAGGCGCGTAGCTTTTCCAATGCTATGGAGCTAGAGCCTTTCTAGTGGGCATAAGTATGTTTAACTTCTTATGCTAATCTTGACACATAATGTACAGGCGCACTACATAGAGAATCACGAAAGTGGGATAGTACTAAGTATAGTTGATACAAACAGCACTTCACAGCTAGAATAATTGGAAAGTCAGAAGTTTTTTGTTCGATTTGAAATACCTAGTTAGTTTGAATAAGTACATAAAGAATCTTCTTATTTAGCACTTAATAAAAAATATAAAAAACATTTAAAAGAGAAATCAAAGGTTTTCTCAATCTTTGATAAAAAAGGAGGAAGTAGAAAATGAAAAAAGCAAAATTGATACTTAGCACAATCGTCTTGACATCTTTAAGTAGTGGGTTTTTAGGGAGTGGGACGGTGGATGCCAGTGCATATAATAATAAAGTTGTTTCGCTTCGAGCTGCTAGTGACACAACGCTTACTGTGTCACGCATACCTTATAATCCTATTCTATATTTTGAAATTGGAATGGAAAATTATAATCAATCTGACTCAACCCAACGTTGGGTAATGGAGTACAATGCAAATGCCGGTGGTTATTATATCCGGGAGCAGATTCCGGGAGGTGTGAATTCTAGTCCGAATTATATTTGGAGGGATAGCAGGGGAGGAGGCTTTGTGGACTTCTCGAGTAACAGAGAGAATGTAGGGACTCTGTGGAAGTTATATTCAGCCGGACAGAACTCGTTGGGAAATATATATTTTATAGAAAATATGTCAAGCGGGACCTATTTGAATTGGAGCAGAGGAGGTCATACTGATCTGGGGGTGTTTTCTACTGCATTTGATTGGAATCGTGAGCAAAGATTCATTGTGCAAGTTGAAGGAGAAGTTTAAAAGATAAAATGGAAGTACACTAATACGTTCAATCTTTTTGACTTATATCTAGAGAGTGGGGCAATAATCAGATTTTTTTCTGACTATTGTCCCACTCTCTTTTTTATATGTTTTTTTTATTTTATTTGTGCTAACAAGATTTTGCTCAAGCCCAATCTCCATTACGGAAAATCGGTACTGTAGAACCGTCTTCGCGGATTCCATCGATATCCATCTTGTCAGATCCTACCATGAAATCTACGTGGGTTTGACTTCTATTCAAACCAGCTTCTGCTAATTCCTCGTCGGACATTTCTGTACCGCCTTTCACACTGAAGGCATAAGCAGACCCTAAGGCTAAATGGTTCGATGCGTTTTCATCAAATAATGTATTGAAGAAAATGATACCAGATTGAGAAATAGGGGAAGGGTCGGGAACAAGTGCCACTTCTCCTAGACGACGCGCACCTTCATCGGTATCAAGCAATTTTGCTAAGACATCTTCGCCTTGTTCGGCAGAAAAGTCAACTACTTTTCCATCTTTGAAAGTAAATTTCATACCAGAGATGATCGTACCAGCATAACTTAGCGGTTTTGTGCTTGAAATATACCCATCTACTCGATGACTGTCAGGTGCGGTGAACACTTCTTCTGTTGGCATATTTGCCATGAATTTTTCCCCTCGAGCATTGTAGCTTCCAGCACCTTCCCAAAGATGGTTTTTAGGCAATCCAATGATGATATCCGTACCAGGAGCAGTGTAGTGCAGGGCAGAAAATTGTTCTTGATTCAATTCTTCTGCTTTTTTTGCTAATTTCTCATCGTGTTTTTTCCATGCTAAAACAGGGTCTTCTTCGTAGACACGAGTTGTTTTGAAAATTTGATCCCATAATGCATCAACTTGTTCTTCTTCTGGCAGATCTGGAAAAACTTTTGCTGCCCATTGTTTACCAGCAGCAGCTACAACAGTCCAACTGACTTTATTTGCCTGAGTTGCCTTGCGCAAATTCATTAGTGCTTTACCGGCAGCTGCTTGATAAGATGCTACTCGTTGGCTGTCTACACCGGCAAACGCATCAGGGTCGGCAGAAACGACACTGATCCTGCTTGCTCCTTTTTCAAGCCATTCATCCGCTTGATCGATTTTAGATTGTGGTACATTCTCAATACGATCTGTTGCTGCATGTAAAAGAAATTCTCTTTGAATCTGATCATCCGTCCATTGAACGATGACTTCAGCAGCTCCTAATTTGTAAGCTTCTTGTGTGATCAAGCGAGCAAGGGGTGCTTGGTCCACACTGATCTGTAAAACGACTGTGTGACCTTTTTCTGTGGCCACGCCAGTTTCTGCAATTAAGCGTGCATATTTTTTTAGAAGTTCATTAAAATCGGATAACATAATAAAAATTCCTCCTCACCATTTTTTCTGGTAACTATTAGCATGATACCATTTAATCATGATTCAAACAATGTAGCTTTAAATAAAAAAAGGAGGTTATTTTTTTATGGTTGCGTTTCACATTCTATGACACGACTTGCTATTTTAGCTTGTGAAGAAAATCGAAAACTAATTTTGCATATCAAAAAAAACATGTTACAATAAAATTAATCAATGGTGGAAGCGTTATAAAAAAATTGAGGAGATTAAAAAAATATGGCAAGAAAAAAGACGATTACTAAAGAACAGATTTTGGCAGCTGCTTATGAAGTAGCTGCCACCGAGGGATTTACACGATTTACTGCGAGAAACATCGCGAACAAAATGAATTGTTCCACGCAGCCGATCTATCTTGAGTTCAAAAATATGGATGATTTGAGACAAGCACTTTTTGAACAAATCTATGATTATTTGCAATACGAAGTGTTTCCAGTTGAGCATACAGGGAATACGATTATCGATCTTGCTTTTAATTATATCCATTTTGCAAGAAGAGAGAAGAAGTTGTATCGTTCACTGTACTTAGAAGAATATGGTGGAGGAAAAGAGATGCAAAATTTCTCTTATACTTACTTTGTGAATACAGTGAAACGGGACCCAACCTATGCGGATCTTTCAGAAGAGCAGATCGAATCCTTGCATAACGGTACATGGATCATAGCTACCGGGATTGCAGCTTTGATGTCTTCAAGCATTATCCATCCAACTGATGAGCAGATTGAAAAAATGATCCAAGACAGCATTGATGCAATCTTGAATCTCAAAGAACCAATCGAAATCGATTGAATATACTCAAGAGTTTCACAAATCAGTAGATAACAAGAGATGTGTCAACATAAGGAAAATTTCGTTTTTCTTACAGCGTATACATTTTTAACTCCCGAAGAACTCTTCCATAAATACAATAAAAGAGCCGTCTAGATTGATTCAATCTGGACGGCTCTTTTATATCTCAAGCATATTAAAGTTTTGCGACTAATTCTTTAGCGAAAGCTTCTAGATTCTCGATATCTTCTTCCTCAGCATTTAAGTCTACTTTTACATTTTCTGCGCCTTTTGATGCGCCTGTTTTTCCAAAAGCAGCATCGAAGTCATCCACTGATTTACAGAATTCATCGTAAAAAGTATCACCAGATCCGCAGACGCCGTAGATTTTTCCTGATAGATCCAACTCTTGCAAGTCTTCATAAAAATCTACAATCTCATCAGGAAGATCGCCATCATCGTATGTATAAGTAGCTACGACGCAAATATCTGCCTCCTCAAATTCATCTGCATCTACTTGGGTACATTCGTTGATTTCGACTTCGATATCCATATTTTCAAATGCTTCTGCAACAATATCGGCGATTTCTTCAGTATTTCCTGTCATGCTAGCATATACGATTTTTGCTAAAGCCATGATGTGCCTCCTTGTTTAAAATTATTTAACAATTATGAATTATACCAAAACATCGTTGAAAAGAAAATAAAACCTAGAGACACATGGGAAATGTCATTTGGCTAAATGTATGCCGCTATGTTAAAATGAGAGAGATTTGTAAAAAGGAGACGAAAATATGATTACTTTAAAATCAGCACGTGAAATTGAAATGATGGCAGAATCTGGCGCTTTATTGGCAGATGTACATAAAAATCTGCGTGATTTTATCAAACCAGGCATAACAAGTTGGGATATTGAGGTATTTGTCAGAAACTATATCGAGAGTCATGGAGGAATCGCTGCGCAAATTGGCTTCGAAGGGTATGAATATGCGACTTGTATCAGTATCAATGACGAAATTTGTCATGGATTTCCTCGGAAAAAACCTTTGAAAAGCGGCGATTTGGTAAAAGTCGATATGTGTATCGATTTGAAAGGCGGCATTTCCGATTCTTGTTGGGCTTATGTAGTGGGAGAATCTACACCTGAGATCGACCGATTGATGGAAGTAACGAAGAAAGCATTGTACATCGGTATTGAGCAAGCACAAGTAGGAAATCGAATCGGCGACATCGGTCATGCGATCCAAACGTATGTAGAAGGTGAAAATCTAGCAATCGTCCGTGATTTTATTGGTCATGGCGTTGGTCCTACGATCCATGAAGAACCAGCCGTTCCTCATTACGGAGAAGCTGGAAAAGGTTTGCGATTGAAAGAAGGTATGGTCATCACGATCGAGCCTATGGTCAATACCGGAACTTGGAAAATGAAAATGGATCCTAATGGCTGGACTGCTTATACAAGAGACGGCGGACTATCTTGCCAATATGAACATACATTGGCTATTACTAAAGATGGCCCTAGAATCTTGACATCACAAGGAGAAGAAGGTACCTATTGATCCAGCCAATCAATAGGTACGGGAGAGGTACATGAAAGTTTGGAACAAAATAAAACAAAATGAAAATCTGATGCGCTTTATCGAGACGACTCAAAAGCGCATCACTGATTCAGAAATGAGTACGACCTCGGTTGTCGTTGCTTATTATTTACTCTTGTCTTTATTTCCATTGATTATTGCTTTTGGTAATATTTTGCCGTTTCTCCACATCGATCAAGAGACTGTACTGACCTATTTACGAGAAGTGATTCCTGAGACCGTTTACCAGTTTATTGGTCCTGCAATCAAGGACCTTTTGACACAAAGTTCAGGCGGTTTGTTATCCGCTTCTGCTTTGGCGGCCTTGTGGTCTGCCAGTCAAAGTATCAACGCTTTACAAATTGCGATGAATAAAGCGTATGGCGTAGAAAATAGAAAAAATTTTTTGATCGTTCGCTTCTTCTCGCTGATCGTAATCGTCTTGTTCATGATTGCCATTAGTGGAGTAACTATCGTTCTTGGTTTAGGACAGCTGATTTTAGATGCGATTCAACCGATTGTACAAATACCTGTAAACTTTATTGATCAGTTCCAAACGTTGAAATGGCCAATCACATTGGTGGCTTTATTTGTCATCATGTTCTTGATTTATTTAATTGTCCCTAATGCTCAATTGAAGTTGAAGACGATTATTCCAGGTACGATCTTCGCTACTGTCGGCTGGATGCTGTTATCACAAGTGTTTAGTATCTATGCCAGATATTTTGCAACGAGGATCAGCGGTTATCAGATCATAGGAAGTTTTATTGTCCTCATGCTTTGGCTTAATTTTGCTGCTACGATCATCATTTTGGGCGGAATCATCAATGCAGTTGTTCAAGAATACGTGACGGGACATCAAATCAAAAAACGTCGAGATCCAAGCCGAAAATGGTTCAATAAACTGAAAGCTAAATTTTCTCATAAAAAAAAGTAGAAACAAGAGTTCTTATTGTAAATTTATATCAGTAATTTATAATAATTGTGACTCTTAATTAAAGTAGGTGCCCATATGCTTGTTTCTTTTAGTATGGTTATAAGATTTTTTCTGACAATTTTATTATCACTGATATTAACACCTGTATTTAAAATCATTTCAGTACAAACGGGTATGGTCGACAAACCAAATGAAAGAAGGATAAACAAAGTTCCAATGCCTTCCGCAGGCGGACTGCCCATTTTTATTTCATTTGTTATATCGACTTTATTCTTATTTCGTAAAATCATTCCACAATCGTATATTGTGCCCATCTTGCTCGCTTCTTTGGTGATCATCGTTACAGGAGTACTCGATGACAAATTTGAGCTGACGCCTAAACAAAAGAGTGTAGGGATCTTGCTTGCCTCTCTTATTATTTATTTTGTAGCAGATATACGTATTGATTCCTTTACGCTTCCTTTTATTGGCTATATCCAATTAGGATGGCTTAGTTTCCCTGTAACGATTTTTTGGATCTTCGGTATCACGAACGCAATCAATCTGATTGACGGTTTAGATGGGCTAGCGGCAGGGATTTCATTGATTGGTTTAATCACGATAGGCATCATTGGGTATTTTTTCCTTCATGCTTCCACAGTGTACATCCCGGTCGTTATTTTCTGTCTTGTAGCAAGCATTATCGGATTTTTCCCGTACAATTTTTATCCGGCAAAGATTTATTTAGGCGATACAGGAGCGTTATTCTTAGGGTTCATGATGGCCGTCCTTTCACTACAAGGGCTGAAGAACGTAACTTTTGTTTCGTCAATTTCTCTACTGATCGTCATGGGCGTTCCGGTAACAGATACGTTTTTTGCTATCATTAGAAGAAAAGCAAACCGTGTTTCTTTTTCTACAGCAGATAAAAAACATCTTCATCACCGACTAATCAGTTTAGGATTTACTCATAAAGGTGCCGTCCTGACGATTTATGCGATGGCTTTGATGTTTTCTTTCACAGCTATGGTCATGAATTATACTGGAAGAATCGGAACGATTGTATTGATTATTGCTATGCTATTTGCTGCAATTTTATTATTTGAATTGATTGGTCTGATTAACGAAAAACATCAGTTTATTTTAAAAACATTGCGATTTTTAGGGAATAAAGAGTATCGTACGCAAGTAAAACAGAAATATTTGAAGAAATGGAACCGTCATATAGATGAATAACAAATTAAACCAGCCAATTCTTATTAGTATTGTAACGGCGAACAGTGATAAGATTTTTCGGACACTAGATAATTTTATTTCAACTGTAAAAGATGAAACAGCGATAAAAATTCGGATTTTTGACAACAACTCCCTTCCGGAATATAAAAGCAGACTAAAAGAATATGTGACATATCCGTATATCGAAATCTATTTTCATGATGAAAATTCCGGATTTGGTTATGGACATAATCACAATCTGCTGAACAGCGATTGCCACTATGGCATTATTTGTAATCCAGATATTTTAGTGGATGAAGAAACAGTTACAGCATTGGTGTTGTTACTGAAAGAACATCCCGAATGCGCGATGTTAGCACCTAAGATTCTTAATGAAGATGGGACCACTCAGCACCTCATCCGTGAGCGGCTGGCTGTTTTTGATTATGTTTTGCGCTTTGTGCCTTTCAAATGGGTCAAAAAAAGGTTTGATAAACGGCTGGCTGTCTTTGAATGCCGTGGCTTGCCCACTGATGTTGATAGTTATGTGCGAATGATCTCGGGCAGTTTTATGGTAGCTGATATTGATAAATTTAAAGAGATAAGGGGATTTGATGAGCGTTTCTTCATGTACTTTGAAGATAATGACTTGTGTTTGAGTTTTGAAAAAGCAGGTTACAAATTATTGTACACACCCTTTTATGCAGTCGTCCATTTTTATGGAAAGGGTGCACATCGAAATGCAAAACTTTTTCGTGTGTTTTTGACTTCTATGATGAAATTTTTCAATAAGTGGGGGTGGCGTTTTTTCTGATGAAACCAGAAATAGTAGTAGTAGTAGTGCTCTATCAGCAACTATTCAGCCAATCTCCAACTTATGGACCATTAAGCAAAGCACTTAGCGAAAAGCATATTCAGCTTATTATTTACGATAATAGTCCTCAAAGACAGCAAAATGAGCTGTTTGAAAAAGAAAACACCATTTACTATCATGATCCGCAAAACCCTGGATTAGCGGCGGCTTATAATTATGCGTTGTCTCAAGCAAATGAAAGAACACGTTGTATCGTTACATTGGATCAGGATACGAGGCTAGTCGACGACTATTTTGAAATCTTGCGTAAAGTAGCTTTTACAGATGAATGTGTTGCTGCAGTTCCGATGATTTTTTCTGGGGGACGGCAAGTTTCTCCCGTCTATTCGAATCATTATATCAATCGTACAGCACATGCAGTAGAAGTAGACGGTACGACAGCTGAAAGAATCATGGCAATCAATTCAGGTGTGGCATGGTCTGTCAAATTTCTAAAAAAGATTGGCGGGTTTAATCCTGCTTTTTCTTTAGATTTTTTGGACCATTGGCTGTTTTGGAAAGTGAATCAGTTGGAAAAAACGGTGGAGATACTACCAGTACGACTGGAACATGATCTTTCGGTATTAGACTATGAAAAAGTTTCAAGCAATAGATACCGTTCTATTTTACAAGCAGAAAATCGATTTTATCATGAATATGATCAAAGACATTTATCCAGTCACCGACAACAATTATTGTTAAGAACAGTTAAACAGTTTTTGACCGTCAAAAACCGGCATATCTGGCGGATGACTTTGCGCTCATATGTTAAGAATTGGAAGGTGTGAATTCGTGCGTTCGGTTTGTATAGCTACCTTTAATGGGGGCAGATATTTAAGAGAGCAGTTGGATAGTATTTTATCTCAGCTTTCAGCAGAAGATGAAGTGATCATTTCTGATGATGGGTCAGTAGATGATACATGGGATATATTGACTGAATACGCAGAAAAAGATAGACGGATAAAGCTTTTTTCAGGACCTCGTCAAGGGTTGATCGCTAATTTTGGCTATGCGATCCAGCAGACGAAAGGAGAGCTAATCTTTTTGGCAGATCAAGATGATGTTTGGTTAGAGACAAAAGTGAAAAAAATCACTGACTATTTTGAACAGCATCCGGATCAATTAGTAGTCGTTTCAGATTTGATCATTGTGAACAGTAAGCTGCAAGAGATCCATGCTTCCTATTTTTCATTCCGAAATTCCAAAGAAGGATGGGTCAATAATGTAATACGAAGTCATTATATTGGTGCAGGTATGGCTTTTCGCTCTTCGTTGAAATCCGATATTTTGCCGATTCCGTCAGAAGTGCCTATGCATGACATGTGGATCGGTTTGTTGGGAGGAAGGAAGACTGGGTTTCTGAGAGAACCTTTGACACTGTATCGAAGACATGATTTAAATGCGAGTGAGATTGAAACGCATTCTAAATTACGCCAAAAAATTTCCTGGCGTGTTCATCTGATTACGGCGTTGATCAAACGAAAATGGTTTAAACGTTGATAAAAGATGTTTAAATCCTTAATATTTCCATGACAAATATAACGATTGATGAGATAATAGCAAAGTGAAATTTGAAATCAAAAAGGAGAGCATATATCCATGAAGGGAATCATTCTTGCTGGGGGCAGCGGAACACGTCTGTACCCTTTAACAAAGGCAACATCGAAACAATTGATGCCGATTTATGACAAACCAATGATTTATTATCCAATGTCTACTCTGATGTTGGCGGGAATCAAAGAAATTCTGATTATTTCAACGCCACAAGATACACCACGTTTCAAGGAATTATTTGGAAACGGAAATGATTTAGGACTGCAGATCGAATATGCAATACAAGAAAGTCCAGATGGATTGGCACAAGCGTTTATCATTGGAGAAGAATTTATTGGAGATGATAGTGTCTGCTTGGTATTAGGAGACAATATTTACTATGGTGGCGGTCTGTCTAAAATGTTGCAACGAGCAGCTTCAAAAGATACAGGCGCGACAGTATTTGGCTATCATGTCAATGATCCAGAACGCTTTGGTGTAGTAGAATTTGATGAGAACATGCAAGCTTTGTCGATTGAAGAAAAGCCTGCTCAGCCAAAATCAAATTACGCAGTAACTGGCCTTTATTTTTATGACAATGAGGTGATTTCTATTGCTAAAGGAATCAAACCGTCAGAACGTGGAGAACTAGAAATCACAGATGTCAATAAAGCATATTTGGATAAAGGAAAATTATCTGTAGAACTTATGGGACGCGGATTTGCTTGGCTTGATACAGGAACACATGAATCATTGCTTGAAGCATCTACCTTTATCGAAACGATTGAAAAACGTCAGAACTTAAAAGTGGCTTGTTTGGAAGAAATTGCTTACCGTATGGGCTACATTGATAAAGAACAACTGCTAGCCCTTGCACAGCCTTTGAAAAAAAATCAATACGGTCAATATTTATTGAATTTGGCCGCTGAATAAGGAGTTCCTACAGATGAAAGTAACAGATACAAAATTAACAGATGTAAAAATCGTGGAAATGGATGTCTTTGGCGACCATCGCGGTTTTTTTACAGAAAGCTATTCAAAAGCAAAATTTGCAGAACATGGATTAGATTATGACTTTGTTCAAGACAATCATTCGTTATCTGCTGAAGCTGGTGTTCTTCGCGGGCTTCATTTCCAAAAGGGAGAAGCTGCACAGACAAAATTGATTCGTGTGGTTACTGGAGCAGTTTTAGACGTAGTAGTGGACATCCGCAAAGGCAGCCCGACTTATGGTCAATGGGACGGATTTATCTTATCTGAACATAATCATCGTCAGTTGCTTGTACCTAAAGGATATGCACATGGATTCGTTACTTTGACACCAAACGTGAACTTCCTTTACAAGTGTGATAATTACTATAATGCAGAAGCAGATGGAGGCATCGCATTTGATGATCCAGATTTAGCGATTGATTGGCCAATTGATCCATCAAGAGCGATTATGTCGGAAAAAGATCACCGTCATCCGACATTAAAAGAATTTGAAGCAGAAAATCCATTTGTTTACGGAGAAATCTAAGAATTAAGGAGAAATTTTCTTATGAAAAACATCATTGTTACCGGAGGTGCCGGATTCATCGGCTCTAATTTCGTTCATTACGTGGTAAACAATCATCCAGAAGTGCATGTCACTGTTTTGGATAAACTGACTTATGCAGGAAACAAAGAGAACTTGGCTGGACTTCCTAGCGATCGCGTAGAATTGGTCGTAGGAGATGTTGCAGATGCAGAATTAGTGGACCGTCTAGTAAAAGAAGCGGACGCAGTTGTTCATTACGCGGCAGAATCCCATAACGATAATTCATTAAAAGATCCTTTCCCATTTGTACAAACGAATATCATTGGTACGTATACACTTTTAGAAGCTTGCCGCAAGTATGATATACGCTATCATCACGTATCTACTGACGAGGTTTACGGAGATCTTCCATTACGTGAAGACCTACCGGGACATGGAGAAGGCGAAGGAGAAAAATTCACTGCCGAAACACCATATAATCCTTCAAGCCCATATTCTTCTACAAAAGCTGGTTCAGATCTGTTAGTAAAAGCGTGGGTACGCTCTTTTGGCTTACGTGCAACTATTTCAAATTGTTCAAACAACTATGGTCCTTACCAGCATATTGAAAAATTTATACCTCGCCAAGTAACGAACATTTTAAGCGGTATTCGTCCAAAATTATATGGTGAAGGGAAAAATGTTCGTGACTGGATCCATACAAATGATCATTCTTCAGCAGTGTGGTTGATTTTGACAAAAGGCAGAATTGGCGAAACCTACCTGATCGGTGCGGACGGCGAAGAAGATAATAAGACCGTGATGGAATTGATCTTAGAAATGATGGGTCAACCAAAAGACGCATACGACCATGTAAACGACCGTGCAGGGCACGATTTGCGTTATGCAATCGATTCGACAAAATTGCGAGAAGAGCTAGGTTGGCAGCCTGAGTTTACGAACTTCCGTGATGGGTTGGCTGACACGATCAAATGGTACGAAGAACATGAAGACTGGTGGAAAAAAGAAAAAGAGGCCGTTGAAGCAGCATATGCCAAAAATGGACAATAATACAGAGAAAATTTCACTGTATTAATGGAAAAACACATGTGAGGCAGGCGCTCGCCTGTCTCTTTTTTAAAATAAAAATCAAGGAGCGGATAACCATATGTTTTTATTAACTGGAGGAAATGGACAATTAGGTACAGAATTGCGCCATTTATTAGATGAAAAAAATCTGCCATATGTTTCAACAGATGCAAAAGACTTGGATATCACAGATGCTGAGAAAACAATGGCTTATATTACAGAATTAAAACCGGATGTTATTTTCCATTGCGCAGCTTACACAGCAGTAGATAAAGCAGAAGAAGAAGCAAAAGAATTAGATGAGAAAATCAATGTCGATGGCACAAGAAATGTAGCGCTTGCAGCAAAAGCTGTGAATGCTCAATTCGTCTATATCAGTACAGACTATGTCTTCGATGGAAAAAACAAAAATGTAGAGTACGAAGTAGATGACCAAACAAATCCACTAAATGAATATGGTCGTACGAAATTATTAGGCGAAAAAGCAGTAGAAGAGATTTTAGAAGACTATTATATCATACGAACTTCTTGGGTTTTCGGGATTTATGGACACAATTTCGTCTTCACGATGCAACGCCTAGCGGAAACCCGCGACAAACTGACTGTAGTAAATGACCAGTTCGGGCGGCCAACTTGGACACGTACTTTGGCAGAATTTATGGTATATGTTATCGAAGAAAAAGCACCATTCGGTATTTATCATTTGTCGAACGAAAATAGCTGTTCTTGGTATGAATTTGCCAAAGAAATATTGAAAGATACAGATGTGGAAGTAGCGCCTGTTACATCGGAAGAATTTCCACAAAAAGCAACGCGTCCGCAGTATTCAGTCATGAGCCTGAAAAAGACAGAAGCGTTAGGATTTGCCATACCAACTTGGCAAGAAGCACTTGCGCAAATGCTGGAAGCTGCCAAAAAAATGAATAAGTAATTTCCTTTTTATCAAATAGAATTTGGAGCATGATATGGAAAAACAAACAAGAAGTGCACGACGAAAAGAAAAACCAAAAGCGAATCAGGCAGATTCGAATTTGGTGCTTGACCTGTTTCTAAAACTCCGATACCTTATTGGTGTTTTAGTCATCGTGGTCATTGTTACTTTTAATTTAAACGGAAGTTCACTTGGTGTTTGGGATAAATATGTGTCGCAAAGAGACGATGGGAAAAAAACTGATGTGATTTTTGGACAGAATCGGGAAGTGCGGTCAGATGAATGGCTGGTGCAGACACCTTTTTACCTCTCACAAGCTGAAGAGGACTTTCCGTTGGTGAACGAAGATTATTCATTGAACGGACAAAACATGATCATTGCGTATAATTCTCCTGTAAAGGATATTACGGTTATCGGAAAACCATTCAACTGGGGATTCTTTTTCCTCGGAAGAGATCGAGGCCTTTCCTTTTATTGGGCGATGAAATTAGTCGTCATGGTCTTGCTTGGATTCGAAGTACTGATGATATTAACGAAGAGAAAAAAAGCATTATCGCTGATTGGCGCATTTGCGCTGACATTTTCTCCCGCAGTCCAGTGGTGGTTCATGCAGCATGTGGGCGATTTGATTTTCTTTACTTTGGGACTGATGACTGCTTTTTATCATTATTTCTACAATCATGATAAAAAATGGCTGCGAACGTTGATGATGCTTTTGGTGGTTATTTTCGGTATTGGGTTTATTTTAGTGATTTACCCAGCCCATCAAGTGATGCTGGCGTACTTGCTGATTTTTTATTTTGTTGGCTTGCTTATTTACTACAGCAAGAAAATTTCTTGGGATCTGTTGGATGTAGTGTTGATTGGAGGGGCAGTTTTATTTATTGGCGGAGTCATGGTTCATTTCTGGCTGACGTCAAAAGACGCATTGTTAGCTTCTTTGAATACCTTATATCCAGGAAAACGAGTCAGTACCGGTGGAAAGTGGACGATTGGCGAATTTTTTTCTTTCCTGACAAACTGGAAAATTCCTTTTGAAGACATCAACTATTCGAATAACTCTGAAGTGGCTTTGTTCTATCACTTCTTTCCAACTGTATTCCTAGCCAGTCCATTTGTGTTATTTGGCAAAAAAGATAGTGAACAAAAGTTATTGGGACGTATTTTGATGATTTTTTGTCTGTTTTCTATCTTTTGGATTACCGTTGGATTGCCAAAATGGCTAGCAGAAATTACTCTGCTGTCTTATGTTCCTCCTTTAAGAGCCATCCTTACTTTTAGTTTTGCGGCTTGCCTATTATCAATTTGGTTCATCGCTTATATTTGGAGAGAAGATGTTATTCCTATTTGGTATAAATTCATTTTAATGGCAGTAAACGCATGGTCTTATTTCTATGCAATTACTCATTCGAAGATGGATAATTATTTTTCAGATTTCGAAACCATCGCAGTCGTTGTGTTGGGAACAGTGATTTTAGCTTTTGCATTATTTGGCTGGAGACGCTTGTTTTATCTTGCTTTTGCCGCCGTGATCATCGCATCTGGTTTCTTTGTCAATCCAGTCGTAGAAGGTACTGGAGCGATTTTTGAAAAAACACTGGCAAAAGAAATCCGAAAAATCGATCAACAAGACCCTGGCAAAGTCTGGTTGACTGAAGATGAACTGTATAATTTCACCCCAACTTTGGGTGTGAAATCTTTCAATACAGTCCGCTTTTATCCAGATATGGCTGCATGGAAGAAAATCGATCCAAAAGAAGAATATGAGAAGTATTATAATCGGTATGCTCACACAAGAGCTTTTATCGCTAAGGAAGATACAAAGTTCATTTTAGATCGTCCAGATATGTTCTCGGTCACGTTGAATTTTGAAGACGCAGAAAAGTTAGGGATCAACTATGTAATCAGTAAGCGACCGTTAACTGATTACAATCAGTTATATGAAGCTCAATTCACACAACTATATGGACCGGATAAAGATGGTTATATGATTTTTAAAGTAGAATATCCGGATTATCCAGATGTACCACAAACACAAACTCAGGAAAATCAGCTAGTCTTACAGTAATGGGCTAGCTGAGAATAACCCTGAAGTATTATTAGAAAGGAGAGTGGAGATAATTCAAGCAATCGTACAAAAATTTGTCAACAAAATGAGTGCTGGTTTCTTGCTTTTGCTGCTGACGCTGGTCTTTTCTGTTTGGACAGCAGGATTAAGCTTCCCAGCCACTTTGTTTATATATAACAACAGTTCGCTACTTATCACTTTTAGTGTGGCTATTTTGCTCATTTTAAATGTTTATAAAGCAAAAGGCGTCGATTTTCTTTATCTAGGTGTTGCGCTTGCACTTTTCATTTTCTTTTCTTACTTTCGGGAAATAAGAAATGAGTCTTTATTTGGAGATTTACTGTTTCCTTTGATTATTTTATTTTGTTTAGTAATTAAATGGATTGAGTGGACAAAATGGGATCGCGGGATTTATCTGCTTGTCTTTACGGTCTTCCTCGGAATCACGTTATATCGTGTATTTACAGAGATCCAAGTACCAGAAGGACAAAGCATCTGGGCTCCAGGAAATTCGCTTTCTGATATTTGGATCAATACGAATACAATCGGAAGTTCTTTGATGACTCTTGCTTTATTGATCAGCGGATTTGCCAGTTCTTTTGAACGGTGGTATGTTCGTATCATCGGTGGGATAGCAGTCGTTGCAGCCTTTTTAGGTATTTGGGTCTGCCAATCAAGAGGCGCATTAGTTGCATTGATTGTTTTTGCGATATTGGATCTTTTACCTAAATCATTGATGCGTGTCATTCGTGCACCGTTTATTGCCTATACGGCTACGATTCTTTTGGCTTTACCGATTTCTTATCTAGCCGCTGTTTCCGAAAAAGTCAATTTGTTTACCGGTCGAGAAGATATTTGGCATAAATTCTATCAGACGCTAGGAGAAAAATCTGAGCAAGTTTTACTAGGGATGAAAACATTCATCTTCCAACGAGGAAACCAATTTTTAGGAAACCACAATAGTTATAATTCTATTTTGAATATCTATGGGTTAATAGGGTTTGGAATTGCTGCTTTGCTGCTTATCCTTTTTATTGGTCGCTTAACGTTGAAAGCAGATTTATCCAACGGGCAGATGACTTTTATCTGGGCCTTTTTTGCGGTGATGATGCAGTCATTTATGGAAGATACATTGACTTCATACCCATGGGTTCCGATTATTTATATCCTATTGGCTATGTCCGTTCATCGCTATGACGAAACGAAAGTTATGGAAGAATACTATGACATAGAAGAGCCATATGACGACATGAATGCTGGAGATCCAAGTTATGAGGAACAACCAGATAGCGCTCATTCTTCTAGGATCCAACGCTATCATTGATAGGCGCAAAATACGAGAGAGGCTGTGACAACCGTCGCAGCCTTTTTTGGTTTATTGCAATTGTCTAGCATCTTCTGTAAAATAGAAACGTTAGAGAAAATCTTGTATCATAGAAAATTAAGAAATAAATAAGAACGCAGCTAGGTACCAAAAATATGGTAAAATGGCACTTGACTGTAATTCACTGAAATCGCTTGGAGGAACACAAATGTTTAAAGATTTGTATTTATTTATGAAGGACATTTATCAGAACAGAAAATTACTGCTACAGTTTTCGATCAATGACTTCAAATCAAGATATGCAGGATCGTTTTTAGGGATCTTATGGGCGTTTATCAATCCGTTATTTACTGTATTGATTTATTGGCTGGTATTTGGCGTTGGATTGAAAGCACAAATGATCGATGCAAAATACCCATTTATCGTATATTTAGTTACCGGGATGATTCCTTGGTTCTTCTTCTCTGATGCCTTTGCATCAACTACGGTTGTTTTTCGGGAATATACTTATTTAGTAAAGAAAGTCGTATTCAATATTCGTATCTTGCCCACGACGAAAATCCTATCCAATTTGTACACCCATTTATTTTTCATTCTGATTGGCATAGCTGTTGCGCTTATAAATGGTATATATCCTTCAGCCATGTCTTTACAGCTGATTTACTATCTATTTTGCATGTGTGCTTTCTTGACAGGATTGACTTGGCTGACAGCATCCATCCAACCATTTTTACCAGACATCATGCAATTGATTACGATCGTCTTGCAGTTGATCATGTGGACGTTGCCGATATTATGGAGCCCGAACCAGTTTGACTCAGGTCTTGTAAGCATATTGAAATTAAATCCGCTGTACTATGTTGTTCAAGGCTATCGTGAGTCGTTTTTAAGTGAAGCTTGGTTCTGGGAGCATGGAACATATACTTTGTATTTCTGGGTGTTCACATTAGTAATGTTCGTAATCGGCTCTGCAGTGTTCCGTAGATTGAAACCACATTTTTCAGATGTGCTGTAAGGAGAATAGCTATGACAGAATATGCAATTAGACTAAAAGATATCACAAAATCTTATAATATGTACGCAAAACCGTCGGATCGATTTCGTGAAGCTCTTAATCCTTTTAAGAAATCCTATCATGATGTGTTTTATGCGTTGAAAAACGTGAATGTAGAAATAAAAAAAGGTGAGATGATCGGTTTCGTTGGAGAAAACGGATCCGGAAAATCTACGATGTTGAAAATCATTACAGGGGTACTGACACCAACATCCGGTACGATGGAAATCGAAGGGAAAATCTCTGCTTTGCTAGAACTAGGTTCAGGATTTAATCCTGAGTATTCTGGCTATGAAAATATCTATTTAAATGGGATGGTACTAGGCTTTTCAAGAGAAGAAGTCGATGAAATGGTCGATGATATCATTGAATTTGCTGACATCGGCGACCATATTTATCAACCTGTAAAAACTTATTCAAGTGGGATGTTCGTTCGTCTAGCTTTTGCTGTAGCAATCAATGTGAATCCTGATATTTTGATTGTAGATGAAGCATTGGCAGTAGGAGACCTTGAATTTCAACTAAAATGTATGGAAAAATTTACAGAAATCAAGAACTCGGGAAAGACGATTTTATTCGTTTCTCATGATATCAGTTCGATTCGCCGTTTTTGTGATCGTTCCTATTGGTTGAAAAACGGAGAAGTCGTCGAATATGGCGATACGATGGAAGTAACGACGAATTATGAAAACTTTTTAAAGAAAAAATCAGTTAAAACAGTGGATCGGAATAAAAACCAAGTAGAACGGTTCGCCGCTCCAGATATCGTCGACGTGACGAAAGCGGAATTGTTGGATAAAGACAAAAATCCGGTGGATATGCTGGAACAAGGAGAAAAACTATACGTTAAAGTAACTTATGAAGTAAAAGATGATACAATCAAAAATCCGGTTTTAGGAATTGCGCTACGAACAGTCGACAATTTTTATGTGTGCGGACTCAATACTCTACTAGATGGTATCAAGATTCCTTGGAAAAAAGGAGAGAATATCTTTTATCTGGAGTATGAAAAGTTAGGTTTGTTAGCTGGTGAATATTATTTTGACGTTGCGGTCTTTGAAGAAAATGCAACGGTTCCTTTGGTATATAAGACAAAGTACATGAATTTGTTTGTCAGCGGTTCTTATATCGGAGAAGGCATCGTGGTCTTAGACCATAAATGGGAAGAAGGGACTCATAGCAATGAAATATGATTTTGAAATGGACCTAGATGAACAAAGCAGTGTGGGAAAAATTGCCGCACAGATCAAACCAGGAAGTAAAGTTTTAGAGTTTGGTCCCGGAAACGGCCGATTAACGAAACATTTAATCGGTGCAAAACAATGTGAAGTGAGCATTGTTGAGTTAGATAAGGAATTGTTCGATTTTGTCAGCGAATTTGCTCAAGATGGATTTTATGGTGATATCGAAAGTTTTGAGTGGGCAAACTATTATGCTGGACAGACATTTGATTACGTCTTGTTTGCCGATGTTTTAGAACATTTGGTAGATCCTGGAAAAACATTGAAGAAAGTCAGAGAATTTTTGAATGAAGAAGGAGAGATCCTGATTACATTCCCTAACTTGGCGCATAATTCTGTCATGATCGATTTGTTCAATAACCAATTGCCGTGGGCTTCTTATGGTCTCCTAGATGAAACCCATAATTCTTTTTATACTCATGATGGCTTCCAAAAAGTTTTTGAAAAAGCGGGATTATTCATTAATATTGAAGATTATTTGTACTTAGCTGTAGGTGATACAGAATTAAAATCAACTTATGAAGAATTGCCGGAAGCTGTACGCTATGATTTCAAAATGCGACCATTTGGTGAAGTCTACCAATACTTTTTCTCATTGATGAAACATCCAGTAGCACAAAGTTCCATTGCACAGCCACAAAATTCTAATTATGTAAAAGTGTTAGAAGTAACCCAGCAAACGAAACAAGATGAAACAATCCAACAAATACCATTCAATAATTTCACAGGGGAAAATGAGACACTAAGTTTCCCCGTATCAGAAACAACGGAAAGAATGGTGTTTCGCTTCGCGCAACAACCTAGCTTTATCGAATTCAGCGCAGAAGCTGCTGGAGAAAAACTCACATTTATCGATTCGAATGCCGTAGTCAAAACAGTAAATGATTGTTATTTGTTTGATGGGAAAGAATTACCAGAGTTCGTTCTAACGGATATTTCTGGGAAAGAAGTGACTATCCATTGTCACTATCGCTTTATCGGGGAATTGACACCAACAATGAAAGAATTGTTGGAAACGATTCGTCCCATGGCTGAAGTCACAAAGCAGCTTTCTGAGAAAAATGATGAATTAGAAAGAGAAAATCATCATCTTCTTGAGGAAAATACAAGACTAGTCCATACGTTAAAAACAACCACAAATCGCTATTGCACATTGTTGGAAAGTGATGAATGGACAATCAAACATAGACTAGGACAACGTAAGAAAGAAACATCGAAAAAAATCCAAGAAAAAGAGCTTTCTATATGTATTGACGAGAAAATCTGGGATGCAGAAACAAAAATATTAAAAATCATCGGATGGGGGATCGCTAATTCGGATCGCCAGCCATTGTCCTATAAGTTATCAGCTGACCAATCGCCATTTTTCGAAGCAATTCCTGTTTCACGAGAAGAAGTCAATCAAGCAGAACAGCTCGCAAAAGGAACAGAAGCGGGATTTGAGTTACGAATCCTTTGCGAGCAAGAACGTTCATTCTTAGTGGAAGCAGTAGCTCAAAATGGCCAATCATGGATCATTGAAATGTAAATAATGATTAACTTATAAAGATAAGGAGTAAACGAATCGTGCAAAAAAAAGAAATTGCCGTATTTATCGATCAAATCACTCGTGAACGGGCCACTGGCGATTTGCTTATTGTGGGCTGGGCAATTGATGAAGTGATCAAAGAAATCCCTACGATAAAGGTAGAAAAAGAAAATGTGATTGCTGAAGCGACACATGTCGTAAGATTGGATATCAATCATTTATATAATCTTGATGTTAAGACCCAAAGCGGTTTTAAGGTACGTTTATCGGGGAAAATGAGAGGAAAAGCAATCTTAGACTTCCAAACAGCGAGACATCAAAATGGCATAGCTGTGAAATTAAACGGTAAATACCCTTATGATGACGGCATTGAATCTTCATGGGAAAGAAAAAAAAGATTACTGAAAAAAGGGATAAATTATGCAAGGACTCATGGCGTAAAAAAAGCAATCCGCCGAGTCAAATTGGAATTGAAGCCAGGATCGATCGACTATGCAGAATGGATCAGTCGTCATGAGAAACCTGATCTGAAAGAGCAAAGGAAAGAAGTACAAGGATTTGCCTACCGCCCATTGATTTCCATACTTATGCCTGTCTATAACGTTGAAATCAAATGGCTCGAAAAATGCATTGATTCGGTACTGGATCAAACGTATGATCATTGGGAACTATGTATCAGTGATGATGCTTCTACTGATCCAGCTATCCGAAAGTGTCTGGAATCCTATCAAGCAAAAGATGATAGAATCAAAGTCGTTTTCCGACAAGAAAATGGACACATCAGTCTGGCAACTAATTCTGCATTGGAAATGGCAGAAGGAGAGTTTATAGCACTCTTAGATAATGATGATGAATTACCGCCATTTGCATTATATGAAGTGGCAAAAGTGCTAAACGTACATCCAGAACTGGATTTGATCTACAGTGACGAAGATAAAATCGATGCAGACGGCAATCGCTTTGATCCGCACTTCAAAGCAGACTGGTCTCCTGATACATTGATGGGAAATAATTATATCTCTCACTTAGGCGTATATCGAACAAGCATTGTTAAAGAACTTGGCGGTTTCCGTAAAGGCTATGAAGGTTCTCAAGATTATGATTTGGTCCTTCGTGTGACAGAACAAATCCCTGCAGATCATATTTACCACATTGACCGAGTCTTGTATCATTGGCGGACGATCCCAGGATCAACGGCAAGTAATGGTGAAGCCAAAAGTTATATCTATGATTCCGGAGTGAAAGCATTGACAGATGCCCTGTCTAGAAGGAACATCAAAGGAAGCGTACGTCCTGGCAGAATTTCTGGATTTTATGAGATTACTTATGACGTCTTGCAAGAGGATTTGGTCAGTGTGATCATTCCAACGAAGAATGGCTATGAAGATCTAAAAACTTGTGTAGATTCGATCATCGAAAAAACATCTTATTCAAATTATGAAATCATTATTGCGGATAATGGAAGTACAGATCCAAAAATGCAAGAATTATTTGCAGAATACAAGCATCAGCTGAAAGACCGCTTTATCGTAGAATTGATTGACATTCCATTCAATTATTCTCGAATCAACAATTTAGCAGCAGAAAAAGCAAACGGCAAATACTTTTTATTCTTGAATAACGATACAGAAGTGATTGAGCCAGATTGGATGACGGCGATGGTTTCTTATGCACAGTTTGATCGAATCGGCTGTGTAGGAGCAAAACTGTTTTATCCAGATGATACAACGCAGCATGCAGGAGTATTATTAGGAATCGGTGGTGTTGCAGGGCATGCATTGAATAACTATGATCGAACACATTGTGGTTATTTCGGCCGATTGGTCATTGATGTCAATTACTTAGCTGTCACTGCAGCTTGTATGATGGTCAAGGCAGCTGACTTCAATGCTGTCAATGGATTTGATGAAACATTAGAAGTAGCATTCAACGATGTTGACTTGTGCTTGAAAGTTTATGAACTGGGTCGTTACAATGTCTATGCACATCAAGCAGAATTGTACCATTTCGAATCTAAATCAAGAGGTTATGAAGATACACCAGAAAAACAAAGACGTTTTGCTGGGGAAATCAAAAAAATGCAAGATAAGTGGCCTTCTTATATTGCTCATGACCCATTTTATAACGATAATCTAACTAAAGAAGGAATCGGCGATTTTTCGTTGAGACCTGACTAAAAATAAAAAACTGTTTCGTCATCTAAATAGATGGTGAAATAGTTTTTTACTTATGCAATATTGTATAGGTATCTACAACAATTCTTATTAAAAGACAAGAATTTTTCTTTTAATTTATTTTACAATTTGGTTATTCACTAGGTTTTTAAACTTTGCTATGGTAAGATGATAGAGGCATTATTTTATGGTTAGGAGTGTATATATGAATAAAAATGGGGAGTGGAATGCGGCACGCAGGATATTCATTATCATCATGGATGTACTTGTATTGAATGTGTCGATCTATCTTAGCTTTTTGCTGAAGTTCCAAGGAGAAGTCCCAGCAAGAAACTTAGAGACCTTTCAGCATTCAGCAGTTTTTATTTCCATTATCTTTATTGCGTTGAATATTTTGTTAGGAGCTTATGTATTCTATAACCGAATGATCAGTGATATCGTCTTCATTACTGTTATTGGACAGGTGCTGATAGCATTGGGGATCATGGTGGTTACTTTTGCTGGACGTTGGTTTGCATTTCCGCGTGGCGTCATCGTGCTCTCGTTTATACTTGGCACGATATTACTTAGCGTTTATCGGATAGTCGTTTATAAACTATACTTAAGAGTCAGTCGTGATAAGAAAGTACTTATCGTAGGTTTGGAGAAAGATGTCGCACCAGCGATCCAAAACTTTCAATCTAAGAAAAACAACAAACATAAGGTTGAAGCAGTAGTGATCGACAATTATTATGAAAACACAAAAAAATTGATTGATGACATCGATATTGTCTACCTAGCTTCAAAAATCCCAGAAGATGAAAAAATCAATATTTATCAATTAGTGACTAAAAAAGAGAAGAAGCTGTTTTTAAATACAACTTTTGAAAATTTAACGATGATCAATCCGAACATCATGAATTTCGAAGATGAAAGTATCATTGAAGCTTCCGGTTTCAAAATTCAGCCGGAATATGAATTATTCAAACGTCTCTTTGATATCATCGTTTCGCTTATTTTATTGATCCTCGCTTCACCTTTTATGCTAATCACAGCGATTTTGGTAAAAACAACTTCACCTGGACCAATTATTTATAAACAAGTACGTATTACGAAAAATCAAAAGGAATTTTCAATCTATAAATTTCGTTCCATGAGTGCAACAGCTGAAGCAAAATCAGGACCAGTCTTGGCAAAGAGCAATGATGCACGTGTGACACCAGTAGGCAAATTTATCCGTGCCGTACGTTTTGACGAATTACCTCAAATCTTTAATGTATTGAAAGGCGATATGTCGATTGTCGGACCACGTCCAGAAAGACCATTTTTCGTTGATCAGTTCAATGAAGAAAATCCTTATTATTATTTAAGACACAATGTACGTGCAGGGATTACCGGATATGCACAAGTATACGGAAAATATGTATCAGATTATAATAGTAAACTACGTTTTGATTTGTTGTATATCAAAAAGTATTCCTTACTATTAGATTTGAAGATTTTACTTCAAACAATCAAAATCTTATTTGATAAGATGTCCTCACAAGGACTAGATGAAGATGAAAATATCAGTTCATTAGCAGAAAGTGCATTTCCAAAAGAAAAAACGTATCGTTAGATTGGAAAAATTTTGAGCAAAGAAGTAGGAGAGAACATTGGAAAATAAAAATATAAGTATACTGCTTTCTTTGTATGATAAAGAAAAGCCGGAATATTTAAAGGAAGCATTAGCTAGTATCTTTGAGCAAACGGTGATGCCGGCAGAAATCGTATTGGTTTATGATGGCCCTATAAATGAGAAGCTTCAGGCAGTTGTCACTTATTTCCAGCAAAAAGTTCCTCACTTGTTTACAGTTGTAAAATTAGAAAAAAATCAAGGATTGGGGATTGCTTTAGCAACTGGATTAGAACATACTAAAAATCGCTTAGTGGCCAGAATGGATACAGATGACATCATGGAACCACACAGATTGGAAAAACAATTAGAGATCTTCCAAGAATATCCAGAAATAGCGATTGTTGGGAGTAATATTGAAGAATTTACTGGCACACTTAGCAATGTTATCGGAAGAAGGATTGTACCTGAGTATAATGATGAAATCCGTGTGTTTTCGAAAAGAAGAAACCCTTTTAATCATATGACAGTCATGTTTGATAAAAATGCTATTTTAGAAGTGGGAAACTATCGCCCATTAATTGGATTTGAAGATTATTATTTGTGGGTAAGACTATTGAAGGCGGGATATAAAGGATATAATATCCAAGAGATTCTAGTACATGCTAGAGCAGGTGCTGACATGTATGCTAGACGTGGAGGAAGTAAATATCTTTTACCAGGAATTAAAGGCCGATATCGCGTATGGAAAGATGGTCTAGGATCACTAAAAGATTTTCTGATAGTTATTTGCGGACATCTTGTAATTAGTTTATTACCGAATAAAATTAGGGGAAAAGTATATGAATCAAAACTTAGAAAAACAAACTAAACTTTCTATAATCATACCTTTTTACAATGCAAAGAATACTTTAATAAGAGCTGTAGACAGCGTCTTAACGCAAGGTTATCCCAATATTGAAATCTTGTTAATTGATGATGGATCTACAGATGGTAGTAGTGACATTGGTGACGAAATTGCCAATCTAGAGAGTAAAGTAGCATGTTATCACTTGGAAAACGCTGGTCCATCAGTTGCTAGGAACTATGGGATAAAAGAAGCAACTGGAAATTTGGTAGGATTTTTAGATAGTGACGATTATTTTTTACCTGATTGTTTTAATAATGTTTTGAAAGACTACCATAGGAATCACCCCGATATCATTGCTTTTGGATTAAGTAAAGGAAAAAATATAGAAAATGCAAATTTATTTGTTCCCGAAAAGAAGATTGGTTGTTCAAGTGAAGAAGCAATTGAGCAAATGTTTAGAAGTAAGGCAGTGGACTTTTACGTATGGAATAAATTTTTTAAAAGGGAATTATTCAATCATATAGTTTTTCCAGAAAATAAATTATATGAGGATATGGTTCCTATGTATGAAGCTTTTAGGGCGGCTGGTAAAATTGATATTTTGCCATTTTCAGGTATTTTTTATTATCAAAATAACGATAGCATCGTTTATCAGTCTTTTAATTCAAAACAGTATGATAATATTTTGCAAAGAAAAATATTAGTTGATGAAGTAAAGAAAGATTATCCTCGACTTATTAATTTGGCCAATGCTCGGTTAGTAGACGGATATCTTTCAACAGGGTTTAAAATTACTGGCAAAAATCAAAATCAGAAAGAAAAACAAAAATATTATAATCAGTCTAAAAGAGAAATAAAAAGTATATATTCAAAAATAAGAAGTAACAATGAGATATCAATTGCTAAAAAATTAGCTTTATTTTTATACTTAATTAATCCTAAAACTTATTTTATTTTATATAAAAAAGTTCTAAAAAAATAAAGTTTTTTTCGATATGTTATTTTTTATGTTTATTAACTTCGGAAGACTAAAATTGTTACTGGTAATGATACATTTGTAAAAATAAAAAAGATGATTTTTAGGAAGTGAAGAGAGTGCATAAAATTAGTGTTATAGTACCCGCATATAACGTAGAAAACTATTTAGAAAACTGCTTAGAATCTATTTCCAATCAGACACATTCAAATATTGAAATAATAGTAGTCGATGATGGTTCCCCGGATCGAAGTGGGGAAATTGCAGAAGAATATAAAAAGAAAGATATGCGATTAAAAGTGATACATCAAGTGAATGGTGGTTTAAGTGCGGCTAGGAATTCTGGTCTTGATTCTGCAACAGGAGATTTTGTGTGCTTTATTGACAGCGATGATTGGATAGAACCAGACTATCTTGAGTTACTATATTTTGGTACGCAAACTTATGGAGCAGATATCTCGGTGCTAAAAATAAAAAAGATTTCAAGTTTAGAACAACTAAAAGAACATACAATTGCTGAGAGAAAATGGGAAATATTTGATAGAGAACAAGCAATGAAAAACTTATTTATAAATAATAAAATTGGCTATTCTGCAAATAATAAATTATTCAATAGAAATTTATTTGATAATATAAGATTCCCACTGGGTAAATTAATGGAAGATAAGGCTACTACTTATTTGTTGATCGATCATTCCGAAAAAGTTGCTGTCAATTCATCTGCTAAATATCACTATTACCAAAGCCCTAAAAGTATACTGAGAGGAAGCTTCAATCCTAGAATTTTTGATTCTTTTGAAGTCCATGAAGATATACTAGTATTCATAGATAAGTTTTATCCGGAATTATCAATTAATGTTAGAACTCGCTATGTCTATGAAGCAATAAGGATGATGATGACAATGATTAAAAATAACTATACCAATAAAGAAGATTATTTACGTTCTATAAATATTTTACAACGCTTTGAAAAAGAAGTGAAAATTGATCCCGACTTTTCACCAAAATTAAAAAAATTAGTAAAGTTTTTATTAATAAATAAAAACTTGCCTTACTATATGTCAAGTAGTAAGATAGCAAGTAAATTTTTGATTAAGATAGAATCTGTGAGGTAAGAGATGAAGAATATAAAAAAATTTTTTTCAAGGAATATTTTCCCGGTTTTTATTAAAATATTACCTATTCAAAAAAATTTAATTGTATTTTCAAGTTTTGGCGGGCGTAATTATTCTGGAAATCCAAGAGTTATTTCAGAGAAAATTCATGAAAAAAAATTGAATTACAGAATTATTTGGTTAATTAAAAAAGAAGCGATTATAACTGATTTACCAGATTATATTAAAAGAATTGATTCCGATTCTTTTTTAGCTGCCTTTTATTTGTATACAGCTAAGTATTGGATAGACGATAGTCGGAAAACGATTAAGTATGCAAAAAGGAAAAAACAATTTTATTTTCAAACATGGCACGGTACGCCTTTAAAAAAAATTGAATTTGATGCAAAAGATAAGTTACCTAAACGTTACCTAAGCTATGCGAAAAAAGATAGTGAGTCAATTACATATTTATTATCTGGTAATCGCTATAGTTCTGAGAAGTATGTTTCAGCATTCAATATCGTTCCTTCTAAAATATTAGAAGTAGGAACTCCTAGAAACGATGAATTAGCCTCTAGTAAAGAGCAAGTGTTTGACTTGAAAAAGAAACAAATCAATGTCTTATTTGCTCCAACTTTTCGAAATAATATTGAGGACAACGGAATTACGCAACTAGAATGGTTAGGTGTGGATAACTTACGTGAATTTTTTAAAAAGCAACAACAAGAATTAAATTTAATGACTAAATTTCATCCTAATGTTCATAGTAAATTAGCAACTGATTCTAAAAGTATAGAATATATGAAAAAACATCAAATTACTTTAATTAATGATGGGATTCCTCTTGAAATGCTTTTTGAAGAGATAGATGTTTTAATCACAGATTATTCATCTATTTTTTTCGATTTTGCGCTAACAAAAAAACCAATTATTCTTTTTAACTATGATGAAAAAGAATACAGCTTAGAAAGAGGTTTTTATATACAGTTAAGTGAGTTACCAATTATAAGCGTACAAGATAGTTATGGCCTTGTTGATGTTTTTAAAAACCAACAAGAAAAGCTTTTGAAAAGTTCTCAAGAGTTACTTGATTATATTGGAAATTATGAAACAGGGGCAAGTACAGAAAAGGTTCTTGAGTTGTTAGAGAGGGATATAAAGTGAAAAAAACAGTAAAAGATATATTTTATAATGCGATATATCAAGTCTTTTTGATTGTTTTGCCCTTACTTACTATACCTATACTTAGTCGTAGAATAGGTTCAACTGGTTTAGGGATTTATGGGTATGTTTTCTCAATATCACAATTTTTAATGACTGTCATTGCTGTGGGAATGAATCCTTTTCGTATTCGAAATATCGCTAAATCAAGGAAAGATAAAAAAGCACTATCTTTACAATTCTGGAATATTTACTTTCTTCAATTTTTAATAGGCTTGAGTGTTTCCTTTCTCTATATAGCCTATATTTATTTTTTTGATGTAAAGTATAAAAATTTATACTTAATTCAATTGATATTTATTGCAGGGCTAACATTAGATATTTCTTGGTTTTTTCAAGGAATTGAAGAATTTTCGAAAGTGGTTATTAGAAATACAGTTATCAAATTATCATCGGTATTGTTAATAATCCTTTTTGTTTCAACTAAAGATGATTTGTGGATTTATGTGTTCATTACTTCAATTACTAACTTTTTAGGAAGTTTAGTTTTCTGGTTGAGTATCCACGGAAAAGTAGGTAAACCACTCTTTAACTCTAATGTTTTTAAACAGTTGTGGAAACCAGCTTTTATTATTTTGACTCCTCAGTTGTTTATGCAAGTGTACACAACTTTAGACAAAACGATAGTTGGGTATTTTGTGGATCCAACAGCATTATCTTATTATGATCAGTCTCAAAAAATTGCTCGTATTATATTGGCAGTCTTAACATCAATTACTATTGTTATGTTGCCTAAAATATCTAAAGCACAGGCAGAGGGAAAATCAGAAAATATTTTAGTTTACACAAAAAAATCTTTTGATTACACGATTATTATTGCATTAATTCTTTTTAGTGTGGTGTTTATCAATACAAAAGAATTTGTTCCATGGTTTTTTGGGGAGAATTTCAAACCGATGACAATAAACATGCTTATTTCTTGTCTAATTATAGTTGTTAGTCCAATTGGTGGAGTTTTTGCTAACCAATTTGCAATTGCTATAGAAAAAGATAAGGAGTATGCTTATCCAATGATCATTGGTGCGATTGTAAGTATTATTGGAAATGTAGCTTTTGTGCCTACTTATGGCGCTGTAGCGGCTACAATCGTACTCGTGGTAGTAGAATTATTAGTCTTTTTCTTTAGAGTATTTTTTGTACGAAAAGAAATAAAAATATCCTATTTCTTTGGGAAGAACGTTATCTTATTTTTTATAGTCAATCTTACTTTGACTACTTCGGCCTATTACTTTCTTCCACAATTATTCTCTTCTTCATTTTTAGATATGGCAATTAAATCAATAATGATTTTCATTATTTATCTTCCGTTTGTTTATTTTCTTTTTCCAGATATACGAAATGAAGTAAGAAAGATTATTCGAAAATAAAATAATGTTGTAAAAAAGTAGTTCTTTGTCAAATCGGGCTGATAAGGTCATTTATGATCAACAAAGTTAGTAAGATTTACTAGCTTTTAATGCATAGCTTATTAACCCGTTGATTAGAAAAATCCACAAGCGCATATTGGTAAAACTGCAAAATCCATAAGCAAATCGTTTCAATGTTTTGATATGTGTGCGAAGATTCTCTAATTTTGTATTAAAATACTTTTTCGAAAATGCTAGTTAAAAGCCTTTTTCAGATATGAAAAAGGCTTTTTAAGATAGTGAAGTATCGAGGGAACTTCTTTGGTCATTTCTCGAAGTAGCTAGCTGTTTCTTGTGATAATTGCTAAGCAGCTTTTGATAATACTGCTAAGCCATTTTAAGTTCATAAGAGATTGAGGGTAGACAATCAACTACTTCACTTTCTGTTAAATAGCGCCATTAAAAATTCTGCCATTTCTTGAATGTTGTATAATCCAACTCGTCATCTGATTATAGAAGTAATTTATACAAAGGTTTCAATTGTCGATAGCACTTAGCTTGTGAAGTGTCTTTTTGATTCAACTGCTTCATCACACGTTTTCGAACACGATCGAAAAACTTGTTCAAGTGTTGCCCAATGTGAAAGCAATCAATGATGATTTGTGCATTTGGGAAGGGTTCTTTGACTAATGAAAAATAAGGGGCATTCATATCTGTGACAATGTATCGAACCCCCATATGAGCTTTTCTTGTAAAACGCATGAAATAAGCAATCAAATCTTTTTTTTTCTCCGGCTGGACAAAATGTCAAAGAGCTTCCCTGTCTCTCAATTCATACAAGAAAAGGAGAACTTCCCATGGAAAATTGAAAGAGAGCGAAACTCGTCGAATAGTAAACAATGAGGTAAATAGTCTAGCTTCTGTCGCAGCGTTGCCGATAGAGCAGATAATGTCCGTTGAACTGTCGTTACTGAAAATCACAACGTTTCGCAATTGTCTTTAATGCTTGACGATCGGTCAACTCTTCTAATATCGTGTAATGAACTTGTTTCGAAATAAAACATGAAGGAGCGACAAGATACGTATGAGCAGTAAAATATTTCCCGCATGATTGGCAGTGGTAATGTTGTTTTCTAAGACGCAAATAGGTTTGTTTATTCCCACTGCGATTTAAGATAATCATTGAAATCTTCTTGCCGTTTTTCTCGATCTGCTTTGCAGATTCTTTACAAAATAGACAATGTCTAAAAGTGCGAACTAATGGACCTTCGATTACGATGGCTTTCTTGTCCTTATAAAAAGTTTCATGAAAAGAATTAATTTCAATATTTTTATCTTTAATAGTGAAGAGCTCTTTGATAGAATGAGAAATGGATATCAAAAACTTCCTTTCAGATTGATGTTTTAGACGACTCTATTCTATCGGAATTTTTTTATGTCTGTTTTTTTTTACAAAAAATCTAGGACCGACAGAAAATTCTATCAGTCCTAGAAATTATAGAGCCATTTTTTTACGTCTTATCCAGATATATTGTTCTTTTATTGTTTAAAAAATATTATTTATCACTATTTAAAGAATTAAGTTCGTTCTTTATTTGAGTTGTAGAGATCTCAGGTGTTCTTGGTAAATAAATCACTTGTGCATCTGTTAGTTGTTCAAGTTCATCAAAATGTCCAGCCCAATCATCACCCATCACGAAATAATCTGCATGGTATTCTTTTATATCTTTTACTTTTTGTTCCCAATTTTCTTCAGGAATAACTAAATCAACGTAGCGAATAGCTTCAAGTAACTGTTTTCTTTTTTCATAACTAAAATAACATTTTTTTTGTTTCGCATTCCAATTGAATTCATCTGTAGAAAGGGCAACAATAAGATAGTCTCCGTATTGTTTTGCTCGTTTCAGTAAATTGATATGCCCGTAATGAAGCAAATCAAAGGTACCGTAAGTAATTACTCTTTTCATCTTTCACCTCTCGAAATTCATTAATATACATTGTTAGTTTAGCATTTTTTTGTTAGAATTGAAAGGACAGTTTATCCTAAAAAGGATAAGAAATATTTATGAGAAATAGGTGGATGGAGGAAAAATGTTGAATGAAAGATTTTTAAAATATGTGAAAGGTTGGTATTTTATTTATTTTGGTTTTATTTTAATGTTACGAGCAATAGGCCCGTATTTACTATTACCTACTAGATATGATACTTTACTTTTTTGGCCTGCTGGAATAGCGGGAGTTGTCTTGATCATTATAGATGCAATTATTGCATTTAGAGAAAAAAATCTAAAAAAATATGATTGGCTATTAATTGCTTTTATTGGCGCGATGCTAGTAAGCAGTTTAATGAATTTAAAATATGGATATAGCGAAAATATTAAGTTAATCATGTGGCAATTAATCTTTTTCTTTATGATTTATCAGTTTGGCAAAGACTATAGTAGTAACTTTTTTTTCAAAGTATTTACCTGGATACTTTCATTGGTATGGTTTTTAGCTAATTTAGTATCATTATACTGGTTTGTCATTCAATATGGCATAAAAATTCCAATAAAATATAAGTATTACCCAGTTCGTTTAGGGTGGTTAGGCAACCGTTTATTTGGTGTATATACAGATCCAAATTTTGGTGCGGTTATATCATTAATCGTCATCATTATTGCTATATATTATTTGGTCACTTACAAGCATTTAAATCTTCTATTTAAAATATTTTTTGTAATTAATATTTTTATTCAATTCTCGTTTATTGCTTTATCGGGTTCACGCACCACATTAGTTTGTTTATTAATAACAACTTTTGTTTTTAGTTTCTTTACAAGTTATAGTAGTCGTTTTCTTAAAACTAATACTTTAAAAAGATGGCTAACTGCATTAGTAGTAGGATTGCTAAGTATAATTGCGATGTATTATGTAACAGATATAACTGCTCATGCATGGGCACATGTTCCGCATATTACAGAAGTAAAAAAAGATACATCTGATTCATCAGGAACAACTAGCAGCAATAAAGTTGATTTAAAACGCCCTGACACTGATAGCGGGGATGTTTCTAATTTAAGGTTTGAACTTTGGAAAAGTGCAATTGAAATATTCAAGAGTAAGCCGATATCCGGAGGTTCTCCAGGCTACTATATTGAATATGCACATGATAAACTACCATATACATTAATGGGAAAAGATACTTTAACTGCTCATAATTTTATTTTCTTAGTGATGGCTGCTACAGGAGGATTAGGTCTATTGACATTGTTAACCTTCTTATTTATCCAATGCTTTAAAGCCTTGCGTTATTGTTTCACACAACCAAATCTAGTAAAAGATAAGCACTTTTTTGCTATTTTAATGATTCTTACAATAGCAGTTTCGGCATTATTTATCACAGAACTCATTTTGGTTAGTACGATAGGTTCATTTATTTTTTGGGGATATCTGGGTTCTATCCAAAAAACTATATCTAAAGAAGAAGGAGTAACTAATTGAAACTATTTTTAGGTATATGAAAGTAGAAAAGAAAACTAGTTATCCCAACTTCAACAAATTTTATAGTTTTTACAATATAAAAATGGTAAACTAATATTATTTGATACGAAAATGTGCAATTGGAGTGAATTTGATGGACACTATATTGATTACTGGCGGAGCTGGTTTTATCGGTTCAACGCTAGCGAATTATTTGGGAAAAGAAAACAAAATCGTAGTAGTCGACGATTTATCAATGGGAAAAAAAGAAAACTTGGATATGGAGAAACAAGTGACTTTCATTGAGGGGGATGTATCAGATCCTCAATTGATGGAAAGAATCATGAAAGAATATCAGTTTGCCTATATTTTTCATCTAGCTGCTGTAGCTAGTGTGGCAGATTCTGTGGAACGGCCTTTAGAAACACATCGTGTAAATTTTGACAGTGCGCTTTTATTGCTTGAATTAGCACGAAAATATCAATCTGATTTAAAACGATTAGTATTTAGTTCCTCAGCTGCAGTTTATGGTGATGAACCAACATTGCCAAAAAAAGAAGAATCAGTCATCCGTCCATTAACACCATATGCCATCGATAAGTTTGCAGCAGAACAATATGTTTTGGATTACTGTCATTTATATGATGTTCCGACTAGTGCTGTCCGATTTTTTAACGTTTATGGCCCAAATCAAAATCCGAACTCTCCATATAGCGGAGTCATTTCGATTCTAGTGGATCGTTACAAAAAACAATTGGCAGGAGAAAAAGCGGAATTTACTTTATTTGGCGATGGGAGTCAGTCTAGAGACTTTGTTTATATAGAAGATGTTATACAAGCACTTTTACTTGTTGCCAAGGAAGAAAAAGCTTTAGGACAGCAATTCAATGTCGGTACAGGAAAAAGCACTACGCTACTTGAATTGATCCATTCAATTGATCAAATCTTAGGAACAGAGCTAGCGCTTAAATATGAAGCGGAGCGTTCAGGGGATATTCGTGATTCCTTAGCGGATATTTCAAAAATTCGTTCTTTAGGCTATAAGCCTAAATTTGATATATTGAGCGGAATGGAACGGTATTTAAAGTCAGAAATCAACTAAAACAAAAACCAGCAAGATGCTGGTTTTTTTGTTTCGACTTAGCTTTTTAAATTAACACCTTCCATCAGTTCATAAATCTGATTTCTTAAATCAGTGGCCAGCAATTTGATGTTTTTATCTGATTGGATATTACTTTCCATAACGATGGCATCTTTAGTGTCTTTTTTCATCGCCACTACTGCATGGAATCGATTGATATTCCCCTGAGCAAGGATATAATCGTTTCCACTGTAAACACCGCCGCTGTAAGGATGTTTATCACCATTATTTTGCCACAATGAAAAAAGTAGTTCTTTTGGTATGATACCGCCAGAAAGAACACTGGTAAAGAATTTGTTCAAGTCATAAACAGACATACTTATGTTTCCTGTACCTAATTCATTTCGGATGTCGGTTTCAGGCTCGATCAATGCTTTTGAATAATCGTCAGTTGCAGACATCTGGTAAGATACAGCATGTTGAGGCGAATTTTTTACATTGTCATAAAAATCTGTATGTTCTAGATGGAGTGGACGAATGATTTCTTTTTTTAGAAGAGTTTCATAAGGCTGATTCGTTAGTTTGATCAATATCCCTGTAAGCAATGTATAATTCAATGGTTCATAATGATACGTATCATAATCAGTAAGTTTCAAATGATGAAGGGCGAACTGAATGATTTCACTATCCGACATAGGTTTGTCGGGAGAAGCAGTTCGATGAAGACCAGAGCGCATATAAATCATATTTTTGATTGTGATTTGCTGACTTCCAGGAATCTGAGGATAAAATTCTGCTAACTTTGTGTCAAAAGTTAACTTACCAGCTTGGATTTGTTTTAGTATCAGTAAAGCAGTCATTGCTTTTTGAATCGAACCGATTTGATAGTAAATAGAAAGTGAATTCGATTCTTTTACGCGCAGATTTGCGTATCCATATCCTTTTTCTAATAGTACGCGATTATTTTTGCGAACATAAATCGAACCGATATAATCTGATTTTTGTAGTAATTGATCAATTTTGCTAGCAAGCCTCTGCTCATCGGGCGTTAAATTGGAAGTAAGTTGTGCTGGCTCCGTTTTATAAGTTTGGGACTGAGGTGTTTTTGTTAATTGACCTCCTATAATGATGCCTGTTGAAAAGAAGCTGACAGACAATAATAAAATTACAAGAAAAGAAATAGAAATTTTTTGTTTTTTTCGATGTTTTCCTTTTGACATGTTAATTCCTTTCTATCCATTTTTAACTATTTTTCATTGTAATCCTCAAAAAGAGTATTTGCCACTTACAATTTTGACATAATATTTGGTAAAATAATTCACGGCAGTAGAAATTTCATGTATAATAAACAGAGTTACGAAGATGATAGTAAGGAGGAGTTGTTTTGTCAGGAAACAAACAACACCCAAGTAAAGATAAAAAAGAAGCCAGTAAGGCAGCTACAGCAGATATAATCGACAAGCGGAGAAATCTGCGTAAAAAAGAAGATAAGATTGTGAGGAAGATCATTTTAGTGATTGCTCTTACATTATTAATTATTGGCGGATTTCTTGGATTTACTGTGTATCGTTATGTAGATAGCGGGTTGAAGCCTTTAGATAAATCAGATGACCAATTAGTCCAAGTGGAGATCCCGAGTGGCTCTTCTAACAAGCAGATTGGTGAGATTTTGGAGAAGGACAATATTATTAAAAGCGGGATTGTTTTCAATTATTATACAAAATTTAAAAATTTAACTGGCTTTCAAGCTGGCTATTATCAGTTAGCGCCTAATATGACTCTTGACGAGATTGGCAAACAGCTGCAAGAAGGCGGCACTTCTGAGCCAACAAAAGTTGCAGATGGGAAAATTGCCATTCCAGAAGGGTACGATATCGATCAGATTGCTGAACGGGTAGCGAAGGTAACTGGTAAAGACAAGAAAGAATTTTTAGATTTAGTGAATGATGAGACTTTCTTTAACGAGTTGCACCAAAAATTCCCAGAACTGTTGGAAAGTGCATCTAAAGCTGAGAACACAAAATACCGTTTGGAAGGTTACTTATTCCCAGCCACATATGATTATTACACGAGTACTTCGCTTAAGGATCTAGTGATTGAAATGGTGAACAAGACGAATACGGTCATGCAAAACTATTATTCAGCTATCAAGCAGAAAAATTTGACTGTACAAGAAGTTTTAACTCTAGCTTCTCTAGTTGAAAAAGAAGGCGTAAAAGAAAATGATCGTAAAAACATTGCACAAGTCTTCTTTAACCGAATCAAAGCAAATATGCCACTTCAGTCAGATATCTCTGTTTTATACGCATTAGGTGAACACAAAGAATTAGTGACGTATGAAGATACAGCTGTAGATTCACCATATAATTTGTATACCAATACCGGCTATGGACCTGGACCTTTTGACAATCCAAGCGAAGAGGCAATCAAGGCAGTATTAGAACCAGCAGAAAATGACTATTATTATTTCGTAGCAGATACGAGCACTGGAAATGTTTATTTCGCTAAAACTTATGAAGAACATATGGAATTAGTGGAAAAATATGTAAATAATTCTTAGAAAACAGGCTCTAGACATTGATCATTTTTAGAAAAACATTTACATTTGAAGAAAAGCGTGGTAATCTTTTTTGGACTATATTCCTCAAAAGATTACCTTTTGCGGTATTTTATCGAAAAAAGGAGACGTTACACATGGTAGAGAAAGTTTATCCAATGACTCTAGAAGGTAAAGAAAAATTAGAAAAAGAATTAGAAGAACTAAAAACAGTCAAACGCGGGGAAATCATTGAACGAATCAAAATTGCCCGCGGTTTCGGAGATCTTTCCGAAAACTCTGAATATGAATCAGCGAAAGATGAACAAGCATTTGTTGAAGGAAGAATCACAACAATTGAAAATATGATTCGTTTTGCTCAAATCATCGATAACGACGGTGTAGATGCAGATGAGGTATCAATTGGTAAAACAGTTACATTCATCGAACTACCAGATGGAGAAGAAGAAGAGTACACGATTGTCGGAAGTGCTGAAGCAGATCCGTTTTCTGGCAAAATTTCCAATGATTCTCCTATTGCGCAAGCATTGATTGGCAAACGTAAAAATGATGAAGTAACTATTGCTACTCCAGGTGGCGATATGTTAGTTAAAATCGTCAAAGTAGAACAAGCGTAGTCTGACTGAAAGATCTAGAGAGTTCATCTTACTGATGATACACTCTAGATCTTTTTCTCTTTGTGTATTTTAGATTTCAACAAACGATCTTACATCTAAAGTCCTATAGCCAACAGTTAAAAAAATAGGTATGATGAAATGAGAATGTGTCAGGAGGGAGAAAGAGCGATGAATAGTTCTTGGCGTTTTTTTGTGGTAGTTGAAGCACTACTGCTGTTATTTGCTGTTTGGCAAATCGTAAACAATACTGGACTTTTGCTTTTAGTGATATTCGGTATTTTCAATATATATCTAGCTATGCGCAAACATCCTCGTACTAAATTTCAAAATTTTCAATTGATATTAGGAAGTTTGGTCATTTTTTTTAGCTTAGTCAACAGTCCTGCTTTATGGATGATGGCTGTATTTGCCGTTTTATTTATTGGACTAAAAGGTGTAGAGATTTCAGGGATAGATTTAACCAAAAATGCTTTTTGGCGAAAGAAACAGATCATGATGGTCCAAACAGAGCAATTAAAAACACATAATAATGAGCGGAAAAGACAGCAATTATTCGGTAACCAACGTATTGGAAACGACGTCTATGAATGGGACGATATCAACATCGCCGTCATTTCTGGTGATACTATCATAGATTTGGGCAATACGCTTTTGCCAAAAGATGATAATATTGTGATTGTAAGAAAAGGGATAGGCAGAACACGAATCTTAGTACCTTTGGGCGTAGCCATCCGATTAGAGCATGCGACATTAGTAGGAAATGTCTTGTTTGAAGAAGAGCAATTTTCTTTGAAAAATGAACAAATCAAAATCTACAGCAGTGATTATGATGAAAATCCTCGTAGACTGAAGATTATTACTAATACCTTGATTGGAGATATCGAGGTGATACGAATATGATGGGAAAAATATCCAGAGCGATGCTAGCTGTTTATTCGGGGATTGCGGCTTTCCTTATTATTCTATTTTCACTTTTTACTTATTTTTATGCCAGTAATCAAAGTCATTGGTGGGGAGAATTACTGCGTGCACGTTTATTATATGTTCCGCTTATCTTCCATTTGTTAGCTATTTCCTTAGGTGTAGGATTAATCGTCTTTCTATTATTATCACTTATTCAAAAGACAAAATACGGGAAAATCGAAGAAAAGCTGCGTGCACTCTCTTCTGGCAATTATGAATCCAAATTGTTGCTTCTTCCGATCCCAAGTGCATCGGACGATTTATACATCAAAGATATTGATAAGGAAATCACTAAAATAAAAGAAAAAATGATTGAAGTATCTAGTGAATTACAAATTGTAACGAGCCGTCCCCAATATGTAGATGGACAAACCAAAGAAGAAATTTTAGAATTAGAAAGACATCGATTAGCCCGTGAGCTGCATGATTCAGTTTCGCAACAATTATTTGCAGCAATGATGATGATGTCGGCATTAACGGAGCAAGCAGAAAAAAGCGAGACACCAGAAATGTTCCGCAAGCAGTTGAAAATGGTAGCAGAGATCATCAACGCTTCCCAGTCTGAGATGCGTGCGCTGCTTCTTCATCTGCGTCCAGTCAATTTAGAAGAGAAAAGTTTAAAGCAAGGTATCGAGCAGTTATTGAAGGAATTGCAAAATAAAATCCAGATTTCGCTGAAATGGGATGTAGAAGATGTAAAACTATCTAGTTCCATTGAGGATCACTTGTTCCGAATCGTTCAAGAATTGTTATCAAATACATTAAGACATGCCAAAGCCAATGAATTAGAGGTATATTTGCATAAAATAGACAATAATCTTTTATTGCGTATTATTGACGACGGAACAGGGTTTAATATGAATGAAACGAAAACGGGAAGTTATGGATTGAACAATATCAAAGAACGAGTAGCTGGTATTGGTGGAACAGTAAAAATCATTAGTTTTAAAGGGCAAGGTACAAGTGTAGAAATCAAGGTCCCTTTGATGAAGGAGGCATAGATAAGGATGATAAAAGTTTTATTAATAGATGACCATGAAATGGTGCGCTTAGGCGTCTCTTCTTATTTATCTATTCAAGAAGACATTGAAGTAATTGGAGAAGCTGAAAATGGACGACAAGGCTATGAGAAGGCGATGACACTTCGACCGGACGTCATTTTAATGGACTTAGTCATGGAAGAAATGGATGGTATCGAATCAACAAAAGCAATCTTAAAAGATTGGCCAGAAGCTAAAATCATTATCGTAACCAGTTTTATTGATGACGAAAAAGTTTATCCTGCCATTGAAGCAGGTGCAGCAGGGTATTTGTTGAAGACTTCTACCGCACATGAAATTGCTGATGCTATAAGGGCAACGCAACGCGGCGAGCGAGTATTAGAACCAGAAGTGACAACAAAAATGATGGAAAAAATGAGTCGGCGAAATGAGCCTGTATTACATGAAGAACTAACGAATCGTGAAAATGAAATTTTAATGCTGATTTCTGAAGGGAAAAGTAATCAGGAAATAGCGGACGAATTGTTCATTACACTGAAAACAGTAAAAACACATGTTTCCAATATATTGGCTAAGCTAGAAGTGGAAGACCGTACACAAGCCGCTATCTATGCATTCAAACATGGTTTGGTGAAATAATGATTTTTTGAGGGAAAGATTTAGCTAATCTACCCTCTTTTTTTACATAAAATAAAGGATTCATCCTGTTTTTAATCTCTTTTTCTGTTCACCAACTGTTCATTTTTCTTTTTTTATAGTTTAATAGTAATAGGAGAAATTTTTATCCGAAAAGCGAAAGAACATGGGAGGAAATTATGAAGAAAAAGTGGATAGGACTATTCTTAAGCCTGTTGTTATTGACAGGATCAATTGCGCCAAATGCTTATGCTGTTACTCAAAGCAGCACTTCTGATGAGCTAAAAATGGAACATACAACAGAGACTTCCACACAACCAATGAGTGAGTCGACGCCCCATGAAAGCACAAACGACTCCTTGCCACAGGACTCAGCTAAGGAAGAAGACTCGGGAGAATATTCAGAAAATAATGAAATAACAGAAAAAATAGAAATCAATAAAAGTAATTTTCCTGATAATCATTTTCGAAATTGGTTGTTGGAAATGGTTGATACAGATAAAGATGGTTACTTATCAAATGAATTATTGGAAGTAACACAGTTAAACTTGGAAGGGTTACAGATACAGACACTAGAGGGAGTCAATTTCTTTAAAAATTTAACGAAGATCGAAGTACAAAACAATGAGCTGAAAGAATTAGATGTACACGAATTAAAGAAATTAGCGTATTTAGATGTTTCATCTAACCAACTTTCAAAAATTGATCTTTCCCAAAATAGCGAATTAACGTATTTTAAGGGAGAAAATCAAACGGTTACAAGTATTGCAAACAAAATGGATAATAAATGGGAAATAAATGATGAGACGCTGAAACCAGAGAAAGAACAAACGACTTTAGAAACAGAAAAATGGCAGTATGATGGGAGTCACTTTTATTCAAGCGAACAGACTCCATTAAGCTATATCTATGAAGTAGATTTTTCAGACGACGCAGTATTAGAAGAGGCAGCAGAAAAAACATTGACAGTAAAAGTGATGGTCGAATATATGGAACCAGAACAAAAAGAGGCTGATTCTATCGTACCTGATTCATCATCTATAGTATTGAAGAAAGGAGAAACAAAACAACTTGAGTACACGAGTGTCCCCGATGGAAGTATCATATCGGATCCGTTATGGGAATCTTCTGACCCATCAGTAATAGAAGTAGATGAGAACGGTAAAGTAACAGCAAAAGAAGCTGGGGAAGCTAAGGTAGAGTTGAAGAACGCTGAAAAAGTCCTCGGTGAATTCACGGTCATTGTAGAAGCTGAAAAAAATGAATCTCAGACAAAAGAAACAGCACAAACTTCTGACGAAACCACAGGTCGTTCACCAATTTATAGACGAAGTGCGTTAGCTGCGACTCCTACGATCACCTATCAAACACATGTACAAGATATTGGTTGGCAAACACCAACTGCTAATGGAGAAGTTGCTGGAACAACTGGACAGAAAAAAAGGATAGAGGCTATTAGAATTCAAGTGAACAACAGTTCATTAAATGGTGACATTGAATATAGCAGTCATATTCAAGGACAAGGATGGCAATCATATATTAGAAATGGTGGTAACTCTGGTACAACGGGAAATTCACTTCGTATGGAAGCTATACGTATTCGTTTAACAGGTCAGTTAAGTCAATATTATGATGTTTATTATCGTGTTCATTCAGCAAATTTTGGCTGGTTAGGATGGACAAAAAATGGTGGTGAGGCAGGTAGTACTGATTTTTCTTATGCCATGGAAGCAATTCAAATACAATTAATGGGTAAAAATATGGATGGTCCAGTAATTAGCACAGCTTATTATGATAAAAATACCTTAGATTTGCCAAATGTAAATTATCAAACACATAGTCAATCCATTGGATGGCAGTCCTATCAAACAAATGGTGCAACAGCAGGTACTGTTGGCCAAGGTTTAAGAATAGAAGCAATAAGAATAAGCATCTCTGGTAATAAGATACCTGGTTCTATTGAGTATAATAGTCATATTCAAAGTGTTGGATGGCAGGGGTATGTTAAGAGCGGTGAAATATCAGGAACTACTAATCAGAAGCTAAGAACAGAGGTTATACGTATTCGCTTAACAGGAGAACTAAGTAGGTTTTATGATATTTATTATCGCGTTCATTCTGCTTATTTTGGTTGGTTAGGGTGGACCAAAAATGGCGAAGAGGCAGGTAGTTCAGGATTTGGTTTTGCGATGGAAGCAATGCAAGTTAAGTTAGTACCTAAAGGACAAACAGCTCCTCCAATTGGTATTGCCTATTATGATCAAGGAAAAATTACAATTCCGACTTTAAATTATCAAACACACAATCAATCAATTGGCTGGCAAAATAGCCAAACGAATGGATTAACCGCAGGTACAGTTGGCAAAGGACTTAGAATGGAAGCAATTCGTTTAAATATTTCGAATACATCATTTTCAGGAAATATAGAATATAGTAGCCATGTTCGTTCAATTGGCTGGCAAAATTACGTTAGTAACAACAATATTTCGGGAACAACAAATCAAAAATTGAGAATGGAAGCAATCCAAGTCGTAATTGTCAAAAAAGGTGCAGCAGCCCCTGGACCAACGACGAATCCTTATCAGACATCTATTAATCATCTATTTGTGATGGGACATGGAGTCAATGATCCTGGAGCTTCTTATAATGGTGTCAATGAGCGTGATTTTACTAGAGGAGAATTGATGCCTCATTTACAAAGATGGGCTGCTCGTTTAACGAGGAATCGGATCACTTTTTATAATACAGTTGCAGATATGTATCAAGATTCTCAACGTATGCAAGGTGCATATACGATTAGCAGTTCATTTTCTTCTGTATCAGAATTTCATTTAGACAGTGGCGTCATTGGGGTTAGCACGGGCGGTCATGTAATCGCTCATCGTAATGGGAACTCATTGACTGCACAAAATTATGCAATCGCCAATGTCATACGAAATTATGTAGGTCTTTGGGGATCGGTACAAAACACAGGAGGGATCAATCTGCGAGCCGACTTACTAAACATGAATGTATTGCAATCAAGAGGGATACCTTACCGTTTAGCTGAGTCAGGCTTCATAACGAATACAAATGATGTAGCAAATATCCGAAATAATATCGACATGATTGCCAAAGGAATTGTAGAGAGTGTGACTGGCGAAAAATTATAGTGAAACAAACTATACAAGAAAGATAGTGGGGAAAGTTTGGGACTGTGACAAAAGTCGTGTCGCAGTCCCTTTTTCCGAATAAACGGTATTCAAGAGACTGCTATCGGTAATAAGGCGCGATTTTGTCGTCGCTCAAGGTTGAACGTCTCTTTTACAACCTCTTTTTCCGCAAAAGAATGCTTGCTTTTGTTTTTGTAAAGGCTTTGTTATACTGAGAAAAGAAGATACTAAAGGAGGAAAACGGTGAAACAAAATTTTGCAATTGTAGGTCTTGGACGATTTGGCGGAAGTATCTGCCGAACACTGATCGAAGCTGGTCAAGAAGTACTGGCTATTGATAGTAATGAAGATCGGGTCAATGAATATATGAATATAGCCACTCATGCTGTTGTGGCAAATGCACAGGATGAAATGACACTTCGATCATTAGGCATAAGAAATTTCGATCATGTAATTGTCGCTATTGGAGAAGATATTCAAGCCAGTATCTTAGTTACTCTGATGGTAAAGGAAATGGGCGTACCAAATATTTTAGCAAAAGCCCAAAATGAGTATCATGCCAGAGTACTTGAAAAGATCGGAGCTGATCGCGTCGTCCATCCCGAGCGAGACATGGGAATACGGATTGCGCATAATTTAGTATCAAAGAATATTTTAGATTACCTAGAGTTATCAGATAAATATTCTTTAGCAGAAATCCGAGTATCCAATCCTAGATTTTTCAATAAAACATTATCTGAATTAAATTTTAGACAACGTTTTGACTTAACAGTAGTTGCAATTCGCAGAGTAGATCAAACGGTGATCGCTTCACCTGCAGCAGATGAATACGTTCGTGAAAACGATAATCTGCTAGTGATTGGTGAGACAGGCGATGTGGATATTTTAGACGATAAGATGAATCAATAGAAAGCAGGTTGTTAGGATGGAATTAACAGTAACGCCAAAAGCACAAAAATGGTTTGAATCAGAAATCGATCTGCCAGAAACTTACGGAATACGTTTTTTTGGAAAAGTCTACGGCAAAACAGAAGTTCATGATGGTTTTTCGATTGGGATGTCAGTGGAACAGCCTGAACATCCTGTCAAGAAAGTGGAAATAGATGGGACACTGTTTTTTATTGAGGATGCAGATGAATGGTTTTTTAAAGGATATGATTTACTTGTAGATTATGATCCAAAACTAGAAGAACCAACCTATCACTTTAAAAAACAATAGAAGCAAGAGGGTGTGACAAGTTGTCACACCCTCTTGCTTAAAATAGGCTGATTCAGCTATCAATATCCTGCAGACAATTTGACTTGATTGGTTTGAAGGTCATGAGTAGCAAGGTAGCTTTTTAGATTAGTTAAAAAAATAGACATTAATTTCTTTTGAAAATCAGGTGTCAAACCTGCAATATGGGACGTGATCAGTACATTGTCCATTTTCCAAAGAGGATGATTTTGTGGTAGAGGCTCCTCCTCAAAAACGTCTAATGCTGCAAAGGAAAGTTGCTGCTTGTTTAATGCTTGTATCAAATCTTGCGTTTTAACAGAAGCGCCACGACCGACATTGATAAATACAGCTTTTGAATCAAAGTGTTCAAATATGTGTTGATCAAAGAGTCCAGTTGTTTCCTCCGTTAGAGGTAAGATATTGACGACGAAATCTACTTCAGGAAGAACTTCCTGAAGTTGCTTTAAAGAAAAAGTTTTTTCCATTCCTTCTGCTGGATGACCGGATGTATTGATTCCATAGCAAATCATATCCAATGCTTTGACTTTCTTTGCAATCATTTTTCCAATATGGCCAGTTCCAATGATTAATATTTTTTTCCCTTGGATAGGTTGGTAATGGATTGAGGAACCTAACCATTTCATTTCACTCTGTGCCCTTTGTGCTTGGAAAAGACCGCGAGAATAACCTAGAATGATTCCTAATACGTGCTCGGTGATCGATTCACTGTGGATACCACTTCCATTTGAAAGTAAGATATGTTTTTTTGAAAATGCTTCAAGTGGGAGTTGATCAACTCCCGCTGAGATAGACTGTACCCATTTCAAGTTAGAAGAGGCTAATAGTTTTTCTTGATAGTTTGAGTTCCAACCCAAACTGATTTCTACATTTGGTAGATCTTCTGGTTGTAATTCTGTCTTGAAGACATAACTAGGCGCTATAGTATGGATTTCTTCGATAAATTCGTCACGAAATGGACGATCTGCGTAAATGATTCTTTCTGACATAGTTAATTACCCGCCTTTCTTTACTTTAAGTGTAGCGCATATAAGAAGAACTTTGAAGTGCCATGCTTTTTTAGAAATTAATATTGTATAAATAAAAAAGAGTTGTGACAAAAGATGTGTCACAACTCTTTTTCCGAATAAACGGTGTTCCAGAAGTAGCTTCTGCCACAACCTCTAAAAGAGTTTATTGAAGTTGAAATAATAAGTTGTCTGTATTTCTAACTGATCGATATTTTTGACCATCCTTTGACAGCTTGAGCAAAAATAAAGATACCTGCAAAAGCAATAAATGCACTAGTGTCAAAAGAAGGGAGAAAGATCATCAAGAGTGTTGCAATGATAGTCGGTAACGAGATTGAATAAATCAATGTCTTCAAGCAATCAAGGAAAGTAGCTTTTGTTAGTCGAAAGCGTGCATAGAGAAAAGCAGCGACATTGGCAAATAGTAAAGTGATCAGCAGATTCAAGAAACTAGGATAAATCGAAAATAGAAAGGTCAGGGCTTTTACCCAAATCGGTATAGATGCTTCACTTAAGAAGGATCGAAGCTGCTTACCTGTTAAATTTTTTAAAGATTCATTGGTGTAGGGAAGTTCTAACTGATTATTATTCAATAAAGCAGAGGTAGTGACTGTATTGGGAAGAGCAATGATAAGTTTGTCTTTTAACATCCCGACACTAACGAAATTTCCCATCAAATCAGTAGAGATGTCTTGTTCTGTACGTTTTCCCTCTGGATCAAATGTAAAGATAATGGAGTTTGTTTGGTAAATGAAACCTTCTTTTTCTTTTGTTTGAAGCTGTCCGCTTTGGACTGTAAAATCAGGAATGCGGGTAGCAATCTTTTGTCCATCCAATTGAATGTTATTTAAGACTTGAAAAACTTGGAAAGAGATTGGCAGAGCCATAATTACACTCAAAACCAGAAGATAGACAATAGCTTTCCAAAATGGAACGTTTCTCGCCTCCTTAAGGTCTTTGAATCGTATAAAGGAACTGATAATTAATTGTTTTGTTGTCATAAGTACTCCTCATCTAGTAGTGTCATCACTTGCAATTCTAGCGAAGTATCAAGTGAAATACAAGTGCTTTAAGGAAACATCTGAATGATTGGTGAAATATCAAAAAAATGTTATTCTTGATTTAAGATTAACCAATACAAATAAAATGGAGGAACGAATCGTGCATACACAGCCACAGAGATCATCAAAAAAGCTATTTGGGGTAGTGGTGCTGAATGCGGTGATCACTTTATCAGAATTTATTGGAGGGATTGCGTCGGGAAGTTTATCTCTTGTTTCAGATGCTTTTCATAACCTTAGTGATACATTAGCAATCATTTTTTCTTATGGAGCACAAAAAATGGCCCAAAAAGAAGCAAATGAAAAGCATACGTATGGCTACCAACGTTTAGAAATATTGAGTGCGTTCATCAACTCATTCATACTGATCATATTATCCTTGTTTTTAGCTGCTGAAGCATTCAAACGGTTCAATTCCCCTGAAAAGATAAATAGTCATTTGATGCTGATAGTAGCAGTTATCGGATTGCTCGCGAATTTGTTTTCGACGTTATTGTTGAGACAAGAAGCAGACGAAAGTTTGAATATAAAATCTAGTTATCTGCATTTGTTAAGCGATACACTGTCCTCGATAAGTGTGATTATCGGAGCAGTTTTGATTCGATTTTTCGGTATCTATTGGATTGATCCAGTTATTACATTGATCATTTCGATATATATATTGTTAGAAGCAATAATAGTGATTAAAAAAGCTGCGGCTATTTTGATACAAAGTGCACCTACAATCGACTATGAAAAAATGGAGCAAGAAATCAAAGCAATCGAAGGGGTAAAAGATGTTCATCATGTCCATATTTGGCAGTATAGCGAAAAGATTATTATTTTCGACGGACATATTGATTTTGAAGATCAGCTGCTAAGCGAGATTGAAAAGGCTTATCCGCGTATAACTTCTTTATTAAAATTAAAGTATGGGATTACACATGTAACGATCCAAGCAGAGACACATGTAAAAGACCAAAAAAATTAATTTTTTTAAATAAAGATGAAAGTTACTGAAAAATAGAGTATGATAAATAAGAATTTCTAATAAGGTAGGTTGGCTCATGAAGCAGTATCGACAAATAAAAGGATATTTAGAAGCAAAGGGATATTGGGAGATACTGGTTTATCTCTTTTTTGGTGGTTTGGCTACGATTGTGAACTTTGTTAGTTTTGCCCTCGCACGCCAATATTTTGATTTAAGTATGGCTCTGTCCAATTCTATTTCATGGTTTTGTTCTGTATTGTTTGCTTTTGTGACGAACAAACTTTGGGTATTCCATTCAAAATCACCGAATTTTACACATGCACTTATTGAATGTGGTAAGTTCTTCTTTTACCGCATCCTTTCTTACGGGTTGGACATGGGAGCAATGGTATTATTAATCAATGTCATGAACAGCAATGAATATGTGGCAAAAATTATCACTCAAATTATTGTTATCCTAGCTAATTACATTTTCAGCAAGTTGTTCATTTTCAAAGAAACTGAGGTTTTTGAAGAAGAAGTAGGCCAAGGAGAAAAAGACGACTAGGCATAACTATTGAAGAATTTCCTTCTCTTTGTTATTCTTTGTAATGTAGACATTATAAAGAAAACATTGAGGAGGAATTTTTATGACTTACACATTACCAGATTTACCTTATGCATATGACGCATTGGAACCTTATATTGATGAAGAAACGATGCACCTGCATCATGACAAGCATCACAATACTTACGTAACGAATTTAAATGCAGCAATCGAAAAATATCCAGAATTAGGCGAAAAAACAATAGAAGAATTATTATCTGATATGGATGCTGTTCCAACAGATATCAAAACAGCTGTACGCAACAATGGTGGTGGACATGCTAACCATTCATTTTTCTGGGAAATCATGGCACCGAATGCGGGTGGTGAACCTACTGGGGCAATAAAAGAAGCAATTAATGAAGCTTTTGGCGATTTTTCTTCTTTTAAAGAAGAATTCAAAAAAGCAGCAGCTGGACGTTTTGGTTCTGGTTGGGCTTGGCTTGTACTGGAAAATGGGAAATTAGCTATTACCTCTACTGCAAATCAAGATTCTCCATTGATGGAAGGTAAGACACCAATTCTAGGTTTAGATGTTTGGGAACATGCTTACTATTTGAAATATAAAAATGTACGTCCAGACTACATTGCAGCATTTTGGAATGTTATTAATTGGGACGAAGTAAACAAACGTTTCGAAGCAGCAAAATAACTATTTTCTCCATCATATCAGTCTTAAAAATAATTTGGAAAATAAACGAGCGAAAGCTTGCGAGCGTTTTCTAAATTGGGTATAATGTTCTTGCAAGGTTACTTGCAAGAACTTTTTTGGAGGCTATACATTTATGGAACACGGAACAGTTAAATGGTTCAACAATGAAAAAGGATTTGGGTTTATTACAGTAGATGGCGGAGATGACGTATTTGTTCATTTCTCAGCAATTCAAGGAGACGGCTTCAAGAGCCTAGAAGAAGGCCAAGAAGTAGAATTTACGATTGTTGAAGGTGCGCGCGGTCCTCAAGCTGCTGAAGTGACTAAATTATAATAATTTGTTGGATAAAGACACGACTTCTTAGGGAGTCGTGTCTTTTTGTCTATTCAAGAAGTTTTTTGATTTCTTGACTAAGTAAATAGATTTGTTCACTAGACATTTCATAACTAATTGTCAAGCAAGGTACATCTTCTTCATAAGTAACGGTTTTTAAAGAAGTATCAGTTGTTCGGATGATCAATTCCGGCTTAAATAAAAGGTCGTTAGTAAACACAACATTTAAATACATACTCAGCTGTTCTTGAAGAATTTCCATATATGCTAACTCCAAACCAATCGGAAGGTCACTCTCAAATTTGATTTTGATTTCTTTATTAAAGTAAGTAGGAGAAATGATCAACATGAACGCTTCTGCTAAATTCCAAGAATGCAACCAATCAAGTTCCTCAGATTCGTTTTTAAATTGTTCCGTCAATCGGTTGATTTCTCGGTGGAATGCCGGATAACTCATCTCGATAAAAGAGGTAATTTCATGTTTGACGATCGAAAATTGAGGAAATAGCAATCCATGCATCCCATTTGCGAGCAGTGTGCTGTTCAACAGCGACTTTTTTGAATGGATTTGGGCAGACTTGAATCGATTGGAGTGAATATAAGAATAAAAACTAGTCTGCAGTTGTTTTACAGGAGTCGCAATTTTTGTATGGATACGCAAAGCAGTTTGCAGATAGTCCTCTTTCAAATAAAAAGCAGCCCGAGATTGCATCTAAAGAAACAAGAACATGCTATCTGTCAGACTGAAACGCATACGTTTATAATTCGTTGTTAACTCTTCAGCCATTTTTTCAAAGCCATTCCAAAGGTCGAGTGAAAAATTAGGTAACTCTTTTGCTGGAATAACGTGTCCTTGTTGAGAACGAAGATAAGTAACAGCTAGTATAAAGGACCATTCGATCATTTTTATCTTATTTGGTTTTTGATGAACGATAGCAAAAGAATCCTCCACTTCTGAAAATAATTGATGAAACTCTATTGAAGCAAAAGGCCATTCAACACTGCGATAGGATGGCCATAGTATCAAATAAATCAAATAACGAATTTGCATCTCACTTCCTTTGAAATACATCTCGCCTTTTTTTGTTTTGATCTGCAGTTGATATTTTTTTAGTATCTGATTGATGCGAGTAATGTGCCGCCGAAGGATGGATTCACTGATATTATTATCTTCAGAGAATTCCGCAATCGTTACTTTCGAGTCAAGGCATAAATTTTTCAATAGATGAAAAATAGGCGAGCGCTTCAAAATGGAAAGAATCAATTCTTGAAAATCCGAATTGGTACCTAAAAATAAATAATTACGTCCTTCCTTTCTGAACTGATCGCTAATGGAGAGGGTGCGTACTTGTTCACAATAATTTTGTACAGAACGTTTGTCACAAGCAGTGAATTCAGCTAATTGTTCGATAGACCAAATTTTATTGGAATGATAGATGGTATCAAGAATAGTAATCTGTAAACGTGTGGTCTTTTCCAATAATGAATAAAAATCCATGAATTTTAGTTCCTCCAATCAATAATTAGTACTTAAGTTATCTTGATATTAAAAAATAATGTTATTTTTAACAAAAAATGTATGCAGAAAAAACAATTTATAATAAAAAAAGTTTGTTATATGAAAAGCTATACCTTTAGTTTGATAAACGAAATATTGATTTCTGTGTTATTTTATTTATTTTTGAATAAATTTACTTCAAAAAAGATAAAAATATTTTTTATTCTTTTATACTTAATTTCATTATAATTCATCTCATAAAAAAAGCATAATTTTATACTAAAAATAGAAAATCGATTATTTTGTACTTTATTTTCGTGAAAACCGGATAGTTATTTAAAAAAAGATTAAAACTTAATAATAGATTTATCATTGAGATGTTGTTAAACTTCCTCTGACTTAAGTTGAAAACAAAATCTGCACAAAAAGATATCTTTTTGATTAAAAAATGATAGCTAAGGGGTGTTGTAATCTTTTCTTTTTTATAACGATCAAAAATTTGGGGATGAACGATAGAAGGGTGACAGGAGGAAAAAATGAAAAAGGATTATAAAAAAAGTATGAACCAGAAGGCACGGGCAAAAAGTAGATCGAAAAAAATCTTGCTTGCCGGTACATCCATTGCAGCTGGTGTGATGTTAGGGATCACACCAATCTCAATGGCTACGCCATTATTTACTATTGGTTCTCAACAAGTACATGCAGATGTAATCAGTGGGCAACTGTTTAACAATTTAAGTACAACGAATACTAGTGGGACTACAGCTGCTGCCCCATTTCTTCTTCAGGGGGCGAGTCGGGATGTTGATTTTGTTATATCAGCGAATAGTGGTATTGATGTTAGCGTGATTAATGGAACGCGTCGTGCTGTCTTAGCTATTCCAGAAGAAATGCAAGGATTGGTCACTCCGAATGGAACTGGTACTTTCTACACAGATATTTTGCTTCCAGTAAATAGTTTAGCACCTCTATTAAATATTGTAGATGGAGCGGTGACTACTTTGGTAGGAGCAGTAGAAGATTTGATTAATTTGAATCCTTTAGCTACAGTGAACCTTTCGGAAGTTTATGAACAACTTGCTTTATTGAATAATCTAAGTACACTGACTTCTGCTGAAGTAGAATTGCAGCTTCAAATGCAAGGGGATGAATACATCTACGGAGAGCTAGACGGTGCCTTGGAAACCGTGATACGAGAAAATTTAAGTAATATATTGAACGGAATCAATAATGCAGTTCAAGCAATCGAGGCAACTTCAATTGGAGGGCTTCTTGGAGATGCAGCGGCCGGAACAATCAATACTGCTTTAGCAGTTACAGTCAAGCCAGCGTTCAATCTTACGTTTAATACCGCTTTGGCATTGGTGAATGTCGGTTCTTCTTTCCTTGGTAATCTTGCTGATGCAAGTATTTTGGGTGAAACGACTGTTACTATACCGACAACGATCCAAGATCCTACTTATGCAGACTTAACAAATGCAGGTGTCGACATGACTGTTCCTTATGAAGCAGGATTTATCGGTACCATTCTTAAATCAGACATTCTATCGATCTCTATTGCTTCGAATGTTGATGGCTATTCTCCAGTGTTTTATGCAGCTGAAGAAGTCACTGCTCCTTATAACGTAGAAGTTACAGGTAATTCTACTGATGGTTATGAGGTGACTGGGATGGCAGATCCCAATGCCACAGTTCGTATTTATGATGACGAAGGAAATATGATTGCAGAGGGACAAGCAGATGAAAATGGTAATTTTGCTATTCCAGTCTCGGCAGAAGATGTTGTGCCCTTAGAACAGATCCAATTGATTGCTTATGATGAAAATGGTGTAGCAAGTGCGCCAACAGCAGCAATTATTCCAGATGATGATGAAGGAGATGCTGACGCGGATGCTGATGCTGATGCCGACGCGGATGCCGATGCCGACGCGGATGCCGATGCTGACGCTGATGCGGATGCTGATGCTGACGCGGATGCCGATGCTGACGCGGATGCCGACGCGGATGCCGATGCTGACGCTGATGCGGATGCTGATGCTGACGCCGACGCGGATGCCGATGCCGATGCCGACGCTGACGCTGACGCGGATGCCGACGCTGACGCAGATGCCGATGCCGATGCTGATGCGGATGCGGACGCGGATGCGGACGCCGATGCTGATGCCGACGCGGATGCTGACGCGGATGCCGATGCCGATGCCGATGCTGACGCGGATGCTGATGCGGACGCTGATGCTGATGCCGATGCGGATGCCGATGCCGATGCCGATGCTGATGCTGACGCGGATGCCGATGCCGATGCCGATGCTGATGCGGACGCTGATGCGGATGCCGATGCTGACGCAGATGCCGATGCTGACGCGGATGCTGACGCGGATGCGGATGCTGACGCTGACGCGGATGCTGATGCGGATGCTGACGCGGATGCGGATGCTGACGCGGATGCAGATGCAGATGCTGACGCGGATGCAGATGCTGACGCCGACGCTGACGCCGATGCTGATGCTGACGCCGATGCTGACGCTGATGTTAATCATCCAATGGGAGACATACATTCTCATGATCGAGATCCAGGCCAGATGCCAATAAGACATGGTCATTCAAATACACCAAAACCAAGTACTACAGGTGGTTCTACACCGAAATCCTTGCCAAAAACTGCTGAGACACTTCATAGTTCACTTTCTTGGTTAGGAGCAGCTCTGTCTACACTATCTGGTTTAGGAATTTGGAAAATCAAAAAAAATAAAAAAACAGATAACAATGAATAATTAAGAAAGAAGCCGTTGCGGCAAGCAGTTCCGTATCTATGATTTTTTGATAAAAACGGATGTTCAGATTTTGTTTGCCGCAACTTCTTTTTAATATGAGGTGATTGAGTGCTAGTTAAGACAAAAGAAAGCTATTTGCCAGCAATCAAAGAAATGATAGAAACAATTGAAACAAATGTATCAAAACAATTGTTGATCGTCTCTACAGGAGATTTTACGAATAGAGGAAAGATCTTTGAATTCTACGGCAGTAATTTTGATATGATTTGGCGGAATTTTTTGACAGCTTACCATGTCAATAAGCTGGATCAGACGACTTATTTAAGAATTGATATTGCTATTGAAGAAGAAAAAACCAACTATGAACAGTTTATACAGCGCTTAAAAAAAATCAGAAGAAATAATTACATTGATTTCAATGTGAGAATCGATGGGTTGAGAAAAAGAAGTTTTTTAAAAGAAGAACTGGTAGCAAATGCGATCATCAAACCTAGTAAAACACATAAAGTTGGGAAGAATCTTCCTGATTTAAGAATCGACGCTCAAAATTACCGCAGTTATGTGAAACGCAAGTATGGTCGTGAAGAGACAGATCTCAGCTACTTGGAGCGTTCTGCGTTCTATTATTTTAAAACAAAATCTTTTTATTTTGAAGACGGTCATATTTATCCTTTGAAAGATTACGGTAATGGAAATTACTTACGGGAAGTTTCATATGAAAATTTATCAGAAATAACAGATTTAGTGATCGAAAAAGGAAGTATGTATCTACAAAACCAGCTAACTGCTACAGGGAAATTTATTTACGGATATTATCCTTGTTATAATCAACTGCTTAAAGGTTACAATTCCGTGAGACACTTTTCGTCTTTATATGCGTTAGCCGAAGCAGCAGAATACTTTTCAGATGAAAAAATGCTCTTAGATGTTGAAAAAGGTTTATCTTGGGGGATTGAAAATCTGACTTCGGAGACTGACGGTTATTTTTTAATCAAGGATTATTTAAACACAGAGATTGAATATAAGCTAGGAGCACAGGCTACAGCAATCTTAGCTTTTTCAAAATACATCCAACAAACAGGTGATGAACAATACGTTCCAATCCTAAATCGTCTGATAGAAACTGTTTCCGCTAAATTTTTAACAAATGAGCATCGAACGATTCATGTACTTAATGCACAACTAGAAACGAAAGAAAAATTTCGGATCATTTATTATGATGGTGAAATTTTATTCTCTTTGCTTCGAGCATATGAGATTTTAGGCAATAAAGAAGTTTTTGCTATATGTCAAGGTTTGATGGACCAGTTCGTAGCGAACGACTATCAAAAGTATCATGATCATTGGTTAAGTTATGCGACCAATGAAATGCTGAAACATAGCCAGACAGAAGAATATTATCGCTTCGGTATAAAAAATGCGTTAGATAATATCGACTTTATTGATAAAAGAGATACTGCTTATCCTACGATGCTGGAATTGCTTGTCGCTGCTTCAAAAATGATGAGAAAATTGGAGTTCAGCACGTGGAGAAAAACGATTTTTGCTGAAGAAACTGACTTCTATAAGGTAAAAGAAAGAATAAATACAGTAATGAAAAAAAGGGTGAGACATGAGATTACTACTGGGGTCATGTTCCCTGAATTTGCTCAATTCTTCAAAGAACCAGAAACAATAAAATATGGCTTTTTTGCACGTCATGATCGTTTTCGTATGAGGATCGATGATGCAGAGCACTTTTTATCAGGATTGATTAACTATCGAATGTATGATCAAAAGAAGGAGTGAGAAGAATGGTTGGATTCATTCGCTTTGCTGCATTAGCTGCATTTGGTGTTTTCTATTTAGGTCTTAAAATACGTCGGAAAAATGATCATAAAAATAATCTGAAAGAATCAGATTTAAGTCAATATAAGAAAAATGAAGATGGGTTGTATCCTTGGGAAGTGGATCAAGATGATTCTCCGAAAAGGATCGAACCGAATGCCTCCAGATATGTAAACCAAGCAAGGCCAAGAAGAGGCAGGTGGTAAACCATATAGAAAAAACAAGAAAAACAGGAGGAGAGTTATGACTTCTATACATTCATTATTAGTTGATATGGATGGCCATTATTTAAAGAAATATGGAGATTTAGATAGAAATATCCAAGATGTTGAATATTTCTCAGGCCACTTAAAACGAAACATGGATTATTCTGATACGATGTTTGTTTGTGTTTCGCCAGAAAGAAGGAGTTACGTCAATCGAAAGGTCGTGAGATGGCGAGATGGAAATGAACAAATCATCGGAAAAGAAAATTGGTTTGGTGTGATCGTTACTGAAAAACCAATCATGGATCCGTCAGTGACGACACCACAGTTCATCGTAGAAGACAGTTGGAAATTTTTATTGGAATTATCCGCGAAATTGCGGTCCTGTTTTGTAAATCCGGTTGTTGCGATTACCGGGTCAGCAGGGAAGACTTCTACGCGAATGATGATCACTCATTTGCTTCAAGAAGAGAAAGTTTTGGAAAACAGGGGAAACCACAACGTTCGGTTTGCTGTTCCTTTATACATGAGTAAATTACTTTCTAATCCTGATGTCTTGAATCTTGAAGTTTCTGTCAATGCTTTGAATTCATATGATACAGGGTCGATGTCTAATTTGATACAACCAGATATTGCTATTGTGACTTCAATTGGAGAAGCACATCTTAGTTCTTTAAAAAATACAAAAGGAGTAGCAGTGCATAAAGCAAAAATTTTCGAAGGCCTGAAACAAGATGGAATCGCCATCATCAATGGAGATATAGGAAAAGAAGAATTTTCAATTTTAGTAAGCGCTGCTGAGAAAAGAACCAGCAAAATAGTGGTCTATTCATTACATGATGCTTCAAGAGGTGTTTTTGTGAAACAAATCTCACAAAAAAGAGAATATTGCGAAGTCCTAGTTTCTTTTTTCGGAGAAGATATTTTATTGAAACTTGCAGTTTCTTCAGAAGGGATGATCGCTAATTCATTGGCTGCGTTGATTGTAGCAAAAGAACTGAAAAAAGAGATCTCTCCATATATAAAAAAATTTGAGACATTCAAACCACTACCTAAGATATTGGAACGTACGATTTATACATCAGAAACAGGGACAGACTTCACCTTTATTGATGATACGCATAACGCTTCATTGCCTTCCATGAAAAATGCAATCAATTACTTTGATGGGATACAACCATTTTATAAAGGAAATAAAGTCTTGATACTTGGACAAATCGCTGATTTAGGCGATTCAACAAAGCAAATCCACCGCTTTGTACAAGAGGAGTTAAACCAATCGGCTGCCACGCATATTTATGGTTATGGGGAACATTTTAAATTGCTTTTTGAAGAAGGACAGAAAATAGATGATCGGCTTCAATGGTTCGATTCACTTCAGGAATTATGCAATGATCTGGAAACAAAACTAATAGAAGACAGTTTAGTTTTAGCAAAAGGATCAGTTACTGGAAGTGATTTTCATGAAATCGGCAAATATGTGCGTCAGATCGGAAACAAGCATAATATGAAAAGTCAGACTTTATAGAAGGTATTAGGGAAACGCCATGTTAGTCTGAACAGAGTAGAGAGGAATCGTTAAAATGACGGGAAAGGAGTGTGGCAGGTCGATGTCACACTCCTATTTTTGTGAAATACCTGGTTGTTCAATTTTTCTAGCAAAAAATGCATAAAAAAAGATAAAACGGTTGTAAACTGCGTATATTCGGGCTTTCGAACTTTTTCGTGGTGTGGTATGATAGTTAAGAATTTTGAGAAAATTTTTAAAAGAACGGTTATTATACAAGAATTATTTTTTAAAGTTTTCTTATGATTAAAAAGTGAATTTGCTGATTGAACAGTTGTATGAGACAATATTTTAGAAAATGTGAGACAGAGGTGTACTATGAAGCGATGGCAAAAAGTTCTATTAACCTTATTAGGTATACTCGTTTTGCTGATAGCCGGATTATCAGCATACGGTATCAGATTTATGGGAGAAGCGAGCCAAACAGTAAACAAAATATCTAAAAACTCTAATCGAATATCTTCCAAACGTTCTGAGAAAGTAAGTATTGATGACAAAGAACCGTTTTCGGTTTTGCTATTAGGTTTAGATACCGGTGGATTAGGAAGAACAGAACAAGGGCGTTCTGATACGATGATGGTAGTAACCGTTAATCCGAAACAAAAAAAATCAACGATTATCAGTTTGGACCGAGATATTTATACGAATATCGTAGGGTATGGAACGGTAGATAAATTAAATCATGCCTATGCATTTGGCGGCGTCGAAATGGCCATGGATTCAATTGAACAACTGCTTGATATTCCTATTGATCATTATGTAACCATCAATTTGGACGGTATGGAAGATTTGATCAATGCGGTCGGCGGCATCAAAGTGAATAATAAAATCGACTTTACGTTGGATGGTGTCCATGTACCAGTAGGTGAACAAACATTGGATGGAGAAAAAGGATTAGCCTATTCCCGAATGCGACACGAAGATCCAGAAGGAGATATCGGGCGACAACGTCGTCAGCGGGAAGTAGTGACGAAAATCGTCAATAAAGTTTTAAGTTTAGATGGCGTAAGCAATTATAGAAAAATTTTAAAAGCAGTCGAAAACAATGTGACAACGGACTTGAATTGGGATGACATGCTTGATGTAGCAACGAATTACACGGCAGCATTCGAAACGATCAAACAAGACCAGTTGCAAGGTGAAGGTCAAATGATCAATGAAGTCTACTATCAGATTTTAGGACAAAACGATCTTCTTTCGATTCAAAATGAACTGAAGAAACAATTAAATATCAAAACAAGTGACACATTACCTAATTTGAAAAATGAGAATGCTTCAATGATGTTCTTTGATGATTCGGAAGATGCCGATTCGACAACCGGTGATGGATCGAATAGTGAAGGATACACTGATTATTCTTCCTATTCAGAAAACACCTATGATCAGTACCAAGATCCGAATACCTATTATCAGCAAACAGAAGATACAAGTCAGTACTATACACCAAGTCAAGATACTCAAAGTTATGATCCTTATGCTGGACAGGAACAAAATGGTTATGGTTATGACCAGAATAATGAGTATGGAACAACAAGTGGGTACTAGAAAAAAATAGTTTGGTTAATAAAGAGTGCCACCTAAATTAGACAAAACAATCTAACTTAGGTGGCACTCTTTCTATGTGTTAAATATACTTTTTAATAAGTTTTCAGTTTTTAGCACTTAGTTTAAAAAATAAATCGAATAATTCAGTAAAGTTGCGAATAGTACCCATAAATAATAAGGAATCATGAGCCACATGACTAGGCGATGATGTAGCCATAATTGATACATAAGCACTGACAAGAAAATAACCAAAAGTGTAATATCGATTGCTGCAACGAAGATATTTCTTAAATTAAAAAATAGAGCAGTCCATATGAAATTAAAAATGAACTGAATCACAAAAAGACCTACAAGGTTGTTTCGCTGTTTTTTGTTGTTGTGATTAAGCAACAAATAAAGAGAAATACCCATCAAAATATACAATAAGGTCCACATTGGTCCAAATATCCAACTAGGTGGTGCAAATGGCGGAAGTTGTAAAGAATAGTAATATTCTCCAGGATTTCCGCTAAGCAATCCTGATAAAAAGCCTAATATGACAATTCCTATAACACAAACCCAAAAACGAATATCTTTTATCATCTTCATTCTATTAACTCCTTTCTATAATAATATTTTACATGAAGAATCACAGCAATACCTGTATTTAGTTTGTGAAGTAAGAATAATGGAGAAATATTGTTATTTAAAAAAGTTAAAAATTTGTTTATATGAATCATGAATTTGAAAAAGATCGTATTAAATAATTCTCATGTTTTTTACAATTCGTTATTTTCTTATTAACTTCTGTTACAATCTATATTGTAATCGATTACATAAAAGCTTGGCTGAAGTAAAAAATTATACATAGGAAGGTTGATAAATATGAAAAGAGGTTTACTCAAAGTACTTACTGGGGCGGCACTCATCACGATGCTTTTTTCTCCTGCATTGCTGATTCAAGTACAAGAATCATCTGCAATCGAACAAACAGTAGTGACTAATCCCGATTTTGGAGTAGGACAAGGAATTGAGTGGCCAAAACAAGTAGTTGCTCCTTATGTGGATATAACTGCTTATTCTTCTGATGAAGAACTATCTAATAATGGGGCATTGAACTTAGCAGCTGTTGCTCAACAAACAGGACAGAAATTTTTTAAATTAGGTTTTTTACAGGCGAGAGGTATTAGAAATGGTCGAATTGATTGGGCTTGGGGTGGTTTTAATGGTCTAAGTGAGATTGATAATGACGAATGGCAGTATGAAGGAATCAAAAAATCTATCCGGGAATTACGTCAAAATGGCGGAGATGTAGCTGTTTCGTTTGGCGGACTGAATTCAGGAGCATTTTGGGAGGTCACTCAAAATCAAGCACTTTTATATGATGCCTATATGGAAGTTATCCAAGGCTATGGATTGACACGTGTAGACTATGATGTCGAAGCCGCTGCGATGGGATATGAAGAGAATTTGGCAAATGCAAAAGCGGTAAAGAAAGTTCAAGAAGCAACTGGTGTAGAAGTAACGTTGACCTTGCCAGTCATGGATACTGGCCTGATTTCGACCGGATTAGCAGTGTTACAAGCTTATCTGGAGGCAGGAGTGGATTTGACAAATATCAATCTAATGACGATGTGTTACGGAAGCAGTGTACCAGATTATGCCCAAGGGTCGCTTGATGCTGTGGATAATACAATGGTGCAGTTAAAAGAGTATTATCAAAGATTTATGGGAACGACTTTGACGACAGAACAAGCATATGCTAAATTAGGAACCACTCCATCAATCGGATTTGAAAGCGAAGCTCATCCATACTTTACAGCAACGATGTTCAATCGAGTTGTTCAGCATGCAAAAGAACGAAATATTGGGATGGTTTCCTACTGGTCAATGAATCGAGATTCAAAGGTCGATGGAGGACAAGGACAAGTCAATAATCGGTATGAATTTTTAAATGTGGCACAACGTTTTACAGGTGACACACCTCTTCCAGAAGACAAAGAAAAACCAACTATTCCAGAAAATTTTAAAGCAGAATTGGTGACCTCTAGGCGTGCTGCGCTAAGTTGGTCGCCTGCGACAGATAATGATTTTATTGAAAAGTATAACCTTCGATTGATTGGAAACGAAGAAGTAGTTGAAAGAAGCACAATAGATACCCGGTATACTTTTGAGAATTTAAAAGAGAATACAACTTATACAGTGGAACTTACAGCAGAAGACCGTTCTGGTAATATTTCGGACAAAACAACATTGACGTTTACAACATTAGCGGACAATGAAAGTGAATATCCAGTATGGGATCCTGAAAAAGTTTATATGGCTGGCGATCGTGTTGTATACGAAGGCATCATCTATGAAGCTAAGTACTGGACTCAAAACAATAATCCAAGTGAATCTGGAGAATGGGGACCTTGGAGACAGATTTCTTGATTCATAGGTATATATGAAAAATAAATAAAAAATGTAAACAGGAGTTTTATTTAGCTCCTGTTTCTTTTTATTTTAATATAAAATTATAAAAGCATAATGTTTGCGCTAACATAATAAAGCGTTTACAATGTGTGTATCAAATGAAGGAGGTTTCTACATGAAAAAGATTAGTACATTATTGTTTATCGGGTTAGTTAGTTTAGGGTTGTTCGGTTTCAGCATTCCAGGTTTCGCACACGGTTATATTACTTCTCCTGGAAGTCGTGCATACCTAGGAACATCAGCAGCAGGGAATCTAAACCAAAATGTCGGAAGAGCACAATGGGAACCGCAAAGTATCGAAGCTACCAAAAATACATTCATTGATGGAAAAATCGCCAGTGCAGGAGTCAGCGGATTTGAACCTTTAGACGAACAAACATCTAACAGATGGCATAAAAATATGGTCAATCCGGGAACATTGAATATTACTTGGAATTTAACAGCGCAACATCGGACAAGTACTTGGGATTACTACATTACCAAGCCAAATTGGAACCCTGATCAACCTTTGAAATTTAGCGATTTTGAATTGATCACAAAAATAGACGACAAAGCAACCGTCCCACCAAAAACAGTCAACCAAACAATCACACTTCCTCAAGACCGCAAAGGATACAATGTGATTTTAGCAGTATGGAATATCAGTGATACGACAAATGCATTCTATCAAGTGATTGACGTGAATATCCAATAATAATCAAAAGGGCTGTGACAAAAAACGTGTCACAACCCTTTTTTTGAATAAGCAGTGTTCGCCTGCCAACTCCTCGGTCACAAGTGACAATAGTCATCAAACATGAAAAGCTTTTTTTGAAATTGTTCCTTGTGACTCGGAGCTGAATGGCAGGCTCACGCCTTCTCTCATTTAATCAGCAAGTCTCGTCATCTTCACGACGACTTCACAACGTGCAGTCTGAGGAAACATATCAACAGACTGTAAATATTCAACATTGAACTTTTTACTTAAATGAACCAGATCTCTGGCAAGTGTAGAAACGTTACAGGAGATATAAACAAGTTTTTTTGGTGGAAATTTCAGTAACGATTGAATCAATGCGTTATCCAAACCCGTACGTGGCGGATCTACGATGATACCATCTGGCTGAAAACCTTCATTCAACCATTTAGGTAGAACTTGTTCGGCTGTACCGACTTCATATCGAGTGTTGTGATACCCTAATCTTTCCGCATTTCTTTTTGCATCAGCGATTGCTTGAGGAACGGTATCCATTCCTCGGACTTCTTTGACCTTTTTTGCTACACTTAAACCAATCGTACCAACTCCGCAATAAGCATCTACGATTGTTTCATCAGGCTGGGCATCTAATGCTTTGATTCCTTCACCATAAAGCAGTTCGGTCTGCTGAGGATTCAACTGAAAGAAGGCGCGAGGAGAAAGATCGAAAGTCACTTCATTGATTTGTTCTTCAATGGCTTCTTTTCCCCATACGTGGATCGTTTCATCCCCCATCACGAGAGATGTTTTTTGTGCTTGGACATTTTGCATGATCGAAACAACTTCGGGCAGGCGTTCATTGATCTCACGAATCATTGCGTTTTTTTGTGGGAATTTTTTACTGCGAGTAATAAAAACGACTTGCAGCTCTCCAGTTTTGACACCGACTCTGACCATGATCGTGCGGAAAATACCACTGTTTGTCCGTTCATCATAGATGGGTGCATCAAATTTATTCAATAGTTGAACAACAGTATTCATCACTTTTTGTGTTCGGGGTTCTTGTACCAAACAGTCTGTTATAGGAACTAACTGATGCGAGTTTGCTTCATATAAACCAGCTTCGGCCTTTTGCGTTTGTTTATTTTTTCGTAATTGAAATTGTGCTTTGTTTCTATAATGCCATGGATCATCCATCCCAATCGTCGGTAACAACTGGTAGGATCGAAAGCCTGCTGGTTTGAATTTTTCCAATGCTTGCAAGAGTAGATCCTTTTTAAAATCCAATTGTGCTTGATAGGCTAAGTGTTGTAATTGACAGCCACCGCATTCATAATAAACAGGACATGGCGCCACTACGCGATCTTTGCTTGGCTTTTTGACTTTTATTAATTCTCCTTCTGCATAACGAGGAGTTGCTTTCGTGATTTTGACTAGTACTTCTTCTTTTGGTAGTGCATACGGAACAAATATAATCAATCGTTTGAAATAACCAATTCCTTCGCCATTTATGCCTAAACGCTTGATTTTCAAAGGAACCGTTTGTCCATTTTTGACAATTGTTTCTGCCATAAGTATCTCCCTTTTTCTTTTTTCTGTGGTTTATTCTAACATATAATACCTGATTACGGGGATTTTCTATGGTATGATAGAGAATATATGTTCGAGGAGGATGTTTATGTTAACCGTTACGAGAATCAGTAAAGGCAAAGGCCCTTTCTATCGCGTAGATTTATCTGAAGGAGAAGCTTTACAAGTATCTGAAGATGTATTAGTACGCTATCGTTTGTTAAAAGGACGGGAATTAGACGAAGAAACTATCCAAGAGATCAAGAAGAGCAGTGGAGCTGATTTCGGATTTCAGCTAGCAATGAATTACTTAAGCTATCAGTTACGGTCGGAAAAAGAAATCCGAACATACTTAAAAGAAAAGGAAATCCTTCAAGAAGATCGAAATAAAATCGTAGCCCGCTTAAAAGAATTGGATCTTGTCAATGATTTGGTCTATGGGGAAAGTTATGTGCGCACGAATATGCGCTTAAGTGACAAAGGTCCAAAAAAATTGTCACAGCAAATGCAGCAAAAAGGATTAAAACTAGAGATTATTGAACAGGCGCTCGACCAGTATACAGTTGAAGACCAAGTTCAAAATGCACGTCAAACGGCTGAAAAAATATTTGGAAAAAATCATGGGAAAAGCCAAAAAGAATTATTGCGGAAAATCCAACAAACTCTGATGACAAAAGGTTTTTCTCAAGAAGTGATCCAACAAGCGATGGCTGATCTTCCGCAAGAAGTAGACCAGGAAACAGAATATGATTATTTAGTCAAACAAGGGGATAAACTATGGCGAAGAAATTCAAGATTTGAACCTAAAAAAAGAAACCTAAAAGTAAAACAAAGCTTATATCAAAAAGGATTTGATTTGGATATGATCCAGCGATTCATTACGGAAAAGGAAGAGGAAAGTGAATAAAGAATGGGAAAAATGGACAGACGAAGAAACAAAAGAATTTCAAGATCAGTTCATTCAATGGTATGAACAAGAAAAAAGAAACCTGCCATGGCGCTACAATCGGGATCCTTATCGTATCTGGATCTCTGAAATCATGCTCCAGCAGACCAGAGTAGATACAGTGATCGATTATTTCTATCGCTTCATGGAATGGTTTCCTACAATTGAAGAATTGGCAACTGCTCCAGAAGAAAAGCTTTTAAAAGCTTGGGAGGGGCTTGGTTATTACTCAAGAGCCCGAAACATCCAAGCAGCTGCTAAACAGATCATGTCTGAATTTGACGGAAAAATGCCGCAAACGCCTGAAGAAATCAGCTCATTGAAAGGGATAGGCCCCTATACGACAGGAGCGATAGCAAGTATAGCATTTGGACTTCCAGAACCTGCAGTTGACGGTAACGTGATGCGAGTAGTAAGCAGATTGTTTTGCATTGAAGCAGATATCGCCAAAGCTTCCAGCAGGAAAATCTTTGATGAAGCGATGCGGAAAATCATTGATGAAACGTATCCAGGTGAATTCAACCAAGCAATGATGGATCTAGGCTCAGCTATCTGTACACCAACTTCTCCAAAGTGTGAAGCTTGTCCGATCCAAGCCTTTTGTTTAGCCAACAAACGAGGGATCCAAACGAGCTTTCCTGTAAAAACAAAAAAAGCAAAGCCAAAAGACGTTTATTATATCAGTGCGGCTCTTCAAAATCATTCTGGAGCGTATTATTTTGAAGAAAGAGATAGCCAAAAACTGCTAGCGAATATGTGGACATTTCCAATGGTAGAAGTGACACAAGAGGAGTACGAGCGATTGAAAAAAGGATGGGAAGCAAAACGGGAAGTCGATTTGTTTGATGATCTAGTAGCAGAAGACGGAAAAGAGCTTCCCTTTGAAAAGCAGGAACTTTTTATTTGGCAGACACGTCATTTAGGAGAAGTTACTCATGTCTTTAGTCATCTGAAATGGCATGTCCTCCTTTTTTACGGACGGGCAACCGAGGAAGCAGAACAAGAATTTACCGAGAACAAAACTTCGAAGTGGTTGAAGCCTGCTGCATTTGATTCAGTCGTTTTTCCGAAGGTACAAATGAAACTAGTGGAACAGTTGGAGAAAAATCGAAACAATAGGAATCCTTTCTAGGCAAAGCTCATTTTTATTGATATAATAATTATGATGTCGGTGTAATGAACACCCAAACACAAAGCACAAAATGCTGCTTAAGGAAGGGTTGCTATGGGAGTTCCAAAAGAAGGAGAGTTTGTGACGATCCAAAGTTACAAGCACGACGGCAGATTGCATCGAACGTGGCGAGATACCATGGTATTGAAAACAAGCGAACACTCTATGATCGGCGTGAATGATCACACATTAGTCACTGAATCTGACGGACGCCGATGGGTAACGCGCGAACCAGCGATTGTGTATTTTCATAAAAAATACTGGTTCAATGTAATAGCAATGATCAGAGAAAAGGGGGTTTCCTATTATTGTAATCTAGCTTCACCTTTTTTGCTGGACGATGAGGCCTTGAAATATATCGACTATGACTTGGATATCAAGGTGTTTCCTGACGGCGAGAAACGACTATTGGATGTCGATGAGTACGAGATGCACAGCAAAATGATGAATTACCCGAACGATATTGACTTCATCCTAAAAGAAAATGTGAAGATTCTGGTTGACTGGATCAATAATGGAGATGGCCCGTTCTCAGAAGGCTATATTGATATTTGGTATGACCGTTACAAGCAATTGTCGCGTAAGTAAACGCAAAAAAGAACAGTAAGCCAGTGAGAAATCTTTCTCAAAAGCTTGCTGTTTTTTTGTTTTTTTTTCGAAAAATTTTTTATAAAGTCTTTTTCATATAAATGTGAGGCATGCCAGCGTCTTCAAAAGGCTCACCGTAAGCTATGTAACCAAGCTTTTCGTAAAAAGCTTCCGCTGTAGACTGCGCTCCTAATAAAATCGTATTATAGCCTTGATTCTTAGCAAAGGTTTCTGCTTCTTCAATCAATAGCTTACCTAAGCCTTGGTGTCTGTATTCAGAAAGAATCGCCATTCGCTGTAATTTCATTTTTCCGTTTTCTAAAGGCAAAAGACGTACAGTTCCTTGCGGTTCTTTTTTATCTGAGTACAAGACGAAATGGATGCAATGTGCTTCATCTTTATCTATTTCTCGAGACAAAGGGACACCTTGTTCGACTACAAAGACTTGATGTCTGATTCTTACAGCATCTAAGTAAATATCGCTCATTGTATCTTTTGTTTGTACAACTTTCATGGTCTAGCCACCTTCCTTTCGTATAGTATACTGGAAAATAAAATAAATAAAAAGTATGGAAAGTTTTCAAAACGCCGATTGTAAAATTAAGCTAGACAACTAAAAAAGTCATTTGTGCTACACTCAAAATAGTTCCGACCAAAGAATTATAAGGAGTGAGTACAAATGACCTATACCCATCTTACAACGGATGAACTTGTAATAATAGAGTCTTATTTC
>NZ_BNJW01000018.1 GCF_015751045.1 Enterococcus lactis
GACAGTAAAGAAGTTCGGTTTTTGATAGGGACTCGTAGTCCTCAAGGCTTTGTTCGAACTTTCTTTCACTCTTCACTATAATCTAAAAATAGAAAATAGAGGAGAACATCATTCGTCAATGATGTTCCCCTCTAATCTTAGTATGTTTGTGTGGAATAGAATTTTTGGATAAGTGAAAATAAAAATAACTATTTAAACCCGAACAAAAAGGAGTAATGCATTAAAAATCATTAGATTTTACAAAAAAATAAGTAAACCACGTTGTCAGTTTCAGAAAGTAGTGTTAGACTATTTTCAATATTTGAAACAACATTCTTTATTCAAATATGTCAAACTGCCTTCACGTGCAAAACAGTTGCAAGAAAATGATTTTACACTATTATTAGTTTTACATACCTACTTATATATCGTCATAATATGGATGACAGTTTCTAGCCAGTACCGTAAATGCTGGACTATAAGTAAAAGATTGGCTATTTCACCCTTCTTTTCTTATGATAAAGTGGAGGGTGTTTTTCTTTAACAGAAACATAGTAGGTTTTTGCACAAAAGCGGTTTTTTGGTATTAATAAATGATAAAGGAGCAAATAAAGTGAAAGAATTAGTTGAACGTATTCAAAAAGACGGACGTATATTAGGCGAGGGCGTACTAAAAGTCGACAGTTTCGTCACTCACCAAGTAGACCCTGTATTGATGGAACAAATGGGACAACGGTTTGCAGAAGTATTTAAAGAACAAGGGATCACGAAAGTTGTGACCATTGAAGCTTCTGGGATCGCACCAGCTTTATTTGCTGCAAAAGAATTAGGTGTTCCAATGATCTTCGCCAGAAAAGCAAAAAGCTTGACGATGGATGAAGAATTATTGACGGCTTCTGTTTATTCTTTTACGAAACAAGTGACAAGTACGATTTCTATTTCTCGTAAATTCTTATCTTCAGAAGATAAAGTATTGATTATTGACGATTTCTTGGCAAACGGACAAGCGGCAAAAGGATTGATTGAATTATGCCAGCAAGCTGGAGCTCAAGTAGAAGGAATCGGGATCGTCATTGAAAAGTCTTTCCAAGATGGACGTCAGTTGCTTGAAGAAATGGGATTGAGAGTCGTTTCTCTTGCACGTATCGCTTCCTTGACGAATGGACAAGTTGAGTTTCTTGAGGAGGACGCATAAACGTGGAAAAAGAAACACAAAATGGAAAAGCCGCGGTTTTAGGGCTGCAGCATCTATTAGCGATGTATGCAGGAGCAGTAGCGGTGCCTCTTTTGATCGGTACAGGACTAGGCTTTAATCAAGAACAGATGACTTACTTGATTTCAATTGATATCTTTATGTGTGGATTAGCAACATTATTGCAATTGACCGTTAACCGATTTTTCGGAATTGGCTTGCCTGTTGTTTTAGGATGTGCGATCCAAGCAGTAGCGCCGCTGATCTTGATCGGAACTAATGAAGGAGTAGGAGCTATTTACGGATCTATTATCGCTTCAGGTATCTTTGTTGTGTTAGTTTCAGGTATCTTTTCTAAAATCAAGAAATTATTCCCGCCTTTAGTAACAGGAACGGTTATCACCGTTATTGGTTTGACATTGATTCCAGTAGCAATTGAAAAAATGGGTGGCGGTAATGCAACAGCGGCTGATTTTGGTGACAAAACAAATCTACTACTTGCATTTGTGACGATTCTCCTCATTGTAGGTGTGCAAATGTTGGCAAAAGGGTTCATTCGTTCCATCGCGGTATTGATTGGTTTAGTCGGTGGAAGCATCTTAGCTGCTTTCATGGGAATGATCGATCTGAGTGCGATTGGAGATGCACCGTTGTTCCATGTCCCACAACCCTTTTATTTTGGTAAGCCAACTTTTGATGTATGGTCGATTTTACTGATGATCATCATTTCTATGGTCAGCATGGTAGAATCAACGGGTGTATATTTTGCGCTTGGTGACATTACTGGAAAGAATGTTGGAGAAGAAGAATTGAAAAAAGGATATCGTGCAGAAGGACTTGCCGTTATCTTAGGCGGTATTTTCAATACATTCCCTTACACAGGCTTTTCTCAAAATGTCGGATTGGTTCAACTTTCGGGTATCAAAACGAGAAAACCTATCTACTTCTCTGCGTTCTTCTTGATTGTTTTAGGATTATTCCCTAAAATCGGTGCGTTAGCACAAATCATTCCTGAGCCGGTACTTGGTGGAGGAATGTTAGTCATGTTCGGGATGGTGGCAGTCCAAGGAATCCGTATGCTGTTGGAAGTTGATTTCAGCAATGATAAAAATCTATTGATTGTTGCTGTTTCTGTTGGATTTGGGCTAGGTTTCAATATTACGCCGACATTATTCAGTCAAATGCCTCAAACATTGCAAATGTTCACTGGCAATGGCATCGTAATGAGTAGTATTACGGCGATCATATTGAATCTGATCTTTAATGGTTTAAAAAAAGATGAAGAAATAGTAGAAGAAGCCTTCAAAAAATAATGAAGTAAAAGAAAAGTTGTGAAACCAGCGTTTTGAGTGAATAGCGAGGATCAGCTGATTGAATACCATTTATATTAAAAAAGGATGTGACATCACTTTTGTCACATTCTTTTTTTATGCCTTCGACAAACACGAACAATAAAATGGTTTTCTTTATCAATATTCGAAATTTCTTTGACATCAAAAAATACGATTGTTAAAATATGGGTGTAGAAAAACTGGGAGGAAAAACAATGACAGCAAAAATCTCTGTGATTATGGGGAGTACTTCAGATTGGGAAACAATGAAAGAAGCATGTCAAATATTGGAAGAATTCGGTGTGTCTTATGAAAAAAAAGTCGTTTCTGCTCATCGCACACCAGATTTGATGTTTGAATATGCACAAAGCGCTCGAGAAAAAGGAATCAAAATCATTATTGCAGGAGCAGGTGGAGCCGCCCATCTACCGGGGATGGTTGCGGCAAAAACAACTTTGCCGGTTATCGGCGTACCGGTCCAATCACGAACATTAAATGGTTTAGATTCGCTTCTGTCGATTGTTCAAATGCCTGGAGGCGTGCCTGTGGCTACTACGGCAATCGGAAAAGCTGGAGCAATTAATGCTGGACTACTTGCGATACAGATGCTTTCCATGTATGATTTAGAATTGGAGGCTAAATTGGCTGAAAGACGTTCAATGTTGGCTAAAACTGTTATAGAAAGTAGTGATCAACTTGGTTAAACCTTTGTTGCCTGGTTCAACGATCGGGATCGTCGGCGGCGGTCAATTAGGTCGTATGATGGCGATTAGTGCAAAAGAAATGGGCTTTAAAGTAGGTGTGCTGGATCCTGTAAGTGATTGTCCAGCCGCACAAGTTGCAGATTGGCACATTGAAAGTGTCTATGATGACACCTTTGCGCTGAAAGAGCTTGCTAGAAGAACAGATGTCATTACCTATGAATTTGAAAATGTCAGTGTAGAGGCGCTAAATGCGATCTTACCCATGTCATTTATTCCTCAAGGGACAGACTTGCTTGCGATTACGCAAGACCGCCTATTGGAAAAATCTTTTTTGGAAACGAACAACATCGTGATTGCTCCTTATGCAACGATCGTCAGTCCGACAGATATCCAAGATGCGATTGACGGGATCGGTTATCCTTGCGTTTTGAAAACCACTCGAGGCGGTTATGATGGCAAAGGGCAGTATGTTTTGAAAAGTCGGGCAGACTTGGCCCCTGCAATGGATCTTTTAAGAGAAGGAACCTGTGTTTTAGAAGCTTGGATCCCATTTGAAAAAGAGATTTCGATCATGGTGGCAGGAAATGGACAAGGAGATTTCACAACTTTTCCGGTCGTGGAAAACATCCATCGAAACAACATTCTGCACGAAACGATTGCTCCAGCCGCGATTGCTCAGGATGTGATCGAGGAGGCTGAGCGTATTGCCCGTGTGATTGCAGAAGCAGTAAGCCTTTCAGGTGCTCTAGGGGTAGAAATGTTTTTAACAAAAACAGGCGGGTTATATGTGAATGAATTAGCCCCTCGTCCTCACAATTCTGGGCATTATTCTATCGAAGCTTGTTCTATGAGTCAGTTCGATGCCCATATTCGAGGGATTTGCGGCTGGCCATTAGGAGAAAAAGTGCGTCTGACAAGCAATGCAGTGATGGTCAATGTTTTGGGAGAACAACTGTTGGAAAGCTATCGCTTGATTGAGAATAAGCCAGACTGGCAATTCCATTTCTATGGAAAAAAACAAGCGAAAAAAGGTCGCAAGATGGGACATATCACTATCTTGACAGAAGACATCCAGCAAACGCTGGAAGAAATCAAACAAACGAATATTTGGGATTAGAGGAGAAAAAACATGTTAGAACGTTATACACGCCCTGAAATGGGGAATATCTGGACGGAAGAGAACAAATACCGTGCGTGGCTCGAAGTCGAGATTTTAGCAGATGAAGCTTGGGCAGAACTTGGTGAAATCCCGCAAGAAGATGTGAAAAAAATCCGCGAGCATGCATCATTTGATATCGATCGGATCTTGGAAATCGAAAAATCAACACGCCATGATGTCGTTGCTTTTACACGAGCAGTTTCTGAAACATTGGGAGAAGAAAGAAAATGGGTCCATTATGGTCTAACAAGTACGGATGTCGTAGATACTGCTTATGGCTATCTCATCAAGCAAGCAAATGATATTTTACGGGAAGACTTGAAACGTTTTACGGAAATCATTGGCGAAAAAGCAAAAGAACACAAATATACAGTGATGATGGGTCGAACACACGGTGTCCATGCTGAACCAACTACTTTTGGATTGAAACTTGCCACATGGTATTCAGAAATGAAACGGAACATCGAACGATTCGAACATGCGGCAAAAGGAGTAGAAGCAGGAAAAATCTCAGGAGCAGTGGGGACGTTCGCAAATATCCCGCCATTTATTGAAGAGTATGTATGTAAACAATTGGGGATCCGTCCGCAAGAAATCTCTACTCAAGTTCTCCCTCGGGATCTCCATGCTGAATATTTCTCAGCGATGGCGCTTATTGCTACAAGTATTGAACGCTTTGCAACAGAGATACGCGGATTGCAAAAGTCTGAAACACGTGAAGTAGAAGAGTTTTTTGCGAAAGGTCAAAAAGGTTCTTCTGCTATGCCGCACAAAAGGAATCCGATCGGTTCAGAAAATATGGCTGGTCTAGCCAGAGTGGTGCGCGGACACATGGTCACTGCCTATGAAAATGTCACATTATGGCATGAAAGAGATATCTCTCATTCTTCAGCCGAACGAATCATCTTGCCTGATACCACGATTTTATTGAATTACATGTTAAATCGTTTTGGCAATATCGTTAAAAATCTAACGGTCTTTCCTGAAAACATGAAGCGGAATATGTCTGCAACATTTGGTTTGATTTATAGCCAGCGCGTTATGCTGAAATTGATCGATAAGGGAATGACAAGAGAAGAAGCTTATGATCTTGTTCAGCCAAAAACTGCGTATGCTTGGGACAACCAAGTTCAGTTCCGCCCACTGTTAGAAGAAGATCCGACCATCACATCGGTATTATCTAAAGAAGAAATAGATGATGCCTTTGATTATCATCATCATTTGAAAAACGTTGACGTGATATTCAAACGAGTAGGTTTGGAATAAAGAAGAGTGAGTTGCAAAGTTCAATTAAAATAGAATAGCAAAAATAACCAAAAAAGAAGCAGATCCGTTAGCGGTTCTGCTTCTTTTAGTTTATTATGTTTTCTTATCAATGATAGGAACCTGATTTTAAAAGCGACTACCTCTTTACCGTGCCTCTTTACATACAAAAAAATAGAGGAATTAAGCGTAAATGGCTTGGCTATTATAACTAAAATGCTGGTTATGGAGATATTGCAGCAAATTTTCGAGAAAAGTATATTCCATCTCTTGTCCATTAAATAAGATTTGGATACGATAGTGATTTTTGAAACGTTTCTGCTCGTGGATCTGACTGATTAAAAGTTCGCCTTTGTGTTCTGTCCGATAGCTAAAAGTCCTTTTACGGCATTCAGCGCAACGCTTAGCTGCTCGGCGGATTTTCCGAAAGGTATAAAAACTAGTATCTTTATTGCATAAATAAACGTCTTTGATCGACAACAAATCATTATATAGACAGGAACGTTCTTCAGCCGTTAATTCTGATAAAAAAAGCTGACCTTGTTTTATTGTATCTTCCATCGGCAAGTGCCTCCTCGATCCAGTTATCCAAATTTTTAGTTAATTTTAATATACCATCATTATATATAAATGTAAACGCTTGTTGATGAGGGGATTTTTGTACTTATAACAAAACACGAACATTAAAAGAATCTAATGCCTTTAATGTACATATTTATATTGATTTCTAAAAAGATGATTGTTAAAATTCAAAGTGAAAACACGAACAAAAATCGATGTATTTGCTTTCAATGTAAATAAAAAAGGAGAGTCAGACATGGAGAAAAAAGAACTTCTGTACGAAGGAAAAGCCAAAAAATTATATCTTACCTCTGATGAAAACTTGATTTGGGTAGAATACTTAGATCAGGCGACTGCGTTGAATGGCGCGAGGAAAGATCAGATAAGTGGGAAAGGAGAATTGAATAATCAAATCACAAGTACGATTTTCCGCTATCTGACCCATCGAGGAATAAAAAACCATTTTATTGAACAATTATCTAAAACCGAACAATTAGCAAAAAAAGTACAAATCATCCCTCTGGAAGTGGTTATCCGAAATATTGCAGCAGGAAGTTTCTCAAAACGTCTAGGTGTTCCTGAAGGCAAAAAATTAATCGAGCCAATCGTTGAATTCTACTATAAGGATGATCAGTTGGATGATCCTTTTGTCAATGAAGACCATATCTATTACTTGCAACTGGCAAAACCGGAAGAAATCAGTGAGCTGAAAACCCAAGCATTAGCTATCAATAAAATTTTGATCGAATTATTTGCTAAGGTTGGTCTGGTTTTAGTGGATTTCAAGCTTGAGTTTGGTCGGTCGAATGGAAAAATGTTGCTTGCGGACGAAGTAACACCGGATACTTGCCGATTATGGGATGAACGTACGAATGAACATATGGACAAAGACGTTTACCGCAGAGGCTTAGGTGATCTGATTCCAGTCTATCAAGAAGTATATAACCGTCTATCGGAACTAACTGAAGAAAAGGAGCGAGTATGATGTATTTCGTAAAAGTTTATGTAACCTATAAAGATTCAGTGTTAGATCCTCAAGGAGAGGCAGTAAAAAAAGCAGTCCATCGTATGGGATATGAAACAATCGAAGATATCCGTATCGGAAAATACTTTGAGATACAACTTGCTGATACAGAAGAACCAATCGATACAGTGATTGAAACGATTTGTGACAAGTTGCTTGCAAATGTAAATATGGAAACATACCGATATGAAATCAAAAAAATGGAGGAAGTATAACATGAAATTTGCGGTCATCGTTTTTCCAGGTTCAAATTGTGACGCAGATATGTTATGGGCAGTTCGCGAGATCATGGGCGCTGATGCCGAATTTGTACGGCATGATGAGTCCTCTTTAGAAGGATTTGATGGGGTTTTACTGCCGGGAGGATTCTCCTATGGTGACTATTTGAGATGCGGTGCGATTGCTCGGTTTTCTACAATCATGGAAGAAGTGATTCGTTTTGCTGAAGAAGGGAAACCCGTATTCGGTACATGTAATGGATTCCAGATATTGACAGAAGCTGGACTGTTGCCAGGTGTACTGAGACGAAATGAGTCTTTGCATTTTATTTGTAAAACTGTACCATTGAAAGTCAACCCTAAGACAGCCTTTACTTCAGAATATGAAGCAGATGAAATAATCTCTCTTCCAGTTGCTCACGGGGAAGGAAATTATTTCTGTGACGAAGAAACACTTGAAGAGCTGAAGGAAAATAATCAGATCGTCTTTACTTATAATGACAACATCAACGGCAGCGTGGAAAACATTGCAGGGATTACGAATAAAGCGGGGAATGTGTTAGGAATGATGCCTCATCCAGAACGTGCAGTAGAAGACTTGCTAGGATCAGAAGATGGGAAACGGTTCTTTGCTTCCATTTTAAAAAACTTCGGAAAGGTGACCGTATAGATGAAAACATTGAATGAACCGACAGCTGAAGAGATCAAGAAAAAAAGAATCTATGCCGAATGGGGATTGACTGATGAAGAATATCGAATGATCGAAGAAGATGTCTTAGGAAGAATGCCTAATTATACGGAAACTGGACTGTTTTCTGTTATGTGGAGCGAACATTGTTCCTATAAAAATTCTAAACCGGTTCTACGCAAATTTCCTACTAGTGGACCTCATGTCTTGCAAGGCCCTGGAGAAGGCGCAGGTATCGTCGACATCGGTGATGGACTAGCAGTTGTCTTCAAAGCAGAAAGTCACAACCATCCCTCAGCCGTGGAGCCTTATGAAGGAGCTGCGACAGGAGTTGGCGGAATCATCAGAGATATTTTCAGCATGGGGGCTCGTCCAATTGCGCTGCTAGATTCATTGAGATTCGGCGAATTAGATAATCCAAGAACAAAATATTTACTAGAAGAAGTAGTTGCAGGTATCGGCGGATACGGCAATTGTATCGGTATACCGACTGTAGGTGGCGAAATTGCATTTGATCCTTGTTATGAAGGAAATCCATTAGTCAATGCAATGTGTGTAGGTTTGATTGAACACAAAGATATCCAGAAAGGGCAAGCCGCTGGTGTCGGCAATTCGATCATGTATGTAGGAGCAAAAACAGGTCGCGACGGCATCCACGGCGCAACTTTTGCCTCAGAAGAATTTAGCCAAGAAGAAGAACAGCAACGTTCTGCTGTACAAGTAGGCGATCCTTTTATGGAAAAGCTGCTGCTTGAAGCGTGTTTGGAATTAATCTTGCATCATTCGGATTCTCTAGTAGGTATACAGGATATGGGAGCAGCAGGACTTGTTTCATCTAGTGCGGAAATGGCTTCAAAAGCTGGTTCAGGACTTATATTGACATTAGACGAAGTCCCACAAAGAGAAACTGGAATGACGCCTTATGAAATGATGCTATCCGAATCACAAGAACGGATGTTGATTTGTGTCAAATCAGGAGAGGAGGAAAAAATCCAAGAACTATTTCAGAAGTATGATCTAGATGCAGTCACTATCGGTAAAGTAACAGACGACGGGCAATATCGTCTATATCATCAAAGGAAAGAAGTAGCGAATCTGCCAGTCGATGCGCTGGCTGAAGATGCGCCAGTCTATCATAAAGAGATGAAAGAACCAGCTCGAATCGCAGATTTTCAGCGGTTGGCTCCTTATCAGCCGGTTATTGAAGAACCTGGACAAGTATTGCTTGATCTGCTGCAACAACCGACGATTGCTTCGAAACGTTCAATCTACGAAACTTATGATTCACAAGTACAAACCAATACAGTTGTCTGTCCAGGAAGCGATGCGGCTGTGATAAGAGTCAGAGGGACGAACAAAGCATTAGCGATGACCACAGACTGCAACGCTCGTTATCTCTATTTGGATCCAAAAGTCGGAGGACAAATAGCAGTGGCAGAAGCAGCTAGAAATATCATTGCTAGCGGTGGCAGACCCTTGGCGATCACCGACTGCCTGAACTATGGTTCTCCTGATAAACCAGAAGTTTTTTGGGAATTATCGACTTCAGCTGACGGCATTGCTGCTGCGTGTGAAACGTTAGGAACTCCTGTTATTTCAGGAAATGTCTCTTTATATAATGAAACGGACGGTCAAGCAATCTATCCAACACCGATGATCGGTATGGTCGGATTGATCGAGGATCATGAACATATCACTACTCAGGAATTCAAAAAATCAGGGGATCTAATCTATATATTAGGCAAGACGTTTGCAGATTTTGATGGCAGTGAATTACAAAAGATGCAGCTTGGAAGAATCGAAGGGGTGATTCGAAACTTTGATCTAGCCGTTGAAAAGAAAAACCAGGAGTTAGTATTGACAGCCATCCAAAACGGATTGATCGAAAGTGCCCATGACTGTTCAGAAGGTGGCTTGGCAATTGCACTGGCAGAATCAGCTTTCAAATATCAGTTAGGTTTATCTGTGCAGTTTGGCTTGCCCTCTGCTCAATTGTTTGCAGAAACTCAATCAAGATTTGTATTGACAGTTGCACCGGAAAACCAGACACGATTCGAAGAAATGATGGGAGATGCTGCTGTTTTAGCAGGTAAGGTGACGGATGAAGCGATAATCGAAATTTCAGCAACTGACGGTCAAATCAAAATAGAAACAGCAGTAGCAAGAAAGTGCTGGGAGGATGCAATCGTATGTCTTATGAAGTGAAGAGTTTAAATGAAGAATGCGGGATCTTCGGTGTTTGGGGTCATCCAGACGCCGCTAGTGTGGCATACTTCGGGCTCCATAGTCTTCAGCATCGAGGACAAGAAGGTGCGGGTATCGTGTCCAATGATCGAGGAAAACTCATGGGTCATCGAGATCTGGGTCTACTTTCTGAGGTATTCAAAGATCAAAGAAAATTGCAGCAGTTAACAGGAGAAGCTGCAATCGGACATGTACGTTATGCAACAGCAGGCAATGGAAGTGTGGACAATATTCAGCCTTTTCTATTCAAATTTCATGATCAGTCGATCGGCTTAGCGCATAATGGTAACTTGATCAATGCTCGCTCCCTTAGAAAAGAGTTAGAGGAAAATGGGGCGATCTTCCATTCCAACTCCGATACGGAGATATTGATGCATTTGATCCGACGAAGTGAAGAAACAGATTTTTTAAATAAATTGAAAAGTGCTTTAAATGAAGTCAAAGGTGGCTTTGCCTATTTATTAATGACAGAAACGGCAATGATTGCCGCTTTGGACCCGAATGGTTTTCGTCCATTAGCAATCGGACAAATGAAAAACGGAGCATACGTGATTGCCTCGGAAACTTGTGCATTAGAAGTTATTGGGGCACGTTTTATAAGAGATGTCCAGCCTGGTGAGATAGTGATCATCAATGACGAAGGAATCCAGATTGATTGCTTTACGAAGGACACGCAGCTTTCTATTTGTTCGATGGAATATATCTATTTTGCCAGACCGGATTCAAATATCGCAGGGATCAATGTGCATACTGCACGGAAAAACATGGGACGGAATTTAGCGAAAGAATCGCCAGTAAAAGCAGATATGGTCGTTGGTGTACCTAATTCTTCTTTGTCAGCCGCAAGCGGTTATGCAGAAGCTAGCGGTATCCCTTACGAAATTGGATTAGTAAAAAATCAATACATTGCCCGAACATTTATCCAGCCGACGCCAGAACTAAGAGAGCAAGGCGTCCGAATGAAATTATCTGCTGTACGCGGGGTAGTGGAAGGGAAAAAGGTGATCATGGTTGATGATTCGATCGTTCGGGGCACGACAAGCAGACGGATCGTCCATCTTTTGAAAGAAGCAGGAGCAAAAGAAGTACATGTGAGGATTGCTTCTCCTCCTTTGAAATATCCGTGTTTTTATGGGATTGATATTCAAACGCGTAAAGAACTCATTGCGGCCAATCACACGATTGATGAAATCAAAGAATGTATCGGTGCAGATTCTTTAGGTTTTTTAAGTGAAGAGGGTCTGATCGAATCGATTGGTCTGGAAAAAGATGCTCCGTATTCAGGATTGTGTATGGCTTATTTCAACGGAGATTATCCGACGCCGTTATATGACTATGAAGAAAAATATCAGGAATCACTAAAAGAAAAAGTATCGTTCTTTTAAAAGCAGATCAAGAAGGGAGCATATGAAGCCAATGGCAAATGCATACGCAAAAGCTGGCGTAGATGTCGAAGCTGGATATGAAGTAGTAGAACGGATCAAGAAGCATGTCAGAAAAACGGAACGATTAGGCGTGATGGGCGCTATAGGAGGATTCGGCGGCTGTTTCGATTTATCGGTCTTTCAATTAAAAGAGCCAGTCCTTGTTTCGGGGACCGATGGTGTAGGGACGAAATTAGCAGTAGCAATCGAAGCAGACAAACACGACACGATCGGAATCGACTGCGTAGCGATGTGTGTCAATGATATCTTAGCACAAGGGGCAGAGCCGTTGTATTTTTTAGATTACTTAGCAACGGGGAAAAATGATCCGACACGTTTAGAAAATGTAGTAAAAGGTGTAGCAGATGGGTGTGTTCAAGGAAATATGGCACTGATCGGCGGCGAGACAGCTGAAATGCCCGGTATGTACTCAGGAAATGATTATGATCTAGCCGGATTTGCTGTAGGGATAGCTGAAAAATCTCAATTATTGACAGGAGAAACAATCAACCCAGGAGACGTGTTGCTTGGAATAGCATCTAGCGGAATCCATTCAAATGGGTACTCTCTTGTTCGCAAAATTTTCTTTGAGCAGCAGCAGTTTTCTTTATCATCAAACCTGCCAGAATTGAAAAAAACACTTGGCGAAGTATTACTTGAACCAACGAAAATCTATGTTTCTGCCTTGCTTCCGCTGATCAAAGAAAAGAAAATCAAAGGAGCTGCACATATCACCGGTGGAGGGTTTGTAGAAAATATCCCGCGAATGTTGCCAGAATCTATGGCTGCTGAAATCAAACTTGGCACGTGGCCGATCCTTCCGATCTTCGGCTGTTTACAAAAATATGGTGAGATTCCTATGATGGAGATGTACGAAATATTCAATATGGGCATCGGTATGGTCTTAGCAGTCGAGGAAGCAAAAGTAAAAGAAATCGTGCACGAGATTGAGCAAGCTGGCGAAAAAGTTTATGAAATCGGGAAAGTGATCGCCAAAGAAAAACATCGTGTGGTGTTTACAGGAGAAGAACGATGAGGATCGCTGTTTTTGCTTCTGGAAACGGAAGCAACTTTCAAGCGCTAGCCGATTATCTATCGAAAAAAGGAATGGAAGCTTCGATTGACTGGTTGTTTTGTGATCAGCCTGCAGCATATGTTTTGAAACGTGCAGTCGCATTGGATGTACCGGCAGATTGTTTTTCGCCTAAAGAATTTGACTCCAAAAAAGAGTATGAAGAAGCGATTTTGTATAAATTGAAAGAAAAAAAGATCGATTTGATCGTATTAGCTGGATACATGCGAATCATTGGACCAGTATTGCTGGAAAATTATGATAAAAGAATCATCAATATCCATCCATCTCTTTTACCTGCATTCCCTGGTTTGCATGGCATTCGTGATGCATTTGAAGCTGGAGTAAAAGAAACGGGTGTCACAATCCATTATATCGACCAAGGTGTAGATACTGGACCAATCATCCGGCAGGAAAAAGTGAGGATCGAACAGGAGGACACGTTCGATTCTTTAGAAGAAAAAATCCATAGAGTAGAGCATCGGATCTATCCAGAAGTGATTAGTGAAATTATTGAAAATGGAGGCTATCTGAAATGACAAGAGCATTGATCAGTGTATCAGATAAAACTGGGATTGTAGCATTTGCCCAAGGTTTGGTTGAACAAGGAGTAGAAATCATTTCAACAGGAGGAACAAAGCATGCGTTGGATCAAGCTGGGATCAAAACGCTTTCGATCGAAGAAGTGACAGGGTTTCCTGAAATGATGGATGGCCGTGTCAAAACACTGCATCCTAAAATCCATGGTGGTCTTTTAGGAAGACGCGATCTCCCTAGCCATATGGAGGCAATGGAAACGGAAAATATCCAACCAATCGACTTTGTTTGTGTCAATTTATATCCTTTCAAAGAAACGATTATGAAACCAGATGTCGAAATAGCAGAAGCTATTGAAAACATTGATATCGGTGGTCCTAGTATGCTCCGTAGTGCAGCAAAAAACCATGAATTTGTCACCGCTGTTGTTGATCCATCTGACTATGAAGAAGTACTTTCAGAATTACGTCAGTATGGGCATACTTCACTTTCTTTCAGACAAAAACTAGCGGCAAAAGTCTTTCGTCATACTGCTGCATATGATGCACTGATCGCTCAATACTTGACGGATTGGGTGGAAGAAAAAGAACCGGAAAAATTGACACTTACGTATGAACGAAAACAAACGCTTCGTTACGGTGAAAATAGCCATCAAGCCGCTGCCTTTTATCAGTCCGCTCTTTTGGAAAAATATTCGATTGCAGCAGCAAAACAACTCCATGGGAAAGAACTTTCTTATAATAATATCCGAGATGCAGATGCTGCGTTACGGATCATGAAGGAATATGACGAACCAACGGTAGTCGCCTTGAAACACATGAATCCTTGTGGTATTGGGACAGCATCTACGATTTTAGAAGCGTGGGAAGCAGCATATGAAGCAGATCCTGTTTCAATCTTTGGTGGGATCATCGTTTTGAATCGAGAAGTAGATCTGCCAACAGCAGAACAGATGCATAAGCTGTTTCTAGAAATCATCATTGCCCCTTCTTATACACAAGAAGCTTTGGAATTACTGCAAAAAAAGAAAAACATCCGATTACTGACAGTAGACTTTGTGCAAGAAGAAAATCAAAATCGAGAAGAAACGGTCTCAGTCTTAGGTGGACTTCTTGTACAAGATCAAGATCTGGCAATGGAAAACGAAGAAGAATGGAAAGTCGTGACAAAACGTAAGCCGACTCCAGCAGAAGCAAAAGCATTAGCGTTTGCTTGGAAAGCTGTCAAACATGTGAAATCTAATGCGATCGTGCTGGCAAACGAACGTCAGACAGTAGGAATCGGAGCCGGGCAGATGAATCGAGTCGGTTCAGTAAAAATTGCGATTGAACAAGCGCAAGAGAAAATGGAAGGTGCAGTTTTAGCTAGCGATGCTTATTTCCCAATGGATGATTCAGTTGAATATGCAGCCAAACATGGTATAAAAGCAATCATTCAGCCAGGTGGAAGTATCAAAGACCAAGATTCTATTGATATGGCGAATAAATACGATCTAGCAATGGTCTTTACTGATGTTCGGCATTTTAGACATTAGAGAGGAGTCGGATAAATGAACATTTTGGTGATCGGTGCAGGTGGTCGTGAACATGCAATAAGTAAAAAACTTTTAGACAGTCCGAAGGTGGATACTGTGTATTGTGCGCCAGGAAATCCTGGAATGACAAAGGATGGCATCAATTGTGTCGCTATCAGTGAACAAGATCATTCAGCATTAATTCATTTTGTTAAGAATGAGGCGATTGATTGGAGTATCGTTGGTCCTGAAGTTCCTTTATTAAATGGGATCGTCGATGATTTTATGGCGGAAGGATTGAAAATCTTCGGTCCGACAAAAGCAGCAGCTCTGATCGAAGGTTCGAAAAGTTTTGCTAAACAATTGATGGAGACGTATCAGATCCCGACAGCTAAATCCAGAAGTTTTGAATGTTACGAAAAAGCAGCAGCGTATATCAAAGAAAACGGTGCGCCAATCGTAGTGAAAGCGGATGGCTTAGCAGCTGGAAAAGGTGTAGTCGTGGCTACAACAGTGAAAGAAGCGCTGGATGCGGCAGAACAAATGTTGAACCAGCATCGATTTGGGAACAGCAGCAAAAAAATCGTCGTAGAAGAGTTTTTGGCAGGAGAAGAATTCTCCCTTTTGGCGTTTGTCCGTGATACCAAGGTGTATCCGATGGTCATTTCGCAAGATCATAAGCGGGCATTCGATAACGATAAAGGGCCAAATACAGGCGGGATGGGTGCTTATTCACCAGTACCGCAAATTCCAAAAAAGATGATTGAAAAAGCTGTGGAAGAAGTTTTAAAACCAGCGGCTTTGGGAATGAAAGAACTAGGACGCTCTTTCACGGGTGTTTTATATGCGGGTTTGATTGCTACGAAGGAAGGACCAAAAGTGATCGAATTCAATGCGCGTTTCGGTGATCCTGAAACGCAAGTCGTTCTTTCTCGGTTGAAGAGTGACTTTGCACAAGTAATCGATGATTTATTAGAGAATCGTGCAGTAGAGTTAAAGTGGCAGCAAGAAGGATACAATGTAGGCGTTGTGGTGGCAGCTGCCGGTTACCCCGAAGAATATGAGACAGGAATGGTTCTACCAGATTTTCTGGAAGAAGAGCTTTCTGTTTACTATGCTGGAGTTTCCTCAAATAACGGCAAACTAGTTGGAACAGGAGGACGCCTTTATCTAGTAGAAGCATACGGTGAGACGATCAAAGAAGCACAGGAAAAAATCTACACCGCGTTAATGGATAAAACGACAGATGGAACATTTTATCGTACAGATATTGGAGAAAAAGCTGCCAATAGCGAACTGGTCGTGAAGTAAATCAGCTGCTTCCATTTATAAAAAAATACAACAAATATAGTCGGAAGCGCCGATTTTAGTGAAGCCTTTTCATAAAGAGTGTGGTACACTTTTGTTGTGTATATAAATAAGGAGGAGTTCAGATGAAAAAAATTCAATTAGGTACTTCTGATCAGAAAGCAGCTGCAGTGATCTTAGGCTGTATGCGTATCAACAATGCGGAAGATCCAGTAAAAGTGATTGAGACAGCTTATGAAAACGGCATTGATTTTTTTGACCATGCAGATATTTATGGGAACGGTGAATGTGAAGAAATCTTTGCAGATGCTCTAGCAAAAACATCAATCAAACGAGAAGATCTTTTTATTCAAACAAAATGTGGAATCGTTCCAGGTGTGATGTTTGATTTTTCTAAAAAACATATCATTGAATCTGTGGAAAAAAGTTTGACCCGTCTGAAAATGGATTATGTGGATGCTTTACTTCTTCATCGTCCAGATACATTGGTGGAACCAGAAGAGGTAGCTGAAGCGTTTGATGAATTGGAACGATCAGGTAAAGTCCGTTATTTTGGTGTCAGCAATCAAAAACCAATGCAAATCGAATTGCTGAAAAAATATGTTCGTCAACCATTAGTAGCTAATCAGCTGCAATTTGGCTTGAAACATACTGGAATGATCGATCAAGGAATTCATGTCAATATGACAGATGAAGCAAGTATCGACCATGATGGTAGTGTACTTGATTATTCCCGTCTGCATGATATGACGATCCAAGCGTGGTCGCCATACCAGTATGGATTTTTTGAAGGTGTATTTATCGGGAACGAAAAATTCCCTGAATTAAACCAAACATTAGAAGAACTCGCAGCTAAATATCAAACGACACCAACTGGCTTGGCTTCTGCTTGGATTTTGCGCCATCCAGCCAATATGCAAGTAATCGCCGGTACGATGAACGTAGGGCGAATCAAGGAAATCGCTCAAGCATCAGAAATTAATATGTCTCGGGAAGATTGGTACGAATTGTACCGTGCTGCTGGAAACATTTTACCTTAAAAGTTGTCATAAGCAACGGTGCGATCAATTAAAAAGGTGGAATATCTTGAAAGCTATTTTCAGCTTCGAGATATTCCGCCTTTTTTTTATTGCCAACGGGAAAGAGTATCGCTATACGGATTTTATTTATTATTTATTTTTGTTTTCAAGGAAAAGCTGTGTCCGATATTCTTTTGGGGAAATCCCTTGTTTTTTCTTAAATAAATAACTGAAATAGTTAGGGTCATTATAACCAATCTCAAAAGCAATATCTGAGATACGATAGTCTGATTGCTGCAATAATTTTTTTGCTAATTCGATTCTTTGTTCTGTCAGATAATCGATGAATGTTTGGTTAAACGATTGAGAAAAAATCGTACTGAAATGAGAGGGGCTTAATGCAACTTGTTGAGCGACCCAAGTTAAGGACATATCTGGATCGGTAAAATTTTCTTTGATAAAATCCAATGCATGGTTCAAAATTGGCTGATATTTGTTCCTTGAAGGCTGTGAGGGCAGAGCAGTTAAGAAAGAAATGAACATATAAACAGTCGAACGGTAAAGCGAGTCGTCGGCGCTGATTGCTAAGCGTTGGCTAGTGGATGTGCAATGAACCATTTCTTGCGGGATTTCCTTTTCTTTCAGGCGGACATGCTGGAGTAGCTTAGTCAAGACAAATAAACGATATAATCGTGTTCGGATTGGTGTGCCTTGTGGTTTCGTCAAGTGTTCGATGTACTTAGATACTTCGTTTTTCGATAATGAAGACAAATCAAGTGAGAGATCAAAGTAAAAGACAGAATCAACTGGAAGTTTTGCTTCTTTAATCAAATCCTCATAGCTGATAATTTGATCTTTAAGGGAACTGGCAGTTTCAAGTATCATCTGCGTGATCTCAAAAGATGCAGGTAATTCGCTGATTCTTTCTGCGACAGGACCGATGGCGACTGAAAAATTATTTTTTTGTCCCTTTTCTAATTCATGGACCAACGTTTGGGCTACCTGATAACTGGTCTCAATCACATTTTCTTCAAGAGGATCAACTATTAAAAATTTGATGAATCGAGAGGAAACAGCAGAAAAAATCACTTGTTGATTCTCCCTAAATAAAAACTTCAAATAATCACTGAGATGAGCGTAATCTTCAAAGTCTGTACTGACTTGGTTTGCTGCTAATAATACGGTCATTTTTTTCCCTGCTAAAGAGCGATTGAAAGATTCAGCAAGTTTCAATGTTTCACTGATCGTAAGTGAGCCTTTGAACAAACCGTTCAAGAAATGATTTTTTTCAATTCGAAAACAAGATCAGAAGAAGGGTGCGTTCTTTTTGCTGCAAGTCTAACGCAGTCACTGCTTTTTCTATTGCTTGTTTCAATTCGTTGCTTTTAATTGGTTTAAGTAGATAATCATCTGCCTGTACTTGGATTGCTCCTTTCATATAATCGAAATCGTCGAATCCGCTAATAAATATGAGGCGAGTCCAAGGAAGCAGTTTCCTTGCTTCTTTTGAAAAAGTCAAACCGTCCATGAATGGCATTTGGATATCAGTCAGAATGATATCGGGCTGTAAGTCGATAATCGAAGACAGTGCCATCTCACCATCTCCAGCTTCCCCGACATAAGTGATTGGATAATAAGAACCAAGGGCAGTTATTTGTTCCCGCAAGTTATTGCGAATGAGGTATTCGTCTTCGATGATAAAAACTTTATACATGTTTGTTTCCTCCAATTGTTTTGGGAGATATAGGAATCGTCAGTGTGACAGTTGTCCCTTCTCGGTATTTGCTGTCAATCGTGATAGGTTTTTGATTATTTCCGTAATAGAGAAGGAGACGCTTGTTTACGTTGTAAAGCCCGTAGCCGATACTGAAATCTGAATCGATCCCTTTGGCTAACTCTTTACGTATTTCTGTTAGTTTTTCTACAGGAATGCCAATACCGTTGTCTATGACTTTGAATTGGATCATTTCGTCGATTTTGCATGCAGTAATACGAATAAATCCTTTGTGACGAACGTACTTTGTTCCATGGTACACAGCATTTTCGATCAATGGTTGCAAGATCATCTTTAAAATAGAAACAGGAAAAAGTGTTTCTGGTATATCAATCTTATAGTCAAGCATATGTCCGTATCTTATTTTTAAAATGACCAGATAATCATTGATATGGCTGATTTCTTTTTCAAGAGGAATCCAGTCTTGTCCTTTGCTTAAAGACGTACGAAAAAAGCCGGAAAGTGCATGGGTCATAGTCAGAGCTTCTTCAAAGCAGTCTTGTTCGATCAAAGAAATGATGGCATCCAAACTGTTATAAATAAAATGAGGAGTGATCTGAGCTTGCAATACACGAACTTCACTTTGTGCTAAATGGTATTGTTTCAAAGCGTTCTCCCGTAAAGACTGGTTTAGATCTTCCGCCATTTTGTTCATACTAGCGGTAAGTGTCTGTAGTTCTTGTGTTTCTGGCATGTTTAAACGAAATCCAAGATTTCCTGAAGAAAGCTGTTCGGACATTGTGATCAGCTGATTGATCGGCTCTTGGACCTTCTGCTCTAAAAAGCGGCGATTCTTTTTCGCATAGAAAAAAATAGTACTAAGAACCCCCAATTCGACTATCGTTAATAAAATGAGCGAGCGGACAAGCGTCGTATTTTTTTGACTTGCTAAGTCGATTTCCACACGAACAAAATCCTGTAAAATATCTGACAGTAGTTGAGTGACAGAATCGACCTGATTGATGATCTGTTCATTGGTATCCATAAAATCTTCTGCCAAGATATGATGAATGAGCTCAGCTTGATAATCTTCCAATGTATCGATCGTACGTAACGATACATCTAACGTACTAATTTCTTTAAGTGTATTTGTATTATTTTTGATCTCTCGAATATCATTCCTAAGTTCTTCTAGGATATTTTCCTCATTGAACTCATCTACGGTTACTTGGCCAGAAATCAAGTCCCACATACTTTCCAAAACTTTTTGATCAACCTTCAAAGCAATTGCATCTGCTTTTTGGATATTTGCGATCGTCTGTTGATAAATCAAAAGCTGTTGCGAATATAACAGTATGCTCAGTAGCAAAGGGATAACAGCAAATAGAAGCATGGCTTTGTTTGCTTGGGCAAAAATCTGTTTTATGCTTAAATTTTTGGTCATGATACTTCTCCAGTCAATAATTTCTGGTTGGGATGTTAGCTATATTCTGCTGGGAAAAGACAGTCTCGGAAATAAAAATATCTTTAGGTAGTGTTTTTCCTGTTTGAAGATTTCCAAAATAACGAGTAACGGTATTGGCTACATACCAGCCGACATCAGGTTTACACTCGACTACGCAATTGACGATTCCTAAGCGTAGCTTCTCGATCATATCTTCTTGTCCATCAATCGTTACAATGATCAAATCTTCTCCAGGTTTGATTGATGTTTCTTTTATCGCAGCTAAAGCACCGTGAGTCATTTCATCACTATGGCTGTATAATACATCAATTTCGGATAAATCATTTGTTTCTAAATATCGTTTCATCTGGTCTTTTCCTTTCATCCGAATAAAATCACCGACAATTCGGTGAACAATAGTCATTGGAGGTTTATGGTCGATGGTTCCATCTTTTATTAGGGTTGGTTTACGATTGATTGATTCCAAAAATCCTTCGGAGCGTAGCTTGGTCGGTGTGGAGTTCTCTGAACCAGCAAGTTCTAGGATTCTGATTTCCTGTTTCTTTGAATTTGTGAAGTGATTGCTGACAAATAAACCCGCCCGATTTCCTTCTGCTTTGAAACTGGGACCGATGTGGGTGACGAAAAGCTCGGGATCATTCGTTTGAATATGTCTGTCGACAAGTATGACAGGGATCCCTGCTCGCTTGGCTTCTTTTAATACAGAGTCCCACCCGGATTCTTGCAAAGGAGTAAAAATGATCATATCTACTTTATAGGCAATGAACGTCCGTATATCTTGGATTTGCCGTTCCTGATTCATGTAACCATTTCGGTAGAGAACTTGGTAATCTTCTTTTTCAAGCGCAGTGATAATTGATTCAGTATGCTTTTTCCGCCAGCTACTCTCCGTTCCTGATTGCGAAAAACCAACGACTAGTGGGTCAGGTGCTTCCTTTGTACTAGGTGTACACCCCATCATTTGGTAAGCGATTACAATAAGAGCTAAAAAAAATAAAACACGTTTCACTTTAGATCACTCCATCTGGATTTGTTAGTACTATCTTATCAGATAAAAGGGAAAATCAAAGTCAAAAGGAATCAATCGAAAAAAATCCAAGAAACTTAAAAAAATCCAAGACAAAAAAAGTACACCTAAAAAATTTAAAGTAAATCCCATAAAAAAATCAATGTTAACGCTTTCTTTATTAGCTATACTCGGTGTATCAATCGGAATGGGGGATAAAAAATGAAAAACAAATTTAGAAAGATTCTTGGGAGTATCGCTATTTTGACCGCAAGCATTCTATTAAGTGCGTGTGGCAATTCAGGATCTGCAGATGATAGTACGGGGTATGTAGGAATCGCTATGCCGACCAAATCAGCAGAAAGATGGATCGCTGATGGGAACAACATGGTCTCGGAATTAGAAAAACTGGGTTATAAAACAGATCTTCAATATGGAGAAGATAAAGTAGAAAATCAAGTAGCACAAATCGAAAATATGATTACAAAAGGGGTAGATACACTTGTGATTGCTTCTATCGATGGTTCGGCTTTAACTGATGTGTTAGCTAAAGCAAAAGAAGCAGATATCAAGGTGATTGCCTATGATCGTTTACTGATGAATTCAGAAAATGTCGATTACTACGCGACTTTTGATAATTTTGGAGTAGGTGTATCGCAAGCAGCTTATATTGAGGAGCACTTAGGATTGAAAGAAGGAAAAGGACCATTCACGATTGAATTATTTGGTGGCTCGCCTGACGACAACAATGCACTAATTAATTACAACGGAGTGATGTCTGTTTTACAACCATATATGGACAACGGTCAGTTGGTCGTGCCATCTGGACAGACGAGTTTCAGTCAAATCGCTACGCTTCGCTGGGATGGTTCTACGGCGCAAGCAAGGATGGATAATCTGTTAAGCGCAAATTATACTGACCAAACATTGGATGCTGTTTTGTCGCCATATGACCCAATAAGTTTAGGGATCATTTCGTCATTAAAAGGCGTGGGGTATGGGAGTGAAAGTAAACCTTTACCTGTGATTACTGGACAAGATGCGACAGTTGCTGGCGTCAAATCGATCATTGCCGGGGAACAAACACAAACGATCTTTAAAGACACACGTATCTTAGCAAAAAATACGATTGAAATGATCAAAGCAATCAGTGATGGAGAAGAGGTTCCGGTCAATGATACTGAAACTTATGATAATGGGGTGAAAACTGTTCCTACGTATTTAGCAAATACAGTATCTGTCGATAAAGATAATTATCAAGCAGAGCTGATCGACACAGATTATTATAAAGAATCCGATCTGAAAAATTAAGAGGAACCAAACAAGGAACTAAAGAGATCTAAGTCAGAGAGAGGATAAGAATTATGGCGGATTGTATTTTAAAAATGGCAGATATCACCAAAAAATTTTCTGGAATCCGAGCGTTAGATTGCGTGAATCTGATGATTGAACGTGGGGAAATCCATGCATTGTGCGGAGAAAACGGAGCGGGAAAATCAACATTGATGAATGTCTTGAGCGGCTTGTATCCGTATGGCTCCTATGACGGGGAAATCTTTTATGATGGAAAGCTGTGTCAATTCAAAGATTTGAAAGATAGTGAAGAAAAAGGCATCGTCATCATTCATCAAGAATTAGCACTAAGTCCTTATCTTTCAATAAAAGAGAATATTTTTCTCGGAAATGAACAAGCAGAAAGAGGCGTGATTGATTGGGAATTGACAGAAAAGAAAACGTATGAATTGCTGAATAAAGTCGGTTTGTCTATCGACCCGAATCTTCTAGTATCCCAGATCGGCGTAGGGCAACAGCAACTAGTTGAAATAGCTAAAGCATTATCAAAATCCGTCCGTCTGTTGATTTTGGATGAGCCTACCGCTGCATTGAATGAAGAAGAAAGCGCGAATTTGCTGAGATTGATCCGAGAATTGAAAGAGCAAGGTGTAACCTCCATCATTATTTCACATAAGCTGAATGAAATCGTGGATATCGCAGATCGAATCACCATTTTACGGGATGGACAGACGATTGAGACGCTAGAAAATGAAATGATCAGCGAAGAGCATATTATTCGCGGGATGGTGGGCAGAGATTTAGTTGATCGTTATCCTGAAAGAAAACCGGATATTGGAGAAGTTTATTTTAAAGTAGAAGACTGGACGGTCTATCACCCTCTTGATCATGAGCGAATCATAAACGACCATATCAACTTGCATTTGAAAAAAGGAGAGATTGTAGGAATAGCTGGACTGATGGGAGCGGGCAGAACTGAATTCGCTATGAGTCTATTTGGACATTCTTATGGAAGCAAGATATCCGGACGTATATTAAAGGAAGGAGCAGAGATATCAGTTAAGACCGTTCCTTCAGCCATTGCAAACGGACTCGCTTATGTCTCGGAGGACCGAAAATCTTTAGGACTGAATCTGCTGATGGATATTCGGGAAAACGTGACGCTGAGCAGTTTGGATAAAATAAGTCAAAAAGGAGTATTAAATAAAGAAAAAGAAGTAACTGAGGCAGAAAATTTCCGGAAAAAGATGCGTATAAAAACAAACTCCATCCATCAAATTGTCAGTAGTCTTAGTGGTGGGAATCAACAAAAAGTCGTTTTATCCAAGTGGCTGATGACACAACCCGATATTCTTTTTTTAGATGAGCCAACCCGAGGGATAGACGTTGGGGCAAAATATGAGATCTACACGATTATCGAAGAAATGGCAGCAAATGGCAAAGCTGTCTGTCTTATCTCTTCTGAACTTCCTGAAATCTTAGGAATGTGTGATCGAATCTATACGATGAACGAAGGACGTATTACAGGAGAAGTCTCGCGAGAAGAGGCAGATCAAGAAGTCTTGATGAAATTAATGACGAAAGAAGAGGTGGGTTAAGTTGGAACAAGCAAAAAATCTTACGGATAAAAAAGAGAAAAAACTAAATTTGAAAAGTAGAGCAGCTGATCTTTTTGGTCGCTACAGCATGGTGATCATTTTAGCGGGACTACTTATTGCGTTTCAATTGATGACGGATGGTATTTTCTGGCGTCCGTTGAATATAACTAACCTTGTTTTGCAAAATAGTCATATATTAGTACTAGCTGCAGGGATGTTATTAGTTGTGCTCTTAGGTCATGTGGATTTGTCGGTAGGGTCAGTGATGGCGTTTGTTGGTGCAATTGCGGGCATGATGATGGTCAATCGCCAAATGAACCCGTGGGTGACAGTCATCGCTTGTCTTGCAGTAGGCGGGCTGATCGGCGCATGGCAAGGTTTTTGGGTAGCTTATGCTGGGATACCGGCGTTTATCGTGACTTTAGCAGGATTGCTGATGTTTCGTGGACTGACACAAGTTGTTCTAGGAGGCCAATCTCTAGCACCTTTTCCAGCTGTTTTCCAAAAAATGTCTACGGGTTATTTACCAGACTTAAGCAAAGGAAGCAACCTTCACTTCTTGACATTGATTTTAGGAATGATCATCACCATCGTGTTAGTTGTTGGACAATGGCGAACAAGAAATCGTCGGAAAAATCATTTATTTGAAGTGGAATCTCCAGCAGCTTTCTTGGTAAAGGCGGTATTTACAGCAGTCGTTGTACTAGGGATAACTTATATCTTTGCCTCTTATCAAGGATATCCGATCATTTTGATCATTCTCGGTTTGATCGTCGCAGCATATGGGTTTTTGACAAATAAAACAGTAGTAGGTCGCCAGATTTATGCGACGGGCGGAAATCGAAAAGCGGCTGAACTATCAGGAATCAAAACAAAGCGGATCACGTTCTGGGTTTTCGTCAACATGGGAGTCATGGCAGCTTTAGCTGGATTAGTTTTAGCTGCTCGGTTAAATGCGGCGACACCTCAAGCGGGTACTTCGATGGAACTAGATGCGATGGCGGCAGTATATTTTGGCGGTGCTTCGACATCAGGCGGCATCGGAACGATTATGGGTGCGATTGTCGGTGGCTTGGTCATGGGTGTATTGAACAATGGCATGTCGATTTTAGGCGTTGGGGTAGATTGGCAGCAGGCAATCAAAGGGTTGATCTTGCTTTTAGCCGTTGTATTAGACTTGTATAACAAGAAAAAACGGACAGCGTAGGAGAACACCGTTTATTCAGAAAAAAAGACTGTGACAAGACGTTTGTCACAGTCTTGTTTTCGCTAAAAGCGAACATTCATTGCTTCGTTTGTTTAGACTAAAAATAATGTATGTTTTTTTACCATTCGTATAAATTCTCTTTTTGCTCTTGATTTTTTCGCTTAATTGAGTTAAATTACATAGGGCGCTAAAAAAAGCCTTGATTAAATTAATAATGTTCGTGTTTTGCTGGATGTGAACATCAGGAGGATAATGTAATGAAAGTATTTGATTACGAAGATATTCAATTAATTCCTAATAAATGTATCGTAAATAGCCGTTCTGAATGTGATACAACGGTCACATTAGGTAAACATACATTCAAAATGCCAGTAGTGCCTGCCAACATGCAGACGATTATTGATGAAACGATTGCAGAATTCTTAGCGGAAAATGGTTATTTCTATATCATGCATCGGTTTGATGAAGCAGCTCGAATTCCGTTTATCAAAAAAATGAAAAAGCGCGGATTGATTACCTCGATCAGTGTTGGTGTCAAGAAAGAGGAATATTCCTTTATAGAGAAGTTGGCAGAAGAATCGCTAAATCCTGATTATATCACTATCGACATCGCGCATGGACATGCTAACTCAGTTATTGATATGATTCAGCATATTAAAAAATATTTGCCTGAAACTTTTGTGATTGCCGGTAATGTTGGTACACCGGAAGCCGTCCGTGAATTGGAAAATGCGGGCGCAGATGCAACAAAAGTCGGGATTGGTCCAGGAAAAGTATGTATTACAAAAATCAAGACAGGCTTTGGAACTGGAGGCTGGCAACTGGCCGCTCTTAGATGGTGTGCGAAAGCAGCTCGCAAGCCGATCATCGCTGACGGTGGGATCAGAACACATGGCGATATTGCAAAATCTGTCCGTTTTGGAGCGACAATGGTTATGATTGGCTCATTGTTTGCCGGTCACGAGGAATCTCCTGGCGAAACAAAAGTCGAAAACGGAATTGTATATAAAGAATACTTTGGTTCTGCTTCAGAATTCCAAAAAGGTGAAAAACGAAATGTTGAAGGAAAGAAAATCTGGATCCAACATAAAGGATCTTTGAAAGATACACTAGTGGAAATGCAACAAGACCTTCAATCATCTATTTCGTATGCTGGAGGAAGAGATCTGGAAGCCATTCGGAAAGTTGATTATGTCATCGTGAAAAATTCGATTTTTAACGGAGATACGATCTAAATAATGAGCAAAATATCAGCGGAAGGTTCATAACAGAACCTTCCGTTTTTTATGTTTTGCAAAAAAAGCTTTTCTTTTTTCTCGTAAATTCGGTAAAATCAATAGAAAGAATGGACAACAGAAAAGAGAGGACTATGTGGGAAAAAGTAGAGAAAAAACAAGGACCGATTTATCGTCAAATCATGGAACAGATCATGAGAGAAATCGAAAGTGGAAGAATCAATCCTGGAGATCAACTTGAATCGGAACGAAAACTAGGGCAATTTTTTGGTGTAAATCGTTCCACCGTTGTTCATGCATTGGAAGAACTTAGAGAGCTTGGCGTATTAACAAGTAAACGTGGTAGCGGTTGGTTCGTCAATCAGACTGAATGGGGGAAATTCGCCGTTCCAAGAATCGATTGGCGACAAATGATCTCACCTCGCTATGAACAGACGGATTGGTATGAGCAAAAAATAAAAGAAGCAAAGCAGAGCCAAAAAACATTGTTCCTTGACTTATATGCGAGTGAGATGCCAAATGAGCTTTTGCCGAATTTTGAGTTTCCTTCTTATTCTCTTGAAGAAATCTTAGCGGAAGAAAAAGAAATGGATCTTTTAGGCTATACTCCGTTACGTAACAAAATCAAACGGTATTTGGAAAGTAAATTTGAACTGACCTTTTCCCTAAACCAGCTTCTGGTGACTGGTGGTGGCCAGCAAGCAATCTTTTTGATCTTACAAACGATTCTTTCTGCTGGAGAGGGGATAGCTGTAGAGTCACCTTCTTTTTTTTACCGATTACCTCTTTTCAAAGCTTCAGGAACGCGTTTATTTGGGATACCGATGGATGAAGAAGGGATCGACTTAGAAAAACTGAAAGAATCGATCCATAAAAATAAATTGAAAGCAGTGCTTATCAACCCGAATTTTCAAAACCCTACAGGAAAGGTGATGAGTCAAAAGCGACGAGAAAAGCTAGTAGAATTGTGTCGGCAGTATCGGCTTCCGATTATTGAAGACGATGTATTTACGGACCTTTCATTTCTAAAGCAAGATGAAGTTCTTCCTATACGGACGATTGATCCGGATAATGTATTATATGTCGGTTCGTTATCTAGGATTTTAGGAAAAACAACGAAAATCGGTTGGTTGATCGGACCAGAGACCTTTATCTTGCAACTCGCTAAAGCGCAAGAAATGATGGAGTTTCCGATGAACATCCTTACACAAATCACGGCCGCTAATGTATTTGATGAAGCAATTGATTTGAAAATGTTGGATGTAAGAAAAAAATTGAAAGAAAAAAGCCAACTGATAAGTATTTGGGCGGAGTCTCAATCGTTTTTCAAGCTTCATTCGATTCTAGGTGGTTATTATGCTTGGATCACTTGGGATGGAAAAAAGCTGGACCCCCAACTAGCAGAAAAAGTAGTAGATATGGGTCTAGGAATCGCACCAAGTCTACTTTTTGGGCAAGATATAAATGGAATCAGAATCAATTACAGTCGTCTAGATGAAGCCAACATATCGTTGTTTTATTCAAAGATGAAAATTTTAGAACAGTGGTTAACAGAATAATTTCACAAAGTAAAAAGATTAAAGAATATAACAGCTGGGATTTAAATTTCCGGCTGTTTCTTTTTTTTCTTAAAAAGAAGACGAGACAAAGTATTAGGGAAAAAAGCACTTTTTGTACAACCGTTCACGATGTCTTAAGAAAATAAATAGTTGTAGCAAAACTGTATAACACCAGCGTTTCTAAATAGAAACAGATCATTATAAGTTTGATTAGAAAATAGAAAAAACACAGTCTAAATATAAAACGCTTTCCTTATTGTGATTATATTCACTAATACTGTTAATATGCGGATTGGCATAATTTCCTTTCATCGTGAAAATTTGTGCTTTTAGCTTGTATTTCTCATAAATCCATGATAATTTATTAATGAAGACGGTTAAATAGTGATACAGTTTTATTCGCTGTTTCAATCGCAGAATGAAGAGATTTTCTTATAGATGAGAGAGGAATGTGTGACAAATGGCAAACAAAAAAGCACCGATCGACTTCCAAGCACTGCTAGATGAAGTCAATGCAGATTTCCCAGTATATCAAGCACTTGATCAAGATGGAAACGTAGTTAACAAAGATTTAGTACCTGATTTATCCGATGATGAACTCGTTGAATTAATGACTCACATGGTATGGTCTCGTGTATTAGACCAACGTTCCACAGCGCTGAACCGCCAAGGACGCCTAGGCTTTTTTGCACCAACTGCCGGACAAGAGGCAAGTCAGCTGGCCAGTGCGTATGCATTTGATAAAGAAGATGTTCTTCTTCCAGGTTATCGAGATGTCCCTCAATTAGTAAAACACGGCTTACCTTTATCACAAGCATTTTTATGGTCTAGAGGACATGCTGCAGGTAATTCTTATCCGGAAGAATTGAAAGCTCTACCACCACAAATCATCATCGGTGCACAATATGTACAAGCAGCCGGTGTTGCATTAGGTTTGAAGAAACGCAACAAGAAAAATGTTGTCTTCACTTATACTGGTGATGGCGGTTCATCACAAGGTGATTTTTACGAAGCAATCAATTTCGCTGGTGCTTACCATGCAAATGCTGTATTTTATATCCAAAATAATGGGTATGCGATCTCTACACCTCGTGAAAAACAAACCGCAGCAAAAACACTTGCACAAAAAGCTGTCGCAGCTGGGATTCCAGGAATTCAAGTCGATGGAATGGATCCGCTTGCAGTATATACTGTATCTAAAATGGCACGGGAATGGGCAATCAGCGGAAATGGACCAGTCCTAATTGAAACACTGACTTATCGTTACGGACCACATACACTATCTGGGGACGATCCAACCCGCTACCGTACAAAAGACACAGATGACGAATGGCAGAAAAAAGATCCATTGATCCGCTTCCGTAAATATCTGACGGAAAAAGGACTTTGGTCTGAAGAAAAAGAAGAACAAGTGATTGAAGCAACTAAAGAAGAAATCAAAGCAGCTATCGCAGAAGCCGACAAAGTTCCAAAACAAAAGGTTTCAGATTTCTTGAAAAACATGTTCGAAGTATCTCCACAATCAATCAAAGAACAAATTGCAATTTATGAAGCGAAGGAGTCGAAATAATCATGGCACAAAAAACAATGATCCAAGCAATCACCGATGCCTTAGCACTTGAACTAGAAAATGACGAGAATGTCGTTGTTTTTGGTGAAGATGTTGGGAAAAACGGAGGAGTTTTCCGGGCAACTGAAGGATTGCAGGAAAAATTCGGAGAAGACCGAGTATTCGATACTCCTTTAGCTGAATCTGGAATCGCAGGGTTGAGTTTCGGACTTGCGTTGGAAGGATTTCGTCCAGTTCCTGAAATCCAATTTTTTGGTTTTATTTTCGAAGCAATGGATGAAGTAGTAGCTCAAATGGCTCGTACAAGATACCGAATGAGCGGTACTAGAAATCTACCAATCACGATTCGTTCACCATTTGGTGGCGGTGTTCATACACCAGAACTGCATTCAGATAATTTAGAAGGTTTGATTGCCCAGTCTCCTGGTATTCGAGTAGTGATCCCATCAAACCCTTACGATGCAAAAGGACTATTGATTTCTTCTATTAGAAGTAACGATCCAGTTGTTTTCCTAGAACACATGAAACTATATCGCTCATTCCGAGAAGAAGTGCCGGATGAAGCTTACGAAGTTCCTTTGGACAAAGCAGCAGTTACTCGTGAAGGAACAGATGTATCTGTTATCACATACGGGGCAATGGTGCGTGAAGCAATCAAAGCAGCAGACAATCTTGCAAAAGAAAATATCTCTGTTGAAATCATTGATCTTCGTACAGTTGCGCCATTAGATGTAGAAACGATCATTCAATCCGTGGAAAAAACAGGTCGCGTAGTCGTTGTCCAAGAAGCGCAACGACAAGCGGGTGTTGCTGCGCAAGTAGTTTCTGAGATCTCAGAACGCGCTATCCTTTCATTAGAAGCCCCAATCGGACGAGTTTCTGCACCTGATACAGTCTTCCCGTTTGGACAAGCAGAAAATGTTTGGTTACCAAACGCAAAAGATATCGAAGACAAAGTAAAAGAAATCGCGGAATTTTAAGAAAAGAAGGGACGAAACAAAGTCATGGCTTATCAATTTAAATTGCCGGATATCGGTGAAGGAATTGCAGAAGGTGAAATCGTCAAATGGTTCGTCAAACCAGGAGATACGATTAATGAAGATGATACATTATTAGAAGTTCAAAACGACAAATCAGTAGAAGAAATCCCCTCACCTGTAACAGGAACGGTTAAAAATGTCATTGTTCCAGAAGGTACAGTAGCAAATGTTGGGGATGTATTGGTAGAAATCGATGCACCAGGACATGAAGACAATGAAGGGGACAGTGGTGTAGCCGCAGAATCCCAAACTCCAGCTAACCCGGCTGCTGAACCAACTGTTGATACAGGATCAGCTGGATCGTCAAGCGAAGGAGTCTTCCAATTCAAGTTACCGGATATCGGTGAAGGAATTGCAGAAGGTGAAATCGTCAAATGGTTCGTCAAACCAGGAGATACGATCAATGAAGATGATACATTATTAGAAGTTCAAAACGACAAATCAGTAGAAGAAATCCCGTCACCTGTAACCGGGACAGTTAAAAACGTGATTGTCCCAGAAGGAACAATAGCAAATGTTGGGGACGTGTTAGTAGAAATCGATGCTCCTGGACACAATGGTGCACCATCAACTAGTGCGCCATCAGCTGAAGCACCAAAAGAAAAAGTAGAAACATCAGGTTCAGCAAGTGTCGTTGAAGCTGCCGATCCAAATAAACGTGTATTGGCTATGCCATCTGTTCGTCAATTTGCCCGCGAAAAAGATGTAGATATCTCACAAGTAACTGCAACTGGAAAAGGTGGCAGAGTAACAAAAGAGGACATCGAAAACTTCTTGACAGGTGGTCCAAGCAGTGCACCAGCGAAATCAGAAGCGCCAGAAGCGGCAGCGCCGAAAGAAGCAGCTCCTGCAGCAGAAAGCAAACCATCTGCACCAGCAAAACCATTCAAGTCCAACTTAGGAGACTTGGAAGAACGTGTAGCAATGACACCAACACGTAAAGCTATTGCTAAAGCAATGGTCAACAGTAAGCATACAGCTCCACACGTGACATTGCATGATGAAGTAGAAGTGTCTAAACTATGGGATAATCGGAAACGATTTAAAGAAGTTGCTGCTGCAAATGGTACGAAACTTACTTTCTTGCCATATGTCGTGAAAGCTTTAACAGCGACTGTTAAGAAATACCCAGTATTGAATGCATCTATCGACGATGCAAACCAAGAAATCGTTTATAAACATTACTACAATATCGGTATTGCAACTGATACGGATCACGGACTATATGTACCAAATGTGAAAGATGCAGACCGCAAAGGAATGTTTGCTATTGCAGACGAAATCAATGAGAAAGCAAAATTAGCTCATGACGGCAAACTATCTGCAGAAGATATGCGCAATGGAACGATTACGATCAGCAATATCGGATCTGTAGGTGGCGGTTGGTTTACACCAGTCATCAACTATCCAGAAGTAGCTATTTTAGGTGTAGGAACGATTGCACAACAACCAATCGTAAATGCTGAAGGCGAAATCGTTGTCGGTCGTGTGATGAAACTGTCATTAAGTTTCGATCACCGTATCGTAGATGGAGCAACTGCGCAACAAGCAATGAATAATATCAAACGTCTTTTAGCTGATCCAGAGCTATTAATGATGGAAGGATGATAAACAAATGGTAGTTGGAGATTTTGCTGTAGAATTAGATACAGTTGTAATCGGTGCGGGACCTGGTGGCTATGTAGCTGCCATCCGCGCTGCTGAAATGGGACAAAAAGTAGCAATCATTGAAAGAGAGTATATTGGCGGTGTTTGTTTGAATGTCGGCTGTATTCCTTCAAAAGCACTGATAGCTGCAGGACACCATTATCAAGAGTCACTAGATTCTGAAATGTTTGGAGTAACTAGTGAAAATGTCAAACTAGATTTTGCGAAAACACAAGAATGGAAAGAAAACAAAGTTGTCCATACGTTGACTTCTGGTGTTAGTTTCCTATTAAAAAAACATAAGGTTGAAACAATCGAAGGAGAAGCGTTCTTCGTAGATGATCACACACTACGCGTCATCCATCCAGATTCAGCTCAAACTTATTCGTTCAATAACGCAATCATCGCAACAGGTTCCCGTCCTATCGAGATTCCAGGATTTAAATTCGGAGGACGTGTGTTAGATTCTACTGGCGGATTAGCATTGAAAGAAGTACCTAAGAAATTTGTGATCATCGGTGGCGGTGTGATTGGTGCCGAATTGGGCGGAGCGTACGCAAACTTAGGAGCAGAAGTAACGATCCTTGAAGGTTCACCACAAATTTTACCAACTTACGAAAAAGATCTAGTAAAATTAGTAGAAGATGATTTCAAGAAAAAAGGTGTAACAGTCGTAACGAATGCAATGGCGAAAGAAGCAGTCGATAACGGTGACAGCGTGACAGTGAAATATGCAGTGGACGGGAAAGAAGAATCCGTTACTGCTGATTATGTGATGGTCACTGTAGGTCGTCGTCCGAATACGGATGATATGGGCTTAGAACAAGCAGGAGTCGAAGTAGGAGAACGAGGATTGATTACGGTAGATAAACAAGGACGTACGAACGTACCTAATATCTATGCCATCGGTGATATCGTTCCAGGGGCGGCATTAGCACACAAAGCCAGTTATGAAGCAAAAATCGCTGCTGAAGCAATCTCTGGCAAAAAAGTAGCTGTAGATTATAAAGCAATGCCGGCAGTAGCCTTCACTGATCCTGAATTGGCTTCTGTAGGTATGACGATCAAAGAAGCAAAAGATGCTGGTATCGAAGCAAAAGCATATAAATTCCCATTTTCAGGGAACGGTCGGGCATTATCGCTTGGTAAAACAGAAGGATTCATCCGTCTAGTTACGACGATCGAAGATAACGTGCTGATTGGTGCACAAATCGGGGGAGTCGGTGCAAGCGATATGGTTTCTGAATTAGCTTTAGCAATCGAATCAGGAATGAACGCTGAAGATATAGCCTTGACGATTCATCCGCATCCATCTCTTGGCGAAATCGTCATGGATGCTTCGGAATTAGCATTAGGCTTGCCAATCCATATTTGATTTGAATAATACAGGCGAAACGCAACTGAGAAATCGGTTGCGTTTTTTTCTTTTTTATTATCAATAATTTAATTATGTAAACTTAATAATACGACTACTTCTTGGTTTATTACCGTCTCCTATGCTACACTAAAGAAGAATATGAAATAGGAGAGTTGAAGATGCAAGAATATCAGTATCCACTTGATTTAGACTGGACAACAGATGAAATGGTCATTGTAATGAAGATGTGGGAAGATCTGGAACGTGCGAATGAAAAAGGGATAAACAATGAAGCTTTTTTGAAGACCTATCAGCAGTTCAAAACAGTTGTCAAATCCATCGGAGAAGAAAAACGGTTGGGACGGGAATTTGAAAAAGCTTCCGGGTACTCCTTATATCGAACAGTGCAGCAAGCAAAAAAAAATCCAAACAAAAATTTGAGAATGAACGGGTGAGATAAATGGAACAGATGATTGATCATATCAAATCCTGGCTAGAAGAAGCTGGTGAGAAAATCAAATCTTCTCAACAAACATTAACGATCTCGCAAAAATCAAATCGAACGGATCTAGTGACAAATGTCGACCGAAACATCCAGAATTTTCTAATCGAAAAAATCCATTCCTATGATCCAGAGGCGAAAATATTGGCAGAAGAAGAAGGGTGTAATCAACTAGCAGATCTCGATGGAAGAGTCTTTATCATTGATCCTATTGATGGCACATTGAATTTCGTGATTGAAGGGGAAAATTTTTGTATCATGCTCGCTATTTATGAATCCGGTGTTGGAAAACTTGGTTTCATTTATGACGTCATGAGAAATGAGCTTTTTTGGGGTGGAAAAGGAATAGGTGTCTATAAAAATGATAAACCAATGCCTAGACCAGCAAATAAATCTTTATCAGAAGGCTTACTTGGTGTGAATAGCTATCTTTTCGGTCATAATAAATATGGAATCCGAGAGATTGCGGAAAGCAGCATGGGAACACGTATGTACGGGTGTGCAGGGCTTGAACTAGCCGCAATCTTGAAAGGAAACCATATTGCTTACATTTCGAACCTCAGCCCTTGGGATTATGCAGCGGGAAATGTTTTATTGGAAGAGTTTGGTATGGTAACAAGCGGTCTTTTTGGCACTCCATTGACCTTTGATAGAAGGGAATACTATTTAGCAGGGACTCCTTGTGCATATGCAGAAATCGCAGACCTTTTGAAAAAAGAAGGCTAAAAAAAGGTAGAAATCATTCACAAAAATGATAAAAACGGGCAAAAGATTAATTTTCTCGAAAAAATGAAAACATTTTACTATATTTCATGAAAAAAGTCTGCTATAATTAGCAGTCGAGTAAAATTTGCCCTGTCATAAAGAACCAATAAAAAAGGAGTTAGTTACATTGAATTATAGAAACGATATCCGTAACGTCGCAATTATTGCCCACGTTGACCACGGAAAAACAACATTAGTTGATGAACTATTAAAACAATCAGATACATTAGACGCACATACGCAATTGCAAGAACGTGCGATGGACTCAAATGCGCTAGAAAAAGAACGTGGTATCACGATTTTAGCCAAAAACACAGCTGTAGACTATAAAGGAATTCGCGTAAACATCATGGATACTCCAGGACACGCGGACTTTGGTGGCGAAGTAGAACGGATCATGAAAATGGTTGACGGCGTTGTGTTGGTCGTAGATGCGTATGAAGGAACAATGCCTCAAACACGTTTTGTATTGAAAAAAGCATTGGAACAACATATCACACCAATCGTTGTCGTAAACAAGATTGACAAACCTTCTGCTCGTCCTGAGCATGTTGTAGATGAAGTTCTTGAACTATTCATCGAATTGGGAGCAGATGATGATCAATTAGACTTTCCTGTGATTTATGCGTCTGCACTGAATGGTACGTCAAGCTTATCAGACGACCCAGCAGATCAAGAACCAACAATGGCGCCTATTTTTGACACGATTATTGAAAAAATTCCTGCTCCTGTCGATAATAGCGACGAACCATTACAATTCCAAGTTTCATTACTTGACTACAACGATTATGTAGGTCGTATCGGAATCGGACGTGTATTTAGAGGAACAATCAAAGTAGGCGACCAAGTAGCATTAATTAAATTAGACGGAACAGTTAAGAAATTCCGTGTAACGAAATTATTTGGTTTCTTTGGACTAAAACGTCTAGAGATTCAAGAAGCAAAAGCTGGAGACTTGATTGCTGTCTCAGGTATGGAAGACATCTTTGTCGGTGAAACAGTTACTCCTGTGGATCATCAAGATGCGTTACCTATCCTTCACATTGACGAACCAACATTGCAAATGACTTTCTTAGTTAATAATTCACCATTTGCCGGTCGAGAAGGGAAATACGTAACTGCTCGTAAAATTGAAGAACGTTTGATGGCAGAACTTCAAACAGATGTATCTTTGCGAGTTGAACCAACAAACTCTCCAGATGCTTGGACTGTTTCTGGTCGTGGAGAATTGCATTTGTCTATCTTGATTGAAAACATGCGTCGTGAAGGATACGAATTGCAAGTATCTCGTCCAGAAGTTATTGAAAAAGAAATCGACGGTGTAAAATGCGAACCGTTTGAACGCGTACAAATCGATACACCAGAAGAATACATGGGTAGTGTCATCGAATCCTTGAGCTTACGTAAAGGTGAAATGCAAGATATGGTCCATACAGGAAACGGACAAATCCGTTTGACATTCTTGACACCTGCCCGCGGTTTGATCGGTTATTCAACTGAATTCCTTTCAATGACACGCGGTTACGGAATCATGAACCATACTTTTGATCAATACTTGCCAATGCTTCCTGGTCAAATCGGTGGACGTCACCAAGGTGCGCTTGTTTCGATCGATACCGGAAAAGCAACGACCTATTCTATCATGAGTATCGAAGAACGCGGTACAGTCTTCGTAGAACCAGGTACAGAAGTATATGAAGGAATGATTATCGGAGAAAACAGCCGTGATAATGATTTGACTGTCAACATCACAAAAGCAAAACAAATGACAAACGTACGGTCTGCTACTAAAGACCAAACATCTGTCATCAAAAAACCAAAACAATTGACGTTGGAAGAATCTTTGGAATTCTTGAATGATGATGAATATTGCGAAGTAACACCAGAAAGCATTCGCTTGAGAAAACAAATTTTAGAGAAAAATGCTCGTGAAAAAGCATCTAAAAAGAAAAAATAATCTGTAAAAGGATGAAGAGAGAAACCAGCTTGTTATAAAAAATAGCTGGTTTCTTTTTTTGTCCAACTTATTTCTGTGGAGAAGTCATCTTTGTCAATGGACTTAAATTCAGAAAATACGCCAAAAGACATTTAAAAGACTTTTAAAGAACTTGAATCTGGTGTGATTTTGTTTCATATCGTGTGTATGTTTCACAAGAGGGATCAACTTGTCCTTCGGAGAAAACCGAAGTAAAATGGCAAGGGAAAGGAGCGGGAAGATGAACGACTTATTAAAACAATACTTTGGTTATGATGAGTTTAGACCTGGTCAAAAAGAAATTATTCAGAAAGTCATTGATCAGGAAAATGTATTAGGGATCATGCCTACCGGCAGTGGGAAATCAATCTGTTACCAGCTTCCATCTTTACTATTAGATGGGCTTACTGTGGTTGTATCCCCTTTGATCTCTCTGATGAAGGATCAGGTGGATGCAGCGAATCAATTAGGTATACCCGCCACTTTTATCAATAGCTCGTTAGATGGTTACGAAACAGCTAGACGCTTCCAAGAAATCGATAGGCAGCAGTATCGTTTACTTTATATTGCTCCAGAACGTTTTATCATGCCGGATTTCATTCAAGCGATGAATCGATGGAACGTCTGTATGATTGCCATTGACGAGGCGCATTGTATCTCTCAGTGGGGGCATGATTTCCGTCCAAGTTATTTACAAATGGCGAAACAGCTAGATCAACTGCCAAATCAACCTGTTATTGTTGCACTGACAGCTACAGCAACTATACAAGTAGCCGCTGACATAAAAAGACTTTTAAAAATCCCTGACGGCAATCACATCCAGACTGGTTTTGAACGGGAAAATCTCCGCTTTCAAGTAGTGAAAGACCAAAAAAAAGAACAGTATCTAGTCGAGTATTTGAAAGTCAACAAAAATCAATCGGGCATTATTTATGCAGCGACGAGAAAAGAAGTAGACCGAATCTATCATTTGCTTAAAAAATTTGGTTTTTCTATAGGCAGATATCATGGTGGCCTAAAGGAGAATGAACGAACGGCAATGCAAGAGGCCTTTTTATACGATCGCTTACAGCTAATCGTAGCGACCAATGCATTCGGCATGGGCATAAATAAAAGCAATGTCCGTTTTGTTATCCATTATCAAATTCCTGGCTCTCTAGAAGCATACTATCAGGAAGCTGGTCGTGCGGGAAGAGATGGTCTTTCCAGTGAAGCCATCCTGCTTTTCGCTCCTCAAGATATTCAGGTCCAAAAGTTTTTTATCCAGCAGTCCCAAAGAGAAGAGGAGCAAAAGCAAAAAGAATATGAAAAATTAAAAGCGATGACAGAATATGCGTATATAGAATCCTGTCTTCAGCAATACATCCTAAACTATTTTGGCGAGACAAGCAGTCCGTGCAATCGTTGTGGTAATTGTTTAGATGACAGAGAAATAGTAGAAGTAACGACACAAGCACAGATGGTCCTTTCTTGTTTGAAACGTATGGGGGAGAATTATGGCAAGCAGATGCTAATGAAAGTCTTGGCAGGATCGAAAGAACAAAAGCTGCGAGCCTTGGGGTTTGAACGTTTATCTACCTATGGACTGATGAAAAACCAATCGCAAAAAGAAACGATGCAATTGATTGAATATTTGATATCGAATGGCTATCTTCTGACCGTTAATGGAGAATATCCTATCTTGAAAGTAACAGAAAGAGGGATCCAAGTATTAAAAGGACAAGAAGCTGTTTATCGAAAGGAACCCAAGAAAGTCCAGCAGCTGTCGGATGAAGAGACCGATACACTATTTGAAGTGTTGCGGGAACTTCGAACGGATCTAGCATCAGAAGCAGGCGTTCCCCCGTATGTCGTATTTTCAGATTCCACCTTGAAAGAAATGAGCCGAATACGTCCATCAAGCAGACTGGAGATGCTTCAGATAAAGGGAGTTGGTCAAAGCAAGCTTGATAAATACGGAGAAGCCTTTTTATCTCGGATAAAAAATACGGATCCTAACGTTCTGGACAAGTAAGAAGGACCATTACGTAAAAATGAATAAAAACAACTGGTTAAATCTGTTTTTTTGCTCCCTATGAAAATCAAATATGTTATAATTAAGGAATTAGAACGGGAGGTAAGCACAGATGGATTCTTTGTCGAAAAAACTTGCGATCCAAGTATTAAATGATGAAGCAGAACGGATCAAACGATTAATCCGAAACCAAAATAACAGTCTCTGTATCTCGCAATGCAAAGCCTTCGAAGAAGTGGTAGATACACAGATGTACGGTTTCTCCCAGCAAGTCGGGTTTGCTGTTCGTATAGGAGTAATCGAAAAAAACGAGGGACAGCTGATGTTAAGTGAGCTGGAACGAGAATTGAATCAGTTATACAGTGAGGTTTACCAAGAAAATTATGATAAAAAAGAAGTTGGCAAGGAGGAATAGACTTGCCTAAGAAAGTAAAAAAAAGGCATCTATTAGACTATAGTATCTTGATTCCCTATTTGATTTTATGTGTTTTGGGTTTGATCATGGTATATAGTTCTACGTCGTATCTATTATTAGAAAACGGACAAAATCCGTCCGCATCAGTCATTAACCAAAGTATTTTTTGGGTGCTCAGCTTGATTGCTATCGCACTACTCTACAAAATGAAAACAGATGTTTTAAAAAACCAGCGTTTGATTATGGCAGCCATCGCAGTTTTGACGATTTTGCTGCTGATCGTTGTGTTTTTCGGTAAAGAAATCAATGGTGCAAAAGGTTGGCTTCAAATTGCAGGATTTTCGATCCAACCTGCCGAATACCTAAAGATTATTTCTATCTGGTATCTGTCTCTGACTTTATCTAAAAGACAAAACAGTGTGCAAAAAGATTTCCTAGGGACTGTAAAACGTCCACTTGCAATGGTTATCGGACTGACTGCTTTGGTCGCTATTCTTCCTGATTTTGGGAATGCGGCAGTTATCTTTTTGATTATTTTGGTTCTGCTTTTAGCCAGCGGAGTCAATTATGTGTATACTTTGATTGTAGGAGTAGGGGGTTTTTGTTTAAGTACTTTTACGATCTGGCTAATCAATATTACAAACGGAAAAATCTTGCCTGGACGTTTACAGTATATCTATAATCGCTTTGCTATTTACCAAAATCCTTTCTCGGATGAATTAAATAAAGGCCATCAATTAGTTAACGGCTACTATGCCATGTTCAATGGCGGGTTATTTGGCAGAGGATTAGGTAACAGTATCCAGAAAAAGGGATTTTTACAAGAAGCACAAACCGATTTTATCTATGCAATCGTAGTGGAAGAGCTCGGAGTGATTATGGGGATTTTGATATTAGCGTTGCTATTCTTTATGATCGTGCGCATTATTCTTGTAGGGATTCGTTCAAGAGATCCGTTCAATTCGCTTTTGTGCATTGGGATCGGCGCAATGTTTTTGATCCAAGTGTTTGTCAATCTGGGAGGAATCACTGGTGTCATTCCTTTGACAGGGATCACGTTCCCATTCTTAAGTCAAGGAGGATCCAGTTTGCTGATGCTTTCGATCTGTGTCGGCTTTGTCCTCAACATTAGTGCGGATGAAAAACGCAAGAGCTTAGGTTTATAATAAAAAAAGATGTAGGAGTGGTTCGATGAAAAAAGTTTTAGTTGCTAACAGGGGTGAAATCGCTGTACGTGTATTTCGTGCTTGTACAGAATTAGGAATTAAAACTGTTGGAATCTATGCAGAAGAAGATGAATATTCCGTACACCGTTTTAAAGCGGATGAAGCATATTTAGTAGGACAAGGGAAAAAACCGATTGATGCGTATCTAGATATTGAAGGGATCATTTCTATCGCGAAAGAATGCGGGGCTGATGCCATTCATCCTGGTTATGGTCTTTTATCGGAAAACTTGAATTTTGCGCAACGGTGCGAGGAAGAGGGCATCACTTTTGTTGGACCCAAACTGCATCATTTGGATATTTTTGGAGATAAAATCAAAGCAAAAGCTGCAGCCATCGAAGCAGGAATTGCTTCAATTCCAGGCACAGATGGTCCAATCGCTTCTGTAGACGATGCATTGGAATTTGCTGAACGATTCGGTTATCCGATTATGATTAAGGCAGCTCTAGGCGGCGGAGGTCGCGGAATGCGTGTGGCTCATGATGAAAAGAGTGCAAGAGAAGGTTACGAACGTGCAAAAAGCGAAGCAAAAGCTGCCTTTGGTAGCGATGAAGTGTATGTTGAAAAATACATCGCCAACCCTAAGCATATCGAAGTACAGATTCTTGGTGACACACATGGAAACGTCATCCATCTTTTCGAAAGAGACTGTTCTGTTCAGCGCCGCCACCAAAAAGTAGTAGAAGTAGCGCCTTGTGTCTCTATGAACGAACAGCAACGTCAAAAAATTTGTCAGGCAGCTGTCCAATTGATGAAACATGTTGGGTATGTCAATGCGGGTACGGTAGAATTTCTTGTTGAAGGAGATGATTTTTACTTTATCGAAGTCAATCCTCGCGTCCAAGTGGAACATACGATCACAGAAATGATTACAGATATTGATATCGTGACAACACAACTATTGATTGCCCAAGGGTTAGATTTGCATAAAGAAATCGGATTGCCTCAGCAAGAAGAAATCAAATTGAATGGGTCAGCTATTCAATGCCGAATTACTACGGAAGACCCGTTGAATAACTTTTTACCAGACACAGGAAAAATCGATACGTATCGTTCACCTGGCGGATTTGGCGTACGTCTGGATGTAGGGAATGCTTACGCTGGCTATGTGGTGACGCCGTATTTTGATTCATTGTTAGTAAAAGTATGTACGCATGGCGCTACTTTTGAAACAGCCATTCAGAAAATGGAACGTTGCTTGAAAGAATTCAGGATCCGTGGAGTAAAAACAAATATTCCATTTATGCTAAATGTCATCACACATCCTGAATTCCAATCAGGAAATGCAAAAACAACTTTTATCGATAGTACAGCAACATTATTTGAATTTCCTCGACTACGAGACCGCGGAAATAAAACGATGAAATATATCGGTGAAATTACTGTCAATGGTTTTCCAGGTATCGAAAGTGGCGAAAAACCATTTTATGAAGAACCACGTATGCCTAAAGATCTAATCACAAGAACTGATTATGTAACGGCTAAGAACGTATTAGATGCGAAGGGTGCCGATGCTTTGGTTGAATGGATCAAAGGACAGGAAAATTTATTGTTGACGGATACGACATTTAGAGACGCTCATCAAAGTCTGCTAGCAACTCGTGTTCGGACAAAGGATTTCAAGCAGATTGCACGCTTAACGGGAGAAGGTCTTCCTGAACTCTTTTCAAGTGAGATGTGGGGGGGAGCAACATTTGATGTGGCTTACCGCTTTTTGAATGAAGATCCTTGGCAACGATTGAGAAAAATCCGTTCTTTAATGCCTAATACATTGCTGCAAATGCTTTTCAGAGGTTCAAATGCCGTTGGGTATTCTAATTATCCTGACAATGTACTGGTGGAATTTGTCAAAGAAGCAGCAGCACAAGGGATTGATGTTTTCCGAATCTTTGATAGTTTGAACTGGACTCCTCAAATGGAAAAAAGTATCCAAGCAGTACGGGATACTGGTAAAATCGCAGAGGCAGCTATCTGCTATACTGGCGATATCAACGATCCAAGCCGAGCAAAATACAATGTTCAGTATTATAAAGACATGGCAAAAGAACTAGAACAACTGGGTGCGCATATCATTGCAATCAAGGATATGGCTGGATTGCTTAAACCGCAAGCAGCTTATCGTTTGATTAGTGAATTGAAAGAAACGACGGATCTGCCAATCCATCTGCATACTCATGATACTAGTGGAAACGGGATTATCACTTATTCCGCTGCTTCAAAAGCAGGAGTAGACATCGTTGACGTAGCAATGAGTGCAATGAGTGGGAACACGAGTCAGCCTAGCATGAGTAGCTTGTATTATGCGCTGGTCAATGGCCCACGGCTGCCAGAAATCACAATTGAAAATGCACAGAAATTGAACCATTATTGGGAAGATGTGCGTATGTATTACAAACCATTTGAAAATGGCTTGAATGCTCCTGAAACAGAAGTGTATATGCATGAGATGCCGGGAGGACAGTATTCAAATCTGCAACAGCAGGCAAAAGCTGTCGGACTAGGTCATCGCTGGGATGAAATCAAACAAATGTACCATACTGTCAATTTGATGTTTGGCGATATCGTGAAAGTAACTCCATCATCTAAAGTCGTAGGAGATATGGCACTATTCATGGTCCAAAATGATCTCACAGAACAAGACATCTATGAAAAAGGCGAAACACTAAGTTTCCCTGAATCTGTAGTGACTTTCTTCCAAGGAGAACTAGGACAACCAGTCGGCGGATTTCCTGAAAAACTGCAAAAGATCATTCTTAAGGGCAGACCCGCGTTGAGTGAACGTCCAGGACTGTTGGCGAAATCAGTCGATTTCAACGAAGTGAAAAAAGAATTGGCAGAAAAAATCGGCTATGAACCAAAACAAGACGAAGTATTAAGTTATTTGATGTATCCGCAAGTCTTTTTGGACTATCAAAAAGCGTATAATCAATTTGGCGATGTTACATTACTGGATACACCAACATTCTTCCAAGGGATACGTTTAGGTGAAACGATCAATGTACAAATCGAACGTGGAAAAACGCTTATCATCCGGTTAGATGAAATCGGAGAACCCGATATCGAAGGAAATCGCGTACTGTTCTTCAATCTGAATGGGCAAAGACGGGAAATCACTATCAAAGATAATTCAATCATCAGTGCGGTTCAAACTCGATTGAAAGCTGAACCAACAAACCGAGAGCAAATCGGAGCAACGATGTCTGGTTCTGTGCTTGATGTATTAGTGAAAAAAGGCGATAACGTCAAAAAAGGCGACACGTTGATGATTACTGAAGCAATGAAAATGGAAACAGCCATCGAAGCACGTTTTGACGGAGAAGTTGCACATGTATATGTATCTTCAGGCGACACGATTTCGTCTGGCGACCTTTTGATTGAAGTGACTGAAAAATAATAAGTGAAAGGTGGGGAAACATGAAAAGACTGGGTTTGTTTTGGCTGATTCTGCTATTAGTTATTGCGGCATTCTATATGGAACCAGTCTTGTTCCCGCCAAAACTTGAAGTGAAGGAAAACTCTGATCAACAAATCTCAAATCAAATGACAACGTGGAAATACCAGGAGCTTAAAGCAACTGGTTTTTCTACTTATATTGGAAAACCGATTGAACAGCTAGAAAAAGATTTTGGACAATCCTATGATCGATTAACTAGTGGGTTTGGTTTTGAAACAAGATATTATGAAAACAAAGCCAGTCATCTCACTTTTGAAGTGAATGTCCAAGATAGCATGGTCACAACTGTTAAAGTACTGCAAACAGGACCTGCTGATATCACGCCGTTTTATTTAGGGATGACGATGCAGGACCTAACGAAACTCACGACTATCTATACTAATTTCACTTTTGAGTATCACGACACAGAAGTTGGAATCGAACTGATGGAAGAGGATATGAATTATCGTCCACTGATTGCTTTTGATAACGACACTTTTGCTATTTTGTTTTTTGATCAAACAACTAACGGTCTGTTTTCAGTTGTATATTTAGATAAAGATAGTCTTTTGAAACTTTTACCGTATCAAGTGTTTGGTGAAGGTCTCCCACATTATGAAGCAGATAAATCGGCTGACTGGGAATCGATCAATCGCGGTAAAGAACGAAAAAGTACGACTATACTAAACATGCTTAGAAGAGAAGACGAACTTCCTATATACAACCAACCACTTGCCTTTCAAAGCCACAGTCGGCTGCTGCTACATGATTTCTTGACAAAGCCTGAAGAAATCTTGTCAGACGAACGTATGGCTGATTGGCAAAAATCGCTAGGCAGTGGACAAACGACAACGAAATTCTCCTTGACGAATGATGAATTGGAGAAGTTAATCAGTAAACAGAAATTAGAAAATACTAGTGGACTGTTTATTCATCCAGCAATCGACGCTACTTTTTCGTTTTTATATTGGTACAGCGATCCATATAATCATGACCGCTTTATGGATCCGGGAACGGATTCATTAGGCATTGCTTTTTCTAAAGAAAATATGTTAGTCTTATTGCAAGAAGAAAACGGAGAAAGTAGTGATAGCAGTGATCGTTAACGAAGAGCTGTTTCAACTGGAGGATCAATGCCTCCGAGTCGCTGAAATGATAAAAAAGAGTAAAACGATGACTTCTTATTTCAAACATAAACAGTCAATGAAAGAATCTGCAGAAGTCTGCCAATTAAAAGAGGCGTTCCTGTCGAAGAAAAAGGCGTTTGAAAATGTAGCGGCATATGGCGAATATGCACCTGATTATCGTGAAAAAAAACGTGCTCTTCGAAAAGCAAGAAGACAGCTTGACCTGAATGAGCATGTCGCAGCTTTTAGGTATAGTGAAACACAGTTACAAAGTCTATTGGATCAAATTGTCCAAGCACTTGCCGAAGAAGTTTCTAATGAAATCAAGGTAGATGCAGGTAGTCCGTTCTTTGAAACGAAAAAACACTTTGGATGCGGAGGGAATTGTCATGCAAGTTGACAATAGTGAATTTGAAATAATAAAACGACGCGGGCTGATCGTATGGGTCTACAGCTTAAAACAATTAAAGAATCTAAAAAAGTTCGGCTTGTTGCATTATGTCTCAAGAAGAATGAAATATGTCGTCCTTTACTTGAATGAAGAGACATTTGAAGAGACAGAAGAACGAATCCGTAAATTACATTTTGTTCGAAACGTAGAACGTTCTTACCGACCAGATATCGAAATGAATTTTGCTGATAAAATAGGTAATAAAACGGTATTAAAAGAAGAAGGTTTCGAAATCGAAGAGCTGAATACAGAAATCAGATTAGCTGAACATCTTTAAAAATCTCTTATGAGCAGTTTTTTAATAAAAAAATAACTTGGACAACTATCAAAAATTGATCATTGTCCAAGTATTTTTTTGTCTTTTTTTTGGTATACTAGTACCAGTACCATTTCTAAGGAGTGAGTAGATGCGGATAATATCAGGAAATTATGGCGGACGCCGCTTAAAAAGTTTAGCAGGGGCGAACACCAGACCAACTACAGATAAAGTAAAAGAATCCATATTCAATATGATTGGACCCTATTTTGATGGAGAGACAGTATTGGATCTGTTTGCAGGAAGCGGCGGTCTAGCTATCGAAGCCGTATCCAGAGGCTGTAGTTATGCAGTATGCGTAGACAAAAATTACCAAGCGCTAAAAATCATCAAAGAAAACATCGAGATTACGAAAGAACCAGAGAAGTTTACAACAATAAAACTTGATGCAGACAAAGCAATCGAACGGTTAGCAGCAGAGAAACAACAATTTGATTACTTGTTTCTTGATCCGCCGTATGCAAAACAAAAAATCATTGATCAAATCCATAAAATGGAAGAACTGGGACTTTTTTCTAAAACCGCAGTTATCGTATGTGAAACGGATAAAACAGTCGAATTGCCAGAATCTGTGGCTGGATTTCATCAAATAAGAAAACAGATTTATGGCATAACAGCTGTGACTATCTATAGAAAAGAGGGAAATCGATGAAACGTGCATTATTCCCAGGAAGTTTTGATCCTTTTACAAAAGGACACTTAGATACAGTGGAGCGTGCGGCTAAATTATTCGATGAGGTGGTAATTGGTGTTTTTATCAATACTTCAAAGAAAAGTTTGTTTCCTCCAGAAGAAAGAATGACATTGATCACAAAAGCTGTGGCACATCTTCCTAATGTAAAAGTCATGCATCAGGAAAATCAATTGACAGTGGAAACGGCAAAAGAAATCGGCGCGGATGCCTTGGTCAGAGGAATACGGAGTATCAAAGACTTCGAATATGAACGAGAAATCGCTCAGATGAACCGTCATCTAAACGAGGAATTGGAAACGGTGTTCTTATTGGCAAAACCAGAATATAGCCATGTCAGTTCCAGTATTTTAAAAGAAGTACTGCACTTTGGTGGAGACGTGAGCAGTTATTTACCGCCAGTTATCAACGAAGCTTTAGCTGGAAAGCGTGAATCAAATGAAAGCTAAACAATGGTTGAAAACAGTACTGATTATCATATTTGGAATGTTGATCATCGGATTTGTAGTAGTTCCTCTGCCATATTATGTGGAATCACCAGGAGCAACGATTGATCTGAAAGAATTAATTACAGTCAATGACAAAGAAGACAAAGGTTCTGGCTCTTTCTCTCTTACATCCGTCGGTATCAGGCAAGCTACCGGATTTTTGGCGCTAAAGGCTAAACTAGCCCCCTTTGAAGAATTAATCAGTAAAGAAGAATTGACTGGTGGGGCAACAAATGAAGAATATAATCAAATGCAACAGTATTATATGGATTCTTCCCAAAACGCAGCCATCGAACAAGCGTTGAAACTTGCAGGCAAGCCTTATAAAATGGAATTCAAAGGCGTATATGTCATGAGAGTAGAGAAAACATCGAACTTCTTTGGCAAGCTTTCAGTAGGAGATACAGTAACAAAAGTAGACGGCAAAAGCTTTCAAAGTACAGAAGCATTTATGGATTATGTAAAAAGCCAAAAAGTTGGACAAACAATCGAAATCAGTTATTTGCATAATGGTGAAGAAAAAACAGCATCTGGTGATCTGATTGAGTTGCCAACAGATAAAAAGGCAGGAATAGGCATCACACTTACTGATCATACAGAGATCGAATCAGATACAGACGTTCGCATTAATTCTGGCTCTATTGGTGGACCGTCAGCGGGATTGATGTTCACTTTAGAGATCTATGAACAGGTCACTGGTAAAAATTTGCGACATGGTAAGCAAATTGCCGGAACTGGAACGATCAACAGCGAAGGAGAAGTCGGCCGAATCGGAGGAATCGATAAAAAAGTGGCAAGCGCGGATAAAGCCGGCGTAGAGATTTTCTTTGCACCAGATGATACGATCTCAGATGATGTTAAGAAAGAATATCCTGAAATAAAAACCAACTACGAAGAAGCAAAAGCCGCTGCCAAAAAATTGAATTCCTCCATGAAAATCGTACCAGTAAAAACAGTACAAGATGCGCTTGACTATCTAGAGAAAATGAAATGAACCAACTAAAAAAATTGTGAAAAAGCTGCTCTGTATCAAGTAATAAGAATAGCTAAGCAAAAACAGCTTCTCCTCTTTTGTTTGGATTTATTTACCGCAGATGCAAGCTTTTGAGCTAATTGAATACTATTTATTTTGAATAAGGGATTGTGACATATTTTCTGTCACAATCCTTTTTTTTCGTCAAAATATCTTTCTGCTAAAAAAAAAGAAAAAATTGACGTAATTAGATGTTGAAGGGACGATTTTGCCAGAGCACACTGTTTCTTCGATTTCAAATGAAAGGAGTAATGAATGGTTTTTACTGATCATTCTTTGTAAAAAGAAATAATGATAGAAAAAATCAGCAAGAAAATACTCACCTCACCTAAGTTAATCGTTTGTATGTCTACGGTAGTTCTTATTTTTTGTATAGCCAGTGGTTTTTTATTGTCAAATCTGTTATTTCATAGAGAACCAGAAGAAATCGCTGCAAAAGAAATGCTTTCTCCATTTAGTTCCAGTGAAGAAAATCAATTGCCTGAAGAAAATACTGTAGAAGAGGATGCTCGTCCAAAGGTTATGTACACCGATATCAAAGGAAGTGTGAAGGAGCCTGGTATCTATTCGTTTTCTTCAGAAGAACGGGTCTATGATGTACTAAAGCGCGCAGGAGGATTATTAGAAGAAGCGGATAGCGATCGAATCAACTTTTCTGCGAAAATAGAAGATCAGCAAGTCCTATACATCCCTGCTGTAGGTGAAGAGCTGCCAGAACATCTTGATCAGTTGGCATCCTCAGAAGGAAAACAATCTACAGCAGATTCCGAGCCTTCAAAAATAAATATCAATACAGCCAGTCCCTCAGAACTCCAGCAGATTCCTGGGATCGGATCAGTCAAGGCGCAAGAAATCATTCGATTTAGAGAAGAAAACGGATCCTTCCAGAAAGTGGAAGACTTGCAGGAGATCTCTGGTATCGGTGAAAAGACAGTTGAAAAACTAAAAAACTTCGTTACAATTAAATAGAATGATTCAGAATCAACTGAAAAGAGCAATAAATGGAGGCTAATGGATGACGGACTTCATTTCGGCAGTGAAGGATATGCTCTTTTGTCAGACATGATGATTCGGTATATTTAAAGAATATTTTGTTTAAGCAATGGAGTGCTTTTTTGATCAACTTGAAAAAACGGAGGAATGTAAACCATGTTAGAAAAATCTTCAAAACCATGCGATACGAACAAAGAAAAAATTACTGATAAGACTCAAAACAAACGCATTCCCTGGGACCAGTACTTTATGGCTCAGGCAGTATTGTTATCTTTACGCAGCACATGTACACGTTTAGAAGTAGGAGCGACACTTGTTAGGGAAAAACGGATCATTGCTGGCGGCTATAATGGAGCAGTCAGTGGAGATGTCCACTGCATAGATGAAGGCTGCTATGTTGTGGATGGACACTGTTTGCGAACGATCCATGCAGAGATGAATGCGCTGCTACAGTGCGCGAAACTCGGTATCCCAACGGAAGGTTCGGAAATCTATGTCACACATTTTCCATGTTTAGCTTGTACAAAAGCTTTGCTGCAAGCTGGTGTCAAAGGGATCAATTATCTCCATGACTATCGAAATGATCCGTATGCTCAAGCGTTGATTGAACAATTAGGCGTATCTGTACACCAAGTTGCTTTAGACTCGCAGCATTTTTCAAAACTTCAAAATGAATTAACAGGAAAACATGTCTAGCGTTTTAGAAAGGCATGTTCGAAATCGGTTGATTTTTCCGGCAATTACGTCGATGATTATTTGTTTGTTGTATGATACGAACAATTGGATTTATCGTTTGTTTCTTGCCGGAATTTTTTTGTGGTTTTCGCTAAAAGAAGGACGTTTTATCGCGTACTTCTGTATTGTTGGTAGCATAATGGTATCCGTTTCTTATAAGCTACAAGAATATTCATTTTTAGAGGAAAAAGAAACTTCTGCGCAAGTGACTTTATCTACAGATACGATTCGTGCAAATGGCAGTTTTTTGACAATGGAAGGAAGGTTGTCAGAGAGTAAACAGAAGATACAGCTTTCTTATCAAGCAAACACCGAAGAGGAATTGAAAACTTGGCTTGGGTTCCGAGGGAAGGGGATAGAATTGACAGCTGAAGGCGAGTTTATTTCTCCCGAAAAAAAGCGAAATCCTTATACTTTTGACCAAGAAGCTTACTTCAGGAACCATAGAATCTCTGGTCGATTCCAAATTCAAAGGGTCGATAAAATCAACATACAAAATCATTGGCGAAATTGGCTCCAGAGAAAAAGAGGCGCTTTTATTTCTTTTGTCCAATCTGAATTTCCGCAAAAAACAAGTGTATATATCAATTCTTTATTATGGGGTTATAAAGATTCAGGATTCAGAGAATCAGAAGAAATTTTTAGAGAGAGTGGTTTGCTGCATCTATTCAGCCTATCGGGATTACACATCCAATTTTATTTAGGGTGGCTGTATTATTTGTTTCGACGTATCGGATGGCCACTGCACGTCAGCATCATTCCGTTGAGTCTGCTAACTATCTGTTATGTTTCTCTTGCAGGCAGTTCTATTTCTGTCTTGCGTGCTAGTCTGTTGTTTTTATTGCGGTTGCTAGTCAAATTATTGAATAAACGTTACTCCTCTATGGACTTATTTGCAGTTGTCTTTTGGCTTCTTTTGCTATTTGATCCTCGATTTCTTTTTCATGCGGGCGGGCAGCTTAGTTTTTTCATGAGTTTTTTGTTTATCCTGATTTCTTTTGATGGAGATTGGATGAAAAAAACGGCTTCTCATGTCCTATTTACCATGATCACGATGCCATTGATTGTATGGCATTTTTATGAGTGGCCTCTTTTAGGCAGTCTTTTTACATTACTGGTTGCGCCGGTATTCAAGTTTCTTTTTCTTCCTAGTGTGTTCTTTCTGACGCTTTTCAATCGCTGGTTGCCGAAAACCTTACTTTTGCTGATAGAAGAGGGACTGATCTTGTTTGAACGAATGATCGATTCGTTTTCAGGATCGCCTCTTGTTATAGGGCGTCTACCTCTTATGCTATCAGGGGTATATATTTTCGGATTGCTGATTTGTATGGATAGATTGAACGAGCAGCCGATGAAACTCTTGTTTTATGTTGGTCTGTTTTCTTTGATGCTATTGACTTTGCCATTTTTACGTTTTTCTTCAACGATCGCTTTTATCGATGTTGGCCAAGGAGACAGTATCTTTTTGCAAAGTCCTTTTCGAAAGGAAACGATTTTGATTGATACGGGTGGTAAGTTGTACTTTGAAAGGGAAAAGTGGGCGCAAGGTATTGCACGACCTCCTGCTGAAAGGAATATCGTTCCATACCTAAAAGGACAGGGAATAAGTGTGATCGATAAACTCATCTTGACACACGACGATACGGATCATGTGGGAGAATTGTCCACATTATCTCAGCATTTCACCATCAAAAAAATTTATATTGGCTGGGGCGCTGGACGAAATGAACCGTTGCGAAGGCATTTAACAGAAGCTCAAAAAAATGGCACTAAAATCATTGAAGTCAAACATGGCGACAGGATCAAAGGCTATTATGATCTTTATGTATTGACACCTTTTGAAAAGGGAGAAGGAAGAAATGAAGATTCGATTGGTTTATGGCTGGACTATAATAATCAACGTTTTTTGTTTTTAGGCGATTTGAATCAAGCGATGGAAGAACAGTTGCTTTCTATTTATCCTAATTTGAAAGCCGACGTAGTCAAATTAGGTCACCATGGTAGCCGCACATCAAGTAATACGGATTTTCTTTCCCGTATTGAAGCGAAACATGGAATTATATCCTGCGGAGTAAATAATCGTTATGGTCACCCTCACAGCGAAGTATTGGAGGCATTAGAAGAAAATCAGATAAGAACATGGCGAACCGATCAGCAAGGAATGATCACCTATCGCTGGCATCCAGTTTTTCATCCTCATGGTCTAATGGAAACAATGATAGACTAGTAATTCTCATCTTCTCATGGTAGGATAATTTTGAAAGTGGTGAGTAATTTGAGTATACAAGCAGAGTTACAAAAAATACGTAAAGAAAAACTTGCATCTTGTTACTTGATCTTAGGAACAGAAAAGTTTCTCCAAGATCAAGTTCGGGCAGAAATAGTTAAAAAAATCAAATTAGAGGGCGAAGATGATTTAAATTTTTTAAGTTTTGACATGGAAAATGCAAGTTTAGAGGAGGTAGTGGCTGAAGCAGAGACATTGCCGTTTTTCGGAGATCAACGATTAGTATTTGTGGAGAACCCATATTTTTTAACAGGTGAGAAAGTAAACAACGGGATCGAACAAAATACTGATTTACTGACAGCTTATTTGAAAGAACCACTAGAATCGACTGTATTAGTATTTTTTGCGCCATATGAAAAGTTGGATGAACGGAAAAAAGTAACGAAACAATTGAAAAAAACAGCAACCATCATCAACGTCCAACAGCTGAATGAAAAAGAAGTACGTCAATATCTGATGAATACCTTAGAGAACTCTTCCATCAAAATGGAACGAAACGCCATTGATTTATTCTTGCGGTTGACCGACTTAGATTTATCCAAAATGATGAGAGAGTTACAGAAATTAATTCTTTATGGACAAAATCAACAGCAAATCACTGTTCGAGAAGTAGAACAATTAGTTCCTAAAACATTGGAACATAATATTTTTGACATGACCCAATATATTTTAAAAGGGAAGACAGAACAAGCCTTGCGTTTATATGAAGATTTAGTCATGCAAGGGGAGGAAACAATCAAAATCAATGCGATTTTACTTTCTCAATTACGTTTGTTTTTACAGACAAAATTTCTTGTAAAGATTGGCTATCAGCAGGCCAATATTGCAGAAACATTAAAAATCCATCCCTACCGTGTAAAACTTGCCATGCAAGAAGTAAGGAAATTCGATGAACAGTTGCTGGTACAATTATTTGATCAATTAGTCGAAATGGATTATCAAATCAAAACGGGGCAAATCGAAAAAGAATTAAGTTTTCAACTTTTCGTTTTGCGCACAGGGCAGTTGTTGAGAAATCGATAGGAAGAAAGAAGAAGCCAAAAGCATGCAAGAATACCGGTTGCTTTTGGCTTTTTTTGCCAAATAAAAAAACCGGCCGAAGCCGATTCTTTTACTTAGCGATTTTTTTGCTTAAACGAGATTTGTCGCGGTTAGCTTTGTTTTTGTGGATTAGACCTTTTGATTCAGCCATATCAATAGCTTTAACAGCTTCTTTATATAACGCATCTACGTTGTCAGCACCTGAAGCTACAGCATCTTCAAATTTTTTGATTGCAGTACGCATAGCGCTTGTTTGAGATGAATTTTTCACATTAGCGTTTTCGCTTGTACGAACACGTTTGATTGCAGATTCAATGTTTGGCATTAGTTTCACCTCCGATAACTTAAGTTCTTACGCGTGTGACCGCATAATTCAACATTCATTATTATACCTAAAGGCAGCGCGCTTTGCAATATGAACATGACAAGTTTTTTTCCTTAACAGTCTTTTATTTAAACTTTTTTATCAGTAAAAACAGATAAATCAAGCTGAAAAAATCAAAAAGACGCTATTGTGGGAGGCAATAGCGTCAAACCAAACTAGATTTTTATTTATCTATTTAAACAAAGATTGAATGGGAATGTTTGGTACTAAGTCATTATATAACAAAGAGAACCGTTTGCAAAGTTTTTTTTGAAAAGGGATACGATTCCCTGTTGTTCTTTGTTTTTCTATTAAGAAACTGCAGTTATTTTATAACCAGTCACCTTTGATCGGTAAAGGTTATTCTGGTGTACCGATTATTTTAATGTATTCATCAATATTTTTTATCAACATTTTTTTAATGACTAACTGATTCCGACGGTTCCATTTGCCACTTACTTCCAGTACATATTTATTTAGTGGCAAACGTAAGATGTACTTTGCCAAATAGCGATCTTTAAGCAGGCCATTGATCACACGGTCCTCAAGCTGCAAGTTGATTCCAGTCAGCATCATTGGCTGTTCTTGTAAAACATACGTATCAATTAAAAGACCTTCAAAAGTTTCCACAAGCGTCTTCCTTTCTTTCCAAAGTAACCTGAGAACAGGTACTGTTTCTTCCATTTTGATATTCGTTAAAGTGGATGCAATCATACCTTCTTTTGTCCACTGTAATCTAGTATAACAAAAAAGAGGAGAAGAGCCAAAAAGAAAAAAGTGCATCGATTTCAATAGGAAGTCTCATTCGCTCGGTCATTGTTTAAAAAAAGCTCCTGCATCGCAGGAGCATCCCCTATATCATTCTAATAGGTCAATCAAAAGCAGTATCTAACACATTTTGTATCAAATCAGGAAATAAAAGATAAGCTAATCCCAGAATCAAAAGTACCGCTAAAAGAAACCAGCCAATTGTTCCTATGAAATACTTCAATTTTTCGAACATTGTATCACCTCGTTGTCAGTATATCACGGATCAGTAAATTGGGGGTGTTAAGAATCTCCTAAAAATAGGCAAAATTTGATCTATTTTCCTAAAGCAAATACTTGTAAGATACAGTAAGTAATGCCAGAAGCAATGACTGGTCCGGCGGCGATTCCTCTTAAGAAGACAACTCCTAAAATCGTGCCAAAAACAAGCGCAACAGTGATTTGCGGATCAGAAGCAATCAATCCTACGCCCTTGGAAGATAAGACAGCCACTAGCCCACCGCAAAAAACAGCTACCCAGCCGATAGGGGATTTAAAGGCTTCTAATAAATCACGTAGACCGATTTCTCCTGTTGCGATAGGGATCAGAATCGCTGCAGTGATGATCGTCACACCAATATTGATTCCTTTGCCTTGAAGCCAAGGGAAAAAGGAACGGGAGGCTGGTACGAGCTTCATAATCAGCACAAAAGCTGCCGCTATCATTAGACTTTGATTCTTAGCTAAAATTGCTACAAGTAAAATAATACCTAAAAAAAGCCAACTTTCCATGAAATAATTCCTCACTTTCTTCGAAACAATCATAACATGTTTTTAGAAAGTTGCAAAAGCAGGAATTTATCCTTCGAAATCTATTCATACGCTGATCTTTTCATAAAATAAACAAAATCATAAAAAACTTCACTTATTTGGCAGAAGACAGCCGTGCTTGGTATAGTGGACAAGGCTTACATTTTTTTGAAGAATCAGAAAGAGCAGGTAAAGGTCTTAGTAAGCGCAAGCCATTCAGAATAACCAATATCGTGCTTCCTTCGTGTCCTACTACTCCAAGAGGTAGATTTAAAAATTGCAAGAAGTTAGAAGCAATCAACAAGAGAATAACAAGAACCGAAAAAATGATATTTTGTTTGATGATCCGCCGCATTTTTAAAGATAGCCGATGACTGTAGACGAATTTATCTAAGTCATTTTTCATTAAGACGATGTCTGCGATATCCATTGCGGCGTCTGTTCCTTGTCCCATAGCGATACCTAATGAAGCAGCTGCTAAAGCAGGCGCATCATTGACTCCATCACCAACCATCGCATTTACTTGGTAACGTTCATTTTCTTTTTTGACTAGTTGTGTTTTTTCTTCCGGAGTACAGCTTGCATAGTAATGTTCGATTCCTACTTGTTCAGCAATAGCCTTTGCTGTGCCAGAATGGTCGCCAGTTATCATACTTGTATGGATGTTTTGGGATTTAAAGTAGGAAATCACCTGTTGGGCATTTGCTTTTGGAATATCCAACAGACCTAAAACAGCGATTAACTGTTGATCTTTAGAAAGATAGATTACAGTTTTTCCTTGATTTTCTAAACGTTCGATCATTTCCTCAATCTCTTTGCTGATTCTCATCGTCTCAGGATCATATGCGTGTTTGCCAACTTTCCATTGCGCCCCTAAATAGGTAGTTTGTAATCCAAAACCAGTAATTTCTTCTATTGATAGGCATTGGATTGCTTCGGGTATTGTGCAATCGAAATATTGTAAAATCGCATGAGCAAGAGGGTGTGTCGTTTTTTGTTCCATAGCAACAAGAAGTTGTTGTGCCAAATCCTTCTCATCAAAGAAAAAGCTGTCAGTCACAACTGGTTTTCCTTTAGTGAGTGTTCCAGTTTTATCAAAGGCAATCGCTTTTAATTCAGAAAGCTTCTCTAAATGGATCCCGCCTTTGATTAGAATCCCATTTTTTGCAGAATTTGAAAGAGCAGCTAGAGAAGCAGGAGTAGCAGATGCGACAAGCGCACAAGGAGAAGCCACGACTAATAATACCATTCCTCGATAAAAGCTTTCATCCCAACTCCAACCTAAGAAAAAGTGGGGGAGAAGGATCATTAGAGTCACAGCAAGCAAAATCAATTTTACATAATTGTTTTCGATCCGTTCGATAAATGAAGCTGTTTGAGTTGGCGTATTCTGCGCTTCTTCCACTAATTGGATGATCTTAGCAAAGACAGTTTCGGCACTCGTTTTTGTTACTCGAATCGTAATGGGATTTCCTTTATTCAGCGTTCCTGCAAACATCTCATCTCCTAAATATTTTTCTACAGGTACAGATTCACCGCTTAATGCAGACTCATCGATCGTTGCCTGTGTGCTTTCTAAACAACCGTCGATCGGAACAGCCGCTCCTTTAGCGACGAACACCAAGTCATCCACCTTTAATTGCGAAACATCTACTTCTTGCATTTGTCCGTTTTCTTTTAGTAACTGAGCTTTTTGTGGCTGAAGATTCATCAAAGCGGTAATTTCTTTTTGACTTTTATTGGTCGTGTATTCCTCTAATGCACCGCTTAAACAAAAGATGAACGTCAACATTGCTCCCTCAAAGTAATTACCAATCAAATAGGCACCAATAGCGGCTAAAGCCATCAATAAGTCCACATTCAGTGTTCGGTCATTCCACAATTCTTTCAAGCCTTCCGATGTTTGTTTGTATCCACCGATGATAATAGCGCTGATATAAAAAAGCGGGGTGATGGTGAGAGAGAATCGGTCGAAAATAAAACCGGCAATCATAAATAAAAGACAGCCAATTGTTGCTGTAAAAGCTTTTTTCTGATTAGTCATCGTTATCAGTCCTCCTTGTCAAAACAAGGATAGCATAATAAAAATGTAATTGATAATAAAAACAGCTAAATGAGAACGATAATAGTTATCATTTGACTATGGAGCTCGATGGAGTTTTTATTATTTATAATAATTATCATTAAATAAAATAAAAAAACGGAACATTTCTCATACAAGAGAAGTGTTCCGTTTTTTCTTACATTGCAATAAACCAATAACCAATTAAAATGATACCAAGGATAATACGATACCAGCCAAAAGCGGTAAAGTCGTTTTTCTTCAAATAACTTAATAAGAATTTAATAGCTAAGACAGAAACCACAAAAGATACGAATGTTCCTACAAGAAGAACAACAGTTTCTTCCATTTTGAATGAGTTCCCTTCAGCTAAATATTTGACGATCTTCAAGCCGCTTGCGCCAAACATGACAGGAATCCCTAAGAAAAATGAGAATTCTGTAGCGACAAAACGCGAAGCGCCAATCAAGATAGCTCCTAGGATCGTTGCACCAGAACGAGATGTTCCGGGAACAAGTGCCAAGACTTGGAATAACCCAACAAGAAGAGCTGCTTGGTACGTAAAGTCATTCAGCGAAGTCCAACGAGGTGTTTTGTTTTTGTTACGTTTTTCGACAATAATAAAGGCAATACCGTAAACAATCAAAACAATGGCAACGGGTAAGAACTTGTGGAAATTTGCTTCTAACCAATCATCCAAAGGCAAACCAATGATGATGGCTGGTATACAAGCAACGATCACTTTAAACCAAAGTGTCCAAGTATCTTTTTTTTCTATCGTTGATTTACTTGGAGAAAAGGGGTTTAATTTGTGAAAATAAAGAACGACGACAGCTAAGATCGCCCCTAATTGGATAACGACATTGAACATCGACATAAACTGTGAACTGGCATCCAGTTTGATGAATTCATCTGCTAGGATCAGATGACCAGTACTACTGATGGGCAGCCATTCCGTTATTCCTTCAATAATACCGAGAATCACTGCTTTGATAATATTTGCAAAAAACATAAATTCCTTCCTTCCCAATTAAGATACATCTTATAGTATACCGTTATTTTTTGATAAACCCAATCTGTTTTTTAATATTAAGAAAAACTTGAGAAATGAAGCAGATAAGAATACGAAGAGAAAAAAAGAAGACAAAGCCCTCGTTCAGACTTTGCCTTTTATGATTCTCTGTTAAAAATTAAAATATCCCATCATAAAAACGAGTCTCGACTATGTGCTTTCCCGTTTTCGATATAAGACGTATCGTTGATACCATGGATAGAAAATCGACCGTTTGCATAAGTAACCTTTGTTACACTGCCATTTAAAAGACCAGCACGAACAGGCTGTTTAGGATCAATCAGATTAAGCAAGAAGGCAATCGTCAAACCATGTGATACGACTAAAACATTTCCGCCGCCGTTTTTTTCGCAGTGATGGGCGATATCTTCAAATCCTGTCCACACACGATCTCGCAATGTTTCATAAGTTTCTGCCCATCCAGCCGTATCCAAGTTGTATACAGCATTGGCAATTTGTTCAAAAGAAACTTCTGTGGTAAACATCTCATCATAGGTTTTAAAATTCAATACGCGAGGGATCACACCCCACATTTCCATGTCATAGCCACCTTCAAGAGACCCAAAGCACCATTCTCTGATCCGTTTCTCGATAAAATAAGGAATTTCTTTTCCCTTAGAATGTTCTCCTAGAATAATACGGGCAGTTTCGATCGCCCGACCACTGTCACTAGAATAAGCAAAAGAAAAGTCGACATCTTTTAACCCGCGCCCTAAATAATGGATGCCTTCTTGTCCTTGTTTTGTGAGTGGCGTATCACACCAGCCTTGTACGCGTTCGATTGTATTGAACATCGTTTTTCCATGCCGTACGATATAAAGTGTAGTTTCTGTCATTTTATTCTCCTCCTAAATCATTTTTAACGATTGAAAAAAGGATTTGTCCTTTTTTCCTGTTCAATCGTTGTTGCATCACCATGTCCTGGATAGACTGCAAATTCATCAGGTAAAACAAACAGCTGGGTCCGAATACTGTGAAGTAATTGTTCTAAATTCCCTGTATACAGATCGGTTCTACCGATACTTCCTCTAAATAGGGCGTCGCCAGAAACGACAAAATCATCAAAAATAAAGCTAACGCTTCCGATGGAGTGTCCTGGAGTAGGGACTACACGAAAAGACATGTTCCCTAAAGTATAAGTTTTCATTTCAAATTCATATTCTGCAGGCGAGACAATAATATCAGCAATATCATCATGTCGTCCGAGTCCAGAAAGGTTCAAAATCGGATCACCTAGCCATTTTTGCTCTAGTGGGCTGACATACACTGGGATTTGATAATATGCGCGTAAAGGTTCTACTGCACCGATATGATCGTAGTGGGTATGGGTAAGCAAAATCGCTACCGGCTGTTGGTTTGTTTTTTTGATTTCTTGTTTGATTCGTTCTGCATCTTCTCCAGGGTCAATGATCAAAAGTGCTTCTTCGTTGTAGACCAAATAACAGTTTTCTTCAATCATTCCTGTTTTTAATCTTTCGATATGCATGTGCATTCCTCCTTGATAGCCAAAACTTCTTTCATCCATTAGTATAACGCATTCATTGCTAGGAAACAAAAACAGGTACTTATTTCTCTTTACTTATCTGAATTATCAGACTATATGAAAAGTATTTGGATATTCTAAAGAGAAGGAAAGTAAGTTTTCATAGCATTTTAATATGTCCTTGTTACATTAGACTCATCCAAAAATCCAAATTCTATATCCTATATCCCTGCCTAATCAGCGGGGTGTTTTTTTATGCTTGAAAAGAGAGCTCTTTTTGCTAAACTAGGCTTTTTCAGGTAATCTTAGAGAGAAAGAGGTGGTGGAAATGATCAAACAGTCAAAAATATCTGTGCGGCACTTAGTAGAATTTATTTTGCGACGTGGAAGTATCGACAATCGTAAAAAAAGTAGCCATACTGCATTAGAAGGAGCAAGAATCCACCGCAAGCTCCAAAAAGATGCGGGAGAAGACTATGAAAAAGAAGTCTTTTTAAAAACAACAGTTCCATTAGATGAATATCACCTGATCGTTGAAGGCCGTGCAGACGGTATTTTCAAAAGAGATGGTATTTATTATATAGATGAAATCAAAACCTCCGAGCCACGATTTGAAGATTTAGAACCAGAACAAGTGGAACTTTTCTTTCATCAAGCAAGGGTGTATGCCTATATCTATAGTCAAGAACATGATTTACAAGAAATAAATCTGCAATTGACTTACTTTCAGACGGCTGAAGAAGTGATTACGAGAAAGGTCGAACATCAGACAAGAGAGCAGTTAGAAACTTTTTTTAAAAAACTGACTGAAGATTATAAAGAATGGCTTGTTTTTCAAGAAAACTGGCGCACTGTACGCAATGCCTCTTTGATGGCTTTGAAATTCCCCCATGATGAGTATAGGAAAGGCCAGCGTGAACTAGCGGTAGCTGCTTATAAAACAATCCGTACGAAACAGAAATTGTTTGTAGAAGCACCTACCGGAACAGGAAAAACAATCTCTACGTTATTCCCCGCTTTGAAAGCTGTAGGGGAAGAAGAGGGAGAAAAGATCTTTTATCTAACAGCCAAATCAATAACTAGACAAGTAGCTGAAGATGCCATGACAGCATTAAAAGATACTGGAGCTGAAGTAAAAAGTGTCACTTTGACGGCTAAAGATAAGATCTGCTTTTTAGATGAGACGACCTGTAATCCAGATCAGTGCCCGTATGCCAATGGTTATTACAATCGTATCAACGAAGGGTTATGGGATCTTTTGAATCATGAGAATCAGATCACTCGAGAAGTCATCGAAACTTATGCAAGAAAGCATACACTTTGTCCTTTCGAACTATCATTAGATGTCAGTATCTGGTGCGACGTGATCATTGGGGATTACAATTATTTGTTTGATCCTACTGTTTATTTAAGACGTTTTTTTGAAGATGAAAAAAACGAGGATTATCTGTTTTTGATTGATGAGGCACATAATTTGGTGAATCGTTCCCGAGAGATGTATTCGGCAGAACTATCTTATGAAAAAACAAAACGAAGTAAGGAAGCTATACCAAAGGAATTCAAAAAACTCCATCGTCGTTTCAACAAACTATTGAAAGAATTTGATACGATCCGAGAAATAGCAAAAGAAGATCATTGGGATTATCATCATCAAAAAGCACCAGCTGAATCTTTAGTAAAGGCAGGTTATCAATTAAGCGAAAAAATCAAAGAATGGCTAGCAGAATTTCCTGAGCATCCATCACAAGAACAATTGCTTCCTTATTACTTTGATTTGCTTCATTTTTTGAAGGTCAGTGAATTTTATGATGATCACTATGAAACAACGGTCGAAAAAACGTATCACGATCTGATAGTAAAAGAGTTTTGTATTGATCCAAGCTTGTTTCTTGAGCAGTCGTTGGATAAAGGAAGAAGCAGTATCCTTTTTTCTGCGAGTTTTTCACCTCTATCTTATTATCAGGAAACACTGGGCGGACAAAAAAGTCTCGCTTACAAACTGCCGAGTCCTTTCCCAGAAGGAAACCAGCAAGTTTTCATTGCAAATTACTTAGAGACGACTTATCGAAAAAGGGAACAAAGTCTGGCAAAATTAGTTGAGACGATCCATGCTTTTGCTGATGGAAAGGTCGGAAATTATTTCGTTTTCTTTCCTTCTTATCAATATTTAGACCTTGCGGCGGAAGCATTCAAACAGCAATATCCTGACAGCAATGTGCTGATCCAAGAAACGGACATGAATGAAGAAGAACGCGAACGATTTTTAGCAAAATTCCAAGCAGATCCCGATGAAACATTGATAGGATTTTGTGTACTTGGTGGGATTTTTTCAGAAGGAATCGATTTGAGAGGGAACCGATTGATCGGCAGTATGATCGTAGGTGTAGGGTTGCCGCAGATGAATCATGAGCAGGAACTGATCAAATCATATTATGATGAGAAGGAACACCTTGGATTTGCTTACGCTTATCAGCTTCCTGGAATGAACAAAGTCTTGCAAGCTGGTGGTCGAGTGATTCGTGGCATGGCGGATCAAGGAATCGTGGTATTGGCAGATCAACGATTTGCTCGTTTCTCTTATCGACGTTTATTCCCACAACATTGGCAAACAGCAAGAGAAGTACGAAGTGTTGGAGAATTGGAAGAAGGAATACAGCGTTTTTGGTCATCCAAAGAAGCAGTAAATGAAAAAAACGAGGGATGACAGATGTCAGCCTCGTTTTTTTCATTAACGATAGTTAGTGAATTGCAACTCGATTGGTAAGTCAAGTTTACGTAATAAAGCAATCACAGCTTGAAGATCATCACGGTTTTTACCTGTCACTCTAATCTGATCTTCTTGGATTTGTGCTTTTACTTTCAGTTTTTCATTTTTGATAGCTGTAGTGATTTTTTTCGCGTTTTCGCGATCGATTCCGTTGACCAGATCGGCAGTTTGACGAGCTTTGCCACCTAGCGCGTGTTCCGATTCGGAAAAATGGATATTTTTGATTGGCACATTTCTTTTGATCAACTTACCAAATAATACATCTTTGATCTGTTCGATTTTGAAATCATCATCGCTCAAGACAACTAGATTGCTGTTCTCTAATTTGATTTCTACCGTAGAATCCTTGAAGTCAAATCGATTAGTCAATTCTTTTGTTGTTTGCTGAATCGCATTTTTTACTTCTTCTGTATTGACTTCTGATACAATGTCGAAGCTAGCATCTTTTGCCATAAGAACCCTCCTGATATACGTATAAGTTTACTATACATCTATCTTATCATAGGAATGGGGCAGATTCTTACTTGTTTGCTAAAATTCTTCTCATTTGAGTTCGAAGTATTTTATTTTAATAGATAAACTGTTATTCTTACATTTGGAATAACAAAGTAGAGGAGAGGTGCTTGTGAGCAAAATTATGACTGCGTATCATAAAAATGAAAGATTAAAGAAAATAGTGGTTATTTTGATAACCGGATTGACCGCTGCGGTCGCTTTAAATTATTTTTTGATTCCAGCCAATGTCTTTTCTGCAGGGATGAATGGGATCGCTCAAATCATTTCCTCGCTTTTATATGAATGGTTTCATATCAAGGTAGACACAGGAACATTTATTTTTATTTTGAATATCCCTGTGTTTGTATTAGGGTTTCTCAAAGTAGGAAAACGAGCAACGATCCTTAGTTTTGTGAACGTTGTATGCGTATCAGTGATGACGATGCTACTTCCAGTCGGACAGATTACTGATAATATTTTGATGAATGCCTTAGTAGGCGGTGTCTTATTAGGTCTTGGCGTAGGCTTATCTTTAAAAATGGGCTTTACAACTGGTGGGATGGACATCATCTCTCTTGTGCTTTCACAAACAACTGGAAAAACAGTCGGAAATTACATGCTGATTCTAAATGGGATCATTGTAGTCATCGCAGGCTTCTTCTTTAACTGGGAAAGTGCCTTGTATACGATTATTTCCATTTATGCAATGACTCAAGTGATTGATGCCATCCATACGAGTCATCAAAAAGTAACAGCGATGATCGTGACCGTCAAACCGGAAGAGGTAACAGAAGAACTAGCGAAACGGATGGTACGTGGAATGACATTGCTTCCGTCTGTCGGTGGCTATTCAAAAAAACAAGGAAATATGATCATGATGGTCATCACCCGCTATGAAATGTATGATCTTGATCAGATCGTTCATGAAATCGACGACGATGCATTTATCAATATTTTACCAACTCATTCAGTATTTGGACGATTTGCAAATGAAAACGAACAAAAAATGTATCGAACAACAGGTGTATTGCCAGAAATAAAAAATCGTTCACAAAAAAAATGAGGAATCAGATTTATTTTAGAATGAATTTAATGTATTCCATCTAATAAGGACATTTTATAAAATTAAACGAGAATCTTCCTTCTAAATTCTCATTTACAAGTAGTTAAAAAAAGAGTATGATAAATAAAAATCGTGTTAAGGAGTGTCGTACGATGAGCGAAGCAAACCAAGAACGGTCTGCGCAAGAAATAGAACTGATCAAAGAACGTATTCTTGCTGCCTTGGAAATGGTGATCGATCCTGAATTAGGAATCGATATTGTCAACTTAGGCTTGATTTATGATATAGAATTCAATCCTGAAAACGGAGAAACAGTCATCAAAATGACGCTAACAACTATGGGCTGTCCACTAGCCGATATTTTAACAGAATCTATCCATGACGCATTGAAAGAAGTGCCAGAAGTAACGAAAGCAGAAGTAAAACTTGTCTGGTATCCAGCATGGACGACCGATAAGATGAGCCGTTATGCACGGATTGCGTTGGGGATTCGATAAGGATTTGTGTTGATTTAACAGCGTTTCTCACTCATTTAGTATGTAGTCTGAGCCGTTTTTTCGGACTTCGGATACCAGATAAAATGAGGGTATTTTCGATACGGATACCATACCTAATGAGGAAACAATTTCTGAACTCTTTTATTAACTTTTAGAAAAAGTTGGTAAAGGAGTTTTTTGTTTTGCAAAATTTCAGGTTAGAGGAACTATTAGAAGAAATGTTATTCAATGAAAAAGCTAGAGGAATCTCACAAAAGACAATAAAGAAGCATCAGAAGTTTTTGAAACTGTTTTTTGAATTTTTGAAAAAAGAGCAGATATACTTTATTGAAGACGTGACACCAAAAAGCATTCGGCAATTCATGTTGATGAAATTAGAAGAGGGATGTGCTGAAACATATGTGAATAGCCATCTAAGAAGCATCAGAGCGTATTTTAAGTATTGCGTAGATGAAGATTATATCCGATACGATAGAAACCCCTGTATGCGTGTTAAGTGGGTAAAAGAGCGTAAGGTAATTATTCAGACATTTAATGATATGGAAATCAAAGAGATGTTGAATGTAGCAAAGAAGTTAACTTTTTTCAAACCTCAGAAAATGGATAAGCAACACACTGGATATCAAACAAAATTCACGAATCAAAGAGATTATTTGCTCTTACTAATTCTTGTAGATACAGGACTTAGGATTAATGAGGTAATGAACTTAAAAGATTTTCACATCACTAATAAAGAGTTATTCGTTGAAAATGGGAGAGGGAAAAAAGATAGGATTGTTCATTGCTCACCGTTGATTTACAAAGAATATATAAAATACAAGCGAGTAGCAAATTCCTTTTTTGAATATAATGAAATAGAGAATATAGACAATTATGTATTTTTAACAAGAGAAGGTAAACAATACAACTATATTTTAGCTGAACGAGCAATCATAAAAATTGGGAATCAATGCAAGATTAGAAAATCTATTAGGGTAAGTCCACACAGTTTTCGGCATTATTTTGCCCAAAAATTAGTTCGGAATGGAACTGATATTTATAGAATTCAGAAACTACTAGGACATGCTTCAATAAAAACGACTGAGGTGTATTTAAGAAGTTTAAATATTGAAGATGAAATTAGTGAAACGGTAAATTTTTCACCATTGCAAACATTATAGAAGTCCAATTTTTAATAAAACTTGGTATACTAAATTTATAGAATTTGAAAGGTGATTTAAAGAATGAAAAATAATTGGATTAAGTTTTATGGCGAAAATGATTTATCAACTGGATTAGATTTAAGTAATGTAGAAACTTTTATCAATGACTTTATTTTAAACCCTATAATCAATACTCTTAATGAAGCAATTGAGATATATAATGTGTTAAAGTTTTTGGATTTGGGTTATTTTAAGAAAATGTCATCAGAAAAAATTTCTGAATGTAGAAAAAGTTCTCATCGACTATTAAACGAATATTTCGGTAAAGGAGAATTGTCAGAATACATAACAGAATATAGTGATTTACACTTTCAATATCAATCAGATTTTTGGGATATATTTGTTAGGTTCAAGGTAATAAAGAGGACAGAATATGTTGACTTCGAGAAAATTATTGATGAATATAAAATACCTATTCACTTATTATTAGAATATCAAAAAATATGTGAAAAGTATAAATTGTTTTTTAAGAAGAAACTATTGTCAAATCCTGTTTACTTTGAGTTTTTTCTTGATAAGTATGATTCTCCTAATATTAAAAACATTTATTTACCAGATAACTTATCTGATGAAGAAATAAATGACTGGGCTAGAAGATATTGTGAACTTGATGAAGCGAATATTAACTACTTAGAGCGAATTTCATATTGGAGCTTACATCATGAATATAAACTTGATTCAAGAATAATTTCAAAAGCAAGAAAGAAAAAAATAGAACAAACTGAAAAGACGATGTCCTTAAAAAATGGAGTATCTTGGAAAATGGCAGTAGGTCTTAAAGAAGGCTTAAAAACAGACTTTGAATTTGTGCAAGAAAGTTCTAGAGATTTGCAATTTTTGTTATCTAAAGATTGGATTGATGAGGAACATGATTACCCTACAATTTTGAATAATTTTATTTATTTTTTTGGTTTTTTTAACCATTTCTTTCAATTTTCTATGATTGATTCACCATATGAACATGGCGGTTTGTTAGAGATATTTCAAACTAAATCAAATTATGCGTATAATCAAACACTCATATCTGAATACCAAAACAATTTTTATAAGCTTTCTTTATTAGCATACTTTGATTATTTAACTTTCTTAAAAATTGATTTGGAAGAAGTTTTCGCTTTTTACTACAATGAACATTTAAAATCTGAGTATGGTTTTCCTGATTTTTTCTTTAATGCAAGTTCGAAAAGCTATACTTATTATGAAAGATGTAAACTGTTAATTCCTGAACTGGATAGTTTATTAAAACAATTTGATTTTGTTCAGAGATATGGTGAAATTGATTCTGATGTTTTCGAATTGGATTCAAAAATTACTAACTATCAGGAAATTAAATCATTGAGTGAAAAAAAATTTGTCTACTTTGATTCAAAAGAAAAGCTAAATTTTTGTAAATTAATCTTTAACAGCCAATCGAATTTATCATTCCCAGAAAAGAAAAAAGGTAGAAAGAATTTTTATGAGTATGTTCAATATGGAATTTCGATTAATGACTTCTATGAGTATCAGAAGAAAGTGATAGATTCTCTTATAAAGGATAAAGTTTTGTATATTAATTTGGCTAACCAAATAAGATTTACAAATCCTACAAGTATAAGTTTTTATTATTTGTTGTGGGAGAAAGGTTATTTATCTACTCTATACCTGTCAGAATCAGATTTAAAAGTTATTGAGGAAGAAAATGTGAAAGGAAATGTTAAATATAGTAATACTTTATTTTCTAAACAAGAGAGTGATTATATTTCATATATAATGGATAATAAAAAATTTAGCAATGCATTGGCAATTCGAAACAAGATTACTCATGGTAGCTATGGAAAAAAACAAGACAGTGATTATAAGAGTTATTATTTGGAACTGCTTATGATTCTGATAATATTTACTGTTAGAATAAATGAAGAATTGGACTGTTACAAGAGTAATTAATCTTAGAATTATAGAATGACATTAGAAATTTATAAGTTGTATTTTAAATGGTCTTCAAATTTGCCTTCTTATATTGATGATGCTATAAAGGTGGATCTGTGTCAATAAAGTGGACTCATTTTTTGAGAGTTTTTTTGCAACCAATCCACTCTCGAGTTGTTTCATGATTTCAGACAATCGTCAAACTAAAACCGTTTGACCATTCTCTGAAACCATGAAAAGAGATTCTCGTGGATTC
>NZ_BNJW01000019.1 GCF_015751045.1 Enterococcus lactis
AATTCAGTAGATGAATTTTTTATTCAATCTGTCGCATCTAAACGAAATAATATTCCTAGAAAATCACTGGATTATCGAACACCTTTGGAAGTATTTTTGAGTTACGTAAGTATTGATGATCTGTCTAACTTAATTTGACAATTAAGAGGACCCTAAATAAAAAAACTACCCTATTTGTATTTTTTCATTGTTTTAGGCATACTAGTAATAAATAGTTCTTCATTGAAAATAGAAAAAGAGGTGGCACCATGATTGAATTTCAAAATGTGTCAAAGATTTATAAAGGTGGGAAAGTTGCTGTAGAGGACGTCAATCTTTCATTTGAAAAGGGTGAGTTCATTTGTTTTATCGGTACGAGCGGGAGCGGAAAAACGACGACGATGCGGATGATCAACCGAATGACTGATCCAACACAAGGGAAAATTTTGATTGATGGAAAATCCATCCAAGAAATTGATCCGGTGGAATTGCGACGTCAGATCGGCTATGTTATCCAAAGTATTGGATTGATGCCTCACATGACGATCCGTGAAAATATCACTCTTGTCCAAAAATTGTTGAAAGTCAGTCAAGAAGAACGGAATAAAACAGCTGAAAAAATGATTGATCTTGTGGAATTGCCCCGTGAGATGTTAGATCGCTACCCACATGAATTATCTGGTGGTCAGCAGCAGCGTATTGGAGTCGTTCGTGCCTTGGCAGCGAATCAAGATATCATCTTGATGGACGAGCCATTCGGTGCGCTTGATCCCATCACTCGCGATTCACTTCAGGATCTGGTCAAAGATTTACAAGAACGACTCGGTAAAACCATCGTCTTCGTTACCCATGACATGGATGAAGCGATTAAACTAGCAAGTCGTATCGCCATCATGAGTGAAGGTCGTGTGATCCAATTCGATACACCAGAAAATATTTTACGTCATCCTGCAAACGATTTCGTAGAAGAGTTGATTGGAGAAGATCGCTTACTACAAGCAAAACCAAATGCGACAAGAGTCGGAGAAGTTATGCTAAATACAGCAATCACGATTACACCGGAAAAATCATTACAAGAAGCAATCAAACTGATGAGGGAAAAACGTGTAGATACGTTGTTAGTTACCGATAATTCGAATGTATTAAAAGGATTTATCGATGTAGAAACGTTGAATAAAAAACGAGGAAAAGTATCCAGCGTAGGCGACATTTTGAATAAACATGTTTTTTACGTAAAAGAATCCGCCTATCTTCGTGATACTTTGCAACGCATTTTAAAACGTGGGCTGAAATATGTGCCGGTCGTTGATGAACAGAACAAAGTCGTAGGTATCTTGACTCGCGCATCATTAGTGGATATTGTCTACGATGTGATTTGGGGAGAAGACCCTGCAACTACTGATGTTGCAGAGTCAGCTACTCCTGAAGAATCTAAGGAGGTCTGACCTATGCAGCAGTTTTTTCATCAGCACGGTTCAGAAATTCTCTCAAAAGGTTTTGAACATCTTTATATTTCAGGACTTGCTTTGATCATTGGTATCATCATTGCTGTACCGCTTGGTGTCTTACTGACACGTTTTCCGAAAGCTGCCACGATTGTGATTGGCTTAACCAGTGCCTTGCAGACAATCCCTTCTCTTGCTTTATTGGCATTGATGATCCCGCTATTTGGCGTAGGTAAATTACCTGCGATCATCGCCCTCTTTATTTATTCATTATTGCCAATTCTACGAAATACGTATATCGGGATGAAAAATGTCGATTGGAATTATCGGGATGTGGCAAAAGGGATGGGAATGACTGAGTTCCAATCCATTTTTTCCGTCGAACTGCCTATTGCTATGCCAACGATCATGGCCGGCATTCGTTTAGCTGCCGTTTACGTGATTGCATGGGCTACCCTTGCCTCTTATATCGGGGCTGGTGGTCTAGGTGATTTGATTTTTAGTGGACTGAATAATTACCAACCAGATCTCATTTTAGCGGGTACGATCCCTGTAACGATTTTAGCACTGTTGGCTGATTGGCTTCTAGGTCTCTTGGAACACCGGCTGACACCGATCGCACTTAGAGAGGAGAATGAAGAATGAAACGTATATTAAAAATGACCATGGTTCTTCTCTCTCTTCTTATACTTGCGAGTTGTTCCTTCCCTGGACTTGCCAGCAATACAGATGAAGACACCATCTCGATCACAGGTGGAATCACTTCTGAAGCTCAGATCTTAGCAAGTCTAGTTGCCGGGATGGTTGAACATTATACAGATAAAAACACAGCGATCATCAACAATCTGGCTACTACAACTATCAACCACCAAGCGATGATGAACGGAGATGCTTCGATTTCAGCAGCTCGTTACACAGGAACAGATTTAACCACTACATTGAATCTTCCTCCTGAAAAAGATCCGAAAAAAGCATTTGCTACCGTGAAAGATGAATTTGATAAAAGATATGACCAAACGTGGTTCCCGTCCTATGGTTTTGAAAATACGTATGTCTTTCTTGTTCGAAAAGACACCGCACAAAAATACCATCTATCTAAAGTCAGCGATCTGAAAAATGTAGCGGATGAATTAGTAGCTGGTGTAGATACTTCTTGGATCAATCGTAAAGGAGACGGTTACGACGGCTTCCAGGAAACTTATGGCTTCTCTTTCAACTCGATATTACCTATGCAGATTGGACTTGTTTACGATGCAGTCGAAGCAGGAAAAATGGATATTGTTCTTGGCTACTCTACGGATGGACGGATTGCCAGTTATGATCTAGTCATGTTGGAAGATGATCGTCAATTCTTCCCACCATATGATGCTGCTCCAGTTGTAGACAACAAGGTATTAGCTGATACACCTCATTTAAAAGAAGCCTTAAATAAGTTAGGTCATACCATCAGTACGGAAAAAATGCAGGAATTGAACTACGAAGCAGATAATAATCTAGTGGAACCATCAGTAGTAGCACAACGTTTCTTACAAGAAAACCACTATTTTGAAGGGAAGTGAAGCAATTGGATAAAATGAATGTCTTTCAACAATTTTTCTATTATTTCCAGGAAAATGGCTCCTATATCTTTGCACAATTTATCCGTCACTTCCTCATTTCTATCTATGGTGTCCTCTTTGCAGCAGTTGTCGGGATTCCGGTCGGGATCATGATTTCTAGGAGACGTAAATTAGCAAACTGGGTGATTCGTTTGGCGAATATCATCCAGACGATTCCTTCCTTAGCCATGATCTCCATTCTGATCATTGGATTAGGTCTGGGAGTCAATGTCGTGATTGTTACTGTATTTTTATATTCCCTGTTACCCATTATCAAGAATACGTACACTGGGATGATCCAAGTAGACAAAAATATCCTTGATGTCGGCAAAGGCATGGGGATGACTGCTAGACAACGACTATTCATGGTAGAGTTACCACTCTCTGTTTCTGTTATCATGGCAGGCATAAGAAACGCGTTAGTTGTTGCCATCGGGATAACCGCGATCGGTGCATTCGTCGGTGCTGGTGGTCTTGGAGATATCATTATCCGAGGAACCAATGCAACAGATGGCACATCGATTATTTTAGCCGGTGCATTGCCAACTGCATTAATGGCGATCATCACGGACTGGCTTTTAGGTATTTTGGAAAAACGGCTAGATCCAGCCAGCCGTACATCACGCTGATGTTATTGTAAAAAACAAAAGCTTTTGCGACCATTTGTTGGTCGCAAAAGCTTTTTTAGTTCTGTCATTTTTTAAGGCAATATTCCACTCTGATTCCTCCCTCTTTATGGGCAAAGAATTGCTTTTCTTAGCTATTTGTCCATTCCGTATACTCCAACTTCATACTGCCAACGGGTTCATCTCTGCATCCACCGACTAAGTTTTTTTCTTATCCGCTAAGGCATTTTGCCAATCCATTTTTCCATCACTCGTCATGGAATTCATACCACATGATCTCTAAATACTCGTCTGCTTGTTCTTTGAATTGGGCATCAATTCTTACATCGCTTTGGCGTGGCTTTCATTTAAGCCTTTTCCATCAGTCTTCGATTGTTCGATGCCTTCAGCTGCATCATCAAAACTGGTGACTGCCGTATCGGTTTCTTGATTGATGAACCAGTCATCAAATCCATATGTATTGGTAACTTCGATCATCTTTTCTACAATCGGGAACTTGCCATCCTCATCCTTGGCTAAAAACATATCTAGCCATTCCAGCTTCTCGCCATGGGCGGTTTGCGGTTCCTAAAACCGGTACACGATTCTTATGGGCTGCATCCGTCGCAACTAGACTTGGCGGTACGATGATCCCTTCGCCAGAAGAGCCGCCCCAATAAACCAATTGATCGATGTATTGCCAATAAGAAAAGACATTGGCGTCAAAGGTATCGATCCCTCGTGGTGCATTGCCGTTGATACTGCTATTCATGGCCGAAATCGCCACGACTTTGACTTCTTCGTTTGAGTGACATTCATGTTCGGCAATGTCGCTTTGGATACTCGCTCTGCTAAAGGAACGACACTGGTATTGTATTTCGTATCTGTATCTTTTCCAAAAGACTATGCCAACGAATCCTCTGGGAACCAAGAAGACGACTTCGGTTGATTGTCCATTGCTTTTTCCAACATACTTTTGGCTGTTTCTCGATAAACGACTTTTCCAATTGTCTTCGCTTCACTTTGGCGATAATCGATGGTCGTTGCCACTGCCAACACTAACAACGATGCGCCAATTTTACTGATTTTCCTTGTCACACTTCTTCCTCCTTGTTTTACATAAACCCGTCAACATTCCTAAACTCAAACAATGACCCTTCAAAGGTGGAGATATAGGAACAAATTAAAGAAATCATGCAATAAATCCAAGAATGTTGGTTTTAGAACAAAAAAAGAGTCTCCTTTTTGGGGTGACTCTTTGTTAACTATCTAAAAAGGTTGGCTCTTCTCACTTCACTCATAATGTGTCCAGGCAGAATAAATTTCCACAACTTTATTTTCCTCATCAACTTTGTAAACCACTCGATGCTGTCTATTCAGCCTGCGTGAGTATCTGCCTTCATGTGTAGGTCTCAGCTTTTCAAAAGACTGCGTGGGCATATATGGATCTTCCTTCAATGTCTGAATCACTTCTTCAAATTGTTTCTTTAAATTCGATTGCTTGATTTTTCTTAAATCCACTTTCGCAGAGTTTTTGATTGCGACTGTATAGTTACTCATCAAAGAGCTTCCCAATCAATATCATCGATATTCGTAAAGCCACTGTCGTCTTTTTCGCGGTCTCGTACTTTATCTAAAGTACCTGTTTGCTCAAGAAAAAGGGTTTCTTGAATCGCTCTCCAGTCTTCCAGCCCAATCAATACAGCATTGTTTCCACTACGATCACTAATAATCTCGATTTCAGTATGATTTTCATTTACCTCTTTCAATAACTGATAAAAATTTTTACGAGCAGTGCTAGGATTCATCGTTGTATTAGCCATTGTCTCTCCTCCTTTTTCTGATATAATTATAGCGTACTTGATTAAGTACGTCAAAAAAAATACAATAAAGCACTTAAATTCAGCAAACTTTTCCTCTTTTTTACATAGAGAAAAAGACCCCTTTTTAGGGAGGATCTTTGTCCACGCTCACTTCTTACTCCTTTACGACTAGCGGTAGCCAAACGTAAAGTAATTGGTAACAACGTATCATCTTTAGCAAAGGTCGAATCCAAAGCCTGTGAGTCTATGCAACAACACCAATACACGAAGGTTCCTCGTTGCAGTGTGACTTGATTGATATCTTGAATAAAATCTGAGGATACGCACGAAAGATTTGTAACGGTTATGCAAAACTGATTTTGGCCATCAAGTCTTCTACTGCCTCAAAAATGATTGCCTCTTTCGTCTCCTGCCATTCATGTTCACTATCGATTTGAAACTTGATTAGACCGTTGGGTTTGTGAATCACCAATTAAAAATGGCACTGAGTTATGGTAACAAAAAATGGGCACTTGACGAGGCTGAGATTCCTACTCATGGCGCCAGATTATTAAAAGGCAGTATTTAGTAAAAAGGGCAGCAGTATACGTTTATAAGCAACACAATGCAATCTGCTCATTGTGCTGCTTGTTTTTTATTCTTCGCACACTTTTCGACCAAGAAACGCAACGCCCTGATCATTGATTCCAGAGAAAAACAACCTTTCTTTTTGGTCGATGTACTCATAATATGGGACAAATTCATTTCCTTCCCACAAGTAACTTCGTCCTTCTTTTTTTAATTCTGTTATTTCATGCTGTTGAGAAGATATAATTTGAGATTCGTAATCAAATTGGATGATTTCCCACTTTCCTAAAAGATTTTCCTGCTCTGGCATTCGTGAAACACTTCTTTGATAGATTGAAGCAGAGATCACTGGCCAGCCTGATTCCAGCCAATATAGTTTACGTATTTGTAAATGGAATTGGTCACTAAATGGTTTTCTCCGTGCATGATGCACAACAAAACTTTCCTTATTGGATTGCGTAAAGATCGAATTATGACCAGGAGCGTATACAACTGGTTCTTCTGAGAACTGATAACTGCCCAACAGTTTGGTCCCTACTTCGGTTGGCGTCTTTTCTTGATCCGTCATGGCCGTACCATGCCAGTCCAGATATGGCCCCGTAATTTCTTTTGCTCGGGCGACACGGATATTGTACGAATCATTAAGGGAATCGAAAGAAACAAACAAATAATAATAATCGGTTTCAGGGTGATAATAAATAAATGGTCCTTCAATAGCAGTATCAACTGTTTTCGGACGAAAAGCAATCCGTTGGCCATAGCTCTTTTCTTGAAGTTTTCCAGTTTCTTTGTTCAATGGAGCAATATAGATTCCGCCAAAGAAAGAACCATAGACAAACCACTGCTCACCCGAGCGGTCAAAAGCAATATTGGCATCGATCGCGTTATGCTGTGCAAGAGTTGCATTGGTTTTAACAACCTCTCCTTGATCTTCCCAAGGACCCAAAGGATCTGAAGCTGTAGCTAAGCCGATAAAAGAAGTGGTACTGCCGAATGTCGAAGCAGAATAATACATACGGAATTCGTCCTTGTAGCGAATAACTTCCGGTGCCCATAGTCCTTGAGCTTTGCTCCATTTTACTGCTGGTTCAGGCATTTCTGACAATGCCTGTTTCTCAAGTTGCCAATGGATCAAATCTTTTGAGCTACGAATTGGTACACCAGCCGTTTTGGGCTGTTGTGTGTCCGTTGAATATAAATAAAAGGTGCCTTCATGTTCAATAATCGTAGGATCATGAACCCCATTGATCGCTGTCATGTCTTTCCCTCATCTCCTAATTGATTTATACTATTTTATAAAAACAGGACAGCTACTTGACGAGCTGTCCTGTTTGTTCCCACATTCCTGCAGGACAGTTTTTCTTAGCTAAGTTTGCGCGAAACCGATAAAAACAGCCACATTTGGTACAGGTATGATTCAATCGCAGTGGACAGGTCTCACAAACAGCGATTCTCCTACTGACGATCTCCGGCAAAGCCAAGTCTCTTTCTAAAGAAAGTTGTTCTGCAATCAAGGATTCAATGTCTTCCTGTGCTGCTACAGCAACATCTTTCACTTCGCATCCTTTACAAGTCATGGGATCAGACTGTCAATGAGATCGTTAGAACACTCATTGCTGGCACACGCAAACTGACTTTGTTCTCTTCAACATCGTAAGCGGTGAAGTCTTGGATCACCACATCTTCAGGATGATCAAAATCATTGTGTGCGTTCATTTTGTCTCCCACGATATAACGAGCTTCTTTCACTTTATTGATCGCTGTTTCAAGGGAGAAGGATAATTCTTCCGTGCCTTGGGTAGCAAAATTACAAACCGATAGATGGATCGTATCCTCTTTTTTCGAAATCGTATACGTAATGGTATCGCTGCTGGTTCCATGGCTATCAATGGTTTCAGCATCTTGATGGACTTTGTACAAATCAAATACATGATAGCTTGGGGTTTTCACCATTTGTTCGCCATCTGTCAAAATCATCGCTTGCAGGACGTTGACGGTTTGTGCGATATTTGCCATATGCACTCGCTTGGCATGTTTATGGAAAATATTCAAGGTGATCGCTGCGACCATGGCATCACGGATCGTATTTTGTTGGTATAAGAAGCCTGGATTCGTTCCAGGTTCTGCTGAGAACCAAGTGCCCCATTCATCAACAATGATTCCGACACGCTTTTCTGGGTCATACTGGTCCATGATAGCGCTGTGGCGGGTCAATAATTCATCCATGTAGGCTGCTTTTTCACAGGTCACTTGCCACTCTGCCTCATCAAATTCCAAGGCGCTACCTTTTTCTTCCCAGCCTTGCGGATGAACGTAGTAGTGCAAGCTTAGGCCGTCCATCAACCAATGGGCGTTTTTCATCAGCGTTTCTGTCCAATGATAGTCTGCGACATTCGCTCCGCCAGCGACTTTGTAGATTTTTTTGTCACCGTATTGGCGGACATAGGTTTGATAGCGGCGATACAGATCCGCATAGTACTCTGGCCGCATATTGCCGCCACAACCCCAGTTTTCGTTTCCTACGCCAAAAAATTTCATTTCCCACGCTTCTTCATGGCCATTTTCTCTGCGAAGATCAGCCATCGGAGAAATGCCATCCATCGTGATGTATTCCACCCATTCTGACATTTCTTGCACCGTTCCGCTGCCGACATTGCCGTTGACATACGCGTCACATTGCAGCTGCTTGATCAATTCAAAAAATTCATGGGTCCCGAAATGATTGTTTTCAGTCACGCCGCCCCAGTGAGTGTTGACCATCGTTTTGCGGTTTTCTTTAGGACCAATCCCGTCTTTCCAATGATATTCATCGGCGAAGCAGCCGCCTGGCCAACGCAGCACAGGGATTTGAATGTTTTTCAGTGCTTCAACCACATCGATCCGCATCCCATTTTTATTTGGGATCGGCGAATCTTCTCCAACGTATAATCCTTCATAGATACAACGGCCTAGATGCTCTGCAAAATGACCGTAGATATATTTGCTGATCGTTGTTCCTGATTTTGTGTGTAGAATTTTGATTGTCATTTTCCTACTCCTATTCTTTGATTCCCCAAATGGACTCATTATTATCGCCAATCGTTGAAAACGTTAACTTTTGCTGCTCGAATTCTGTTATTTCCTGAGTTAATAAGATTCCTTTGAAGGTAGTTTCTTCAAAAGTCAACACCAAGTATCCCGCATCGTACGTCCAAGTTCCGGTCAAGTCTCCAGTAACGTTTCCATCTTTTTGAAACTCGATCATCTGCGTTTTTAGCATGGTTGTTCCATTGTCGGTGCCATGGTTAATGATTTCATAGCGCCCGATAATTTCATCTTCTGTCAAAGCATCTGCTACTTGTTCATTGCCTCGATACTCATAGGGTGCTGGAACTGGCCAGCCCTCCTCATTCATATACATTCTGTTGACCCGCACTTCATGGGCTTCGGTTCCATTGTTAAAGCGCGTATGATACACCAAGGACCACTGACCATTCTCATCGATGATCGCCGAATTGTGTCCCGCTGCTCGATACCCCATTTGTTGAAACGAGAATTGATAGTTCCCAATCAATTTGATACCATAATTCACATTTTGTTCACCTTTATCCAAGATTGGGCTATTTCCTTGGGCATCAAGGTAAGGTCCTTCTGGTTTTTCAGCGCGAAATAGTCGCATATTGTAACCACCTTTTGCTGCTAAACCACCGTAAGTGACGAATAGGTAATAATAATCGGTTTTCTCATCATAAACAATGTAGGGACCTTCTCCTGATTGATGATAGCCACCTGAGAGTTTAATCCCAAAATAGCGATCAATGATGCGCCCATCTTCTGTAGTGCTATCTTCACCAGGATACATTGGTTTTCCAGTGGCTGGATCAACTTCCAATAAAAAGATACCGCCGGACCAAGAACCATAGGTCATCCATAGTTTCCCTTCTTCATCATAAAACAAAGCGGGATCAATGGCATTTGGCGCATAATCGGTGTTATAGGTAAGACCGGCTTCGATAGACCAGTTTTCACTAAAACCACTTATTTTTCCATCTTTGATCAGTTTTGCCAAATGAGTATTTTGATAGTTTGTATTACGGTCACTACCATCCGTTGAATCTTTTTCTGTAAATCCAGAATAAATAACTGTGTCAGAATAGCTGTATGGTCCTTCAATTGTTTTTGCTACAGCTAATCCAATCGCTGAACGCCGCCAAGTAGAACTAGCTGAGTAGTAAAGCATGTAGGCTCCTTTGTCTCCATTTGACCATTCATAATCAGCATTCCAGATCACATCTGGCGCCCAAAGACTATAGCCGCCTTTTGAATCAGCATCATCATATCCTGCCCATTTAAATGTTTCAGCTAGATTTTCTTTGGTATTTCCATAAATAATATTGTCTTCCATTGATTCATATTCGTGAGAAAAAGGAACTTCCCACGTTCGTAAGTCTGATGTTTTTGCTTGAGCAAGATGTGAACCAAATACATAGAATAATTCTTGATTTTCCTCATGGATAGTTGTAATTGAAGGGTCATGGATCGATACCCGTTCCTTAGATGTTGTTTCCCACTCCTTTTGTATAAGCTGCTCGGCAGCTTCCCCTGTTTGACATCCCATAAGAAAAAAACTGGTCAAAAAAACAGGTATCATCCTACTGATCATATTTATTTTTGTAGTCATTTTTTTCCTCTCTTTTTCTTAAGCTTTGATTACACCAGGTTCGCCAAAATTAGGCAGTCCATTTTTATGCCACGTAAATGGCTGAACATACGCATGTCTGTTTGGATTTTCCAATGGATCACTATAATCATTTTTTTCTGGTCGAGCGTGATAAACTAAAATATCTTGCTTTCCTTCCTCATCAATTGTAAATGAATTATGACCAGGACCATAAAGAGAATTACGCTCAGAACTTGAAAACACTGGTTCTTTTAATTTGTTCCACGAGTAGCCATTCAACAAATCGCTCTCTTCATCTGCCCATAAAAGCCCCATCGCATAGTTTTCATCCGTCGCACTTGCTGAATAAGTGATAAACACTTTTCCATTTCTAATCAAAGCGGCGGGTGCTTCGTTTACTTTGAAGCCGATTTTTTCCCATTCATAATAAGGGATACTCAGAAGAATCTGCTTTCCTTTCAATGTCCAAGGATTTTCCATCTCTGATAAATAAAGATTGGAATTGCCTGGAATATTTGGATCTACTTGTGCCCAGACATAATACAATCGGTTCCTATGTTCAAATACCGTAGCATCTAAACTGAAACTCTCAAATTGCGTCTTGATTTGTCCTTTTTCCACCCACTCTCCTTCAAAGGGATTTTCTTTCGCATTTTCGATTGCAAACATCCGATGATGATGCTGATCATTTCTGACTTCTCCATGATCTGCAGCAGCAAAATAGATGTACCATTTTCCCTGAATAAAATGAATCTCTGGTGCCCAGATCAGCTCACTCATTGAGCCTTCGGCATGAGCCGTCCAGATGACTTTTACTTCACCGTCAGCCAGTCCTTTCAAGGTTTTCGCACGTCTTAATTCGATTTCCTGATACCCTGGTTTTGATCCAGTGAAGTAATAATATCCATCGGTATGCTTGTATATCCATGGGTCTGCTCGTTCTAATACAATCGGTTCCAAATAATTTTCTGCCATAACTTCTACACCTTCTTAAAAAATTCCATTTTCCGTTTTTAGTATTTTTATTGCTTTATTTTTAGACATATACATCGTCGTAGCTAGTAAATAGAGGACGACACCAATCACATCATAGATGATCAAATGGATGATGACACAGGCGATCATCCAACGTATCGTTCCTTTGTTTATTTGTTTGTCTCGCATATTCTTCGCGTTGATCCAACTGATAACGCCCATCAAAATCGTTGCTAATGCAACGATCAACACTACTTTTGAGATCATACCTATAAGACTTGATTGTAAATATTCATACTGATTTTGATTTTGAAACGCTGCGATCCCTTGTTCTTCAAACCAAGGATAATACCCAAACATCGTTACGAGACCAATACAGACATCCCAGACCGCACTGGCACGTAGTAAGTTTCTTTCCAGTTTTCGATTCATGATCTTCACTATCCTTTTATTCCTGCATTTAAGTTCATAGATTCAATGAAATATTTTTGGGCAAATAAAAACAGCAGTACTGTGGGAATAATGGCAATCAATGCTGATCCCATTAACTGGCCAATCATCCGATAATTCCCATAAATGTCTTGTAATAAAAGCAGCCCAGCCGTAATTGGCATCTTACTAACGTCTGTGTACACGATTACTGGCCATAAGAAATCATTCCAAGAGCCAGTGAAAGAAAAGAGTCCGGCAACGATCAGAACAGGTTTGATCAACGGAACGATAATCTCTGAAAAAATTGTAAACTCATCTGCACCGTCCATTCGCGCCGATTCATCAAACTCAAGAGGAATTCCCTTCATAAATTGTCTGACAAGAAAAATATTCCCCATTCCAGCCAGTCCTGGAACAATCATGGCAAGAGATGAATTGACCCAACCAAATGTTTCGATGATTTTATAGGAAGGAATCAAATTCACAACACCGGGAAACATCGAGATCCCCATCAAAAGATAAAAGATTCGATCACGATATTTAAAGCGCGTTCTGCCATAACCATAAGCTGTCACTGAAACAACGATCACAACTAAGACAGTGTGAGTGACTGCGATAAACAGTGAATTCCATAACCACTGCATGATAGGCGCAGTAGAGGTATTGGTTAAAATCGCTATATAGTTATCTAATATCCAATTTACGGGTAACAAGCGAAACCCAGTGGAGACGATTTCGGTCTGAGAACGAAAAGAAGTGGCGAAGCTAAAAATCAATGGAATAACCCAGATGATACATAAAACGATCAGAAACAAATATGCGATGATCATACTAGGTATATGTTTCTTTTGTGTATTCATTTTTTACCCCCTTAAGTATTGCTTCTATCTAAAAGAAAATATTGAAATACGGACACACACATAATGATCAATCCTAATATGACTGCCATAGCCGAAGCCATCCCTGCAATTGATTCCCCTTGACTAAAAGCCAGTGAACGGATATACATCATCAATACAGTCGTGCTTTGATTGGGTCCTCCACCAGTCATCATCAAAGGCTGTGCAAAGACGTTAAATGCCCCAGCAGTTGTCATCACGATTGTATATAAAAGTGGAAACCGAATAGACGGCAAGGTCACGTTCAAGAATTTTTGGAACGATCCAGCTCCGTCGATCTCTGCGGCTTCATAAAGGTCTTCATTGACACCCGCTAAAGCTGAGCGATAGATGATCATGTTACCACCAATCGCTCCCCAAATGCTGACAGCGAAAATCAAGATCCACGCATAAGGTTGTCGCGATGCCCAAGAGAAATCAAATCCAAAAATATTATTTACGGCACCTAATCGAGAGTGGAAAATCAGTGACCATATCAAAGAACCAGCTGATACAGAGATAAGACCAGGAATATATAGAACCGCTTGAAAAAGTCCTTTCAGCTTCACTTTTTTATGTTGCAGTGCCGCTGCAATCATCAAAGGAATAATGATCTGTAGTGGTACCATGATCAAGACAAAAATAAAGGTATTTTTCAAACCATTCCAAAATTGAGTATAGAAAGTGGACGAACTATCAAATAACAATGTCTTATAGTTGTTTAGGCCGACCCAAACAGGATCAGAAACCAAATTCCATTGAGTAAATGAAGCATAAATCCCATAGACTGTTGGAATGCATACAAAAATAATAAAGAGAACCATATGCGGTCCAATGAATGCAATTGAAGCCCAGTTAATGCTCTTTTTTTTCATTCCTTTCATTCCCTTCCAAAAATCAGAAAGAGGATAAAATTATCCCCTTTCAATTATTTAGCTACTTCCGCAATCTTATCTTCTACATATTGTTGCATCGTTGCTAAACCTTCATCCAAGTCTAATTCACCGTATGCAATATCTGTGCAATAGACGTCTAATGCCTCTAATACATAGGAGAAATAAACATAGTCAAAGATATAAAGTGTATCTTCTTCCTCTGAAGTTGAAGTAAAGAAGGATTGAGGATATTGTTGATAATCATCACTTTCTAAAATGTCTTTACTAGCGATAATTTGTCCCGCTTTTGCCCATTCAATCGAATTCGTACGAACGAATTCTAAGAATTGCGCGATGACCTCTTCTTTCTCATCTGTTCTAGACTCACTCTTCAACATACCAAACATATGGGAAGCAGCCCGATTTGTTACAATATCATCAGATGTTGAATAAATGTTTGTGACACCCCAATTCAGCCCTTCAACAGCATCATGCGCGGTTGAAGTCCAAGTACCATCTGTGGACAATAGAACATTTCCACCTTGGAACATCAGATAACCGTCTTCGCCATAAGGAGTCATTAACCCAGCATCGGTTAGTGCTTTAATTCTTTCCAATGCTTCTTTCATTTCCGGAGTATTAACGGTCGGATTGCCAGCCTCATCAGAAATAGCTCCTCCTAAATTACGGATCTGAGCCAAAATAACCCAGGAAAGTAAGGCATTGTTAACAACATAATCGCCTGCGTCCATTTTCCCTGCTAATGACATCATTTCATCAAAAGTAACAATATTATCGTCTAACCAAGAGGTAACATCATATTTCTCTAAAAGGTCCTGATTATAGTACATTGCACTCGCATGGATATCTAACGGAATTGTATACTGAGTGCCTCCAATTGTTCCTGCATTCCAAGCAGTATCTAAATAATTGCCTTTTTGTAGCTCTGGTTGATGCGAAACCAAAGGTTCAACCGTATCGAGAATATTCGAATTAACAAATTCCTCTACTTTGTAGGAATGCATTAATGTTAAATCAGGAATACCATTTTTAGAGCTAACGACTGTACTTAATTTTGTATACATATCAGATGTGATGACGTGATTAATTTTGTAATCTGATCCAGACTGTTCATTAAATTCATCTACAATCTTGTCCATATAAGCACCATCATCCCCCGTAAGAGGAGACCAAAAATTTATTGTGTATTTTTCTTTTTCTGAAGACTGGTAACGTTTAAAACCGGCAAAAGCAATTGCGACTACTGCAACCAATGCACCAATAATAATAAGTTTCTTCTTCATGTTCTTCCCTCTTTCATTGAAATTGAATTATGACCTAGCCGAACACTCCTATCCTCCTCATCACTATTTACTATCAATTCGTATATAATTTCATTACTTATTACCAAAATTTGCAAATGTTTTCTATTTACAAATAAATCATAACTTTATTTGTAACCGCTGTCAACAACATTTTAATTAATTTTACTAGAATAATTGCTACTTTAATTAATAAATATATTAATCAATAAACGAAATAAACAATGCTATTTACACAAATTAGCAAATGTATTAACATTCAAGTAAATCAAACAGTTTAAACGGAGGCGACACGATGCAATTAGAAATCAATCAAGAAGCATTACCTGTCTATGAGGCACTTGCCAGTAACGTGCGAATCAAAATTATTCAATTGCTGGCTAAAAACAAGATGAATGTCAAAGAGTTGGCACAAGAATTAGGTTTAAGCAGTGCGATTATTACGGTGCACATCAAAAAATTAGAGGAAGCCAAAATCATCAAAACGGAACGTGTGGGGCAAAAAAAGATTTCCAGTTTGAGAGTGGATCATATTGATATTAACTTTCCTGAGAAAATATTTAATGCCTTTGATACTAGAGAAACTTCGATTCCGATCGGTCATTATACAAATTATTTTGTTGAACCAACTTGTGGATTAGCGACACTCTCTGGTTTTATCGGTCCAGTAGATGAACCTAAATTTTTTATGGACCCGAATCGAATGGATGGTCGGATTCTCTGGTTCACGAAAGGCTTTGTTGAATACCAGTCACCCAATTTCCTTTCTCCAGATGAGAAACTAGAGATGATGGAGATTTCCATGGAGATTTCTTCTGAATTTCCTTTTTCTAATAATAATTGGCCGTCTGACATTACCTTTAGCTTAAACGGTATCACATTGGGCACCTGGACAAGCCCCGGAGATTTTGCAGATATTCGAGGCAAGTATACGCCAGATTGGTATCCAGACAACTTAAATCAATACGGGTTGTTGAAGACGATTCGAATCATGGAACATGGAACTTATATGGAAGGCGAACCATTGTCAGATGTCACGATCAAGGATATTCCTACTTATGAAGACACATGGCACTTAAGAGTCGAGGTAAAGGAAGAAGCTGAAAATATAGGAGGCTGTACATTATTTGGCAAAGGATTCGGAAATTATGATCAAGACATCAAAATCAAAATGTTTTACAGCTAAATAAGAAGAATAATAACATTTCATACGCTGTTCCCATCTTTAATGGCTTATAGAGGGCACCTTTAGCTGAGAATAAGACGAAACAGACCCTCTAGCTTCAATTAAGAGCTAGAGGGTCTGTTTTTGATTTTAAAACTTGGCTTATTTCTTCAAATGGTAGCTATAGGTGCTGACAACGATATTTTCACGCCAAGACAACCGCAATCTTAACCGCAAACTTGTTTGGTTATGAAGAATATTCTGCCAACGTCTGTTTGGTACAAATTGAGGAATCAGCACAGTAGTTGTATAGTTTTGTTTCGCTGCATTTTTACTTACGATATCTACATAACGGATAATTGGATTTTCAATCGAGCGATAAGAAGAGTGGACGATTGAAAAACGGACATCTGGGAAATGCTTTTTAAATTCTGATTCGATTTCTTTTTCTTTTTCGACATCTTCGTCTAGCGAAACATGCATTGCAACGACATAATCACCGATCGAACGCGCGTAATTCAACGCACCGATATTCACCCGTGTCACATTCCCAACTAATACAAGAACGGTATTTCCGTCATAATCATGTAGTTTTGCATCATTTTCTAAACGAAGCTGTTCTGCCACTTTTTTATAATGATCATGGATCTTATAAAAAATGAACATAACGATTGGCATGATGATGAAGAAAGGCCAAATATCTCCTAACCGATAGACGAACAAAATCGCAATGATTGCATATGAGATGAACGCACCTGTAATATTGGCAATCGATTTGCTTAACCATCTTTTTCCTTCTTTTTTCCATTTGACGACCATCCCTGTTTGAGATAAAGCAAATGGAATGAACACGCCGATAGAGTATAACGGAATCAAGCGTTCTGTTGAGCCATGGAAAATAAACAGCAACACGATCGAACCTAGCGCTAGAGTGATAATCCCATTGGAATAGCCTAGTCGATCCCCACGATCTTGATACATGTGAGGCATGAATTTATCTTTTGCCAGATTGTATGCAAGAACTGGAAAAGCAGAAAAACCAGTATTGGCAGCAACGGCTAAAATCAGTGCTGTAGCAAATTGAAGGACGTAATACAAAATACCATGTCCAAAGACGGCTTTACCGATTTGAGACAAAACAGTGACTTCTTTTTCCGGAACGATTCCATACCAATAGTTGATAAATGTGATCCCAACGAAGAAGAAACCTAAGATCAAGGCCATCATCGTCAATGTGGCAGCGGCATTTTTGGCTCTTGGCTTTTTGAAGAATGGTACGGCATTACTAATCGCCTCCACCCCAGTCAAAGAGGAGGAACCAGAAGAAAATGCTCGTAAAATCAAGGCGATAGAAACCCCCGGAACAGCCGCTCCTGGAAGCGCAGTAGCTTGCAATGGCACAGCACCTGTCACGATATTATATAACCCAACAACGATTAGCAACGAGATCACAAGGATAAATGTGTACACCGGAAATAACAGGAACGATGCAGATTCTCTCAGACCACGAAGATTCAGCATCATCAGTAGTAAAACGATTGTCACAGAAATAGCAACTTGATGCCCGTATAACGCTGGCACCGCTGATGTGATTGCTTCAGCACCTGCTGAGACAGATACTGCTACCGTCAACATGTAGTCGATCAATAAAGAGCCACCGGAAATCAAGCCCGCATTCTTCCCAAGATTCTCACTGCTGACGACATAAGCTCCACCGCCATGAGGATAAGCATGGATGATTTGACGATATGATAGCGTTAAGGAAATCAATAAAATAATAACAAAAGCGGCAATGGGCAGCGAATACCAGATAGCTGCAGCAGACAAAGCGACTAAAACGACAACGATTTGTTCCGTACCATATGCAATAGATGATAACGCATCAGACGACAATAATGCCAAAGCAGCAAAACGGGTTAATTTGTGCTCATCATTTTCAGCAGATTTTAAAGGCTTACCTACTAACAACCTTTTTAAGTAATCCAATTTTTAAACTCCTTTACACGCAATTTTACTTCAAGTATTATAGTCGAAAATTTATAGTAAACAAGATGTTATAGTACGCTCACTGACCTTAAAAGTCAATAAACTTTAAGAAAATAATTGGAAAAAAACAGAAAAATATCAAGCGCTTTTTCAAACGCTTTAATACAGCAAAAATCTAACATTTTTTTATGGGCTTTTTCTTTGAATTCTATAATAAAAGGATAGAACTTGACTTAGAAAATCAGGTTCTATCCTTTTTTATATCTTAACTTTTGAAAGAGAAATGTGAAGCTGTTTTTGTTTGGTCATTCTTATTACTTTATGCAGAACAGCTTTTTCACAACCTCTTGGTACACGGTGTTCCATCAGCTGACCCTCGGTATTAGCTCAAAACGCTGATCTCACAACCTCTTTTTTTAATGAAAAATATGGCTCTCGCGCGCCGCTTCTTTGAATTTCGTCATTTTTTCTTCGATGAACGGATAGACTGCCGTTCCTACGACTCCAAAGACAACAAACAAACCGACCATGATCCAGATTGCATTCGTAGCATTTGGCCAGTAAATGCCTCCTGCAGATTCTCGCAACAAGTTTACCGCATGCGTAAATGGCAAGAACGGATTGATCATTTGGAAGAATTTTCCTGAGACTTGGATCGGATAGTTCCCGCCTCCACCAGAGATCGACAGTACTAAAATGATGATAGCGATCCCTTTACCGACATTATCGAATAATGCAGCCAAGACGTAAACGATCATCATGAACGCTAAGGCGATCAAGACAGCAAATGACACGCTGTAGACTGGATTTTGGACATCTACTCCTAGTAAGAAAATATTTCCTAATGTAACAATCAAGCTTTGCGCGATTGCCATTGTCAAGAATGTCAGCATACGAGCAACGAATTGTTCTCGTTTCGTAAAATTGTTTCGGTCTTTCTTTCCTAAATAGTATTCTGTCGTAGCAACACTTGAAAGAAGAACAGCGCCGACCCACAGACATAGTGCAGTATAAAATGGGGTGCTAGCTGAACCGTTATTTGCGATTGGATAGAGCGCATTGGTTTGCAGCTCAACAGGTTGTGTAAAGAAGTCACTTTCTTTTGTTGCATCTAGTTTCAATAATTTGATGACTTCGCCTAGATCGACTTCCTGTTCGCCTTTTCGGATCGCATCTGCTGCTTTTTGGATACCAGCTTTGATATTTGGCCAGTCATTGTTGATCAAGTCCGCAGCAGCGTTCACAGCTGTTTCGACTTCTGGCATTTTTTCATTTACTGTTGTCAATGTACCGGTGATTTCATTTTTTAGTGCGGGCCAATCATTTTGGATAAAATCAGCGGCCAACCCTAATTTTTGCTGAAGGATCGGTAATTCATTGTTGTATAGGTCTGCCCCTTCATTGATGCCATTGACGATGGTCTCCATATTGCCATTCAACATTGTATTGGCATCGTGGATTTCTTGTCCAATTGCAGGCATTTCTTTTTGATATTTTTCTAAGATTGCCACTGCATTTGTTACAGTTGCTTTCGTTGAGCTGAGAAGCGAATCAAAGTCGATCTGGTCCGCTTTGCTCAGTGCGCCTTGTGCAGTCCCAATCGTATCGATGACTTGGTCTAGTAGAGAAGTGACGGTAGAGCTGACTTGATCCGTCTTGATACCAGTAACGATACCATTAACATTTTCAGCAGCAGTTTGTACTTGTTTTAATAAATCAGTAACTCTATCCGTGTTCCCTTCTTGAACAGCTGTGTTCAAATCAGTGAGACGACTTTGCAAATCGCCTAGCAAGGGTTTCAATTGATTTAGCTGATCAATAACTGGCTGCAATTTCGTATTTCCAGCACTTGTTTGCAATTTAGTCAGGAACTCGACCAGTTTATCGATTGCATTTTGTTGTTGAGGAATACTGTTGATAAAACTGTTTAATACATTCCCGATATCTTCTTTTTCTTTTTCACTTAGTTGGTTATCTTGGACAGCTGCATTGATCGTCTCAGCTAGCGAACCCGTCGTTGTTGCCACTTGTCCAATTGACTTCAATGTAACATCTACACTGTTTGTGATGCTTGGTATCGCATCTTTCAGCTGAGAGGCACCTGATTTTGTTTGGTTTGCTAGATCACTTGCCTGGTTTTCTAAATTTTTCACATCTGGCAAGATATCTTGTACTTGTTGGATGATCGTCAAGCCTTGTTTTGCTTCGTCAATTCCTTGATTCATTGTCTCTTGGATCGAAGCAAAATCACCGTCGATCTCTGCTAGTTGTTTACCGGCATTTTGGATCTCTGGGATTTTTTCTTGCAAATCAAGGATGATTTTTGCTTGGTCTTTCAACTCAGGCATTTTGTCATTCAATGCAACGACTTTTTCGCCCATCTCATCTACTTTAGGGATGTAATCCACGAATTCATTTGCTTTATTCAGTTTTTCTTTAATGTCAGGTAGTTGACTTTGTAATTCGAGGACTTGCTTTGTGTAGCCGTCGATCGTGTCCAGATTTTCATCTGTTGATAAAATCATATCTTTGACTTTATTGATACTTACTAGGTTCGTATCGATGTCGTAACCTATTTCATTGAATACTTTCAATAAAGTCGAACTGGCTGTTTTGATAAATTCATTTGTGATTTGCGATTGGATCGAACTTGCTCCTTTATCGGTGATTTTCGGTGCAATCGCATTGATTTTTTCATTTACCGTATATTCGATTTTTGGTTTCTTGATGTCACCACTAGTAAAACTCAGCAGATCTTCTGAGAAATCCTTTGGCAGGTAAATACCTGCGTAATACTTTCCGGAACGGACTCCGTCTTCTAATTGTTCTTTTGAATCAACGAATTGCCATCCTAATTGTTTATTTTTATGAAGCGATTCGATGACTTGCTCCCCAATGGCCACTTCTTTACCTTGAAACTCTGCTGGCTTGTCTGCACTGTAAACAGCAATTGGCAGCTCTCCAGTATTTCCATATGGATCCCATAGTGCTTTAATGTTAAACCACGCATACAGCGAAGGGATGATCATGATCGCAATGATCAAAAGTGTAGCAATCGGGTTTTTGAAAATCCGTTTCCAGTCAAGCAAATATAAACGAAGTGTATTTTTGATTGACTGCATAGTTCTCCCCCTTCTTCTTTTTTCAGCTGAATTACTTTACCATGTATTTCATACTTTTTTCAATCGGCTTTTTTCAAAAAAGTCGAATTTTTGGACATATCACGGCAATTGTCTCATTGTAATCTCTTACATATTGAGAAATAATTAAGGATTACAGCCTTTACTTTATCATGAAATAAAAGGGAAAGATAATTTTATGCCAAAGTTTTTATCTATTATACGTATACGCAAAAAAGCTAAAACACTTTTTTGGTCTTTGCCCCTACAAAAATGTTTCAGCTTTTTTCTTTTTTATTCCTATATTTCTTATTTTTCGAATGACAAAATGATTTTCCCAGCAGGAGGATGCCCTTCAACTTGCTGATGTGCTTGGATGACATGTGCAAGGGAAGCAGACAGATTCATTGAAATAAAAATATGAAAGGCACCTTTTTGATAAGCTTTGATTATGCCAGCAAAGGCTTCTGCATCTTGATATTCCTTTCTTGGAACAAATGATTCATAAAAGCCTTCCTTTTTTTGCCGCAAATCTAGGTCTGGGAGGTCATTTAATGCAACATATCTCCCACCTGGTTTCAGGATCTGGATGCCGGTTTCTCCTTTGATGCTTCCTTTCGTGGCATCAATCACAAGGTCTGCTTGATCAGCAAATTGCATACCTGGGTCTGTTTTATCATAAGCAGCAAATGCTGAAGCTCCTAGTTTCCTTACTTTTTCTTCGTTTTTACTAGAGGCACTGGTTAAGACTTGGATGCCCTTTTCGTGGAGAAGCTGGATCAGACTAGACCCGACCGCACCTGATGCACCTAGAACCATCACTGTATCTGTCGGCTGAATTTCCGTCAAATGATTGATTAGATTGTACGCCGTAATCCCTGGTGTGACCATTCCGGCTGCTTCTTCCCAACTCATTTCATCTGGAATTTTTACTGCTTTTGCTGATGGCAGTACGACTTCTTCTCCGTAAGTCCCGCCGACTGCATGGACAGCTACTCGATCACCTACATGAACAGTTGTGACATCTGAACCAATCTCTGTCACGATACCAGCGCCATCATTACCTAGTACATAAGGGAATTTCAATGTTCGTATCTCTTTCATCTCTCCTGAACGCAAGGCAACATCATACGGATTCACGCTGAATGCTTTTATTTCTACACGAATATGTCCGGAATCGACTTCTCTGGGTTGAGCATCGATTTCTTCAAAAACATCTTGCGCTTCTCCGTAACCGTTAATTGCAAATCTTCGCATGGTTACCATCTCCCTTTTTCTTTAAGTTTACGTTCATGCCTTTATTTTGACAAAAAAAATGTCTTTTCGGTTTGGAACATGATCCAAAACAAAATAGTTGTTTTTTTTCGCGTATCGTGTTAAATTATTCATCTAAAAGCGTAAAGATTACGATTTACGCTAATAAAAAAATTGGAGGAATTTGTTGATGGCTAAAAAATCAAAGATTGCCAAAGCAAAAAAACAGCAAGAAACGATTGAACGCTATGCTGCTTTACGTCAGGAATTAAAAGCGCAAAAAGATTATGAAGGCTTGCGTAAACTTCCTTTAGATGCTCGTCCAGAACGGTTGAAAAATCGCGATCTAATCGATGGACGACCTCGCGGATACATGCGTAAATTCGGGATGTCCCGTATAAAATTCCGTGAGTTAGCACATAAAGGTTTGATTCCAGGAGTAAAAAAAGCCAGCTGGTAGTCCAAGTCTGGCTGTAAAGGAGGAGGGCGCATGGACCACTCCTTGGATCATCAAAAAAGATACGTTCGCTTCTTCTAGCAGAAATGCTGGTACTAGAAGCGGACGTATCTTTTTTTACGCACAGTTGGTCCTTTTTTTATATGTAAAGGCTGCATGGTTACTTCGCTATACTTATTTAGTAACAGGAGTGAGTGCCTCAATGCCCACACTAATTTTTAATGCTCGGTCAACTTCTGCCATAATTGGACGATCCAAATGGCAGACTTTTTCTTTCAATCTTGATTTATCGATCGTTCTGATCTGCTCCAACAGGATAACGGAGTCTCTTTCTATTCCTGTTCCAGTAGCTTTGATCCCAATGTGAGTCGGAAGCTTAGGCTTAGCCATTTTTGCCGTTATAGCCGCAACAATGATCGTCGGGCTGAAATGGTTACCTAGATTATTTTGAATAACCAAAACTGGACGTGTTCCGCCTTGCTCCGATCCCACGACTGGAGAAAGATCAGCAAAATAAATATCTCCTCTTTTTACCATAGGATCCTCCTTATTCTTGATATTCTCTTGGTATCCGCTGTCCTAATCCGCATGCCACTTCATAGTGGATCGTACCTAATTGATCTGCTACATCTTGCATAGTGATTTCTTTGTCTGCATTTTTGCCGATAAGCGTCACTTTTGTTCCGACCGGAAATTCTTGAGGCAATCGGATCATCAGTTGATCCATACATACACGTCCAATCGTTTCACAATAGTTTCCTTCTACCAATAAAGAAAAACCTTGCATCTTTCGTAGCCAGCCATCTGCATAACCGATCGGTATCGTTCCGATCCATTCTGCTTCAGGAGTGATATATGTTTCCCCGTAGCCGATTCCTTCACCTGCTGGGAGTTTTTTGACTTGGATCAATTCAGAAACCAGTTCAAGCGCTGGCTGTAACGGATAAACTTCCGGTAGTGCATGCCCAGATGGGTTCAGTCCGTACATTGCTACTCCATAACGAATCATATTGCCGATTGTTTCATCATGCCATAAAGCCGTTGCACTGTTACTGACATGTACATATCGAGGAAGTTCAGAAAGTTTTTTTAGCACTTCCATAAAGCGTTCCTTTTGCAGATTCCAATACGTATCGTCTGCTTGATCTGCTGTAGAAAAATGGGTAAATAATCCTTCCCATTCTAATACACGACTTTCTCTGATGAATGCAGCTGCCTCTTTTACTTCTTCAGGTGTACAAAAACCGATACGCCCCATCCCAGTATCTGCTTTTAAATGGATCGAAAGAGGCATCTCTAGCTTACTTTCCTCTAAAATAGCAGCTGCTGCCTGCAACCATTCCCGGGTACCTGCAGTTACTGACAAATCATGAGCAACAGCTAAAGCCAGTGCGTCGTAAGGAACCATGTTCAAGATAAGGATGGGCTGAGTAAATCCAGCTTCTCTCAACTCGACTCCTTCATCTAAATTTGAAACACAAAAGCCCGAAGCTCCACCAGCAACTGCTGCTTCAGCTGTCTCTACAGCTCCATGACCGTATCCGTTTGCTTTTACTACTGCAAACAATTCTTTCCCTTGCGGAAGTCTTGCCACTTCATTTGCTACATTTTCAGTTATAGCTTTTTTATGTATCACTGCTTTCGTTGGGCGGTGCCAAGCGACAACCATCATTTTTCCTTCTTTCTAGTCTTCCAAAATAATTTGTGCAAAAGCTGTTTCATTTGTGTGAGTAATACTGACCCATACATTGCCTTCATGAGGGGAACGCGTAACAACGGGCTGACCGTTTTCATTTTTTAAAATCTCGATATCTTGAAAGGTAACTTTCCCGATCCCCGTTCCCCAAGCTTTAGAGAAAGCTTCTTTACAGGCGTAACGCCCGCCTAAAAATTCTACTTGGCGATGAAAAGGCAAGGACTGGAACAGTTTCGTTTCTTCAGAGGTCAAGATTCGTGCAATGAATTTTGGTTTTTCTTCGATCAGCCGAGTGATCCTAGACAATTCGACTGCATCGATCCCAATTCCTTTTATCATATGCTTTTCTCTTTTCAATAAATTTAGAACACTCTCATTCTACCAAATTATAACCATTTTGCCACAAATAAGTCCACAAATAACAAAAATGAAAGTTTCTCTTAAAACAGAGAAACTTTCATTTTAGGTTTAATCGTTATTTGAACGGATCACAAATCCGCGTTTTTTATCATTGTGACGTTTACCGCCATCTTTTTGGCTGTTATTATTTTTGCTATATCCGCCTTTTGATTTGTTTCCACGATAATTCCCGCCGTCACGACGATTACGGTTGTTTCCGCCGCCACGTTTGCCATTTTTGTTGTATCCTTTTTTCTGCATTGGCAATGGACGTTCGGGTGTGATCTTCACTGGTACTGCATCAGCTGGATCTTTTGCTGTCGTTTTCAGCAGTAATGCAACCAAATCTTGTGCAGAATATTCTTCTAATAATTTATCTGCTGTTTGCAGGTATTTATCTAGACCGTTTTCTGCAAGTTTTGTTTCGATTTGTTCAACTGCAGCACCTAATTGACCTTTGAATGCTTCTTTTTCAGTTGGCGGACGTAAAGTCGTCATCCGTTTTTTCGTCAAGTTTTCGATCACATGCAAGTAGTCCATTTCATTTGGTGTAACGAAAGTCACAGACATACCGCCTTTTCCGGCACGACCTGTACGTCCGATACGGTGAACGTAGCTTTCTGGATCTTGAGGGATATCATAGTTGTACACATGAGTGACACCTGAGATATCTAATCCACGTGCGGCAACGTCTGTCGCTACAAGGATATCTAAATGACCGTTCTTGAATGAACGCAATACGCTCATCCGTTTTTGTTGAGACAAATCGCCATGGATTCCTTCTGCACGATAACCACGTGCTTCTAATCCGCGTGCCAATTCATCTACGCGGCGTTTTGTACGTCCGAAGACGATTGTTAGTTCCGGTGTTTGAACATCAAACAAGCGAGTCATGATATCAAATTTTTCGTATTCTTTTGCGCGGACATAGTATTGATCGATCAAGTCAGCTGTCATTTCTTTCGCTTTGATCTTCACATGATGTGGACTTTTCATGAATTTAACGCCGATATTCTTGATGGCTGGCGGCATTGTTGCTGAGAAAAGTAATGTTTGTCTTTGCTCAGGAACTTGAGAAATGATTTTTTCGATATCTTCCAAGAAGCCCATATTCAACATTTCATCTGCTTCATCCAAGACTAATGTTTGAACAGTTCCAAGCTTCAATGTATGGCGGTTGATGTGGTCAAGCATACGTCCTGGTGTACCCACAACGATATGTGGACGATCTTTCAAGCCACGGATCTGACGGCCAATATCTGCTCCACCATAGACAGCTTGTACACGCACTTTTTTGTCGCGCCCTAAACGATATAGTTCTTCTTGTGTTTGGATAGCTAATTCACGTGTTGGTGCGATAACCAGACCTTGTAATTCGTGACGATCTGGATCGATTTTTTCTAACATTGGTAATCCAAATGCAGCTGTTTTCCCTGTACCTGTCTGTGCTTGTCCAATAACGTCTTTTCCAGCTAATGCTAGCGGAATCGTTTCTGCTTGGATAGGTGTTGCTTCTTCAAAACCAGCGCGTTCGACTGATTTCAACAATTCTGGTGATAATTCTAGTTCTTTAAATTTCAAATGAATCCTCCTATATGGTTGTTAACTGAGGATGTAGCTTTTTTGCTACCCCGTCGATTTGTTCGGTCAAAGTGTATTGTTTCTTTTTGACAGTGGCCACGCACGTTTTTATCCATTCTTAGCCCCTGTGGCACCACCGAAAAATCACTTTGCGAAGTTTAGGCATTAGAAAAGCCAAACGGGTCGCGTTCAGCTTTATCATGATTATGACATCTGGTTTCGACAAGTTGCTTCCATGGCAAAACCAGTCCAATTTCTCTTCATCTTTCGGCAATAGGTTATTCTAACATAGCTTTTCATTTTCTGCAAGTTTACAGATTTTTATTTCATTTGCTGAAGCTGTTCTACTACTTCGAATAAGCCCATGCTGTTGCTGCCTTTCAGCATAATACTGTCTGTTGATTCAAGAGTTTGTTTGACAGCTTCAATCAATTTATTCTTTTCTTTTTCAAAATAGAACACAGGTAGTTGCGGATATTTTTGATTCAAGTCTTCTTTTAATGCATGCATTTGTTCCCCGTACAAGAAAATCATGGCAAATTTCTCAGGATCGATATGTTCACTCATTTGCGCATGCATGTTTAATGAATCTTTCCCTAATTCCAGCATATCTGCTAACACAGCGATTCTGCGCCCTTTTGTTGGCAGATTTTTAAAAGTATCTAATACTAGTCCCATGGCTGTTGGATTTGCATTGTAGACATCGCTCAAAATAGCTGCACCATTTCCTGCCGTTAGCCATTCAGTTCTATTTTGTGTGATAGAAACATGAGCGAGCCCTTGGCGTATCTCAGGTATGGACAGTTCAAAGAAGCGCCCGATCGTATACGCAATCAAAGCATTCGTTACATTATAACTTCCAGGCAGCGGGATCGTAAATGTTTCTCCTTCTACTACAAAATCGGTTTGCGCTTTTCCTTCTGCTGTCACTTCTGCATGAACATCGCCATTTCCAATACCGAATGTTGTGACTGTTTGTACTAATGTTGCCGTTAAAGGTGTCAGCAACGGTTCATCTGCGGGCACAACGAGTAATCCGTCTGGTACAAGTCCGTCAGTGATTTCCATTTTGGCTTTAGCGATTCCTTCTCGCGACCCAAGATTTTCTATGTGTGCTTCACCGATCATTGTGATTGCTGCAGCTTTTGGTTGAGCCATAAGTGAAAGTTCTGTGATTTCATTGGCGTGATCCATGCCCATTTCCAAAACGATTTTTTCTGTATCTTGCGGCATGTGCAAAATCGTGTAAGGAAGACCAATATTATTGTTGTAATTTCCTTGCGTCTTATATGTTTTGTATTTTTCAGACAAGACAGACGCGGTTAGATCTTTCGTGGTGGTTTTACCATTGCTTCCTGTAATTGCAACGACTTCTGCGCCTACTTTTTCCAAGTAATAGGTTGCCAATTGCTGCATGGCTTTCAAAGGATCTGCTACAGGGATAACTGGAAAATCTTTTGGTGCTTGTTCAACAGGCAAGCTCCAAAATGAAGCAGATGCGCCGTTTGTGATCGCTTGCTGGATAAATTCATGTCCATCTCGCGTACCGGCAAGAGGAACGAATAAACTTCCTTCGGTTATCTTCCGGCTGTCAAATTCGACATTGGTAATCTTTGTCAGTGCAGAGCATTCGCTGCCCACGGCTTGTGCAATTTCTTGTATTGTTAGATTCATTGAGATCTCTCCTAAAAAAGGTTGTGAAAAAAGCGTTTGGCCTAAACGGCGGGTTCGCATGACTCTCACTTCCAAGTAAATTTCTCTATTCGTATTTAGAAGCTAGAATGAACGCGGTTACGCAATCACTCCAGCTTCTTCTTTATTTCTCTTTATTCATTTTTTTCAAAAAAAGATTGACGCTGATGGTATCGATTCATTCCTAATTGAATCAGTTCTTCAATCAAATCACCGTATTTCAAGCCCATGTTTTCCCATAAGAGTGGGTACATACTGAACTCCGTAAATCCTGGCATAGAATTTAATTCATTCAGGAATAATTCATTTTTATTTGTCAAAAAGAAATCACACCGGCTCAATCCGCTTCCGCCTAACATCGTGTAAGCTAACTTCGCGTACTCTTGCGCTTTTTGATAAACTTCTTCCGGCACTTCGGCTGGAATCTGCATTTCGATTTTATTATTGATATATTTGGCTTCATAATCATAGAATGCTACGTCTTTTACGACTTCACCAGGCAAAGTCGTCCGAACATCTTCATTTCCTAATACAGCAACTTCGATTTCGCGCGCTTCAATTCCTTGTTCAACGATTGCTCGAGAATCATACTGATAGGCTGTTGCTAAAGCATTTTGCAATTCTTCGCGGTTTTCTGCTTTTGTAATACCGACACTAGAACCCATATTCGCCGGTTTGACAAACATCGGATAAAGCAAAGAACCTTCACATTGATCAAATACTTTTTTAGGATTTTCTTTCCATTGATTCTTAAGTACTGGTACATAAGGAACTTGTGGCACACCAGCAGCTTGTAAAATATATTTGGTCATGATTTTATCCATGGCACATGCACTGGTCAATACGCCTGCGCCGACATAAGGCATATTCAATGTCTCTAAGAAGCCTTGGATCGTTCCATCTTCTCCGTTTGGCCCATGTAAAACTGGAAAAACGATGGCTCCTTCTTCTTTGATTTCGCCCGGATTGATCACTTTTCCTGTAAAGCCTTCCTCTGTCTGTCCACTTGGGTCCCATGAAAGATGCAAGACATCTTTGCTGGCAGGTTTTTCTGTTAGTAATGGACCTTTGACCCATTGTCCTTCTTTTGTAATAAATACGAGTTGAACTTGGTAATAATTATAATAAATGGCATTTAAAACTGAAAATGCGGAAAGAATGGACACTTCATGCTCTGCGCTGCGTCCGCCATATAGTAAAGTAATCTTCAAAAGATTGTCCTCCTGTATTCTAAATCGTTCAGTGATTTACTCTCATATTTTAGCACAAAACAAAAATAAACGAATAACTTATTTATAAAAAAACGAGTTGGTTTCTAAAAGAACAAACGTCATTTATTTTTTGTCAGCTAGATTATTTGTCCCGTTTTTTATAAAAAGTTATGATAAAGGAAAGGAGGGATGATGATGGCGCAAACAAATCCACGCAGCCGCTTGGCAGAAATCATTCGAGTGTTCATCAACTACAATGTAGTGCCAAACTTTGTACAGCAAAAAAATCCCGAACAGGTAAAAAAAGCCTTTGAAGAATTAGGACCCACCTTCATCAAGATAGGACAGATGCTTTCTGTTCGGGAGGACTTGCTTTCCTCTGCCTTCACTCAGACTTTTAAAACATTACAAGACAGTGTACCTAGCGACACATTTTCAACGGTCAAAAAGACGATCGAAACGGAACTTTCTCTTTCGGTATCAGATATATTCGATGATTTTTCCAAATCGCCTTTTGCCTCCGCTTCTATGGGACAGGCTCACCGTGCCAAGCTGAAAAGCGGTGACGCGGTAGTTGTTAAGATCCAACACCCTAACATTGCCGAAGAGATCCGCCTTGATCTTCAACTATTTGAGCGTGCAATCCCTTTGATCAAATACATTCCTGAAACTAGCGTAGTTGATCTAAAAGGGGTACTCCAAGAAGTAAAACGTTCCTTGATCAATGAAATGGACTTCTTAAAAGAAAGTCAAAATGGCGAACAATTCTATCAAAAGAACAATGGCTGGAAAGAGATCCGCAGCCCCAAAATTTATGACGCTTTTTGTTCGAAAAAAGTGATCGTGATGGAAGAAATGTCTGGTAAAAACTTGAATCATTTGATGAATGCCGAAAACGGAACAGAAACTTTTATCACCGGTATTCAAAACAAGCAGCTGAAACAAGAAGTTGCAAAGCTTTTAGTTGAGAACTTTATGAAACAGGTGTTTGATGATGGTTTTTTCCATGCTGATCCTCATCCGGGGAATTTGCTGTTCCATGTGCTAACAAAAGAAGAACAGACACGAGCTCGCCGAACAGCTGAAACAGTTCATGAAAAAGAGTTCGGTCCCTTTGCTTTTCGAGCCTCTACTTCTACAGAAGACCCTGTTGCGCCATATACGGTCAACTACATTGATTTTGGCATGATGGGGCATCTTTCTGCAGGTCTTAGGCAAAAGCTCACACAAGCCGTTTTAGCGCTGTATACGAAAGATGCTTATCGAATCGAAAAAGCGGTCCTTCGACTTTGTCAGCAGGAAGGCTTATTTGATGAAAGTCGGTTTCATCAAGAACTGACAAGTTTTCTTGAACAATATTATGATTCCCCTATTGATGAAATCAACTTGCAAGAAGTATTCGCACAAGTCGTGATGATCTGTCATCAAAATAATCTGCAGTTCGACCGTGATATCACGCTTTTGCTGAAAGCATTCGGGACATTAGAAGGGGTAATCCGTGTCCTTGACCCTGAAGTTTCCCTCATGGAAGTTGCTTCGCCTTTTGCCCAACATTACTTTCTCACCCATTTGGATGTAGAAGATACATTGAAACAAAGTGGATTAGATCTATTAGAAGGAATGAAGGCTGCGCCTAAGATTCCACAACAACTCCATCATCTATTAGAAATGTGGACTTCGGGACAAGGAAAAGTCAATTTGGAATTAAAAAAGCAAGACAAATTATTGAACAGGATCGAAAGTATGATCAATCGGCTTGTTTTCGGTATGATTTTAGCTGCATTGATCGTAGGATCTTCCCTCCTTGTCCAAGCTGCACCTGTAGAAAACGCAGAGGTCGTTTCCTTATTAGGGATATTTACGTATGCTATTGCCGCATTTGTCATTATTTTTTTAGCAATCGATGCATTGATCCAAATGTACAAGAAGAGGAAAAAGTAGAAAAAAGTTGAGAGAAAGCTGTTCTGTCTCAAGCAATAAGAACGACCAAATAAAAATAGCTCCTCCTATTTTACCGTTTTTTGAGCGAGTACCGAAGAACAACAAAAAAAAGGAACAAGGAATCCATTTATCCTGTTTCCCTGTTCCTTTTTGGTGTATTCGCGCACAAGTAAACTACCTTCGTTACCTACTATCTTCTGTACTTGGTAAACCTTGGTCAATTGCCTTTTTCAACGCTTGACGAAAAGCCGTATGATCTTTCTCCGTAAAAGGTTTTGGACCCTTTGTCCTTATGCCAGCTTTTCTTAACTTCCCACTATGGTAACGTTGTTCGAGAAGCGTACCGATATTCGCTTCGTCAAATTCTTTTCCAGAGTGATGGAACACTCGAACACCCTTCGGCAATACAAGTGAAGCTAAACCATAATCTTGCGTGATCAAAAAGTCATTCTTCTTAACCATACCGACGATTTTATAATCTGCACTATCAGCTCCACGGTCTACGTAGACGATTTGGACATGATTAGCGTATTCTTTGGTCGTATAATGATCTACACTGGTTACGATAATCACGTCGAGACCATAGGATTCTCCTAACTTTATGACGTCGTCTTTTACTGGAGAACCATCCCCATCAATGAATAGCCTCATTCTTTTTCGCCTTCTTCCATAAATGATATACAGTCACCAATCCGCTCATTAAAAGACCGACATTGATCCATTTGGCTAAAATAAGCAGTTGCGCACTTGCTATCGGCACTGCTCCATGGTTCAGCATGATTAGTAGTAGATGGATTGGCTCTCCCATTTCTTTTGCTAAAATAAACAAAAGCGTCATCAATAAAAACTGGTGGATCACACTTCCTTTATTTTGAGTAGTGTATTTGGCAATAATCCGACGATCCATTGGAATAGCTACATCGGTTTGATAGTATTCCTTATTTAGCCAACTGCCTGTTACTACGTGCCAGAAACTAAGCAGAAAGACACCTATCGCAAAACCATTTGGAATCAAGAGGACCAACAAAGAAGAACTCAGTCCAAGCAATTGCGTAGCCAATGGAGACCATGATAAACGTTTCAAAATCAATGGTCCGACTATTTTTGCTGCAATCAAACCGGCAGCATAAGGCAAATACATATAAAACGGAAGTTTCTCTAATCCGTACAGTATGCCAACATAAAAACTGCTAAACAAAAAAAGAAAATTCCCTAGCATTCCATTTAGAAAAGTAAACAGATTCAGCCAACTTGGCAACTTCCATTCCTTCTTCTGGTGGCCTAAGACGAACACGAACACAATGAACAACACCAAGAAACCATAAACAGCAAGATCAAAAAGCCTTTCATCGAATAACAATCGGGCATTTCTCAAAAGAAACAATAAGCCAAAGAACACCAAAAATAAAACAAGCTCCCGCGTAGCCACTAGGTTTCTTTTAATATCTTTGAAATCCAGTTCGTAACGCGGATAATGACTGACCGTATGGTAGGCCATGACGTAAAAAAGTGTATAAATCGTAAAGCTTGCTGCAATCTGAGTCGGTGCAGGCAGTCCGATCGCTTGATACAGGAGAAATAGCCAGATAGCTGCAAATAAGTATTTTTTCCCATCCATATTGATAAAGCCTTGCGTCTTCTCATGGAAATTGACCGTGATATTAGCAGGTACAAGCCATGCTGCACTCAGCCCTAGAAGAACACTTGAAAAATAAAACAAAGGAAAATAAAATACGCCTAGTATTCCAAGTAATGAACCAGTACCACCAATCAGCAAAGCAATCATCAGCAACGTGTAACTATCTAGACCAAATCGTAGACTATTGACTAAAAACAGCCCAGTCATCCGAAAGGCATAAAACAGCGTAAATGGCAAAATCGTCAGCCAATTATGCGAATCTGTTATTCCTAAAAATAAAAGATAAGGAATCAAAATAACCGTATTGCTTAAGATAAAGGGCGTTGTTTGCGTAAAATTGCGCCCAAATCGTTTGAGTTTTTCGAACATGACAATGGCTCCCTTAAACAGTCTTATAACTAATCTGCTCTTCGATTTTAGCATTAAAGGGGAAATAAACCAATTTTACAGAATATATTCTTGTAAAAAAAAATGCAGAAAGAAGCATAAGCTTCTTTCCGCATTTTTACGGTACTTGATTACTCAAGCAGACAAGCCCTTCTCCACAAAAGTCTTGCCCGACACCCCTGCATCCGGCAGGTGATAAAGATAGAAATCAATTATCCTGTGCCTCCAAAATCAATTAGGAGCTCTGTAAACCAGAGTCCTTCTCGACCCGTCGCATGAGGTTACTTTAACACAGTTCCTAAGATTATGCGAGAGCTTTTTTCATTTTATAATCGACCATTTGAAATCCTTGACCGATATCTGAAACAAGTTCTTCTGTAATCTCAAACCCTTCATGCTTATAAACCTCGATTGCTTGGTGATTTCCCTGGTTCACTCGTAAAAAAATCTCTTTTTCCTTTGTTTGCGCAACAAGTTCTTCATACCAGCGAAAAACCGAAGAAGTCAATCCTTGGCCACGGGCTTTATTCAGCAAATATAATTTACTTAAATAGATTTTACCTTTTATCTCTTCATAAGCAGTGTAACCGACAGTCTTCCCTTCACTTTTTAATAAAAAATAAGAAACGCCTTCTGCCAGTTCTTTTTGGATCTGCTTTTTTGACTGATAAGTTTTCAGCATATAATCGACTTGTTTTTGACCAATAATTGGTACAAAAGCTTCCGGCCATACTTCTTGAATGACTGCCATCAGCTCATCCAGTTCATTTTCTGTTACTTTTATTTTTTCCATACACCCACGTCCTTTTTTACATTATAAATGACCTTGCGCTTGATGGAATAAAAAGAGCATGATCATACTGTACACACCTACCGACCACGGCTTCAAGAAAATCACGATCTGCATAAACTCTCTAAAAGATAATTTCGTCAAACCAGCTACTAGACAGATCAAGTCGTCTGGCGCAAAGGGAAGCAGCAAGGTAACGACTAATACTTTTTTGATATCTTTCGTTTTTCTTGTCAGCAATTCATCAAATTTTTGATACTTTTTTGGCGATAAAATAAGCTGGACAAAGGCTACGCCATAGTAACGGACAAGCAAAAATCCGATTGCTTCCCCAATCACTAGACCAATACAACTATATAAAAGCCCAAATCCATTGCCAAACATCAGCATGCCAGCTACCGAAGAAATCCCTCCCGGCAAAATAGGAATGATCACTTGGATCACTTGCAACAGAACAAATACTATCACTGCATACTTGCCGAATTCCTGGATAAACGCTTGCAAAGACGTGCTTGAACGAAAGATCCCATGATGATAAGCATAGAGAATCAACACAAAGAAAAATAACAGACCGATGATTGGCATGATCTGAAGACATTTTTGTAAAACTGATGCTTTTTTAGACATCTTTCTTCCTCATATCTTTTTTCATTTGCTAAAACTGCCTCCTTAGGGGGGTGATGCAAAAGTAGCTTCTTCGGAAAATTCCTTCTTATTTATTGAAGCTGACTACTTCTGACACAACCTCTTGTTAAACGGTGTTCAAAAGCTTGCATCTGCGATAATAAACCCAACCAAACGAAAAACATGAGAAGCTGTTTTTGTTTGATTTGTTCTTATTACTGGATGCAGGGCAGCTTTTTCACGACCTCTGATTCACGGTGCTCAATCAGCTGACCTTCGGTATTAGCTCAAAAAACGGTAAAATATAAGGAACTATTTTTCCGTTTTTTCTCTCTAATACTCAAGTCAAGACGCTGATTTCACAACCTCTTGTTATAAATAAAAAAACAGTTGACTGGTGACTGTTCAAAAAGCAGGATCCTTGCTTTTCAAACGGTCGCAGTCCGTTCAACTGTTTCGCTGCGCACTATTTATGGTTTAAGAAACTAGCCACTTTTGTTGTAATCAAATCAATAGCAACGTGGTTTTCTCCGCCTTCTGGAACAATGATATCCGCATAGCGCTTCGTTGGTTCGATAAATTGATGATACATCGGTTTAACAACTGTCAAATATTGCTCGATCACGGAGTCCAATGTGCGTCCCCGTTCTTCCATATCCCGTTTGATACGACGAATAATACGAATATCATCGTCTGTATCTACGTATACCTTGATATCCATCAAGTCACGCAGACGTTCATCTTCTAAGATCAGGATTCCTTCTAGAATGATCACTTCTTTTGGTTCCTGAATGATCGTTGCCTGACTTCTTGTATGCGCTACATAGTCATACACGGGTTTTTCAATGGCTTTATAGTTCAGTAAGTCGCCTACATGCTGAATCAGCAGATCATTATCAAAGGCAAAAGGGTGATCGTAATTTGTGTTCAATCGTTCTTCAAAACTCAAATGGCTCTGATCCTTATAATAAGAATCTTGTTCAAGCATCATGATGGAATGGTCCGGGAAGTTGTTGAAAATCGCACGGCTGACACTTGTCTTTCCGCTTCCTGACCCACCCGTCACACCAATGATAATTGGCTTGCTTTTTGTCATTGACTAAAACCTCTTTCGTATCCGTTTTTTCATTCTAATCTATTATAGCGAAAAAACACGAAAATGCTATATTTTTCTGAAAATTAATCCTTTTCAATTTCCAATAATGAGTAAAGTTCTTCTAAAGAATCAATTCGATAAGTGGGTTGGATCTCTTCGATTTCCGGCAATTTGTTTTTATTGAACCAAATCGTATCGATCCCTGCCATGTTCCCTCCTTTGATATCAGAAGTCAGTGAATCACCAATGATCACCGTCTGCTTTTTATCAAGATCAGGAATGTGGGAAAATACATGATCAAAAAATTCTTTCATCGGCTTTTGCGCTCCGACAGCTTCTGAGACAAATATATCTTTAAAATAATCAAGCATTCCTGCATCTGTTAAACGCTGATATTGAGTATGCGACACACCGTTCGTTACAATATAAAGTTCGGCGTGAGGATGGAGCTTTTTCAGAAGTTCTAGACTTCCCGGAACAAGATCATGTCCTTGATTCAAGTAGTGACGATAGCGTTTCTCCATTTGGCGACTATCTACTGTTTTCCCAAATTGCTGGAAGAGTAATCCAAAACGACTGCCTGTTACTTCTTCTCGTGATAGTCTGCCCTTTTCAAATTCCTGCCATAAATGATGATTCAAAGCCTTATAGCTCGTTTTGATTTCTGGTGTCAATGTGATCCCTTGCTCTGCGAACAAAGCACTTAAAGCATTTGCCTCAGTTTGTTGAAAGTCTAGCAATGTATCATCAACATCAAACAATAAAGTGTTATATCTCATCTTTTTGATCTCCTATTTAAAATAAATACTTAACTTTTTCATCTCTGCTAGCGTCAACGATCGGTACTCGCCTACTGCCAACTGTTCATCTAATTCCAATGGTCCCATGCTTAACCGCTTCAATGCGATCACTTTCTTTCCTTGGGCTAAAAACATCTTTTTGACTTGATGGAATTTCCCCTCTTGGATCGTCAATAAAACGGTACTTTGGTGCTTGTCTGCTTTGAGTATTTTTAGATTAGCCGACTGGCATTGGTACCCATCAGCGAATACGATTCCTTTTTCAAATGCTGCTACGTCTGCTGATGTCACCCTTTCGTTCACCACTGCTTGATAAGTCTTTGAGACCTTTTTTTCAGGAAGGAGCATTTCATATCCCAATTGGCCATTCGAAGTAATCAGCAATAGTCCTGTTGTATCTCTATCCAGTCTTCCCACTGGATAGAGCGGCTGAAAACGATCGGCACTTGCAATCAGATCGATTACCGTCGTCTTTTCTGGATCTGACACAGCAGTCACAGCTTTTTTAGGCTTGTTGAGAAGATAGTAGGACTCATTTGTTTCTAAATGTTCACCTGCTACTTCAATCCGATGCAGCAAACTGTCTACATTTCGATTTTGTCGAAATTCGACTGTGCCATCGATCATCACTTGCTTCAAAGCAAACAGCCGCTTCATTTCCTTACGTGTCGTTTCTAATTTTTCTTCTATTAATTTATCTAAGCGCATACCGTTTCCTTTCTTATTACTAATAAGAATTATACCTTGAATATGTTTGCTTGCAAATAAATCATCAACGTTATTCCTTGACTTAACTAGCAGTTCGCGTTACGGTTAAAGAGTAAAGTGAATTGGATTTCTCATACACAGCGTAATGACCTGGTGGAGAAAAGTTGAATCCTGACTTTCTAAGGGGAGATGCGCACATCTCTCCTTTTGCGTTTTTTTAAGCGCCCTGCCTTCGATGATGTGCAAGAGATTAGCCTTTAGAATTCACTTAAATAAAATCTGTCCGTTACCAAAGCAGACAGTCACATTTTAAGGAGGAATTTTGGTTATGTCAGTATCATTAGAAGTAAGTAAAAGAGAAGTACGTCCCCGTTCATTAAGAAATAAACTTCGTCATGAAGGGAAAGTTCCAGCTGTTGTTTATGGGTATAAAATAGAAAGTACCCCTATCTCATTCGATGGTTTGACACTAAGCAAATTGCTGCGTGAACATGGAGCAAACAAAGTTATCACGATGGACATTGACGGACAAAAAGTCAATACATTGGTTCATAAGATCCAAACGAACACTTTTACTAATCATTTCGAACATGCAGAATTTCTATCTGTCAACATGTCGGAAGAAACAGAAGTCGAAACAGAAGTCGTTCTTGTTGGCGAATCAGTTGGTGTTAAATCGGGTGGAGTGTTAGCTCAAAACTTGTATACAGTAGTCGTATCTGCTACACCAGACAAATTGCCTGAACGAATTGAAGTCGACGTGACAAACTTGGAATTAGGCGATTCTATTACAGTAGCCGATCTTCCAAAAAACGACGATTACAAGTTCGTGACCGACAGTGAAGAACAAATTGCTGCTGTAGTCGCTCAAAGTGAAGAAGAAGAAAGCACAGGTGAAGGTGGCGAACCAGAAGTAATCGGTTCAAAAGAAGAATAATACTGAAACAATCAGGTGGTGTTAGAAGCGGCGGGTCAGCAGCTTTTAACACGCCTTTTTTATTTCTAATCGTTTATTTTCATATGGGGCTTCCGCTTTTGTAAATAGCTTTGCAAACGAAAAATGCTGATTTACCAAGCTTTCCCTCGCATATTTTTATGGTACCTTTATAAAAATTTATAGTTTGAAAAAAAGTATTCAATTATTGTTGCATTTTTCCTGATTCTTTATTAGAATGAACCCTCGTTAAAGTAAGTATTTCTAGTTTATCCTATGATTGATTATAAAAATAAAAACATTCGTTGATTCGAAGGAGGTTAACCAGATGTTTGAAAGTTTTGATAGCAGCCGCAACCGTTACGCTTCAGTTGGTGTAGTATCAAGTTTGCCAGATGAATTGATTGACAGTATATGGTTTATTATTGACCTAGATCTTAAGGGAGTCATTCCATTAGAAAATATATTAACCTTTGATTTGATCGAAAATCGTGGAAAAGTGACGATGCATTTTTCTCAAGCAGGAAGCAATGTGGAAATGGATATTGATTTGCCGTTTGCCTATTCGAACCAATTTCCTGCTCAAGTATACGCCTATGATGACGGTACGAGAGAAACGATCCTTTTACCAAGTGAGATCAGACAATATTAAGGTGATAGATAAACGTGGATGTCCCTTATTTACAGACCAGGCCAAGTTGTTGATTCTTTGACTCAATTCTTGGCTTCTTTTTATGGAATTTCATCAATTATCATTGATTTCTAATTGGTATTCTCAGGATAAACGCTATATACTACTAACTAAATTTTAAAGATATAAGGAGTTTAAAAGATGCGCGATTTAACAAAAGGAAGCCCCGCTAAACTGATTTTGCTGTTCACTGTTCCTTTACTGATCGGAAACGTTTTTCAGCAGTTTTATAATATGATCGATATGATCATCGTGGGTCAGACACTAGGTAAAAATGCGCTGGCAGCGGTTGGTGCAACTGGAAGCCTGACATTTTTGATCATTGGTTTTGCCCAAGGGTTAACAGCTGGTTTAGCCATTATTACTGCACAACGTTACGGTGCAAAAGATTATCGGGGTCTGAAGAAAAGTTTTGCTGCTAGTGTTGTTATTAGTCTTGTCGTCACTGTGATTTTAACTGTCCTGAGTCTCCTGTTTATTCGTCCGATGCTTCAGTTGATGCAAACTCCTCCTGAAATAATTGATCAAGCACAAACATTTATTTCAATTATTTTGTTAGGGATCTTTGCATCCGTCAGTTTCAATTTGCTTTCTAATGTCATTCGCGCACTTGGTGACAGCCGCACACCATTATTCTTTCTGATCATTGCGGTCATCATCAATGTCGTACTTGATTTGATTTTTATTATCTATTTTGGTATGGGTGTGGAAGGTGCAGCTATTGCTACCGTAATCGCACAAGTTTCTTCTAGCGTACTGTGTCTTGTGTATATCAAGAAAAAGATGCCTTTATTACAGTTACGCAAAAAAGATTTCAATTTTGACAAAGAAGAGTTTCGTGTACATCTAAATGCAGCTTTGCCAATGGCGTTCCAGTCTTCAATCATCGCTGTCGGTGCTATCGTATTACAAGCAGCGCTAAATAGCTTAGGGACAGATGTTGTGGCTGCTCAAGCCGCTGCTGGTCGTATTGATCAATTTGCCAATCAACCGATGATGTCATTTGGTATCGCAATGGCGACTTTCACTGCACAAAACTATGGTGCAAAGGAATATGGCCGAATCTTGCAAGGTGTACGACAAACTTTATTGATGAGTGTCGGATTTAGTCTTTTAGCAGGTGCTATCGTCATTTTCTTTGGACATTTCTTTGTTCAACTGTTTGTTAGCCCATCAGAAACACATGTATTTGAATTAGCACAAACCTACTTCAATATCAATGGGTCTCTTTACTGGATCTTAGCAGTCCTGTTCATTTTACGCTACACGCTTCAAGGTCTTGGACAAAGCAAGATTCCTACGATCGCCGGTATGATGGAATTGCTTATGCGTTCTTTTGCAGCTATCGTTCTTACAGGAATGTGGGGGTATCCAGGAGCCGCAGCAGCTTCTCCTCTAGCTTGGATCGGCTCTGTTGCTGTGTTGCTTTACTCTTACATGCGTTCGATGAAACAATTGAAACACATGGGTGAAGAGGAGCATTTCACGTTAGAACATGCCGAAGCAAGGTAACCTTGATTAAAAGAAATCGGTGCGGCTAAAAATGAAAACTTTTATTGAAAATATCTTCTTCGTTTACCGAAAACAGTTTTTTTAGATAACAAAAGGCTGTGACATTTTTTGTCACAGCCCTTTTTCATTTATTCTGCTTCTCTTTCCATGGTCTCTACTTTGAAATAATCGATATGTGCATGCTGGTATTCTAATACCGTGAAGCGAAATGAGGCAATCTCAATGATCGTTCCTGCGTTTATTTCTTTGTATCGGCTAGAAGCAAATCCCGCAAGTGTAGTAAAATTCGTTTCTTCAAACTCTGGAATCTCTACATGAAAATAACGTTGGAAATCATCTAATGTTAGTTTGCCGGAGACGATATAAGAGCCATCTGACTGTTCCGCTATCAACGCTTCGTCCAAATCTGTCTCATCCCGGATTTCCCCGACGATTTCTTCTAAAATATCTTCAATCGTCACTAAGCCGCTTGTCCCTCCATATTCATCTTTTAAGATAGCAATATGTTTTCCTTTTTTTCGCATGATCGTCAATAATTTTTTTATAGGGATCGTTTCAGTTGTGACGATTGGCTCTTCAATCAAATGTTCTACTGTCAGTTGGTCATCTTTATAAGATTGCTTGATCAAATCTGGTAAGGTAACATAACCTAGAACATTGTCTTTGGATTCTAAAATCACTGGATAGCGAGTATGTCCTTGCTCGATCGAAGCTTTTATCGCTTCTTTTACTGTTTCTGAAGCTTCGAATACTTGCATAGACGTACGATCTACTTGTATATCTTTTGCCAAGGTATCATCAAATTCAAACACGTTTTCCAAATAATGATATTCTTCTTTGGTCAACTCTCCTTTTTCATAAGAATTCAATGCGACTAATGTCAGCTCTTCTTGAGACAAGGTTTCTTCTCCTTCAGATACGAGGCGCACACCTAAAAGCTTTCCTAGACCCGCCGCCGAATGATTCAATACCCAAATAAAAGGAAACATTACTTTATAAAAATAATGAAGCGGTTTGACTACGAACAAGACGACCTTCTCCGTATTGACGATACTATAGCTCTTAGGAAGCAGTTCGCCAATAACCACATCGATATACGTCACTAAAATAAATCCTAGCGCCACAGAGATTGTACTGCTGATAGCCGAACTGAAAGGTAGTTTACCAATCACTGGTTCCAGTAGAGCCGCGACAGAGCCTTCACCGACCCACCCGATGATCAGACCGGTTAGCGTAATTCCTAATTGACTAGCTGATAAATAATTATCTAAATGGTGTGTAACATGAAGAGCTAGCTTGGCGTTCTTCACGTTTTCCTTTTCTAGTTGTTCCAATTTTGATCGTCTGATTTTCACTAAAGCAAATTCACTTGCTACAAAAAATGAAGTAATTGCGATCATCAAAAATAAAATAATGAAATTGATAACCATATTCTCCCGCCTTCCTCTTTTTCTATTGTACCCTTTTTCTACAAAAAGATTGAAAATAATGCGTATTTATATTAGGAATAAAAAAGGAGATGTGGCTGAAAAATGCCACATCTCCTTCTTACTCAAAAGCATCGCATTACTTGTTGCTAAACAGCTTTTTCATGATCTCTGATAAAAACGGTATTCAAAAGCTGAATTCAGATCAAAGCGCTACTTTCACAATCGCTCTTTCAACCATGTTTTCCGAGTATTTCCAATGATAAGCGGAACAGTTTCATGTTTTACTTCACTGTACTCTAGCCCAAACCATGTTTCTGGCGAGGTAGCGATTTTTTTGATTGCCAGTTTTGCCTGCATGATTTGACGCTGCCATTTTCCTAGAGTTGTCACATTGGAGACTACTTCATCAATCAGGACAAATTGGAAATCGCCAACTTCCCGTCCTGGTGTCAGAGAGTATCTTTGTGGCTGTTTTGGCAAACGGCCTTGTTTCATCAAATCATGGATGACTTGGCGAACATATACGTTGATTTCCTGTTGGACCCTGAAACCTAAGAACAGATTCACTTGGACAATAAAGTCGGTGCCCATCATATCTACTTGATATTCTTTCGTATATGGCTCATCCGTCACTTCCACATGAACAAACCAATAGACTCGTGCTCTTTTAGGTCGCTTATCTAAAATCGAATAGATGAACTGTCGTCCCACTTTATCTTCAGCCATATCAGGAACCAGAAAGACAACATTCGTCTGATAGATTGGTAAAGAAGTATCATCACGTAATTCTTTAAGCTGAGGGATATAATCTCTCAAAGACACATCCTCAGTTGACGATTCGCGGATGATGTTTCCTTGTTCCCAAATGAACATCACAACTAAGATGATCAAACCAATCAGAACGGCTACAAAACCGCCACGGAAGAATTTGACGACACTTGAGATAAAGAAAACGACTTCTATTGCACCAAAGAAAAAGGTAACTAAATATGCAAACCAACGAGAATGCCCATTTTGGATAAGATAAAAGTAAAGCAGTGCCGTCGTCATCAACATGGTCACCGTTATCGACAGACCATAAGCAGCTTCCATATGATGGGAGGTTCGGAATGTGACAACCACTAAAGAACAGGCGATCCATAGAATCAGATTGACTGCTGGGATATACATTTGCCCGATACTGTTCCCAGGATACATGATCTTTAATCGAGGCAGCAGTTTCAACTTGATGGCTTCCGAAACCAGCGTAAACGAGCCTGTAATCAATGCTTGCGAAGCAATCACCGCAGCAACTGTTGCAAAAGCAACGCCAATCACGATCCAACTTTGAGGCATCATTTGGAAGAATGGATTCAGGTTCTTGATTTGCTGTGCTTCAGGGTTTTGATAAACATTCAATAACCATGCAGCCTGCCCAAAATAATTGATAACCAAACAAATTTTGACGTAAGGCCAGCTCAAACGAATATTTCGTTTGCCGACATGTCCAAGATCGGAATAAAGCGCCTCTGCACCTGTCGTAGCCAAGAAAATATTTCCAAGAATGAACAAGCCTAGTTTGTTATCTGCACTAAAAAGCAGCTGGATTGCGTAATAAGGGTTTAATGCACGGATAACTGTCCAATCCTGGCTAAAATTCAGCAACCCCATTACTCCTAAAAAAGTAAACCAAGCGAACATGATTGGTCCGAATGCTTTTCCGACAATATCTGTCCCAAAGCGTTGGACCATGAATAAGACAAAAATAATAACTAAAGTGATAATGACGATCACATTCTGGTTATTACCGAACCGGTCAAAAAACTGCGGAATTCCCCGCAATCCTTCAATCGCAGTCGTTACCGTCACAGCAGGGGTCAATACCCCATCCGCTAGTAAGGCAGCTCCTCCGATCATTGCAGGAATGATCAAATATTTCCCACCTTTTCGGACAAGTGTGTAGAGTGAGAAAATTCCACCTTCCCCATGGTTATCTGCATTCAATGCAATCACGACATATTTGATCGTTGTTAGTAGAGTCAATGTCCAAAAAATCAATGAGACTGATCCGATAACAAAATCAGGATTGATTCCTGTCAATCCGCCATTATCTTCAACAATCGATTTCATCACGTAAAGCGGACTTGTCCCGATGTCTCCGTAGACGACTCCCATCGCTACAAGCAGGCCAGCCATTGATATTTTTTTGGTATTGTGCGTTGTTGCCACGTTTTCCCCCCATTTCTTGTTATATGGATATCCTTTAGGTAAGCTTGAATGATAGACGATATTCTTATCCATGACACCCGCTTTCCTAAATTGCTTCTAATTATCCAAGTAACACACTGAAGTGTCAACTTATTTGAATAAAATTATTCTTTCTTTGGTCGTTCCCTGATACGTCTTGCCACAAATGAATAAAGAGCAAGGCAAAAAATTGCACCCAATAATGCTGGGATCAAATAAAAACCGCCAAGTTCCGGTCCAAGCGGCCCTAGTAAAAATTCGCCAAGCCAGCTGCCTAAAAAGCCGATAATGATATTTCCAGATACACCACCTGGGACTTCCTTTCCCAAAATGGCACCAGCTATCAAACCTAACACACCGCCGATAAACAACGACCATAAAAAGTTCAGCATAGCCTTCCCCTCCTTCGTCCCTTTATCTCACTTTTATTTTACGCTTTATTTAGAAGGACTCCAAAAATATGCACCAAGAAATTTCAGCAAAAAGAGGTTGTGACAGAAGTGGTCAGCTTCAAGAAATAAGAAGGAATTTACGAAAATTGCTTCTTAAATTTTTGTGAAATTTCGGCTTATTTCCGAAGAAGCTACTTCTGGAACACCGTTTATTCGCAAAAAAGGACTGTGACAGTTTTTTGTCACAGTCCCCTTTTTTCGAATAATTGTTGTTCTCCTGCCAATTTCTTGATCACAAGACACAATATTCATAAGAATTAAAATTATTTTGCTTCGTTTTTCGTTGAACCATCTTCATTCAACATTGCTTTTCTTGACAGATTTACGCGTCCTTGTTTATCAATTTCAGTTACTTTCACAAGGATCTCATCACCTAGCTTAACAACATCTTCGACTTTATTGACACGATCGTTTGCCAATTGAGAAATATGGACAAGTCCATCTTTTCCTTTGATCAAGTTGACGAATGCACCGAATTTTTCGATACGGACAACTTTCCCTAGATAAACTTCACCGACTTTGACTTCTTTTGTCAGATCTTCGATGATCTTGATGGCTTTTTTGATCATTTCTGCATCAGCAGAAGCAATACTTACTTTTCCATCTTGATCGATATCGATTTTTACACCCGTTTCATCGATGATTCCATTGATCGTGTCTCCGCCTTTACCGATGACGTCTTTGATTTTAGCAGGTTCGATCTGGATCATTTCGATTTTTGGTGCATATTGGCTTAATTCTTCACGTGGAGCAGCAATCGTTGAAGTCAATTCTTCTAAGATTTCCATACGTGCTTGTTTTGCTTGCGTCAATGCTTCAGTTAGGATTTGTTCTGTGATTCCTTGGATCTTGATATCCATCTGCAAAGCAGTGATCCCATCTTTTGTACCGGCAACCTTAAAGTCCATATCGCCAAGATGATCTTCCAACCCTTGGATATCTGTTAAGATCGTATAGTTCTCACCATCAGAAACAAGTCCCATCGCAATACCGGCAACAGGTGCTTTGATTGGTACCCCTGCATCCATCAATGCTAACGTGCCAGCACAGATACTTGCTTGGGAAGAAGAACCATTTGATTCCAATACTTCTGCTACCAAGCGGATCGTATAAGGAAATTCTTCTTCTGAAGGGATTACTTGTGCCAATGCACGTTCTCCTAATGCGCCATGTCCGATTTCCCGACGACCTGGAGATCCTGCACGTCCTGTAGAACCAACAGAAAATTGAGGGAAATTGTAGTGGTGGATGAATCGTTTGCTGACTTCAACCCCTAGACCGTCAATGATTTGGTGTTCTCCTAAAGGTGCGAGTGTACAAGCAGATAAAGCTTGTGTTTGTCCTCGTGTGAACAATCCTGAACCATGTACACGTGGCAATAAGCTGACTTCTGATGACAATGGACGGATTTCATCCAATTTACGCCCGTCAGGACGGATTTTATCGATGGTAATCAATTCACGTACGACATCTTTTTCCAAATCTTCCGTGATTTGTTTGACTTCTTTCAATAAGTGATCTTCATCTTCGTGACCTGCAAATTTCTCAGCGTAAGCTTCACGAATATCGAGTTTCACTTGCTCAATGTTCTCTTCGCGAGCAAGTTTTTCTTCGGTCATTACTGCTGCTTTCATTGTAGCGTAAGAAGCATCAAAGATTTCTTTTTTCAATACTTCATCAACTTGCAGTAAAGTGACTTCCATTTTTTCTTTTCCTACTGCTTGAACGATTTCTTCTTGGAAAGCAACTAATTCTTTGATAGCGTCAAAACCAAACAGCAATGCACCAAGCATGTCTTCTTCTGAAACTTCTTTCGCGCCACTTTCAACCATGTTGATCGCTTGTTTCGTACCAGCAACAGTCAATTCGATATCTGTTTGTTCTGCTTGCTCTACCGTTGGATTCAAGACATATTCACCATTTACACGACCAACTTCTACACCTGCGATTGGACCATCAAATGGAATATCTGAGATTGATAGTGCTAAAGAAGAACCTAACATCGCTGCCATAGCTGGTGAACAGTCAGTTTCTACACTCATCACGATGTTCGTTACTTGGACTTCATTACGGAAGCCTTCCGCAAACATTGGGCGAATCGGACGGTCGATCAAACGGGCAGTCAATGTTGCTTCTGTACTTGGACGACCTTCTCGTTTGATGAAACCTCCAGGGATTTTCCCTGCTGCATACATTTTTTCTTCATAATTGATCGTTAATGGGAAAAAGTCTGTATCTTTTGCTTCTTTAGAGGCCACAGCTGCACTTAAGACCACTGTATCTCCATAACGGACTAAAACGGCTCCGTTTGCTTGTTTTGCTAGCTGACCGACTTCGATTTGTAAGGGACGGCCGCCCCATGTCGTTTTGAATACTTGTTTTTCTGACATAACTTCTCCTTTTCCTTCTCGTGAAAGCAAGACGCTACTAAACAAATGAAAACTGCTGAAAGCCGTTTTTTGAGCAGCTTTCATTTGGTTAGTAGGAGTCCATCTAGCTTGATCACGGAATTTTGCTTAATTGATATACGAGTAAAAAAAGTGAGATTCATGTGAATCCCACTCTTTTTGACTAAAATTAACGACGCAAGCCTAAACGTTTGATCAATTCGCGGTAACGTTGAACGTCAGTTTTACGTAAGTAAGCTAACAAGTTACGACGGTGACCAACTTTTTTCATTAGGCCGCGGTATGAATGATGGTCTTTTTTGTGCACGCGTGCATGTTCATTCAAGTGGTTGATTTCTTCAGTTAATACAGCGATTTGTACTTCTGGAGAACCAGTATCCCCTTCATGGCGAGCATATTCGTTGATGATTTCATTCTTGCGTTCTTTTGAAATTGCCATTTCTTTCACCTCTTTCGATTATTCCCCTGCGACTGAGTAAAACGTTGGTGATTCGCTTAACCAAGTGGCAGGCCGTGCGCCTAGAGCACACAGCTATACTTTACCTGAAACCGGGCTGGAAATCAAGTGGTTAATCATTAAGAAAAAGTAGTTTTCAAACAATCTTACTACTACTTTTCCATTTTTGTGGTAAACTATAATGCGAAAATAGACTTGAATATAGTCTTTTAAGAAAGGGGTACATATTCCATGATTACAATGGATGATATCATTCGTGAAGGAAATCCGACCTTACGCGAAGTAGCAGAAGAAGTTTCTCTTCCATTAAGCGAAGAAGATATCTCTTTAGGAAAAGAGATGCTTGAGTTCTTAAAAAACAGCCAAGATCCAATCAAAGCTGAAGAATTGCACTTACGAGGCGGTGTTGGCTTAGCTGCACCTCAATTAGATATTTCTAAAAGAATCATTGCTGTTCACGTACCAAGTGCAGACCCAGAGGTAGATGAACCTTCTCTAAGTACTGTTATGTATAATCCTAAAATTTTGAGCCATTCTGTTCAAGATGCTTGTTTAGGGGAAGGTGAAGGCTGTTTATCTGTTGACCGAGAAGTACCAGGATATGTCGTTCGCCATGCCAAAATCACTGTGTCTTATTATGATATGAATGGTGAAAAACACAAGATTCGTTTGAAGAATTATGAATCGATCGTCGTTCAACATGAAATCGACCATATCAACGGTGTGATGTTCTATGACCACATCAACGATCAAAATCCATTTGCATTAAAAGAAGGCGTATTGGTGATCGAGTAGAGACTTGGATTGATCCTTCGATTCTATGGCATAAGAAAGCTTTATAAAAGGGAAGTGACAGAAAATCGTCACTTCCCTTTTTATGTTTTGTCACTGACTGAAATCAAAATTACTAAAATCAAAATTCAGCATACGGCTGTGTCTTGGATAGAGATAAATTTTTATTGGGGATTATATGTTTTTTATCTCCTAAAAGATAGCTTTTATGTTTCGTTGCGCCTTCTTGGAGTTGGTTTAACCTCTGTTTTCTTGAATTTAGTGTTGCTATGCCCGTTGTTTGGGTGCGATTGTCTAGAACCTGTCCTGAGTTACTGTCTTGCCGATTTTCCCATGACTTTATTAACTGTCCCACTCGCTTCTTCCCTTGATTTTTATCGGTCTCTTGCTTCAATCCCTCTCTGTTTTCCCAAGAATCTACTTTTACCAACGGTTTTTCTGTTCGTGTATTCATACGCACGTTTTGTTTTGTTGGACTATTTGGTTGCCGATTGTTTGATTGATCATCCGCTTTATGTTGTACATTAGTTGCTGTTATGAAATCTGACAGCGGCTTTTGGTGATGGCGAGAAGCTAAATCAGTTAGTTGCGCTGACTTGTTTGGATGTAACCCTTTCGGCTGAGTCAACTGTTCCACTGGTCTTAGGTCCATGCCAAAGTCTTTGACACATGTTTTCCATAATTCAGGGTTCCTATCCATATACATCTTTTTATCATCTTTCTTGTCTATGCTTTCATCTCTTTCTTTCGAGAAAGGCTTTGTCTGTTCTGATGTAGCAAAATTGATGTTTTCCAGCGGAGTCTCACGTTCTGCCTTTGTATCAGAAGCCTCTTGTTGCCGAGTGATCACTGAATGTTTTTGCTCATTGGATAGGTCTTTTAGTTGTTGGGTGGGTTCCTTCTTAGCTACTTGAGTTGGAGCTAGTGTAAGACACGTTGTTTGACATTCCTCTTGCCACACCGTAGCAAGATCTTCGTCTCTTTCCCAAGGCATCTTTTCAACGAACTCTTTTTGCTCGTTATATAAATAAATCTTCCCCTCTAATCCTTCATTGTTGTGATATACATATCGGAGTACTTGACTAGAGTAGCTTCCTTCCACTCCATTAGCAATGTTACATTCCATCTCGTACACACTTTCTTGCCAATCTTCTACTATCATTATTAATTCAGTAGCATCCACACCACCATCAGCTGCATCCATTGCATGTAAAAATTCTGGATCATAGTAAAGGTTCAACTCAATCACCGGACTTGCTTTCGCTACTTCCACGGCTATTTGTCCTCTCAAGTTGTACAAATAATCATCGAATTTTTTCTTTTCAGAATCAATTGATTCACTATCAAAAGTTATATTCAGATTTTTACAGATATTCTCTAATTTAAGTTCTTCAAACTTTCTGCTAACCTTTTGGAAATCCTCCCATAAAGCCCATTCTTTTGTTTCAGGGGAAAGATATGCCGTAAAGTTTTCAAAGAATTGCTGTTGAATGTTCTTATCAGAAATCTGTGGTGCATGCTTAAACACAGTATCTGTTATAGCAGTTAAATAATTAGTGTAATGTTTTTCTTTGTACTGATCAAATTCCAATCCTTTGTCAATATATAAACTGATTTTTTGTTCTTTCTGTTTATCAGTGTCCATCTTGAACATCTCCTTTTTTCTGACTTGTTAAAAAGTATAGAACAGTTTACTTAAACAAAAAGAACTGCTTTTTCTTGGAAATAAAAAAACTGGCGTTTAAATTCCGCCAGTTCTTCGGTGTTATTTTTTTATGGAGCTTGTCATCCTTCGTACAAGATACCTGCTTCAGCTAGTTTTTGCTTGATTGTTTTCAGCATATGCTTTTCTGGGTAGCGGATCGTATGCAGATGGATTCCTCCTGTGAGTTCGGATAATAAAGAAGCATTGCTTTTTTGATAACGTCTCATAAATGAATCGATGTCTTGTGGCGTTTTAATGTGCAACGTGCCTGTTAGTTCACCGTAAAGCGGATGTTCTACGATCACATCAATGATTTCACCGCCATTTTCAACGATGAGTCTCAACTCTTCTTCTGTTTGATCTTTTCCATGCTGGACCGCGATTTTACTGATATGTCCAGTATTGGTTTCTTCTGTTTCAAGGATATAACCTCTTGCTGTTGCCACGATACTTTTACCTGCCGCTCGTAGTAAAGCAATATCACCGACAATAATCTGACGGCTGACTCCAAAAGTTTTCGCAAACTTGCTAGCACTCACTGGTTTTTCTGTATTTGCCAAGGTTTGCATGATTTGTTTTCGCCGTGCCTCTCCTTCGATCACACTTATTCCTCCTTCATTTTGTTTTGGTATTCGCGCGAGTGTTTCATCAAATCAACATATGTGTCTGTTATTGTTTCCATGTATCCCTTATTTTTCAGCAGTTTAGCCACTTTATCCAATACTTGCTGCTCTCTTTTTTCATCATAAACTGCTTGGTTTCCTTCTTTTTTTACTTGTCCTATTTTAGTTACTGTATCCATTCTTTTTTCTAATAAAGCAACTAATTCTCGATCGATCGTATCGATCTTTTGACGTAATGTTTCAAGAGACTCTTCTAACGGTTCTTCCTCTACTGTCTTGATGATACGAGCAGGATTTCCTGCAATCACTACATTGTCGGGGAAAGATTTGGTCACGACCGAACCTGCGCCGACCACTACATTGTTTCCTAGCGTGACACCCGGCGTGACGATCACGCCTCCGCCTAACCAAACATTATCACCGATTTTTATGGGTTTTGCGTACTCCAAACCACTGTTACGTTTCACTGGATGTAATGGATGTGTTGCCGTATACAGCTGGACATTGGGAGCTAACATGCAGTTATCACCGATTTCGATTGTGCTGACATCTAAAAATGTACAGTTGAAATTTGCATAAAAATTCTCACCGACAAATATATTATATCCGTAATCAAAATTGATAACTGGCTCCATATAGATTTTTTTCCCTGTACGACCAAATGTCTCTTTCAACAATTGGGATCGCAGTTCCGCTGATTCGGCTTGGTTGATGATTTGGCTTTGACTTCTTGCAAACATACGGTCGGCAACCAGCTCAGGATCATTGGCAAAATAAAGCTCGCCTGCAATCATTTTTTCTTTTTCTGTTTTGAATTCAGTCATAGTCTACTCCTAATTCTTGTATTTTTTTGAAAACAACCGCTCCGTCTTCCTGAATAAACGTATAAGGTTCCGCTAAATAAACAGGCGTTTGATTGATTACTAAAATTTTGGCTGACGGTTGGCGAAATTGTACCAGATCACAAAATGGATGAACTTGAAAACTCGTTCCAACAATGACGACCAGCTCTGCTTGGCTGACGGCGTAAGCCGCCTGCTCAATGACTTCATCTTGGAATCCTTCACCATATAACACGATGTTCGGGCGTATTTGTCCGCCGCATGCTTGATGTTTATCGCTGTGAAGATATTCTTTCCAGTCTACTGTTTGCTTACATTTTCGACAATGACATTGATACAAACTTCCATGAAAATTGACGAGTTGCGGGCTTTTAGCTTTCGCGTGCAACCCGTCGATATTTTGCGAAACGACCCAGACATTTTTTTCTTTCGCTAAACGTGCCATTTCTAAATGAATAATATTTGGTTTTGCTTCAGGATGATAAATCTTTTTGACAAATTGATAGAATTTATCCGGTTCATTTACCATTGCTTGATGACTCAGCAAGTATTCCGGCTGTTCCATTCCGTGGTAGATTCCTGTCAGTGATCGATAATCTGGCACTCCAGAAGGTGTGGATACCCCAGCACCGGTCAAAAACGTGATTTTCTGATGAGTCAATATCTCTTTTGCTGCTTCGTCTACTGTTCCTTGTTTCATGTTTTGTCACCTCACTTTCCATTATAGCCCATACTCCAACAAATTTATTGTTGAAAAGTGTGAAAAATAGGAATAAAAAAGTGTGAGGTACATTTGAACAATTTATCACAATCCTCACTGACAAAAGAATGAAAACGTGTTACAATACTGCTGTATAAAAGTGAGGTGAATCGATATGTTACCATTCTTTATTTACTGGGGCGTTATTCTGGCTTGCATCGCCTGGTTAGCGTTAAGTGTTTATTTCTCTGTTTTTTACCTTGTACGCAAAGAAAATGGAAATCTTTGGGCTTTTGCTTTATTCAACGTGATTGCCGCCATTGTTTTAGCCATTACATTAGCCGTTTATCGAACATGGGGCTGGGGAATCACTCAATACTCAAGTTTGATTTATCTAATATTAGCCATTTACGGTGTCGTTGTTCTTTTGCAAGCGATCCTAGGACGCGAGCCAAAGAAAGCGGCTGCTTAAATAATCGAGGTGGAACTGGATGCAGAAAATTTTCTGTTTCAGTTCTTTTTTTATTGTGTTACATACATTTTTGTGTATAATTATACTATTGTTTGTAATGGATAGATGATTCACATTGTGATTGTTTTTTCGGTAAAAGTAAAGTTTTCTATATTTATCAGTATTTTTTCAAAAAACAGCAGTTATAGATTGACAAAGCCTCTCGAGTATCGTAAACTTTTTTTGTATAAATAACTGAATACGAGATGCCTCAATCAATGAGGTAGAGGTCGCGAGAATCATTAACCCTGTGGAGTGAAGCAAACATGGAGAAGCAGGAATAGGGAGGATCGCCGAAATGTACACTTTTTTGCTTGAAGTGTATGTTGGGACGCAAGTTAAGAGCTTGCGGACTGTCTTAGCAGTGATGCTAAGTTGCGCTATGTTTTGTGAGAGGTTTATCACCTTATGGAATTTTAGCGGCCTTTTTATATCTATAAATCGGTCGCTTTTTATTTTTTCAGATAAAGCTTTACCGCATTTCATCTAGACCGCTCGTGTATCATATAATCAGAAAGGGAGAAAAAAATGAAAAAAAATATGGTTTCAGTTGCCGTACTATTTGCTTTTGTCTTCTCACTATTCAGTGTGGGGTCTCTGGCAAATGCAGATGAAAAAACACCGAGCGATGAGTTTCGCGTAGGTATGGAGGCTGGGTATGCACCCTTCAACTGGTCTCAACAAACAGATGAGAATAACGCCTTGCCAATCCAAGGCCAAAATAGTTACGCCGGCGGTTATGATGTTCAAATCGCTAAAAAAGTAGCAGATGGTTTAGGGAAAAAATTAGTCATCGTCCAAACAAAATGGGATGGTCTGGCTCCTGCTCTTCAATCAGGCAAGATCGATGCGATCATCGCCGGAATGAGCCCTACTGCTGAACGACGAAAAGAAATTGATTTTACCGATCCTTATTATGAATCCCAATTAGTAGTAGTAGTCCAGAAAGATGGCAAATACGCAAAGGCAAAAAGTTTAGCAGATCTTTCTGGAGCAAAGATCACTGCTCAGTTAAATACCTTCCATTATACTGTGATCGATCAGATACCGGATGTGCAGAAACAACAAGCAATGGATAATTTCTCAGCCATGAGAACAGCGTTAGCTTCTGGAATGATCGATGGTTATGTCAGCGAACGTCCGGAAGGTGTAACGGCAACTAGTGTGAACAAAGACTTGGAGATGCTCGAATTCAGCGGTGCAGATGGCTTCCAGACAAACCCGGAAGATGTTCAGATTTCTGTTGGTATGCGTAAAGGCGACCCGGATATCCAAAAAGTAAACCAGATTCTTTCTGGCATCTCTAACGATGAACGAACAAAAATCATGGACCAAGCAGTCAAAGATCAGCCTGCTGCAACTGATAGTGAAGAAAAAACCGGCATCATTTCTGACTTCACTACGATTTGGAAACAATACGGCAATATGTTCTTACGAGGTGCTGGACTTACCTTGTTCATCGCATTGATCGGGACAGTTGTCGGTACCACACTTGGATTACTGATTGGTGTCTTCCGTTCGGTACCTGAATCAGGAAATGCACTGACTCGCTTCTTCCAAAAAATCGGAAATGCACTTCTTTCTATCTATGTCGAAATATTCCGCGGAACACCGATGATGGTACAAGCAATGGTCATCTTCTACGGTCTGGCACTCGCTTTTGGTATTTCGTTGAATCGAACGATTGCCGCTTTGTTTATCGTCTCTCTCAATACTGGAGCTTACATGACAGAGATCGTCCGTGGGGGGATTTTTGCAGTAGATGAAGGACAGTTCGAAGCTGCGCAAGCCATTGGTATGACCCATGGCCAAACGATGAGAAAAGTTGTTATTCCACAAGTTTTACGGAATATCTTGCCGGCAACGGGGAATGAATTTGTTATCAATATCAAAGATACAGCCGTTTTAAGTGTAATCGGCGTAGCTGATTTGTTCTTCCAAGGGAACTCTGCTTCCGGTGCGAATTTCCAATTCTTCCAAACATTTACGATCGTCGGGATCATCTACTTAGTCATGACCTTTACGATCACCAGAATCCTGCGTGCGGTAGAAAAGAAAATCGATGGCCCTTCTGCTTACACAAAGCTTGAAGAAATCGACAATTCAAATTTGCAGGAATAAGGAGGAAGAATCATGAGTGAAAAAATTATTGAAATCAACCATCTAAGAAAAAGCTTCGGTGAAAATGAAGTATTGAAAGATATCAGCGTGACAGTCAACAAAGGCGAAGTTGTGACGATCATCGGTTCTTCTGGTTCTGGTAAATCTACTTTCTTGCGCTGTATCAATTTACTAGAAAAACCAACAGGCGGCGAGATCATTTATAATGGAGAAAATGTATTAGCTCCTAAATATAATTTACCTAAATATCGAACGAATCTAGGTATGGTTTTCCAATCCTTCAATCTCTTCAATAATATGAACGTCTTGGAAAACTGTATGTCTGGACAAACAACTGTCCTGAAACGAGATAAAGAAACTGCCAAAAAAGTAGCAATCGAAAATCTGGAAAAAGTTGGTATGGATCGTTATGTCGAAGCTAAACCAGCACAATTGTCTGGCGGGCAGAAGCAGCGTGTCGCAATTGCTCGAGCATTATCGATGAATCCAGATGTATTGTTATTCGATGAACCTACTTCGGCGTTAGACCCTGAAATGGTTGGTGAAGTGCTTAATACGATCAAAGACTTAGCACATACTGGCTTGACGATGCTTATCGTGACGCATGAGATGGAATTTGCAAAAGATGTATCTGACCGTGTCATTTTTATGGATAAAGGTGTGATTGCAGAAGAAGGTACACCAGAAGATATCTTTGTCCATCCGAAAGAAGAACGTACAAAAGAGTTCCTTTCACGTATTTTAAATGCTTAGGATCAATCGCTGATTGGGACAGAGAGCTGCGGTGTTTACCGCAGTTCTTTTTTTGCGCCTACTCATAAAAGGTAAATTTCTGAAAATTTTGGAATCTTAGTTGTGTTTTTCAGAAAACTCTCTTAATATGGAAGTAATTAAACTTTTTTAGTTAGGATGATTTAAAAATGAATGAAGAGCAAGAACTGCAGCGTGGACTGAAAAATAGACATGTCCAACTGATTTCTATTGGCGGAGCGATTGGAACGGGGCTGTTTTTAGGTTCCGGAAAGTCTATCCAGCTAGCTGGCCCTTCGATATTGCTCGCCTATCTCATCACTGGATGCATCTGTTTTTTCATTATGCGTGCGTTAGGCGAACTTCTGTTATCAAACACTAATAACCATTCTTTTCTGGATTTTGTTGCAGAATATCTTGGTAAAAAAGCGGCTTTCATTACTGGTTGGACGTATTGGTTCTGCTGGGTATCGATTGCAATGGCAGATTTAACAGCCATCGGGATGTATGTTCGCTACTGGGCACCTGGTGTTCCTCAGTGGCTTCCCGAACTGATTGCATTAGGTCTTCTTCTTTGCTTGAATATGGTGGCTGTCTCGTTGTTTGGTGAGTTAGAGTTTTGGTTTGCCTTGATCAAGGTTGTAGCGATCATTGCCTTTATCCTCGTAGGTGCTTATATGATCCTTACCCACTATACGACAGATATTGGCACAGCCAGCATCACGAATCTATGGTCTCATGGCGGATTCTTTCCGACTGGTGCCAAAGGATTCATCTTGGCTTTTCAAATGGTGACCTTTGCTTTTGCTGGGATCGAATTAGTTGGATTAGTCGCTGGGGAAACAGAAAATCCTGAAAAAGTATTGCCGGAAGCTATCAATAATATTCCTATCAGGATCATCTTATTTTACTTAGGTTCTCTTTTTGTCATTATGGCCATCTATCCATGGAATAGCTTGAATCCAGATAATAGTCCATTTGTAGAGGTATTTTCGGAAATTGGGATCACGATTGCTGCATCCTTGATCAATCTAGTCGTATTAAGTGCAGCAGCTTCTGCCTGCAACAGCGCCATATACAGTACAGGACGTATGCTTCGTTCTTTAGCACAAGAAGGCAGTGCTCCTAAAAAATTCAAGAAGTTAACAACACATCATGTTCCAGGAAATGCTTTGACATTTTCTACGATCGTTATTTTCATTTCGGTTATCTTGAATTACGTGATGCCTAGTGAAGTATTCACACTCGTAAGCAGTATTGCCACTACTTGTTTCTTGTTTATTTGGAGTATGCTTGTCTACACGCATATGAAATATCGTAAAAGTATCATCGGCAAAAAAGCACATTCATTTAAAATGCCGCTGTATCCATTGAGTAATTATTTGGTCTTTCTTTATATGGCCTTTGTGTGTGTCGTCTTGTTCCTAGGAAAAGATACGAGAATCGCTTTATTACTGACACCTGTGTGGTTCTTGCTTCTATTACTGATCTATCATATGAAATATGAACGTAAGAAGTAAGAAAGAGGCTGTGACAGAAGTGGTCAGCTTCAAGAAATAAGAAGGAATTGACGAAAATTGCTTCTTAAATTTTTGTGAAATTTCAGCTTATTTCAAAGAAACTACTTCTGGAACACCGTGAACCAGAGGTTGTGAAAAAGACGCTTAGTTTCGAGTAGTAAGAAAAATTTTGTGAAAATGGCTTTCCACATTTTTGCATAGATTTGGCTTAGTACCGAGAAACTGGCTTTTGAACACCGTTTAAGAAAGAGGTCGTGAGCCTGCCGTTTCACTCTGAGTCACAAGGAGCAATTTCAAAAAACAGCTTCTCATGTTTGTTGAATATTGTGACTTGTGACCGAGGAGTTGGCAGGAGAACACCGTTTATTCGGAAAAAGGGCTGTGACAAGATTTTTGTCACAGCCTTCTCATGTTTGTTGAATATTGTGACTTGTGACCGAGGAGTTGGCAGGAGAACACCGTTTATTCGGAAAAAGGGCTGTGACAAGATTTTTGTCACAGCCTTTTTATTTTCCCGGAAACAACCGCTGATAATAGGCATCTGCTTTTTTATAGGAAAAAATCCAAATACCAGATACGAAAAAACGTCCGAATAACCCAATCATCGGTACAAAAAAGATACCGGCAATCAAACATAAGTTAATAAACATGGAGATAAAACTTCGATGGTCCTTTGACAAAACTCTCACAACATGGGAATCTGGTTTATTTGCTTTCATGATTTGCCTCATCAATATACCAAAAGAAAAACTCCACATCGTGTATACTAAGACATAAGCCATCTCAGGCCAAAAAGCTTCAGGGTTACGCCCGACCCAACTAGTAACGGAAGGACATAAGGTCAGCCAGAAGAGCCAAAAGATATTCGACCAGACCACTCGGTAATTGATGCGTTCTGCCATCTGGAATATACGATGATGGTTCACCCAGATTACCGCAACAAATATAAAACTGATTGCATAAGCTAATAATGTATTTCGGATGACCCACAAAGAATGAAAACCAGATGGATCAGGAATCTTGATGTCTAATACAAGAACTGTCAAAACGATGGCCACTACTCCATCAGTAAATGCTTCTAATCTCGACTTTGTCACGATGATTCCTCCTCAGATGATTCAGCGCTTTTATTTTATCACTTATGTTATTAAATAACCATTGTTTTATATAGGAAATTTTCTGAAAATTGTTGCATATTTTTCGAAATTTTGTTACTTTTAAAAAAACCGTAAAGGAGTTATGTATGACAAAAAAATTATCAGTTAAAGACTATCTTTTTATAGGCTCCATGCTTTTCGGTCTATTTTTTGGTGCTGGAAATCTTATCTTTCCCGTTCATTTGGGTCAAGAAGCAGGCGCTGCTACCTTTTGGGCGAATCTAGGTTTCTTGGTTACCGGTATCGGTCTTCCCTTCTTAGGGGTGATTGCCATTGGTGTATCGAAAAGCTCAGGTGTATATGAATTAGCAAAACGGATAAATCAAACATATGCGATGGTTTTTACCATCTTGCTTTACTTAGTTATCGGACCGTTTTTTGCTTTACCTCGCCTTGCGACCACATCTTTCGAGATTGGTTTAGCACCATTTATCGATCCTAGCAGACAGACGCTATATCTAGCAATTTTCAGTATTGTATTTTTTGTGCTGGCTTGGTGGTTTTCAAGAAAACCGACAAAGATATTAGATTATGTTGGAAAATTCCTGAATCCTGCATTTTTGGTTTTATTAGGGGCATTGCTTCTCCTTGCTTTTTTGAATCCATTAGGCTCTGTCAATCAAGCGCCTATTCAGCCAAATTACCAAGACCATGCTTTTTTCACAGGATTTACTCAAGGATATAACACATTAGATGCGCTTGCTGCTTTAGCATTTGGAATCATCATCGTTACGACGATTCAAAACATGGGTGTAACAAAACCTGCTGAAATTGCTAAAGACACGATCAAATCTGGTGCGATCAGCATTATATTGATGGGAATCATTTATACTTTGCTCGCTTATTTAGGTGCTATGAGCTTAGGTAGCTTTGCTCTAAGTGAAAACGGCGGAATTACGCTGGCTCAGATTGCTGATCATTATTTAGGCACTTATGGAAGTATCTTATTAGCATTCATCGTTATATTAGCTTGTTTGAAGACTGGTATTGGTTTGATTACAGCTTTTGCAGAAACATTCACGGATTTGTTCCCGCAAAGAAATTACGCCTTTTTTGTTGCACTTGCCAGTATCCTTCCCTGTTTAGCGGCAAATGTAGGCTTGACGAATATCATTCAATTTTCGTTGCCTGTTTTGATGTTCATCTATCCATTAGCAATGACATTGATTCTGTTAGTGTTGGTTGGTCCTTTGTTTAAGCAGCGTACAGCTGTTTATCGAATGACTACCTATTTTACATTGATTGCTTCGATTTTTGATGGGTTGAATGCCTGCCCAGAATCTATCAAGCAAACCCCTATCGTTCAAAATCTTTTATATGTTGCGGAAAGCTACTTGCCGTTTTTCAAATTGGGGATGGGATGGATCGTGCCAGCAGTTATCGGTTTTGTTATCGGCCTGATTTGGAGTTTCGCTAAGAAAGAAGAAGTATTGGATTGATAAAAGAGGTTGTCTCTTGAACACTTTTTAAGAAAGAGTTTGCGAAAAAGCTCTCACAAAAATTGCGACGAGTAATCGCAGGATCAATAAAAAGCAAAAGGTCTGTGACAAAAGTCTTGTCACAGACCTTTTTTTCCGAATAAACGGTGTTCAAAAGCCAGTTTCTCGGTATTAAGCCAAATTTATGCAAAAATGTGGAAAGCCATTTTCACAAAATTTTTCTTACTACTCGAAACTAAGCGACTTTTTCACAACCTCTGATTCATGGTGTTCCAGAAGTAGCTTCTTCGAAAAATAAGCCGAAATTCTACAAAAATTTGAGAAGCAATTTTCGTCAATTCCTTCTTATTTCTTGAAGCTGACCACTTCAGTCACAACCTCTTTTTTATAAATAAAGTTATTTTTACATATTAAAAAAGCAAACATTAAATAACGTTAATTTCAAAAAAAATAAATTCCTCCCTTCTTTTTCTTTATCAGTTACGTGAACGATTATGCGTCCAAAACAAACGATTATTTGACATAACTACTGTCTTCCATGAGAATACACGAAGGAAACACCAATAATATAAAAAACTTTTTTTAAATCGATTTTTTCTATTACGCCTTGTACTCTTTCGTTTTTTCAAGAATAATTAAATGTGTAAGCTAATAGGAATGTACGGAGGTATATATTCAATCGTCATAATCATATTGTCTCCGCTAGAGTGATTATTAAAAAAACTGAGACTATCGTTCGAAAAAATAGAAGATACTATATTTTAACCACTTTTCCAGATTTAGAAAGGCAATTACAAAAAACCCGCGTTGCGGGTTTTTTATTTTGATACATTTTATATTCAGTAATATTAGCTAACTCTTACAAATATAAACTAATCCGTCGTTGAAGCACCAATGACAACCATCCTCTTTTCTAACGAGTCATAAATCGTCCACATATGCGCTCCACGGCATCCTCTCCCAGATGTGAAATAACTAGACCAACTGTCATTCCAGCTATAGGCTACTAAGTTCTTTTTATTAGGGAACAAATAATTATTCAGCTCTAAATATTCTTCTTTTGTTACATAAAGTCCATAAGATGTTTCAAAAAAAACCTCTTCATAAAGACTTTCTGGTTGAAGCATTTCTTCAAAATCAATGGGAGATGGAATCATTCGCCCTTTATTCAAATAAATTGGGTAACCAGCCACATGATCAAAAGATGTCCAGTCAGTATGTACTAATCTCATTTTTATCGGCTTCTCCGTTCGCCAATAGTTATCTACAGTTCTTTTTAAACTCCGACGCTCACGAAAAGTCATACCCGATGGTTTACCTTTCATTTTTCGCTGTAACCATTTTTGGAATATGAACTCTACAAACGGCATAGGTTTACGTATAGGTTTTGTCCCTCTAACGCCTTTATACCATTCATTATTTACATATTTCATTAATATGATTGCAGCTTCTTGATGGCTATCTAATCCTTGATAATCTGATACAGATAAAATAACATAATCTAAATCTAGAATATACTTCTTGTATAATTGATCTGTTACCTCCTTCAAAAGTTTCATTTTGTCCTCCTCCGATTTTTACTACCTCTCGTTTCATTACATGATGATTTTAAAGATGTAGATTCTCGCTATCTCACTATTATGAAGTAATTCAATCCAATACCAATATAGCATCAAAAACAGTAAATCGCTTTCTTTTTTCGTCATACACTGACCACACATAAGCACCATCCCAATAACGACCATTATTATAATAATTCGTAAATTCATTATTCCAAAGGTAAATATGCAGATGATCTTTATCTGGGAAAAGACGATCATTCAACTGGTTAAATTCTTCTTCCGTTCCTGCCGCTCCTTGAGGCGCATCAAGAAAAGAAGTCCGATAGATACCATCCTCAGCCCATAATGCTTTAGGGGTGACTCTTTTCGCCTTCATCATTTCTTTATTCACATAAATAGGATAATCTTTCATCTTGTCAAAAAATCGGATATCCGTATAGTTGATTTTTTCTTCT
>NZ_BNJW01000020.1 GCF_015751045.1 Enterococcus lactis
GGTGGAAAAAGAAGCGTACGACTTGCATGTATTAGGCACGCCGCCAGCGTTCGTCCTGAGCCAGGATCAAACTCTCATAAAAAGTTCGAACAATCTTGCGATTGTTAAGCTCAATTTGTTTGCTAGCATATTGCTTGCTTGTTAAAAAATGTTTGTTGTCTTGAATTGAATCAAGACGCCCTACACATTTGGTTTGTCTTACTTTGTTCAGTTTTCAAAGGTCTAATCTTTTTGTTTCAACAACTCTTTAATCTTATCAGATTCAGAAGAGAATGTCAACAACTTTTTTGTTTATTTTTTCTAAATGTCTTTATCGCTCATTAGCAGCGACTTGATTATCATATCATTTCGATTGTTATTTGTCAATAACTTTTTTAAAGTTTTTTTCGATAAAATCAAGCTTTATAAGCTTTCTCATCTAAGCGACTTCGTTATTATAACATGATATCAAAAATGCGTCAACACTATTTTTTATAATTTTTAGCGACACCTTAAAGGAATCATTTAGAACAAATAATAATATAGCAATCTCTTTATAAAATTGCAATAGAAAATTTCCTATTTTTCTTTATTATTTTTAAAGACGAATATTAAAGTATTTTTATTGTTTTTTGTTCACCTAAAAGCTATTTACAATTTACCAACGAATGTTATTCTATTTTATTGTTCGCTAAATTTCTTTATAATAACCATCCCAAATTTCTTATCTGCTTGTATTTGGCTTCTTCTTTCTTAATGGATAATATAAAAAAACAAGCAAAGCACATGCTTTACTTGTCTTCTGTTTTTGCGATAGGAATAAAAATTCTAAAGATAGTCCCTTGCCCAACTACGCTTTCTGCTAAGATACGACCTTTGTAGTTTTCAACCAATTGTTTTGCGATAGACAATCCCAGACCATTTCCGCCCTTCGTTCTAGCCCTCGCTTTATCCACACGATAAAAACGATTGAAGATCTTATTAAGGTCTTCTTTGGGTATTCCTTCACCAAAGTCCTGTATAGCAATCTCAAATTCATTCAGAGTAGAAGAAATAGAGATATGGACTTCTTTTCGTGTAGTTGAATATTTTACTGCGTTATCCAATATGATAATGATTAATTGCTCAAAGTGATTACGATAAATTTGCAGGGTCACTTCTTTTGTCAAATCATCATCTAAAGTAATCACATAGTCCGGGTATAATATCTTGAAATTATTATAAACTTGATAGGTGACTTCTTTTCCTTTAGTTGTTTCATTTGCATAATGGACATCTACTTGTTCTGCTCTAGATAAGTCTAGCATCTCTTGAACTAAGCTTTTCATGCGGCTGATTTCTTGCATGCTGGCGCTTAATGATTCTTCCAATATTTCAGGATCATCTTTCCCCCAACGATTTAGCAGACTAAGATGCCCTTCAATAATTGCTACAGGAGTTCTTAACTCATGAGAGACGTCTTCCACGAACTGCTCTTGTTGTTCGATATACAAACGCATGCGGTCAAGCATCTCATTGAATATTTCAGCTAAATCTGCCAATTCATCATTCGTGTCGATTTCAGGCATGTGGATATCTGATTGCGGATCTTTACGTATAGTATCCATTGTATCTCTGAGTACCTTGAGTGGTTTCAAGAAGTAAGAAGATAAAAAGAAACCTAAAATACTACTTAAAATCAAAGAAACGACTTCTAAAACAATAAGAGTCAATAATAGCTTATTTCGGATATCATAGAAAGAAGATAATTCATAGAAGCTTTGCGCATAACCAATCTTTTCTCTTGTTCCTTTAGAATATATAGGCTGTATAGATAAAAAGCCAGTTTTCCCTTCTAGTGTAACAATCGTTGGCACTTTACGTGTTGTTTGGATCAAGTTTCGACTGTTTTCGTGAGTTTTGAAAATCAAGTTCTCATCTAAATCATACACATAAAGCTCCATCGAAGGCTGCCCTAGCTCAGCTATAAAGGAATCAATCTTCATTAAGTTTCCTTCGACCAGTGAAGTATGATCTATGACCTCATCTCCGTCATTTGTCGCTTTTGTCAGATTACGATACGTATTCACTAATGTCAGTTCTTCATCCGAGTTAGCCAAACGAGAGGCTACTTCTGAAATCGTACGTTCTACATTGTTTCTTTCTTTTGCAACAATCAGATTGATAGATGATTTATAGGTAATGACCGCAAAAATTGTAAACACGACGAATATGAAGAAAGAACTCGCAAAGGCCCACTTGATTGTCAAGGAGGGCCCTTTCAGTTCTCTTTTTTCCGATTTTTTCGGCTTTATCACGAGCGCATCACATAACCTGTTCCGCGGACAGTTTGGATATAGCTTTCCTCCCCTGGAACGTCAATTTTATTGCGAAGATAACGAATATATACATCCACTACGTTTGTTTCAACTTCCGTTTCGTATCCCCACACTTTATTTAGTAAAACATCACGTGCTAATACCACGTTCACGTTTTCCATTAAAGTAAGTAGCAATTCGTATTCTCTTTTTGTTAGTTCAATTACTTCGTTTCCGCGACGTACGACACGGTTTTCTTTTTCGATAGTCAAATCACGATAAGTAATAGTGGTTTGTTTTGCCACATTTTTGTCACCTTCAATATCGATTCGACGCAACAATGCTCGAAGACGCGCTAATAGTTCTTCGATAGCAAATGGTTTGACGATGTAGTCATCTGCTCCATGGTCAAGTCCCGATACACGATCGATTACAGAATCTCTTGCAGTCATCATAATGATTGGTGTATTTTTGACTTGGCGTACGCGTCTGCAGACTTCTAAACCGTTCAATTCTGGAAGCATCAGGTCCAACAATATGGCATCCCACTCATTATTTAATGCCGCATCTAAACCAGTACGACCGTTGTAATGGACTTCTGCGTTATACCCTTCATGCTTCAACTCTAGCTCGACAAATCGAGCTAAGTTCTTTTCATCTTCAATGATTAGAATATTACTCATTTATTATTTTATCCTTTCTATCTACTGGCTTTTTAAAAACTCTATCATTATACCGATAATCTGCTTAAAAATCTATAGTCATTTTATCATGAATAGCAGTTTTAAAAAAGAGCTGAAGTCTACTCATAACAATCGACTTCAGCTCTTTCGTCCTCTTTTTATTTTCTCATTTCCTAACAGCCGAAAGACTATTATTCTTCATGGTACCATGAGTAATGGAAGATTCCTTCTTTGTCGACACGTTCATATGTGTGTGCGCCAAAGTAATCGCGTTGGGCTTGGATTATATTTGCAGGCAGACGTTCTGCTCTGTATGAATCGAAGTAAGCGATGGCTGATGAGAAAGTTGGTACAGGTACGCCAGCTTGGACAGCCAAGGCAACGACGTCTCGGACTGATTGCTGATATTTTTTCGTGATTTCAACGAAATAATCATCTAGCAATAAATTTTCGATCTCAGGATTTTTGTCATAAGCATCCGTGATTTTTTGCAAGAATCGAGCTCGGATGATACATCCAGCACGCCAGATTTTTGCGATTTCGCCAAATGGCAAATCCCAATCAAATTCTTTTGAAGCGACACGTAATTGAGCAAATCCTTGGGCATAACTCATGATTTTACTGAAATACAACGCTTCTCGGATTTTTTCGACCAATTCTTTTTTGTCTCCTGTGAACTCAAAATCGTTCGTACGAGACAAAATTTTACTTGCTTGTACGCGTTCTTCTTTATAAGCAGAAATGTAACGGGCAAATACAGATTCAGTAATCAATGGAAGTGGCACGCCTAAGTCAAGCGCACTTTGGCTTGTCCATTTACCTGTTCCTTTATTTCCAGCTGCATCAAGGATCACATCTACGACTGGTTTACCTGTACCTTCATCGTCTTTTCGAGTCAGGATGTCAGCTGTGATTTCGATCAGGTAGCTGTCTAATTCGCCTTGATTCCATTCTTTAAAGATATCAGCCATTTCTTCTACTGAAAGGTCTAAAATATTCTTCATCAAGTCATAAGATTCAGCAATCAGTTGCATATCTCCATACTCAATACCGTTGTGTACCATTTTCACATAGTGTCCGGCTCCGTTTGGGCCAATATAGGTAACACATGGTGCTCCATCTTCTGCTTTTGCAGAAATTTGCTCTAAGATTGGTGCAACTAGCTCATACGCTTCTTTTTGTCCACCAGGCATGATTGAAGGTCCTTTTAAAGCTCCTTCTTCACCGCCGGAAACGCCTGTACCGATAAAGTTAATACCAGAGTTGGCTAATTCTTCATTACGACGCATCGTATCTTTAAAGAATGTATTTCCTCCGTCAATCAGAATATCGCCTTTATCAAGGTGAGGAAGCAACTCTTGGATTGTTGCATCTGTTGCCGGTCCTGCTTTGACCATCAGAAGAATCCGACGCGGTTTTTCGATTGATTCTACAAATTCTTCGATTGTGTACGTTGCTTTGAAATTTTTATCTGGGTGTTCTTCTACTATAGCGGTTGTTTTAGCCCCTGTACGGTTAAATAAAGCCACTGAATAGCCGCGGCTTTCTATATTCAAGGCTAGATTTTTACCCATAACGGCCATACCGACAACGCCGATTTGTTGTTTTGACATATGAACTCCTCCTACATACGGGATTTCTCCCTAATCTCTTACATTATAGCTTAACACGGCTACATTGCAAACTAAAGAACAACATATTTTTTATTTACCGCTTATAAAAAAATAAACCTCAAGGCTCCATGGTTAGCCTTGAGGTTTTACATTTTCTAATTAAAATGTATTAAGCTTCTTTTGACATTACGTCCTTACCATCATAGTAACCACAATTTGCACATACGTGATGGCTTTTTTTCATTTCACCACAGTTTGGACATTCGTTTAATCCTTTGATTGTCAACTTGTAGTGTGTACGACGTTTTGCTTTTTTAGCTTTTGATGTTCTTCTAGCTGGTACTGCCATTTTGCTACACCTCCTTGTAAAGTCTTGCACCTATAATAGATACAATATATTCCAATCTTACTTGTTATCGTCGTTTTTTGATTCAGAATCAAAAAGTTCAGATAGTTTTGCAAGACGAGGATCAATTTTATTCTCGGCTTCTTCCATTTTTCTGCGTTGGTATTCTTCTTCGGAAACAACTTCCCAATCATTGCCTTTTGGAAGTTCTGTCGCTGCTTCCTCTTCTTTTGTCAATACCCGCATCGGAATCGCCAATAAGATGTTGTCTTCAATTGACTCTGCTAAATTCAATAACGGACCTTCAATCAGCAAAATCTCATCTGCAGACATTTGCTCATCTCTGCTTTGGAATTGTTCTTCTGTCATGAATACTTCGTCTACAGAAAAATCCATCGGCAGTTCAACAGGTTCTAGCGAACGTGTTGAAGGAACTGTCAAAGTCGTCTGCACAGTGTAATGAACGATATAGCCTTTCTTATCAACTGAGACCAAACCTTCGACTTCCACTGGCGCAACATCAAGTATTAAATTGTCTCGCTTCATGAGAGCGGCTTTCAAGTCGAGCGTCTCATGAAAAGTTAACGGTGTCTCCTGGTATTTTCTCAATTCCAATAAAGACCATTTCATTTTTCATCACTCCTAAGCAACAAAAGCAATTATACAGGGCAAAAACCATGTTGTCAATGAAATTTTCTTGACACCTTGCAGTTCATAAAAAAACAGAAATATCTTTAACAGAAAGCCTCTGTTTGCTATCATCTTCAGAATCATTTACAATAATCATTATTCTATCAAAGGAGCGGATGATCTTTATGAACACGAAAGATATTGAATACTATGTCCAAATCGTCAAACAAAAAAACTTTACGAAAGTGGCTAATTATTTCCGTGTGAGCCAACCTACTATTACATATGCATTACAACGTCTTGAAAAAGAGTTTGACGCCATACTTATTACAAGAGATCGTTCGCATCACGAATTAATCGTCACACCTTCTGGAAAGCAGCTGTTTCTCCATGCACAAGCTATTCTCCAAGAGATTTCTACTGCAAGGGCTGAAATCACTCAGTTACAAAAGAAAAAGCTGCGTTTTGGCATGCCGCCTATTATCGGCAATGAGTACTTTCCAAAACTGTCAGGTTACTTTATCAAGCATGAATTGATGAATCAGATTGAAATCACCGATGGAGGCTCTCGGGACTTATATGGAATGATTCGTCAAGGGAGGATCGATTTAGCCGTATTAGGCTCAACACAGCCAATCGTAGATCAATATTTAGAAACAGAATTACTTTTGGATAAACGTTTCATGATCGTCGTTCCGCCTACTCACCCTCTTGCCCAGCAGAAGGCAGTCTCTTTCAAAGATATATCAGATGAACAGTTTGTGTTATTGAACGAACATTATGTCCACCCAGCAGCATTCACTAAACTTTCTAAACAAACACATACTCAACCAAAAGTTGTTTATCAAAGCAATGATTTGACGATTTTAAAGAGTATGATCCGTGAAAATGTTGGTATCGGTTTTTTGGCAGAGATTGCTGTCCATCCTGAAGATCATTTAGTTTGCCTGCCACTTTCAGATGAAGTTCAGCCTCGCTTCTTGATTTCATTGGCAAAACGAACACAGCAGCTTGTCACACCGCTTCAAGAACAAGTAGTCCAAGTCATCCATGAATTCGTTACAGCACAAAAAACAGCTCTTCGTAAATGAAGAGCTGTTTTTATTTTGTATTAAGCTAAATTAGATAGCTGTTGTTTCGCCACGGTAAACGATGCCGCGACGTGAATCAACAGTAATCAATTCGCCATCAGTAATTGTTGTTGTTGCGCCTTTAGCACCAACGATTACAGGAATATCTTGTGCAATTCCTACAACTGCAGCGTGAGAAGTCAATCCGCCTTCTTCAACGATAACAGCAGCTGCTTTTTCGATTGCAGGCATGTATTCTTTGTCAGTTGATGGTACAACTAGAACCATTCCGTCTTTTGCTTTTTTTACAGCTTCTTCAGCAGATGAAGCAATAACTGCATTTGCAACGACAGATTTTTGTCCAACGCCTTGAGCTTCTAATAATTTAGAACCAATCATTTGAATTTTCATCACGTTAGTTGTTCCGCGTTCGCCAACTGGTACACCAGCAGTGATCAAGATTAAATCACCTTCTGATGCGAAACCTAATTCAACAGCTTTTTTAGCTGCTAGTTCAAACATTTCATCAGTTGTTGATGGTTTTTCAGCAACTGTTGGGTAAACACCCCAGTTTAACATCAAACCGCGTTTTGTGCGTTCGTCAAAAGTAACAGCCAAGATATCTGCATCTGGGCGATATTTTGAAATCATTTTTGCAGTGTAGCCTGATTCAGTTGCAGCAACGATTGTTTTGACGCCTAGATTTTTTGCAGCACGAGCTACAGATAAACCGATTGTTTCAGTTACATCTGTTTTATCGAATTCGTTCAATTGGAATGTACCTAATTCTGATAATGCATTTTCAGCTTCTTGGTCGATACGTGCCATTGTTGAAACAGCTTCAACTGGGTAGTCTCCGTTTGCAGATTCACCAGATAACATTGTTGCATCTGTTCCGTCAAATACAGCATTGGCAACGTCAGAAGCTTCCGCACGTGTTGGACGTGGGTTTTCTTGCATTGATTCTAACATTTGTGTAGCAGTGATAACTGGGATACCAGCAGCGTTACATTTTTTGATGATACGTTTTTGAACCATTGGTACTAGTTCAGCTGGGATTTCCACACCCATATCTCCACGGGCAATCATAACACCGTCAGAAACTTTGATGATTTCGTCAATGTTGTCGATACCTTCTTGAGATTCGATTTTAGGGAAGATTTGAACATGAGTCATGTCTTTTTCTTCTAAAATTTCGCGAATATCTAGAACGTCTTGTGCTTTACGTACAAAACTTGCAGCGATAAAGTCGATATCGTTGTCTAAACCAAAACGAATATCGTCCGCATCTTTTGGAGTAATACCTGGCAAACTGATAGAAACGCCTGGTGCATTTACCCCTTTACGTGATCCTAGCATACCTGCATTTTTAACTTCTACGACTAATTCACGGTTTGCTTCGTCTTTTTCAATGATTTCCATGTCGATCAAGCCATCATCGAATAAAACGTGTCCGCCTACGTGAACATCGTCAAATAATCCTGGGTAAGTAACCGCGATTTTTTCTTTTGAACCTACATGTTCAGGATCCATAGAGATGCGTGTTTGATCTCCTACTTCAAATTTGATGTATCCTGCACGACCAAAATCAGCTTCTGTTGTGCCTTGAACAGTTGTACGGATTTCAGCTCCTTTTGTATCTAAAAGAATACCGACATCTTTTCCTGTCTTTTTAACTGCTTCACGGACCATAGTCATACGTGATAATTGTTCTTCATGGTCACCATGAGAAAAGTTAAAGCGGAAGACATTTGCCCCAGATTCAATCAATTGAGAAATAATTTCTACTGAGTTACTTGCTGGTCCTAATGTACTAACGATTTTGGTTTTTTTCATTTAAAAAACTCTCCCATTCAATTTTGTTTATTTAAAGCTGTACACAGCTTAAATAGCTTGGTTTCTTTCACTCTTAAAATGAAAGTGAATTATTTAGATCATATAATGATAAGTCTGGTTTATGCTTGTTGTTTTCTAGTGTATCAATGATGTCAGCTGCAACGATTTCGTTGTCATGGATACCGACACATAATCCACCTTTTCCTTCTTGAAGCAATTCGACAGCGTAAGCACCGAATTTACTTGCTAAGACGCGGTCGCGTGCGCTTGGTGCTCCACCACGGACAACGTGTCCCAAGATAGATACACGTGTATGATAGTCGCCAAATTCTGAAAGTTTTTCAGCGAATTCATTTCCGCCCATTACACCTTCAGCCAAGATGATCAAGCAATGTTTCTTCCCACGATCACGGCCTTCTTGGATTTTTTTAGCAACTGAAGCCATATCAAAATCATGTTCTGGGATGATGATTTCATCTGCTCCGCCAGCTACACCTGACCATAAAGCGATGTCACCTGCATTGCGTCCCATTACTTCGATAACGAATGTACGAACATGAGAAGTCGCTGTGTCACGAATACGGTCAATTGATTCTAGCACTGTATTGATTGCTGTATCAAAACCGATTGTGAAGTCAGTACCAGGAATATCATTATCGATTGTTCCAGGAATACCTACTGCTGGGAATCCACGTTTTGTCAAAGCCATTGCGCCATGATAAGAACCGTCTCCTCCGATAACCACTAGACCTTCGATCCCGAATTTTTTCAATTGTTCGATTCCTTTTAATTGACCTTCTTCAGTTGCAAATTCTGGATAACGTGCAGAATACAAGAATGTACCACCACGTTGGATCTTGTCACCTACATCTGCCACATCAAGACGACGAATATCTCCAGCAACTAAACCGGCAAACCCATAATTGATCCCGTATACTTCCAGTCCTTCGTAAATACCTTTACGAACAACGGCACGAACAGCTGCATTCATTCCAGGTGCGTCTCCGCCACTGGTCAAAATTCCGATGCGTTTCATAATAAACATTCACCTCATTAAAATACTTTATCCTAAGTATAACTTAGGTTTACAACCATTTTTGCGTTAACCACGACTAACATTCTAACATTATTTTTCTCGCTTGTCTTGATTTACGGATAAAAAAATGAAAAAAAATGAAAGCAAGTAGTATTTTTTACCGTAAGTTATTTGAAAACCACATTATCTTCGCCAAGTAGAGAAACAAGTTGCCCCTTTATACTCTTGCTGTCATCCACCCAATAAGCATCCGACAGAACAACTTTTCGTTGTGTTTTTTCGTGGTACATAATTACTGGAATATATCCTGGGTGTTTCTGAAAAATCCCTTGTAATTGTTTCATTATCTCAGGATCTTCCCGTTCTTCTGTAATACGCAAATAGCACGTTTGTGAAGGATACTGTGTTTCTAACTGACGAGGATCAGCAAAGCTTTCTCCAATCAATTGTAGTTCCTGGTTATATTTGCTGATTTCGCTACGCCCTTGAACAAAGATCACTTGATCAACTGCAAACAGGTTACGATATTTTCGATAAAGAGTTGGAAAAACCGTGACAGAAATTTCTCCGCTACTATCGGTTCCTTCCACGAAGGCCATCAGTTCGCCTTTTTTTGTCCGAATCTCTCTAACTTCCTTTATCATCAATAGTAAATTGACTGGTTGATTAGGAACGATATCTGTAATCAGCTGAACCTGTTTAGCTAAACGAAGCCGGTCAAACCCTTCTGCAGGATGACCTGACAAATAAACACCTAAGTATTCCTCTTCCAGCTTCAGTCGTTCTTCTAGTGTATAGTCAGCGACTTCTTCTTCTTTTAATGCCATGATTCCTAGCAAATCTAGACTGCCACCACTGTAAACGATATTTTGGATTTTTCCTTCTAGATCAAGCATCAATTGTTTCCTGTTAGGAGATAATTCATCAAAAACGCCTACTGCTGTCAGTGATTGCAGCAACTCTAATTTCAGCCACCGCTTATCGATCCGTATGAGGAATTGATCTACTGACTTGAACGGGCCATTTTGTTTTCTTTCATTCAATACATCTTCTACAAAATCACGTCGAATGCCTTTTATCGCTGTCAGCCCGAATCTGATTTCTTCCTTATTGACCAACTCAAAACTATAATTGCTTTGATTGATGGATGGTGAAGAAAGTTTGAGTTTATTTTTACGTGCTTCAGCAATATATTCTTTCAATTTCGTTGTGTTATGCCGAACAGAATTCATTAGACTAGTGAAGAAAGCCCCTGGATGATGAGCCTTTAGATATGCCATTTGGAATCCCACGAAGGAATAAGCAAATGCATGCGACCGATTGAATCCATAGTTTGCAAATTTTTCAATATATTCATATACAGTCACTGCTGTTTTTTCCGAATATCCTTGTTGTAATGCTCCTGATACAAAATGCGACTTTTCTTCATCTAATACGTCTTTTTTCTTTTTACTAACTGCCCGCCTCAAAATATCTGACTGTCCTAATGTAAATCCAGCCATAGTCGAGGCGATCTGCATGATTTGTTCCTGATAGACAATCACCCCGTATGTGTTTTTCAAAATCGGGATCAGTGAATCATCGGGGTAGCGAATAGCTTCTTTTCCTTTTTTTCTGGCAATGAAGGTATCGATATTTTGCATAGGACCTGGACGATACAACGCATTGACTGCGGCAATATCTTCGATGTTTTCTGGTCCTAATCTTCGTAAAACGTTTCGAATACCAGCAGATTCAAATTGAAATACTCCTGAGGTTTCGCCTCGTTGAAACAAGAGTAGCGTTTTTGCATCATTTAATGGAATCTCTTTTAATCGGATTTCCTGCCCTTCTACTCGCTTAACAGCCTTTAAAGTAAAATCAATAATCGATAAATTGCGTAGTCCTAGAAAGTCCATTTTCAAAAGACCGATGGCTTCTACCTCATTCATCGTATACTGGGTCAGAAAAGCTTCATCAGAACCGCGTTGGAGCGGTACTAATTCAAGTAGATTCCTATCGCTGATAACTACCCCTGCTGCGTGAGTCGAAACGTGTCTTGGCAATCCTTCTAAAATCACTGCGGTTTTGAATAAAAGCTGGTTTTTTTCGCTTGCCTGAACTAATTCTACTAGTTGACGCGATGTTTTATAGGCTTGGGTCAATGTGATTTTCAGCTGGTTTGGTATTGCTTTTGACCAGCGGTTTGCTTCACTTTGTGACAGACCAAACACTCTAGCGGCATCTCTAAGAACCATTTTTGCAGCCATTGTACCAAATGTCGCGATTTGCGCCATGTGATATTGTCCATACTTTTCTCGAACATAGTTCAATACTTCCTCACGTCGGTTGTCAGGAATATCCAAATCAATATCCGGCATCGTAAAACGTTCAGGATTTAAAAATCGTTCGAATAGCAAGTCATACTCTAATGGATCCACATCTGTGATTTCTAACACATAGGCTACTAATGAACCAGCAGCAGAACCACGGCCTGCACCGGTAACGATTTTATTTCTATGAGCAAAAGCCATTACATCCCATACGATCAGGAAATAATCATCGAATCCCATTTGATGGATGACAGATAACTCATAGTCCAAACGTTCTCGGTACTCCTTTGTATAATCAACAATCCGATGTTCTACTTGCGAGTAGCATAGCTCTCTTAAATATTCTCCAGCTTGTTTTCCTTGAGGGACAGGATAGTGTGGGAGTAATTTCTGATGAAACTGAAATTCAAATGAAATCGATTCGGCTAAGCGCTGAGCACCTATTACAGCTTGTGAAAGGCCTGCTTCTTCGAATCGTTTGATCATTTCTTGTTCTGAAAGCAGGTAACCATTTGCTGATGGTAAAGATGCAGATAAACTTTCTAAAGGCATCTGACTTCCCTCTTTGATATGCTTCATCACTTCAAGCGCAAAAAGGTCTTCTTGCTGTAAACTAGCGATTGGATGCAATGCACAAAGCGGATAATTTTCTTTTGTCACATACTGATACCATTCAGGCAATTGATCAGGCGTATTTTCTGACAATCCGATATAAAAATCTTTAGCGAAAACATTTTCAAGCAAAAACTGCCAATGACTGAAAAAATGTTCCTCTTTATTGAAAGCCTCAGAAACAGAATGATTTGCCGGAACGACAAACACTAGATGGTCGGTTTCTATCATATCATCAAGTGCCATTTTTTCTTGGATCATTTTTCGACTGGAAAGTTTCATCAGCTGCTGATAACCTGTCTCATCTTTTGCGTACGCAAGCAAACCATAATTTTTTTCTTCATAAGTATAACTAAGATGTAATCCAATGATTGGCTGTATTCCTTCTTCTACACAAATACGATAGAATTCAGGTGCACCGTATAAGACATCTTTATCCGTTATGGCTAATGAAGTGTAGCCTTGTTTTTTTGCTTCTTGTACATATTCTCGAATACGGATCGTACTTTGTAAAAGAGAATAAGAAGTAATTGTATAAAGTTGTGGGAAAAACATCTTGCATTCCGCCTTTTTTTTCGTTAAAATTCACTAGCGTTAAAAGGTCTGATCCTTTTACTTTCATTAAATAACAAGTGCTGAAGTTGATTATTCTACTTCATTTGCTTGCTTCTAGTCTGTAGGAATGAGTTCTTTCACAAGAACTCGAATTTTATTGAGATTTAGTCTCGTTTCTTTACATTCAAAGAAAATCTGGTAAAATTAAGATAGAAAAGAGGTGTTCTTTATGCGATATATCGTTACATTATTCTGGGCTGTCGTTCTAGGTCAAGTAGTCGGTTATATTGGTGCTGCATTAACAAGCGGAACATATGATTTTACTTTGACAACAATCATTTCATTAATTGCGGGTGTCATTATCCTTTTGATTGGTGCAGTTGCGCCAAGAAAAGAAACCTCTGCCCATTCGTAAAAAACCAGCCAAGAGCTTGAGATATCTCAAGCTCTTTTTTATTTCCAATTTTCACCACTATTATAATCTACTGCGAAGAACTTTACGAAAATTGAATAGAGAAAGAAGAATATTTGACAGGACGAATAAACTTGTCACAATAAAAACAGCACTGTAATTATAAGCATGCGCAACTGTCGACCCCAGCATTGGTCCTAGAACCTGTCCAAAGTTACTGAACATCTGATTATAGCTATAGATTCGGCTAACCCCTTCTTGTGGCGTGATCTTACTGATCAGTGTATTGACAGAAGGCATCAAAGCACCAGTTGAAAAGCCTAAAATAAAACGAAGTATACCTAATTGGAGTGGTGTCGTGACAAACGCCATGGGCAAATAACAGCAAAATGATAAGATGAGTCCGCCAATTAAAACTTTTTGATTCCCAATCTTATCCCCTAGTTTTCCTAGTTTTGGTGAAGAAAAGACTGCAGAAACACCAGCTATCGAAACAATCAAGCCGCTGACAAACAGGATATTTTCTGTACTTCCGCTTAATTCACGAATATATAAGGTCAAAATAGGGCTGATCGTAGTGATCCCTATCTGTAAAATCAAGGTCGTGATGAAGAGACCAATCAAAATAGAGAGATGATCCATTTTTGAAAAAATTTCTTTGGTGCTTATCAGATCTTTTTTCTCGATTGGATGGAAATCTTCTTTGACTAAGAAGATGGTCAGCACCGTTGTGATCATCAACAAAGCCCCTGTGATCAAGAATACATTTTCCATACCAAACCACTGAGCCAATGCACCGCCCATTGAAGGTCCGATCAGATTCCCAGCAATCGCTCCGGTGGATAATGTTCCTAACGCCCATCCGCTCTTTTCTCTAGGCGCTTGTGAAGCGATCATTGCTGTTGCATTTGGAATATACCCAGACAAAATCCCGTTCCAAAAACGCATGATCAAAAGCCAATACGCGTTCGGCACAAAAGCTAAAGAACCCATCGTCAACGTCATCCCAGCTGCTGCACGGATCATCATGAGTTTTCGACCTTTTCGATCAGCTAGATTTCCCCAGATTGGTGCAACCACGGCAGATGCAAAAGCAGTAACAGAGATTGCTAGTCCCGAAAACAATTCGATTTGATCTTTTGGTGTTCCTAGTTGCTCAACATAAACTGGTATGAATGGCATAACTAAACTAATACTTGCACCAGTGAAAAAACAGCCAATCCACGCAATCACTAAATTTTTTCTCCAATTAATCTCCATCTATCATCCCTCTTTCGTCTCTTTTATCATACCTATTTTCGAATAAACAAGCAACGATCTCGCTAGTAAAAAGAGAAAAATCCCGCAAAGATCATTTTATATGTAACGTTCTTTTTATGTAAAACAAAAAGAGACCAGAACAAATGCTGTTCCAATCCCTTCTCTTTATTTAAATCGTTGCTAGAATGATGAAGTTGATGATGAATAAAATATCAACAATCCACAAAGCAACAGAAACTTCATTGAATTTTCCTTTGATTACTTTGACAATTGTATAGAAAATAAATCCTGCTGCAATCCCATAAGAAATGCTATAGCACAATCCCATAAAGATCGATGCAAAGAAGGCTGGTAAAGCTTCTTCCATATCTAGCCATTTGATGTCTGCAAAAGAAGCCATCATCATTACCCCGACCAAAATCAGTGCTGGCGCAGTTGCTTGATTTGGTACGATAGCGATCAGCGGGGAGAACAAACTACTTAATGCGAATAGCACTGCCACTACTACTGAAGTCAAACCAGTACGTCCACCGGCCCCGATCCCAGCTGCAGATTCGACATAAGTTGTTGTATTCGATGTACCAAAGATAGCACCTACGGAAGTAGCGATTGCATCGGCAAATAGCGCTTTATCCATTTTTGTTTTGAACCCGCGACCATCTTCCAATGCGATCTCGTCCTCTTTTGAGAAAATACCTGTGCGGCGTCCTGTACCGATAAATGTTCCGATCGTATCGAATGTATCAGATAAACTGAATGCGATGATTGTCATCAATACTTGAGGGATCTTGGAAGAATCACTGAATAAAGATTGCATTCCTTCAGAACCAAATGCTGCACCGAACGTTGTTCCTAATTCTTTAAATGAATTGCCTAACGAATTCGTTTGCCAATCAATGGAACTTAAATCAACCACACCCATAAAAATCCCAAGGACTGTGGTCGCTACGATACCGATAAGAATAGCACCACGGACGTTTTTTACAACTAAAATGGCTGTCAGTACCAAACCAATCACGGCTAACAAGATAGGTGCGTTGTCAAAATTGGCTAACGCGGGAACGATTCCGCCATTTATCGTAACATTTGTTGCTTTTCCACCTTCAACGACAGAACTCGAAATAGCAGATTGGTCTGCTGAAAAAGATAAGAATCCTGCATTTTTGATCCCGACATACGCAACGAAAATACCGATTCCGCCACCAATCGCATGTTGAAGACTTTCAGGAATCGCCCGAATGATCATCTTTCGGATATTTGTAACAGTAATAAAAATATTGATTAATCCGCAAATAAAAACCATTGCCAGGGCTTGTTGCCAAGAATAGCCAAGCCCGAAAACGACCGTAAAAGTGAAAAATGCGTTCAATCCCATACCAGGTGCCTGAGCATATGGGACATTCGCGAACAATCCCATGACTAGCGTACCAATGATTGATGCAATGATTGTGGCTAGAAATACTGCTTGGAACGGCATACCTGATGCTGATAAAATCGTCGGATTTACGAATAAGATATAACTCATGGCAAAGAATGTCGTTACTCCCGCCATTATTTCAGTTGATACATTTGTATTGTTTTTCTTTAAACCGAAAAACTTTTCCATAAAAAGTTCCACTCCCTGAATTTTTTTCTGATGGAAAACTATAATAATAATAAATATGCAAAATATGGCAAATCCATCGAACAATTTCAAATTATATAGACGTTTCATTCGTTTTTCAACGTTTTTTTAACAAAAAAACCAAAAACAATACTTAATGTTCGTGTTTAGCTCGTATTCATTTATTTACATAGCCATAACTGTATTTTTTGTTAGGAATAACTGATTGCTCTTGTTAATTACCTAAAATATGCTAGACTAAAACAAATGCTAGTTGAGGAAGGAAGGACCTTTATTGAATAAAAAATTAATTGCCATCGATCTGGACGGAACCACCCTCAATCAAGATTCGATGATTACCTCTAAAACAAAAGAGACCCTGAAAAAAGCAATCAATGCTGGTCATCATGTCAGTATCGCTACTGGACGCCCATTTCGAATGAGCCATCAATTTTACCAACAATTAGAGTTAACAACACCGATGGTTAATTTTAACGGCGCACTGGTGCATATCCCTAATCAACATTGGGATGGCGAAAGAGAAACGTTGATTAATCGTGAAATTGCTTTTGAAATCTTATCGCAAAAAAAACAATTGAATCTAGACTTTATCGCTGCTGAAAATCGGGATACTTTTTTTATCGACAGCTTTGACTTCTTTGATGAAAAAATTTTTGCTTCTTCACGTCCTGGAGAGAAAAACTTGCTTTCTCCTAAAAATCTGACGACAAATCCTACATCTTTGCTTGTCCGAACAGACAAGCGTTTTGCAGAAGCTGTATCTGCTGAATTAACACGTCAATTTGGCAGTTATGTGGATGTTCGTACATGGGGCGGTCCCACGGCGATCTTAGAGATTGTTTCAAAAGGAATCCAAAAAGCAAAAGGTGTGCAAGAGATTGCTAACTACCTATCGATTGATCAACAAGACGTGATTGCTTTTGGTGATGAGCATAACGATTTGGAACTGCTGGATTATGCAGGATGGGGAGTGGCTATGGCTAATGGTACTGATCAGCTCAAAGGCATCGCAAATGATGTCACTCCTTTGAGCAATCAAGAAGACGGTTTAGCTGTTTATCTGGAAAAATTACTTAAACTACAATAGAGAATTAGATTCCACTAAAAAAGGTTGTGACAATTTTTGTCACAACCTTTTTTGCCGAGTAAACGGTGCTCAATCAGCTGTCCTTCGGTATTAGCTCAAAAACGGCAAAATATGAGAAGCTATTTTGCCGTTTTGTTTCTCTAATACTCAGGTCAGGGCGCTAATTTCACAACCTCTTCTTTAAACGGTGTTCAAAAGCCAGTTTCTCGGTATGAAGTCAATTTTAAGCAAAAATGTGAGAAGCTATTTTCACAAAATTTTTCTTCATACTCGAAACTAAGCTGCTTTTTCACGACCTCTTTTTTATTTTGCCATGAACATATCATAATACGCGTCCATTATTTCTTTAGCAATCGTCAAGTTCATGTGGTCTTGTTCATCTAATAAGTTCGGCAAGACAACACTGATTGCGATTTCCGGATTGTCTGTTGGTCCGTATGCCACAATATTACTATTGACTGTCGTAATATCTGGGTGACCTTCCGCAACCGTTTCTGCAGTCCCTGTTTTTGCAGAAAGGTCCATTTTCGCACTGGCTAATGGTTTAGCTGTTGTGTAAGGGTCGGTACCATGAACAACCTGATGGAATCCTTCACGGAGGATTGCCATATTTTCTGCAGATATATTGACCGTATTTTCTGCTGTCGTGCCAATTTCTTTTTTCACTTCACCCAAATTCCCATTTTCGTCATTGCCATAGATTGCTTTGACTAGGTGAGGCTGTACTCGTTTCCCGCCATTAGCGACTGTTGAAGCATATTGAGCTAATTGGATCGGTGTATATGTGTCAAACTGTCCAAATGCCAAATCGGTAAAGTTACCTGGAGTATACCATTCTTTGCCATTATCCGCATTGAACTTCTTCATATACTCAACAGAGCGTGAAATCCCAGGAGATTCATTCGGCAAATCGATCCCAGTCGTTGTACCAAGACCAAACTCTTTGAAAGAGTCTCTCAATTGTTGATAAGCTTTAGCTTCTTCGTCTAAACTAGGTAGTCCCATTCCAGGAGTATAGTCTAGCCCTAGCATCTTTAATGCCACTTTGATCATATACGTATTAGAAGACAATTCCAATGCTTTGACTGCATCAAGAGCAACTTGTCCGTTTCGGTTAAAGACAGAGCTTTTTTCTGAAGCACCTTGTAGACGAATCGGTTCATCAATCAACACTTGATTTCCGCTGATCGCGTTACTTGCCCAACCTGCTGTCAAAGTACCGGCCTTGACTACAGACCCTGGAGCAAAAGCGCTAGTGATTGTGCCCAAAGCATTCTCGGTGATTTCCTTGGAACCTTGCTCATGACTGAAACCAGTCATGGCTAACACTTCTCCTGTCTGAGGATTCATGGCTACTGCATAAGCACCAGGCGAGTACTGTGCTTTACCGTTATTGATCAATGTTTGATAATTTCTTTTTAAGATTTCTTCTACTTTCGATTGGAATTCTGCATTCATCGATAACATTAAATTAGAACCTTTTTCCCCAGAGAAGATTTCTTTTTGATTCGAAACATTGCCTTCATTATCAAGAGAAACTTCATATTGGGTTTTGGTTCCTTGTAGGACATCTTCATATTGTTTTTCCAAATAACTTTGTCCCACACGATCATTTCGAGAATACCCTTTTGCTAAATACTTCTCTGCTTCATCTGCCGGAAGACCTTGTTTTTCAGTCGTCACACTACCTAAAATACTTTTCAGTGAATCTGCTGCGTTATATTCGCGTGTCCAGTCTGTGCCTGTCGAAACTCCTGGAAGCTCAGAAGCACGTTCCGCCACAACAGCTAATTCTTGGTCAGTAACACCAGAGTTCTTGATATAGACTGTGTTTAATTCGTATGCACTGTTCATCCGTTTAAAGATGGTAGCAATCTTTAATTGTTCCTCGTTCAAGTTGATCTCATCATCTGTTACTTTATTGACCATCGCGCTGTATTGTTCGCTGTTTCCTAATTGCTTTTCTTTTGCCGAAAGTCTTTTTGTGGCTTCCTTCAAATGTTCCGGATCAGCCAGCCAAAAATCTTTTTTATCTCTATCTGTCAGATTTTCATCTGCCGGCACATCAATCAGCGAGTTCAGCTTCGTTGCGATTTCAAGTAGGTCTTTAGCCGTCACTTGTGTGCCCCTCGTATAGGTGATTGCCTGATTCGCTTTATTTGTGACTAACGCTTTTCCTGTGGAATCGTAGATCATTCCACGAGGGGTACTTTCTTGGACTGTAATCGTAGAAGTAGATTTCACTCGCGCTTCCATCTCTTCACCATTCACGATCTGCAAATAGCCCAATCGAGCAATCAACGCAACAAATAACGTAAATATAATGAAAAAAAGAAAATTTAAGCGAAAAGGAACATGCGACCGACGAAACGTTTTGTTTTTAGGCTCTTGTGCCCCTTTTCTTATTTTTTCTATCCAAGAAGTATTTACTATTTTTTTCATAAAATCTTTCATCATTTCCTATCCTTCCGCCTATTTACATTCATGCTTCATTGTACCCAAAAACTTCTTAATAAAAAAGAAAAAATGAGCGGAGCAAGAAATTCTTTACCTAATTTCAAGATAAAATCAACTTTTTGTTTCACAGCAAACCTCTGAAGTTGCATATCCAACTATTTTTTTCATTAAAAACTAAACTTATTTTTGAAAATTATGCTTTCTAAAGTCGTGAAACACTTTAATAGAACATTTCTTTGTGGAAAACTATAAGTTGTTATTCTAAAAAAACTTATATCAAAAATAGTAAGGTAAATTTAGTTTTTTTATTTTGAATCCATAAAATAGTCTTGGATTGCTTCTCTTGTTTTTTTCACTTTTTCACTAAGTGATTCGTTTTTAGCCATATAAAAATAAAAAATGATATCAATCGTAGCGAATTGGGCCAAAAGTGAATTGGTTGCCGCACTTCGATTGGTGATTTCTTTCGGTCTTGATGTTTGTACGAGTACATCGGCTATCTTGCTAAGTGGGTTATTTCCAAATTGCGTCAACGCAATGATCTCGATATTCATATTTTTTGCTAGCTCAGCTAATGCAACTACATCTGCGCTTCTCCCTGAGTTCGAAACAAGCCAAAGTACTTTCTTCTTCTCATTGCTGACAAGTTGTGGGAGCAAGACATGGATATCTTTTTCAAAAATGATTGGCTTACCGACACGAGACCATTTTTGCAGAATGTCTTCTACCACTAAAGAAGAGGCACCAACACCATATAAAAAAACAGACTCAGCCGATTCCAAACATTCTACGACTTTTTGGATCGTTTCTTCTTCCAGAATATCTACTGTTTCTTTTATCGCTACTTGCGCATTGTTCCCAAGTTTGTTTTTGATAGAGTAAAAGGACTCATTTGCTTCGATATCGCTAAATCCTTCATCGATTCCAGTCTGTAGTTCTGTTGAAATTGTGATTTTGAAGTCCGTCAAACTTTGAAACCCGATTTTTTTTGAAAAACGTACAACTGTCGGCGCACTCAAACCTGAAGCTTCCGCTAATTCATTAGCTGTCATTGTGGGGACCTTCTCAATATTTCCAATAATGTAGTTGGCCAACTTTTTTTCTGCTGAAGAATAATCTTCCATCATACTTTCAATACGACTAATTACGCTCATAAGTTCCTCCATCCTTTTAATAATCGTCTATGTAAGTATACCATATCAGTTCCTTGTTAACGGTCGTGTACTGGATAAAAAAACAAAAAAACAATCCGCACGATAGGATAGCTCATTCCATCAATCCCACAAATTCTATTGACCATCTGTGGGATTGTGGAATATCTGTTCTCTATTGTTTGGATTGTTTTTTATTTAGTGCTTTTTTATAGATGTTTTATCTATTTGTTTTCTCTGCTGTAATTTTTGACTTCTGCTTCCATAGCATCAATAAAGATATTCAAATCTTCTACAGCTGTTTCTTTGCTTCCGTAACGACGTACATTCACTGTTGCATCTTCCAATTCTTTATCACCGACAACTAATTGGTAAGGAATTTTTTGTGTTTGAGAGGCACGAATCTTATAGCCCATTTTTTCATTGCGGTCATCGACTTCTACACGTAAACCTTTCATTTGCAAGCGTTCTTTGATTTCATAAGCATAATCGCCATGTGCATCAACAGAAACAGGGATGATTGTCGCTTGTATTGGTGCTAGCCATGTTGGAAAAGCACCTTTGTATACTTCTGTCAAATAGGCGACAAAACGTTCCATCGTAGAAACGATTCCGCGGTGGATAACTACTGGACGATGTGTATTTTCCCCATCTTCTCCAACATATGTCAAATCAAAGCGTTCTGGCAATAAGAAGTCTAATTGTATAGTTGACAATGTTTCTTCTGTCCCAAGAGCTGTTTTGACTTGGACATCTAATTTTGGTCCGTAAAAGGCTGCTTCACCTTCTGCTTCAAAGTAATCTAGCTCTAATTCATCCATAGCAGCTTTCAGCATTGCTTGGGCTTTTTCCCACATTGCATCATCATCAAAATATTTATCTGTATTGTTTGGATCGCGGTAGCTTAAGCGGAAACGATAATCTGTAATATTGAAGTCAGCATATACTGCGACCATCAATTCAAGCGTACGCTTAAATTCATCTTTGATTTGGTCAGGACGAACAAATGTATGACCATCGTTCAACGTCATTTCTCGTACACGTTGTAAACCTGACAAAGCACCTGATTTTTCATAGCGGTGCATCATTCCTAATTCAGCGATACGAATTGGTAATTCACGGTAAGAATGGATGGCGTTTTTGTAGACCATCATGTGATGAGGGCAGTTCATTGGACGAAGAACAAGCATTTCGCCATCTCCCATATCCATTGGCGGGAACATGTCTTCTTGATAATGATCCCAGTGTCCAGATGTTTTGTACAACTCAACATCTCCCATGATCGGTGTATACACATGTTGGTAACCTAGACTAACTTCTTTGTCTACGATATAACGTTCGATCGTACGTCGGATTGTTGCCCCTTTTGGAAGCCAGAATGGCAAACCAGAACCAACTTCTGGAGAAACCATAAACAAGTCAAGTTCTTTCCCTAGTTTACGATGATCTCTTTCTTTTGCTTCTTCACGCAGACGGATATATTCTTTCAAAGCTTTTTTATCAAAAAAGGCTGTTCCGTAAACTCGTTGCATCATTTGATTGTTTGAGTTTCCACGCCAGTAAGCACCTGCCACTGATAATAATTTGAATACTTGTATACGACCAGTAGACGGAACATGTGGTCCACGGCACAAATCGATGAATTCACCTTGTTGATAGGCAGTAATCACTTCTTCTTCTGGCAATTCACTAATCAGTTCTACTTTGTACGGGTCACTTGCAAAAATTTCTAATGCTTCTTGTTTCGAAAGAACACGGCGTTCGATTGGCAGATTTTCTTTGACGATTTTCATCATCTCTGCTTCGATTGCGGGAAGATCTTCTGCAGTTACTTGATTTTGTCCATTGTCTGTATCATAGTAAAACCCTGAATCAATAGCTGGCCCAACACCAAAGTGGATATTTGGATAGAGGCGGCGCATTGCTTGAGCCATCAAATGAGCTGCTGAATGTCGGACTAATCCAAGTGCATCTTCATGGTCTGGTGTGACGATCTCAATACTTGCATCTTCCTCGATTGGACGAGTCAAATCAATAAGTTTGCCGTTCACTTTACCAGCTAAAGCTTTTTTTGCTAAGCTTTTTGAAATACTTTCAGCGATTGCCAATGTTGTTGTACCAGCCTCAAATTCTTTGACTGCACCATCTGGAAAAGTAATTTTTATCATAATAGTTTCCTCCTTGAAATGTTTTGATTGATCAGATCATCAAGCTGAAAAACAAAAAATCCTAGCATCTCTTGAAAAGAGATACTAGGACGAAAAGTTCGTGGTTCCACCTAATGTTCAAACGCACATGCGTTCCTCAAACGTTGTAACGGTCCGACCGCCCTTGCTTCAACAAGGGTTTCGAAAGTGGTCATCCTTTGGTTTTCTCCTGGAAAAGTTTCAGCCTAGCTTTTCCTCTCTTATCGAAGACTCTCAAATTCAGTTGGCTTTCTCATCAATCAATTATGTGTTTATTTAACCACTAATAAATAGAAAAATCAAGTGTGAAACCAAACTTATTTTTTCCATTCCCCATTTACACCGTATGTTCCTTTTTTCATCTCGTTGATGATAACATGGATGTGTTCTTTTGGTGCTTGCGTGTTTTTATGAACAGCTTCCGTGATATCTTTCATCATATTTTCTAATTGTTCCGGACTGCGACCTTCTACTAATTCGACATGTACGAATGGCATAATGTTCTCTCCTCTTTCTGATCGTTCTTTTTTCATCTCGATTCTATCATACTATGTTTGTCTTGGGTACTGAATCCGGAAAAATGGCTGGGTCTTTTTTTGCTCTCAGCGCACTCAGGATAGAGACCGTATCCACGACTTCTTGCAAAACAGCCCCGAATAACGCAGGAACCAGACCCGTACTTGCAATTAACATCAAAAAAATACAAATAAAGATGCCAATCAGTACAGATTGTTTCGCTATTCTCATCGTATCTTTTGAGATCACTACTGCTTTTGCTACACGTAAAAGATCATCTTTCAAGATGACCGCATCTGCACTTTCACTAGCAGCTGTAGAACCATGAGCGCCCATTGCAATGCCGATATCTGCAGCAGCAAGTGCTGGTGCGTCATTCACGCCGTCTCCTACCATCGCCACAGGTCGTTGATCTTTAGGGATACTTTCTAAAATAGTCAATTTGTCTTGAGGCAAGCAATGAGCATGTACAGAATCTAATTTGACTTCCTCTGCAATCGCTTGAGCAATGGCTGATCCATCTCCGGTAATCATCATCAAATTTTTCACACCAAGATTTCTTAGCTCTTTGATTGTCCTTGCTGCTTCTGAGCGAATCTGATCCGAAAATAGGATGGTTCCTGCAAAGGATTGATCAATGGCTACATAGATTGCTGTTTCAGAAGTCTCGATTTCTTCCACTGAAACAAAAGAAGCGCGTCCAATCTTTACGTCATGATTATTGACTACTGCTTGGATTCCTTGACCTGTCACTTCTTTCAGTTGACTAACAGGATACAGTTGGCTGTTTTTCACGTTGTTCACTAACGAACGAGCTAAGATATGGCTAGATTCCTGTTCTGCACTTGCTGCATACATAAGTAGCTCTTCTTTTTTCATTCCATTGACTGGTTGAATCGCCTCTACTTCTAATATTCCTTTGGTAAGCGTTCCTGTTTTATCAAAAGCAATCGTTTTTGTACGTGCGAGCTTTTCAATCGTTGTTCCAGTTTTAACAACAATCCCGTTTTTACTTGAACGGCTCATCCCAGCAACTAAAGCGATCGGCGCAGCTAAAATCAATGGACAAGGCGATGCTACGACCAATACTTCTGCAAAACGCAAAGGATCTTTTGAGAACCACCAAGAAATACCGCCAATCAAATATGCGATCAATGTAAAGGGAACCGCATAACGATCAGCTAAACGGACGAATCGGGCAGGTTTTTCTTTTGATTCTTCGACTAATTTAATGATCATTTGATATTGGCTATCTGCAGCGCGTTTTTCAGCAATCATTTGGATTGATCCGTCTCCATTTAAAGACCCAGACATGATCTGATCTCCAGGTTTCTTTGTTTCTGGACGAGACTCTCCTGTCAAAGAAGATTCATCGACTGATGATTCTCCTTTGATCACTCGACCATCAACTGGTACAAGCTCGCCAGGCTTGACTAGCAGCTGATCATCCACATTTATTTCATCAATTACTATATCCTGCCATCTTCCTTCTTTGAATCGATGGGCGATTCTTGGGGTGTTGTCTAATAAAGATTGCAATTCTTTACCTGCTCGTTTATTCGCGTAATCTTCTAGACTATCTCCACCTGTAAGCATGATCAATATCATCAAACTAGCCCAATATTCTTTGACGGCTAATGTTGCAAGGATTGCGGTAATCGCTAATATATCTACACCATATCTTCCTGAACGCAATGTTTTGATCATTTCCAAAAACATCAAGAAGGCGAGAATCCCTCCAGTAAATGCAACAATCATAAAAGCAAGTCCCGGCTGATGGAAAACAAATTCACTTAACAAAGCTACTCCGCCAATAAATAAAGTAAGTAAAAATTTTTTAAAATGTGTCATAGTTTCTTCTCCTCTTTTTTGTGACTTAGAGGTTAGTCATCCATCTTCAATTGCCTCTCTTTCTCTTAAGCTTAGTCCTTGCTTAACACTTTTTAAAACAATAGGCCTTAATTGAAAACAACTATCACTATCAGCGTTTCCAATAGTCGCCAGTCCGACAAACGAATCTATCGAGCAAAGAGGACTTTTTTCGATTCATCCGTTAAAAAGTACCTTTTTTCGAAAAACTGTGCTATACTTTTAATTCGTTATTTACGGCGGAAGGAGCAAACATGTGATGAATGAGAAACAACTAGAACAAACGCACGTGGATGAAACGATCGAACTAATCCAGATCGAACAAAATATGCTGGATACAAAACAACGAGAATTGACTCAAGAAATGAATCATTCGACAAAAGACACAGCTAATCACAAGATTCGAGCTGGTTCCAATGAAACTTTTTATGAATCTGCTGTTGAATATCGCCAACATGAGCAAGAATTGCTTTTAAAATATCATACTCTTGAGGCGCAGCAAAAACGCCTACAAACGTTGTCTGTTATGAAAGACAGTCCTTACTTTGCCCGTATCGATTTTAAAGAAGACCGTGAAACAGAAACATTGTATCTAGGTATCGCTTCTTTAAGAGATCTAGCAGAAGAAACAATTGTTATTGACTGGCGCGCACCAATTGCCAACCTTTATTATGAAGGTGAGATTGGTCCCGCATTTTATGAAACTGAAACAGATAGAATAGATGTCGATCTGCAGTTGAAACGACAATTTAAAATCCAAGAAGGACGTATTTTATCTATGGTAGATACGTCGGAAGTAATCAACGATGACTTTTTGCTAGAGATATTGGACGAAGCATCAAGCAACCATATGAAAAATATCGTCTCTACGATACAAAAAGCACAAAATGCAATCATTCGGGACACAACAAGTAAAGTGATGCTGATTGAAGGAATCGCCGGAAGCGGAAAAACGTCTGCTCTGCTTCAACGTATTGCTTTTCTGTTGTATCATAATCGCAAATGGCTAGAGGCAGAAAACGTGCTTCTATTTTCACCAAACCATTTGTTTTCTGATTATATCTCGACTGTATTGCCTTCATTAGGTGAAAGCGGTGTGCCTACACAAACATTCAAAAATTATATTTCACAGCTGTTGCCAGAGTTTTCTTTATTAGACGAACAGCAACAAGAAAGTGGTTTTTTGCTAGGCGAAAAAGATCCGATACAAGTGATGAAAAGCGGATTGACCTTAGTGGATCAGATTGATCGCTATATCCAAAGCATCACAAGCTACGGTCCCTTGTTCCGTGATATGAAAATAAATGGCCGTACGATCCTATCAAAGGAATCGATTCGCCAATGGTATAAAGAAACAAATGAACAACTTCCCTTGCATCACAGACTCTCTCTATTACAAACAAAACTACTGAAAAAATTAGGCGGTCTGCAAAAAGATGAAACACGTCAGCAATGGGTCAAAGATCTCGCGGAAGAGCAGCTCCAAGAACTATACGCAACAGATCCTAATCTTGAATATACAGAACAAAAGGAGCGTTCCTTACGTAAAAAACTGGCTAACCAAATCGTACGTAAACGATTCCGTCGAATTCATCGAGGAATCATGAATTATCAATTTGTCAATATAACGAAACAATATCTCCACTTTTTACAAACTGTGCCACTTTCTCTTCTGACACGGCATAAAATCAGCGAGACCAGATGGCAAGAACATTTAGCAACTATTCGTACACATTTGCGTCAAAGAGAGTTGCCCCAAGAGGATGCTGTCCTATTCTTTTTACTGATGCGCCGAACGTATCCGGTGACGGTCACACACAAAGCTCGCTATATCTTTATTGATGAAATGCAGGATTTCGCACCATCACAAGTCGCATTGTTGCAAGCCTTGTTCCCAAAAGCAAATTTGACTTTCTGTGGAGATCTAAATCAAAATGTCTTTGGAAATGAAACAATCGTGGGATCATTGGAAGAACTTTTCGTGGACCGTGAAGTCACCCGTTTCCAATTAACGACAAGCTATCGTTCCACAAAAGAAATCACTGATTTTGCTAATCACTTTATTGCAAAAGAACATCAAGTAGAGACTACAGCAAGAAAAGGCGATTTGCCTTTGCTCATCCAAGGAACAACTGATGATGTCAAACTGAATTGGTTAGCAGATACCATTCGAACGACTCAGGGAAAAGCCCGGTATTGGCGTACAGCAATCATTGCTAAAACCCAAGAAGAATGCGAGACTCTTTATGCTCAACTGCCAGACGAGTTGAAACAACAAGTCCAGCTGATTTTAAATGAGAGTGATTTTATGAAGCGTTCCATTATTTTACTTCCGGCCTTTTTAGCAAAAGGTCTGGAGTTTGACCGAGTTTTCTTGTGGGATGTAGATGCAGATCATTTTTCTTCTCAACAAGACAAATTGATCCTTTACACCATGTGTACACGTGCGATGCATGAATTGACACTTTTTACCTCCAATAATGAAAGTCCTTTGTTAAACAATATGGATATTTCATCTTATGAGAAAAAAGTATTGTAACTAAAAAGACAACTGCTATCGTTAATGTTAGCAGTTGTCTTTTTAGTTACAGTAATAATTGCAGAAAAAGTAATTCTATCATTTATTCTATATATAAATCCAAATCTGTTTCAGGATATTTTAATTTGACAAGCGAAATAATCATTTTCAGTTCTTCCATGTTTTCTGGATATTCTGGGTCAAATACCTTACTATGACGTCCAATACCGCCATTGTCGATCAATCGGTAAATTCGGTTCCATTCAATGAACTGATCGATTGATTGGAAATTGCTGATTGGATACCCCCCACAATCCAAAATTTCTGATACACGAAATGCTAGGTATGCACTATCGACCACTTTATTTTTTTTCGTATCTATCTTCTCATTTCTTTCGATGAGAATTTTTTCAGGATGATGCTTTAAGCTCCACTCCAATAGTAGAAAGAAAGCCTCCATCCGATACTCTTCTTCAAATAACCGAAAGGCTGAATCAGAACGACGAAAAAGCAGCGGAATCAAATATTTTTGTCTATAAATCAGCATTGGTGCGCGGTCCACCATACACTCTAAATAACGGTTCAGATACCCTGTACCGACATAGTTTCCTAATCGATAGCCTTCAACGCCGAATCTTGCGTATTTTTGCGCTAATTTTGAACAATCAGTTACGTTCACTGCTAACTCTTCTACTTTGCGGTAACCGCTTAAGATACGTTCAAAAGGTTCTAAAGTGATTTTTGCTTCCATATTCTTCCCCGTCCATCTTCCACATACTTCATATCATTTCATATGATACTTATGCTCTCATCATACCACAGGTTGAATTAGAATAGAAAATAAATCACACAAAAAAACAAGACAATCTGTTAGTGAGATTGTCCTGCTTTTTGAAAAAGACTGAATGCTTTTCGTTAAAACTGATTGCTTAGTCTTCTAATGCCACATTATGGAACACATGCTGTACATCTTCTAGATCTTCTAGCGCATCAATCATTTTTTCAAATGTTTCTTGGTCTTCTGAAGATAATGTAACTTCGGTTTGAGGAATCATTTGGATCTCAGCAATTGAAAAATCAGTGATTCCTTTTTCTTTTAATGCTTCTTGGATACTATGGAAATCCGCTACTTCACCGTAAACGATGATTTGTCCATCTTCTTCTATCACATCACGAACGTCGATGTCTTTTTCCATTAGATATTCAAGGATCTCATCAGCGTCTTCTCCTGCAAATGCAAAGATCGCTGTATTGTCAAACATATAAGAAACCGCTCCAGAAACACCCATGTTCCCGCCATTTTTCCCAAATGCTGCTCGTACGTCTGCTGCTGTTCGATTCACATTGTTTGTCAATGTATCAACGATCACCATTGAGCCGCTTGGTCCAAATCCTTCATAACGTAATTCAGAGTATGTTTCATCTCCTGCACCTTTTGCTTTTTCGATTGCTCGGTCAATAATATGTTTTGGTACATTATAAGTTTTAGCGCGATCAATGACGAAACGTAGTTTTTGGTTTGCATGCGGATCAGGATCACCTGATTTTGCTGCCGCGTAGATTTCAATCCCAAATTTTGCATAAATCCGGCTATTATTAGCATCTTTAGCAGTTTTCTTTGCTACGATATTTGCCCATTTACGTCCCATATTTTCACTTCGCTTTCTGATTTGATAGTTTCATAACGCAAAAACGTCCTGTTCCATTATACTTGTGAATCACGATTCTGTGAAGCTTTTTTTCTTTCTTCCTTCATTCTTCTCATTTTCAGTCAAAGGTCTATACTTGGATTGGGATTTGTCCGAAATTCTGTTCTGGAATATTGCCTCCCAATTGATAGATTTGATCACTTCTAACTAACAGTTCCGCTTCTTGTGCCTCTTTTTTTCCGATTCGGGAATAAATAGAAATCTCTTTTTTTTCTTTTAAGAATCTTCTTCCAGCATCGGTAAATCCAAGTAGTCGAAGATAATTTTTATTTTGTTGGATAGGAATCTCTTGCTTTTTGATATTCAGCAAGACATAACAAGATAATCGTTGGATCCGCGTCCATGTATATCTCTTTGTTTTTACTTTTGATACAAAATCTGCAAAACCGTTAGCTGTTGCAGCTGCTGTCTTCATGCGAGTTTCTATTCCTTCGGTCATCTGATAGATATCTGTCAATTCCATCAAAGTAGAAGATAACAACCGATAACGCAAATACGGCCAATAGGATTCCCAAGTCTGTAACGAACAAGTGGAAAGATCTTCTTCTGTCTGAAATGGCACAAGTCCAGCGATCCTTTTTCCTTCTTCTAACGCATGGCGAATGGCTGTTGCACTGGCTATTGTTTGATCTTTGATTGTTTTTTCATGATAGCCTGCACTTTTACGCTGGATCGGATGTAACTCCATAGGGTGGATATACTTAGCATTTTCTTTTGCATAACTTAATCCTAAAATATGATTGGGTGAAGAAAAATCAAGCGCAATATCGGGATACAGACTGCGAAAAACTGCAGTCATTTTTTGCGGATAACTATACGTTTGATCAGACAGTTCGTGAAAAGACTCTTCTATCTTATCTTGATTCTGTTGAACAAATCGGCCGAAACTACCATAGTCAAACGAGGTCTCTTCTTCTGTTCCAAAACACAAACTGTCACAGTCCAATGCTTGCAAGATTTTCACTGCACCTTTAGCGAAATAATCAGCTGACTGAACCGCCCATTCGACAGGAAGCTCTACTACTAAATCCACACCATTTTGCAAAGCTTCATTCGCACGATGCCATTTATCGATGATAGCCGGTTCGCCTCGTTGCAAAAAATTCCCGCTCATTACAGCAATGACGACCTCTGCTCCTGTTGTTTTTCGTGCCATTTCAGCATGATAGCGATGTCCATTGTGAAATGGATTGTACTCTACGATAATCCCGCAGCTTTTCATGTCCGTCCTCCTTCATAGTTTATCGATAAAAAAACACTAGAGACAAGTAAGGAAAAGTCAAAAATCAGAAAAAATACCCGAACTATATAAACTATTCTCGCAAACACAATACTTCTGCGAAGAAAAGCTGCACCGCAAGAGCAATGCCTATATCGTTCGGATATATAATTTATGTTGAAGATTTATTCTTTTTCTTGTTAACTCGAGCAGGCAAAATTGCTAGTCTTTGTATGCTACGAAGAACCAGCGCTTTGATTTCTCTGATGCTGCTTCGTCTGTAAAATCAGAAAATGCTTCGACTTTCGAAAACCCACTGTTTTCCAGCATTCTTAAATAGCTTTCCAATGGATAGGTACGCTCTTCATGTAGTTCATCTTCACGGATAAATCGCCCAGATCCTTCTGGTTCCTCAACGAAAAAAGTCAAAAAATGTTCGATGCTGTGTTTCTCACTTCCTGGATAGCTATCCCATAAAAAAGCAAAATTATCCCCTTGATAATGATAGCTATATTCTGGAAAAACCTCGTCTACTTGATAGGTGGAGTGCACGTCAAATAAAAATCGGCCATTTTCTTCTAACGCTTGATAGACTTCATCAAAAACTTGCTGTACCTCTTGTCTATTTTTCATGTAGCACAACGAATCAGAAAAACAAGTAATTGCTTGATATTGACCGATTTCTGATAAATCGAGCATATTGCCTTCTACAAATTGGATCGATGCGTCTTCTTCATATGCTCGCTGGCTTGCGATCATCAACATCTCTTCTGAAAGGTCTAACCCTGTCACTTCATATCCATCTTTTGCAAAGGCAACCGCTAATGCTCCAGTACCGCACGCCAGTTCCAAAATATTTTTTGTGTCTTCTTGCAAATGACGTTTCGAAAAAGCTAACCACTGCTGGTAAAGCATTTCGTCCATCACTTCATCGTAAATGAAAGCAAATGTTTCATAAGCCATGTTAATCCAACCATTCATTAAGATCGACTAACGGCGCATCTGACCATAGTTTTTCCAAATTATAGAAGCTTCGTTCTGGCGCATGGAAAACATGTACGATCAAATCTCCAAGGTCGATCAATACCCATTTTCCGCCTTCTTTTCCTTCAATACGTTTTACTTCATATTTGTTTTCTTCTTCTTTATCAATGATTTCTTCTGTAATTGCGTTGATTTGACGTTCACTATTTGCTGAACAGATCATAAAATAATCTGCTAACAAGGAAACATTTCGAACGTCTAAAGCGATAATGTCTTCTGCCCGTTTTGAATCTGCTGCTTTAACCGCAATTTTTAATTGTTCTTTACTATCTATGATGATTTCCTCCTAATATTGAGTGGCTTATTTTTTTGCTACCCAGTAATTATATGTTTCGATTGTTTTTGGATAAATCTGTTGTTCTTGTGCAAGTAGATGGGATAGCGTATGTTTTGTTTCAAATGCTACTGCTTCATCTAGATCAACCCATGCAATTGTCCGTGCATCTTGCACCCCAGGAAAATCCCGACCTGGTTCAATATAATCTGCTACATAAATGATTTTGTCCAGGAGACTCATTTTAGCAGCGCCAGTCGTATGCACTCGTATCGCGTGAAGAATCTCTGAATCAGTGATTCCTAATTCCCGTTCTACAAATGAAGCACCAACAAGCCCATGCCAGATAGCATTATTATAATTCAATAATTCTGGATCAAAACCGTCTCTTACGATCACCATTTTGAACTCCTCATCTGGTCGTTCTTTCGCATAATCGTGTGTCAATGCAGCGATACTAGCTTTTTCAGGAGAAGCACCGTATTTTTTGGCAAGAGCAACAGCTGTTTCTTCTACTCCAAGCACATGCTTGAAACGTTGTTCGCTCATTCTCATCTGTATTTTTTGCATCAGGTTTTCTCTAGAATAAGCAGTATATTCATTACTATAGTCCATCTTCATACAACCCTTCATTTTGGATATAATCAATTACTTTATCTGGAACAAGATAGCGGATAGAACAGCCTTCTTTGATCTTTTGACGTATTTTTGTGGAACTTATGTCGATTTCAGGTACATCTACCCAAATCACAGGATATGGCGTATCTGTTGTGTAACCTGGTCGACGTATGCCCACAAAATTGACCATCGAAGTCAACTCATCAATTTTATACCATTTTGGCAAATATTCTACCATATCCCCGCCGATAATAAAGTAATAATCTGTATCCGGATTGTTTTGTGTCAATTCCTTCATCGTATCATAGGTGTAGCTTTTCCCACCACGAGCTAATTCAATCGTTTCAATCTGCAAAAAAGGGTTGTCTTCCACCGCTAATTCCAACATGTTGAGTCGGTGTTTTGCATCAATCGTCTCTTTCTCATCAACATGAGGCGGCTGATAAGAAGGCATTAAAAATACGCGGTCAAGACCTAAATTCCGGCCAGCTTGTTCAGCCATCACTAAATGAGCAAGGTGAACGGGATTGAACGTTCCACCTAGGATCCCTACTTGCTTTTTCTTCTCTAAGAATTGAGGCATTTCTTTAGGAAATAGTTGTGAATGAACAAATGTCTTAGCTTGCGTATTCATCATGGTCACTCCTTATATTGCTTTTACTTCATTTGATAACCTTTGATACTTTTCTTTTGTAGAAGGTTTGTATAATACGATCACTCGTCCAATGATTTGGACGATTTCACAATCGATTTCTTTTTCTAATACTTGAGCTGCTTCTTCTGCAACCTCATCTGTATTTTGAAGTAGAGATACTTTGATCAGTTCTCTTTTTTCTAAAGCTTCTTCAATTTGGACGATCATTGCTGAATTAATTCCACCTTTACCGATTTGAAAAATCGGCTGAAGATGATGCGCTTTGCTACGTAAAAAACGCTTTTGTTTTCCTCTTAAACTCATAATTTTCCTTCTTCCTTAAATCAATGCTTTGCGTTTCAATACATCTACACCCTTTGGCGCCCAGCCCGCAATTACTGCTGGCGCTGTTACAGTGATCCAGCCTAGACCGGCAAAAACGATGTCTGTTTTTTCTTTCACAGAAAACTCAAAACGAACAAGCTCCGGAAATGCCTCGACTTCATCAGGACGAGGAGGCTGTAATAATCCACCTACATGTTTTTGATAAAATTCGTCTGCTTTTTCCAGTTTCGTTCGATGAATATTTACATCATTTGACACATAAGCAATAAATGAAGCACGATTGCCGCTGATAAAATCAAACCTTGCAAGTCCACCCAAGAAAAGTGTTTGCCCTTCATTCAGCTGATAAACTTTAGGTTTGATTTCTTTTAACGGGGCAATGATCCGCAAATCTTTTTTACCTAAGTAGTGCGCCATTTGATGTCGATGGATGATCCCCGGTGTATCAATCAAAAAATGTCCATCATCTAAAGGAATCTCGATTTTATCCAAGGTCGTTCCGGGAAACTGTGAGGTTGTGATCACATCTTGTACTCCCGCTGTATTTTTGATGATTTGATTGATAAGCGTTGATTTCCCTACGTTTGTTACTCCGACGATATAGACATCCCGTCCATCGCGGTATTCTTCAATTTTTTCTAATAGTTCCGTCATCTCATGAGATTTCTTAGCACTAGTTAGTAATACATCTACTGGACGAATCCCTGCTTCGTGAGCACGTTCCTTCATCCATTGTGTTAATTTAGGTTTTTTCAATGATTTCGGTAATATATCCACTTTGTTTCCCACTAAAAGTACTGGATTATCACCGACAAAACGGTGTAGTCCTGGAATCAGTGAACCATTGAAGTCAAAAATATCCACCACATTGACAATCAATGCATCTTTTTGCCCTAATTCATTCAGTAAGCGTAAAAAGTCGTCATCCGTCAATGAGACATCTTGGATCTCATTATAATGGCGTAATCTGAAACAACGCTGACAATAGACTTCCCCGGAAGCTAACCCTTTTTCCAAAGCCGTTTGCGGCGTGTATCCTAATTCACCGGGTTTGCTTGTTTGTATAACGGCACCACAGCCGATACATTGTAATTCTTCTGTCATTCGATTCCACCTCGCCAGCCCATATCAGGGTATTTTGCTAATAGATAGGCCATAATTCTTTTTTCCCAAAAACGATTAAATTGTGTCTTCCAACTATCTGTTGCGATGATGGGTTTTACAAGGATGCTACGTATCCCTGCACGGTTGGCTCCACGTATATCAGTCATGATCTGATCGCCTACCATTACTATCTCATCATCTGCTAAATCCAATTGTTTCTTTGCTATGTTGATCCCTCTTGCTAAAGGTTTCATTGCTCGTGCAACATACAAAAGATCAAATTTTTCAATCGCTCGCGCGACACGTTTTGAATTATTGTTTGAAACAACAACAACAGGGATTCCTGCATTTTTCATTTCTAAAATCCACGTAAGCAACTCTTCTGTTCCATCTGGATTATTCCATGCAATCAACGTATTGTCTAAATCTGTCAATACTGCTTTGATGCCTAGATTCTTTAATTGGGCAGGTGTAATCTGATAGATGGCTTCTACCATCCATGTTGGTTTGTAATTTGAAAACATGTTGTCTCCTCATCTGCAAAAAATGAAGGAGCACATAAAGTACTCCTCAACCCCGTATTATACTGCATATCAGCAAAAAAAACTACCTCTATACTCGTTCCTCTTTCAGAAAAAGCATTTCTTTACAAAATGACCAAAAATAAAGATTGATCACAGAAAAATTTAGAAACAAAAAACAACTAAGCGAGCAAGAATCATTCTTTACTCTTTGCTTAGTTGTTAAACACCTAATATTGGCGGAACCTCTTGTATCGTTTTCCCAGTAGTTCATGCTGGTCGAATCGAACAAGTTCCGTCAATTTTTCAATCAACGCTTTTTTCATGATGTGAGCAACTTTTTGCCGTGGCAACTGCTCGCCGTTGAACGTTTCAGGAATCACTCGATCCACGATTCCTAGCTCACGTAGTTCTGGTGCAGTAATTTTCATCAACTCGGCTGCTTCTGCAGCGCGACTGCCGTCTTTCCACAAAATCGAAGCAAACCCTTCTGGGGAAAGTACAGCATAGATCGTTTCTTCTAGCATCCAGACTTCATCCGCTAAACCTAGAGCAAGGGCACCGCCACTTCCACCTTCACCAATGATGACGGCGATGATTGGTACTTTTAAATCAGACATTTCGAGCAGATTTTTGGCAATTGCTTCTCCCTCGCCACGCTCTTCTGCTCCTATACCGCAATAGGCACCTGCTGTATTGATCAATGTAATCACCGGTCTATTGAACTTTTCCGCTTGCTTCATCAGTCGTAAAGCTTTGCGATAGCCTTCAGGATGAGGAGAACCAAAATTTCTGCGGATATTTTCCTGAAGATCCCTTCCTTTTTGAATACCTATCACTGTTACTGGTTTGCCATCTAATCGAGCGATGCCACCAACAATCGCTTCGTCATCTGCAAATAAACGGTCACCATGGCATTCCTCGAAAGAATCGAAGATCTCTTCAAAAAAGTCCAAGCTAGTCCATCGTTCTTTAGCTCTTGCTAACTGAACGACATCATGTGCTGTTTTATCCACGATCTATCCATCCTTTCTGTGTATGCAATTCAAGAAGCGTATGGATTTTCTGCTTCAATTCCATGCGGGGAACAATCTGATCGACGAAACCATGAGACAATAAGAATTCGGCCTTTTGAAAATCTTCTGGAAGTTCCTGCTTGATCGTCTGTTCGATGACACGTCTTCCAGCAAAACCAATCAAGCTTTGGGGTTCTGCTAAAATGATATCACCTTCCATTGCAAAACTGGCAGTTACTCCTCCGGTCGTCGGGTCTGTCAAAACAGTTAGATAAAAAAGGCCTTCATTACTGTGCCGTTTGACAGCAGCAGAGATTTTCGCCATCTGCATCAGAGAAAAGATGCCTTCTTGCATCCGAGCGCCTCCTGAAGCCGTGAACAAAACGACTGGGAGTTTTTCCTTTGTTGCTCGTTCGAATAACCTAGTGATTTTTTCTCCAACAATCGTGCCCATACTTCCCATGATAAAATTGGGATCCATCACTCCAATAATGAAGGGGATTCCCTGAATGGTTGCTTTACCAGTGAGGACTGCTTCATGGAGCCCCGTTTTATCTTGCATTTTTTTTATTTTTTCCGTATATTCAGGAAATGCTAGCGGATCTTCGGTTACAAGATCCGTATCCCATTCTTCAAAACTTTTTTCATCAATGATCAAAGCTAGACGCTGCCATGCACCGATTCGAAAAGCGTATCCGCAATGGGGGCATACTTTTTCTTCACCGATGTCTTTCGTATAAAGGATATGTTTGCAATTTGGACACTTCGCCCACATGTTATCGGGAACAGATGGCGAGTTAGCAGGTTTGCTCTCTCTATTAGGATTGATCCGAATATATTTCTTTTTCTTAAACAGAGCCATCTATGCGCCTCCTATCTCCGTTTCTGGTGTCCAATTCGGTAAAAATTCTTCTTGTAAAAATGCTGTGCTGTAATCACCTGCTATTACTGCTGGATGACTAATCAAATCCATCTGAAATTCTGCGTTCGTAATGACCCCTTCTGTGATAAATTCACTTAAGGCTCGCTGCATCTTCATCAATGCTTCAAAACGTGTATTTCCATGGACAATAATTTTCGCAATCATTGAATCATAATATGGCGGGATCGTATAGCCTGGATAAACCGCACTGTCTACCCGCAACCCCATCCCACCTGCTGGAAGTAGCAAGTTTTGGATTTTCCCTGGTGAAGGAGCAAAATGAAAAGCGGGATTTTCTGCATTGATTCGGCACTCGATGGCGTGTCCTTGGAATACTACTTCTTCTTGACGCACATTCAAAGGTTCGCCGGCTGCTATCTCCACCTGTTTTTTTACTAAATCGATCCCTGTGACCATTTCTGTGACGGGATGTTCCACTTGGATTCGAGTATTCATCTCCATGAAATAAAAATCGCCTTCTTCATCCATCAGAAACTCGATCGTTCCGGCATTTTCATAATTGACTGCTTTAGCTGCTCGAACAGCAGCGTCTCCTAGTGCTTCTCTTTTTGATTGTGAGATCACTACAGAAGGAGATTCTTCCAGTACTTTTTGATTGTTACGTTGCAAAGAACAATCTCGTTCACCTAAATGAATGACATTGCCAAAATGATCACCTAAAATCTGAACTTCTATATGGCGAGCAGGATAAATGATTTTTTCCAAATACATATCATCATTTCCAAATGCCGCTGCTGCTTCTTGCTGAGCTGAAGAAAAATGCTGTGGAAGTTCTTCTTTTGATTGAACTTTTCGAATGCCTTTCCCGCCACCGCCTGCAGCTGCTTTCAGCATCACTGGATAACCGATCCTGTCTGCTATTTCCAATGCTTCTTCTACAGTAGATAATACACCAGTACTTCCTGGGATGACCGGGACATTTGCTTCTTGCATCAATTGACGCGCATTGATTTTATTCCCCATTGCATCAATTGTTGCGCTTTTAGGACCAATAAATGTGATATTGCACTCTTCACACATGGAGGCAAACCGGCTATTTTCAGATAAAAATCCAAAACCTGGATGAATTGCTTCAGCTTTTGTTACGATTGCAGCGCTCAGTACTTCTTGAACATTCAGATATGAATCAACCGCTTTTGCCGGACCAATACAGATTGCTTCATCTGCTAGCTGTGTATGAAGTGCTTCGGCATCTGCCTCTGAATATATCGCTACGGTTTGGATCCCTAATTCGCGGCATGCACGAATGATACGCACAGCGATTTCGCCACGGTTAGCTATCAAGACTTTAGAAAACATATTTCACCTATCCAATCATAAAGGTTAATTCCGCTTCGGCTACTTTTTTACCGTCAACCTTAGCGATTCCTTTGCCTATTCCGGCTGAGGCTTTCACTTTCAATATCTCAACTTCAAGATATAAGGTATCGCCCGGTGTAACTTTCTTACGGAATTTTGCTTTGTCTAATCCGCCGAAGTAAGCCGTTTTACCCTTGAACTGTTCAAGAGAAAGTAATGCGACTGCTCCTGCTTGCGCCATTGCTTCAACAATCAGTACCCCTGGCATAACAGGCTCTTCTGGAAAATGTCCTTGAAAAAAGGGCTCGTTGATCGTTACATTTTTCTTAGCAATGATCCGTTCTCCTTCAACCATCTCTTCCACTCGATCAATCAAAAGCATTGGATAACGATGCGGAATAATTTCTTTGATTTCTTGTATGTTCATTTATTTCCCTCTTTCCTGCTTTGCTTATTTTGGCTGGATCCTAAAGAGTGGCTGCCCATATTCAACAACTGACTCGTTTTCTACAAGGATTTCTGTGATTACTCCATCGGCCTCACTAGTTATCTCATTCATTAGTTTCATCGCTTCAATAATGCAGATAACTTCTCCTTTGGCAACTTGATCACCTTCTTTTTTGAAAGCTGATTTGTCTGGTGCCGGTTGCAGATAAACGATTCCCACGATTGGCGAAACAACCTCGATTCCATCAAATACTACCGATTCTTTTTCCTTCGTTGGTTCTGGAACAGTTGTTGCTTGTTCAGGCATGGCGTTAACTGGCTCCGAAACTGGCAACGTTTCGTTTGTTTGAACCATATTCATGCCTCGACTTGTTTTATTTTTATTCATGTACAATTCAAATTGACCTTCACGCAAGTCAAATTCCGTTAGCGAAGATTGATCAAATTGACTAACTAATTCTCTAATTTCATTGATATCCAAAATTATTCCTCCCAGCGTTTCATACAAAGAACCGCATTATGTCCGCCAAACCCTAATGAATTGCTCATTGCATAAGTAAAGCTTGCAGGTTTGCTTTCGTTTTTGACAACTGTCAAATCAATCTCAGGATCTTGTTTTTCTACATTGATCGTAGGTGGGATAAATTGATGTTCCAATGCCATCAGAGTGGCTAATGCTTCGATCCCGCCGGCTGCTCCCAATAAATGTCCAGTCATTGATTTCGTACTGCTGACATAAGTATCTCTGAAATTTTCACCTAGTGCGAGTTGGATTGCTTTTGCTTCTGCCTGGTCATTAGCTGGCGTACTCGTTCCGTGCGCATTGATATATCCAACTTGCGCCGGCTGTATACCAGCTTCTTCCATCGCAAGCTTCATTGCTTTAGACGCACCAGAACCATCTGGAGTAGGGGCTGTCATATGGTAAGCATCACAATTTGAACCGTATCCAACGATTTCTCCATAGATTTTGGCACCGCGAGCTTGTGCATGCTCTAAAGATTCAAGAACTAGAACACCTGCTCCTTCCCCCATCACAAAACCATTTCGATTTTCATCAAACGGGATCGAACCACGATTAGGATCAGTTGATTCCGAAAGTGCAGTTAAAGCTGCAAATCCAGCAATCCCCATCTCACAAATCGTTGCTTCTGTTCCTCCAGCAAGAATGACATCTGAATAGCCATGTTTGATGTTACGGAATGCTTCACCGATTGAATTCGTTCCGCTAGCACAAGCTGTTACGATAGCTGTACAGATACCTTTTGCGCCTACTCGTAAAGCAATATTTCCAGCTGCCATGTTGGCAATCGCCATTGGCACGAACATTGGAGAAACTCGTTTTGCGCCTTTTTCATGCAGACGGATAACTTGATTTTCGATTGTCGGAAGACCACCGATTCCTGATCCGATGATGACACCAAACCGGTCTTGATTCATTTTTTCTTTATCTAAACCGCTTATCTCCATTGCTTCTAAAGCAGCGTAGATCCCATAGATCGAAAACATATCCATTCGTTTGCTATCTTTTTTAATAAAATATTTATCGTAAGGGAAATCTTTGACTTCACCCGCTAAGGTAATCCCTGTTTCTGAAGCATCAAATTTAGTGATCGGTGCGATGCCATTCGTACCCTCTTTTAAGCTATTCAAAAAGCTGTCTGCGTCATTTCCAATAGGTGAAGTGACTCCATAGCCAGTAATTACCACTCGATTCATTTATTTGCTCTCCTTTTCTTATCCGTGCATGACCAATCCGCCATCGACATTGATGACTTGGCCGGTGATATATGGATTTTGTGCTAAGAAAACTGCTGTTTGTGCAACATCTTCTACTTGTCCGAAACGTTGCATTGGAATTTGCTTTTCCGCTTGCTCCTTGACTTTATCTGCTAAAACTTCCGTCATATCAGTTGTGATGAATCCTGGTGCAATGGTGTTGCATGTGATACCTCTAGTCGCAGCTTCTCGTGCAACCGATTTTGTCAATCCTACGACACCAGCTTTGCTAGCTGCATAATTTGCTTGTCCGATATTTCCAATCAATCCAGATACACTAGAGAGATTGATGATGGCCCCTTCTCGCTGTTTCATCATTTTTTTCAAAACGTGCTGCGTCATATTGAAGGTACCGATCAAATTGATATCCAGACATTTTTTGAAATCTTCTGCATCCATCCGCATCACAAGTTTGTCATTTGTGATTCCGGCATTGTTTACTAAGATATGGATCGATCCAAGCTTTTCTTCTGCTTCTTTGATCATTTGTCCTGCTTTCTCATAATCAGAGATATCGCCGGAAACTCCTACGCATTTTACACCGAATGCTTCAATTTCTTCTATCTTTTCTTTTGGAATCTCTCCGCGCCCATTCAAAATAATATTTGCTCCAGCTTTTGCAAAAGCTAAGGCCATCGCTTTGCCAATTCCTCTTGTGCTACCTGTGATAAATACATTTTTCCCTTTTACATCCATAACCTTCCTCCTTATAATTTTGCTATTGTTTCATCAAATGTCTGCTTATTCTCAACACGCAGAACTGGTATCGTTTTATCAATTTTTTTCATAAATCCGCTTAATACTTTTCCGGGACCGACTTCAATGACTTGCTCGATACCGATTGTTTTTAATTTATGGATACTCTCGTAGAAACGAACAGGTTGCATGACTTGCTGTTCAAGTAGTCCCGCTATCGTCTCTTTCTTCATTATTTCCGTTGTTGTGTTGCTGATGACTGGAAAAGAAGGGTCAGAAAATTGAATATGACTTAGATCCTTCGCCAGTTTTTTTGATGCTGGTGCTAAAATAGCTGTATGGAAAGGTCCACTGACATTTAGTGGGATCATCCTTTTGATTCCTTTTTCTTTTAAGAGCAAAACAGCTTCATCTACGGCTTTTTCTTCGCCACCGATCACGATCTGCTGAGGTGTATTGTAATTAGCAGGAGACACGATGCCGTACTTGCTTGCTTCATGACAGCTTTCCTCAATCGTCTCAATCGGTGCATTCATTACTGCGACCATTTTTCCGCTTCCAGCTGGGGCAGCTTCCGTCATATAAGCGCCTCTCTTCGCTACTAGTGCAACGGCTTCAGTGAAGGATAACGCATCACTGGCTACTAATGCCGAATATTCTCCTAAACTCAGTCCTAAAGCTGCATCTGGGACGATTCCATGCTCCTTCAATAAGCGATAATACGCAATGCTGACTGTTAGAATAGCTGGCTGTGTATATTGTGTCTGATCCAAACGTTCATTTTCTGAAAAGCAGAGGTCGGCCATATAGTAGCCGAGAATCTCACTTGCTTCATCAAATGTCTGCTTTACAACGGCTTCTTCATATAAATCTTTTCCCATACCTTGATATTGTGCACCTTGGCCACTAAATAAGAATGCTGTTTTCATGTTTTTCTCCAATATATCCAGAATATATGTTTGATTCTTCTTATTCAAAAAGGCCGAGACATCCCTATTTCAGGAAATGTCCCAGCCCCCAACCTAATTTTAATGATTATGCAGTTTGTTTTTCTACGTAAGTCACTAAATCTTGAACCGTTTTGATTCCGTCTTCTGTTTCGATTTTTACATCAAATTCATCTTCAATTTCATTGATGATTTGGAATAAATCCAAGCTGTCAGCTTCTAAGTCTTCTTGGATGTCAGTAGTCAATTTGATTTCTTCAGTTTCTTTTCCTAATTCTTCTGCAATGATTTCTTGAATTTTTTCGAATACCATAATAATATATTCCTCCGATATTGTTTGCTTTTTTATTTTTATAATTTAACAGTTTACAGCTCCATGAGGATACTTCCCCACGTTAAACCTCCGCCATAGCCTGTAAATATTACTTTCTGTTGTTTTCCCAAGGTGATCTTTCCGCTAGAAACTGCTTCATCCAATAAAATAGGGATACTTGCAGCAGAGGTATTCCCGTACTTATCCATATTGGTCAGGAATTTTTCTTGCGGCATCTTTACTTTTCGGGCGATTTTCTCAATGATCCTGAGATTTGCCTGATGCAAAAGCAGATAATCAACTGGCGTGTCTATCATAACTTCTTGGATATTGTTTGCAACATCTCGAACGGCGAAATCAAAAATATCTCTGCCGGTCATTCGCAAATAATACGAACCTTCTGAATCTTCTGAATAGAACGGGTTTTTATTTTGCTGGTAGCCAGCAGTCAGTGAGGTACTTCTGGTACCATCAGTTGCTAATTTTTCTTTCAGCAATTTTTTTTGTGGGTTTGCTTCTAAGAGAACCCCGCCTGCTCCATCACCAAATAATACAGCAGTCGTGCGATCAGACCAATCGATTAGCTTAGACAGTGTTTCACCACCAATTACCAATCCTTTAGTTGAGCCGCAGCGGATCATTTTTTCAGCCATGCTTAACGCATAAACAAATCCTGAGCATGCCGCGCTGATATCGAAAGCAATAGCATTAGCTGCTCCCAATTTTCCTTGTACTTGTGCTGCTACAGATGGTGTCGTGTAATCGGGCGACATTGTTGCTACTAAGATAAAATCCAAATCTTTAGGGTTCAGCTTTTTTTGTTGCATCAATTTTTCCGCCACTAAGATGCATAAATCAGATGTCTCCTGATTTGTTACACATCTTCGTTCACGAATACCCGTCCTTGATGAAATCCATTCATCCGAGGTATCCATCATCTTGGAAAGATCATTATTCGTAATGATCTTTTCAGGAAGGACGCTGGCTGTTGCAGTAATCATTCCAAATTGTTCCATTAAATATCCTCACTTATAGTCTTGCAAGAAGTCATGCAAGTTTTTCAGTGCATCCAGCAAGGCATGCTGTTCTTCCGTAGCCATTCCTTCTAAGATGTTCTTGACCATTTCACGATGAAAATGCTGATGGACCCGAAACAGTAACTTTCCTTTTTTCGTTAGTCCCAACTTTACAACACGACGGTCATCTTCACTGCGGATACGTTCGACATAGCCTTTTTTTACTAACTTGTTAATAGCAGTGGTCAAGGTCCCAACAGTAATTGATAGTTCTTTGGCTACTTCTGAAGTTGTTTTTTTCTTGTACATCCCGATTGCCTCGATCGTGTGCATCTCTGTGATTGACAGATCTTTGAATTGAGATTTTTTCAACTCAGACTCTTCGATTGTCAAAATATCATTGAAGACACTAACAAGATAATCATTTACTGTTTTTAAATCTGGTTCCATGTTCCACCGTCCACTAATTAGTTTGATTATCAAATCTTTTGATGTTCAAACTATATCTTAACTTTTTTCAAAATGCAACCGTAAAAGTTCATTTTTTTGCTATATGAGTTTATTTTAAGATTTTACTCATTTAAAAAAACTGATAGATCAGCATTTTTTATTTACTTTATTAGAAAAACTATTATACTGACATATTTTGATTATCAAAGTATTTCTTGTTGATAGAATGATCCAATTTCCTAAAACTTGTCCATTATTTCAAAATTTGTTATAGTCTTTTTATTCAAAGCGTGAAAGGAGACCCTATGTTAAAAGAAAAAATAAAAAATCTCCCCATGCTGCCGGGTGTCTATCTTATGAAAAACCAAGAAGGGATGGTCATCTATGTTGGTAAAGCAAAACGGCTCAAAAATAGAGTAAGCAGCTATTTTCATCAGAATAAACAGCATTCAAAAAAAGTATTACGTATGATTCATCATATAACAGATTTTGATTTCGTCGTAGTAGATACAGAATTAGATGCTTTGTTGCTTGAGTGTCAACTGATCCAACATTACCGTCCTTTTTATAACCGACAAATGAATTATTTCAGTAACTACAATTATGTACATATTTCCAATAAGGGATTTGTATTAACAGATACTCCTACGGCTCGAACATACGGGCCTTTTCGTCTCTATAAAAAAATGCCGTCTATTTTGCGTATAATGGAAGAAACGTATCAAATGCCTTGGTTGTCTGAAATCAGCTTATTAGCTTTGCGAGTCCAGCTTCCTGACTTACAGGAAATGACTTTTGAACAGAAAAAGAAGGAGATCCAAGGACTGTTTCAGGGTCGCAATAAAAAACTGCTGACTTACTTGAAAAAGAGACAACAACATTTCATCTATCAGCTGAATTTCGAAAAAGCTGGCATGCTTCAAAAAGATATCGAATTAGTTACTTATTTCATCAGACGGATCCAAGAACAAAAGCAGTTTTTAAGAACACCATCCCTCACATTCAGCATGCCACTGGCAGCGGATGAAAGTCAGAAAAAGCACTACCTTATTTGTTACGGACAGCTTGCAGAAACAATGATTGCTTCTGGGGACAATCCACCTGACTTTTATTATGAAAAAAAAGAAGCTCATTTATCTTTGAAACGCCAATTATCAAAAGAAGAAATCGATCCTGTACAAATTTTGATTAGTTACCGCAAAAAATTAGGAAAGGAACAGATCGAAATGGAACAATTAAACAAAAAAGAAGCTGAAAAGCAACTAAATTAGCTGCTTCTCGGCTTCTTTTAGGCATCTTCAACTTCAAATGTCAATTATCCTAAAATTTATTGGATTAAGTCATAGATTTCCATCGCTACGATATCGATATTATCGAATTCGTATTGCTGATGAGTATCTGTTTCAGTTAATTCAAACGTATCGGTCGCTTTATCATAAGTTACTGTACACTTTTCTACGCCTTCTTTTTCAAAACGGCGAACTTGCAGTTCATTATCTGCTGACTCGACCATAGCCTCCAGTCGTTTTATGATTGCGACTAATTGTGAATGTGTCATCGGAGGTCCTCCTTTTCTTATTTCTGTTATATTGTATCAAAAGCATAGCCTACTTGCATTGATTTTCTCTAAAAAAACTCGTTTTTTATGATTTTTTTTCTGGTATTTTCCCTTCAGGCCACCAAAGTTTGATCAACGCTTGTGTTCCGTCATTCTCAAAACCTTTATCTGCCAACTCTTCATATAGTTTCAATGCTTGGATGGTTGCTGGCAATACAAGGTTCATTTTTTCTGCTTCTTCTAATGCAATCTTTAAATCTTTGATAAAATGTTTGACAAAAAAACCAGGCGTGTAGTCTTCTTTCAAGATACGTGGGGAATAATTACTTAAAGACCAGTTAGCTGCACTTCCTCCCGAAAGTGTCTCAATCACTTTTTCTAAATCGAGACCGTTTTTTTGTGCATAGACAAGCATTTCCGTCATTCCTGTCATCGTGCCTGCGATCATGATTTGATTGGCCATTTTCGTATGCTGACCTTTCCCAGCAGAGCCATGCAATGTAAATGTCGTACCAAATTCCTTGAATAAAGGAAGTACTTGATCATAGACCGATTCTTCTCCACCTACCATGATTGTCAGTGTGCCATTCTTTGCTCCTAAGTCACCGCCTGACACCGGTGCATCTAACGCATCTGCACCTTTTTCTTTTGCTGTTTTTGCAATTTTTTCTGCCAGAGTTGGTGTACTTGTAGTCAAATCAACTAAAATACGTCCTGAGACATCTGCAGAAAAAATCTCCGATTCTCCATAGTAGATTTCTTCTACATCTTTAGGATAACCTACCATTGTGAACAGAATATTGCTTTGTTCTGCTACAGCCTTTGGTGTATCCGCCCAGACAGCTCCTTCTGTTACTAAAGGATCAGCTTTTGCTTTTGTCCGATTATAAACAGCGACTTCGTGACCTGCTTCTAGTAGATGGCGTACAACAGCACTTCCCATAACGCCTGTTCCGATAAAACCTAGTTTCATTCTTTCGACCTCCTAAAAATCAAAAATCCTTGCTTCTATGCTAGTATACGCTAGAAACAAGGATTTTTTTATAAAAAATGTTTGAATTTTATCTTTTAAATGAATTTAATTTGATTTTGATTCGTTCAATCGAATCTTCTTCTTCTTTTCTTCGCATCTCTTCTTCATGGTAAACAACCATATCTTGATAAAATTCGATCATGGCTTCGCCGAAATGAGTAGACGAAATGTCATAAAGTTTGGCTTCTAAAACCTTCGAATCTCTAGGGACTTCACTGGAAATATAATCAATAAGTGCGGGTGCAAAGTCTTCATCGGTTTCAAAAGTTTTCCCTAATGAAGGATGATCGAACAATCGGTTCAAATAAGCATTTCCTTCTACGACACAAGGCGTGCCGGCTGCCATCGCTTCGGTATAAGTAAGCCCTTGTGTCTCTGAAGTAGAAGCACTGACAAAATAATCTGCCGCTTTATAATAAAGGGCTACATCATTATTGTCCACTTCTCCTGTGAACTGCACAAATTCTTCTAACTGCAGTTCGGAAATCAATTCCTCTAACTCTTCTACATAAGGACCTTTTCCTACAATAACTAATCTGGCATTAGGGTAAGCCGAGATAACCTGAGGAAATCCGTTAACCAATGCTTGGATATTTTTCTCATAAGAAATCCTGCTTAAAGAAAGAATCATCAGATGATTTTCCTGAAGTCCTAACGACTCCCTTAACTTGTTGATATCCTCCTGAGTGATATCAGAACGTTTGAACTTCTCAATGTCGATACCAGTAGGAATCACACGAAGCGGTGCTACTACACCATAGCTACGTAATGTATCAATAACACGTTCACTTGGACAGACTACACCTGTCGTATGATTGGCAAATAATCTGGATAAGTATTTTACATGGGATTGCCTGATCACTTTTCCTTTACCGATATAATGAAGGTAATCTTCATACATCGTATGGTAAGTATGGATCAGGGGTAATTTCAACTTCTTAGCTACCATCTTCCCGAGTATTCCTGCTCCGAATTCTGTATGGGTATGGATCAGATCTAATTCTAGTTCTTTGGCAACCAAATAAGCATACCACATGCCTCTAACAACAACTCTTCGATCCTTGAAAGAAATAAACGGTACACTTGGCATTCGAATCACATCTTTTTCCAACTTGTCCGCATTCGGATCGGTTGTCGTAAAGATATAGACTTCATGCCCATGTTTTTCTAATTCTTGTTTTAATGTTTTGATCGATGTAGCCACTCCGCTGACTTGCGGAAAGTAGGTATCGGTAAAAAAGCCGATTTTCATGTTTTTCGCCTCCAAACTAGTCCTTTGTCTGATGTACTTTTTTTAATTTGCTAGAGACTTTTTCATTCAGCACACTTTCATATACGTTTTTTAGTTCTTCACCGATTTTATTGATACTTCGTTCTTTTGCTGTTTGATAACCGGCTTGTGTCAAACTCGGTAGCTCTTCATTGGTAATCTGTTGAATCAGTTGGATAAACGCTTCGTTTGTCTTCCCCATATAGCAGTTCTTGCTATCTTCTAACCAGCCATTATACACTGGAATATCTCGAACAAGTACATTTTGCTTGCTTGCTAAAGCTTCTAAAACAACGATTCCTTCCGTCTCTTCATAAGAAGGAAAAAAGAATAGATCTGCACCTGAATATGCTCCTTCGATGATTTCCCCTCGTATATATCCAGGAAACAGAACATTCTCAGGATGGTCTTCTTTTACAATTTTTCGAATGTTTCGAGGAATCGAGTACATCGGAACATGACCAAACCAAATGAATGTATAGTCGGGCATCTTCTTAGCAATTTCTACGAAATCAATGATTCCTTTACGTTCGAAAAACAAACCGACACAAATGATTACTTTTTGATCCGGAGATAGTTTGAAATACTCTCTGAACTTTTGTTCTTTCATTGGATCAGGGCGATATTTCTCTAGGTCGATCCCATTGGAAATAGCTTGAATCGGTACACGGATACCATAGCTTTCCAACAACTGTTTTGAATAAGGTGTTGGCGTGATCAAATAGTCCGCTTTTTGGTACAATCCAACCAAATATTTTTTTACAATAGGAGAAAGCTGGTTCGATCCGATAAAGGAATTTCGGAAGTCTTCCTCTGTTGAATGCGCATGATAGACAACTTTTTTACCTTCTCTTCTGGCTTTATTGACCATATTATGACTATTGATTCCGTATGTATTGATGTGCAGGATGTCATAATCATCTTTGTCGTCTAGTGTATAAGAGATACCGACTTCCGTCAGAGCACGTTTTTGATGATCAAGCGCACGCCCGATGCCAGATTTTGCAAGCATCTTTTCACTTTCAAAATATAATAATACCTTCACCTTACGTCCCCCTTCATTTATATAGTATAACATAGCCTCCAAACTGTCACTCAAACTTAAGCCCTATTTTTGTCTAATCTTGCTGACAAAAACGTTTTCTTAAAAAAGAACAGAAAACAAAAAAGCTGGCGTAGCTCTTTTACAAGCTACACCAGTTTTTGATACGTTGTTTATTTTACATATTCATGAACAAGTTCAACGACTTCTTCCATCGTATCGCATTCTTTCAATGCACGATCAGCAAGTTCAGCCATTTTCGCTGTGTCCAAGCGTTTCATTAAACTACGTGTTTTAAGAATAGATGTCGCGCTCATTGAGAACTCATCTAGACCCATACCTACTAGCAACGGAACAGCGGTTTGATCTCCAGCCATTTCTCCACACATACCTGCCCATTTTCCTTCAGCGTGTGCTGCATCAATTACATTTTTGATTAAACGTAAGATTGATGGGTTATATGGTTGGTACAAGTAAGAAACGCGTTCATTCATACGGTCTGCTGCCATTGTGTATTGAATCAAATCGTTCGTACCTACGGAGAAGAAATCCACTTCTTTTGCAAACTTGTCTGCTAAGACTGCTGCTGCTGGAATCTCAATCATGATGCCGACTTGGATTGTATCAGATACTTCCTTGCCTTCACTGATCAATTTTTGTTTTTCTTCTTCAAAGATCGCTTTTGCTGCGCGGAATTCTTTGAGCGTAGCTACCATAGGGAACATGATACGTAAGTTACCATGAACAGATGCACGAAGTAATGCACGCATTTGTGTGCGGAACATTTCGTCACCTTGTTCAGATAAACTGATACGTAATGCACGATATCCTAAGAATGGATTCATTTCATGAGGTAATTGCAGATATGGTAGTTCTTTATCCCCGCCGATGTCCATTGTACGAACAACAACTGGTTTTCCTTCCATACCTTCTAATACAGCTTTGTAAGCTTCGTATTGGTCATCTTCTGTTGGGAAGTCCGGAGAATCCATATATAGGAATTCAGTACGGTACAGACCAACTGCTTCTCCACCATTGTTATGAACACCAACTAGATCTTTTGGTGTTCCGATGTTTGCAGCTAATTCAAAATGCTTGCCGTCAGCTGTGACAGTTGCTGCATTTTTTAGTTTTTCCCATTCTGCTTTTTGTGCTGCGTAATCCGCACCTGCTTTTTCAAATTCAGCTTTTTGTTCCTCTGTAGGATCGATGATCACATCGCCTTCGATCCCGTTAACAGCCAACATATCGCCTTCTTTGACTTTAGCAGTGATTTCTTTTGTCCCAACAATCGCTGGGATTTCTAAAGAACGTGCCATGATAGCAGAATGTGAAGTACGTCCACCAATATCTGTTACAAACGCTTTTACAAAATTGCGATCTAATTGTGCTGTATCACTTGGAGTCAAGTCATGTGCAACAACGACCACTTCTTCGTTGATCATTGATGGATTTGGTAAAGTAACGCCTAATAAGTGCGCTAAAATACGTTTAGCAACGTCACGAATATCTGCAGCACGCTCTTGCATGTAAGCATTGTCTTCCATTGCTTCGAACATACCGATATACATATCCGTTACTTCTTTTAGCGCTGATTCAGCATTTACGCTGTTGTCTTTAATGTTTTGCTTGATTTGACCTACCATTTCTGGATCTGAAAGAACCATCAAATGGGCATCAAATACTTGCGCTTCTGCTTCACCTAAGCTTTGCGCTGCTTTTTCACGAATTTGCTGCAATTCTTCAGTAGATTTAGCTAATGCAGCATCCAAACGAGCTTCTTCAGCCGCAGTATCTTCTACTGTTGCCTTACTGAATGTTAAATCCGGTTGAACTAGCAGGTAAGCTTTTGCAACGGCTACACCGTCACTAGCGGCAATCCCTTTTAGCATTTCAACCATTATTCAGATAAGCCTTCTTTCTTCATTGTTTCAACGATTGCTGCCATTGCGTCAGCTTCGTCAGCACCTTCTGCAGTGATAGTAACATCAGAACCTTGACCTACACCTAAAGACATAACGCCCATGATTGATTTCAAGTTTACTGATTTACCTTTATACTCTAAGTTTACATCAGAGTTAAATTTGCTTGCTGTTTGTACTAATAATGTAGCTGGACGTGCGTGGATCCCAGTTTCTGCTACTACGTGAAATTCTTTCTTTTCCATATTAATCGGTCTCCTTTAAGTGAGTGTTGTTTTTATGTGAGGGTTTTCTTTTTTAGTAATTCAGAGAATCCTAACAAGTGTCACCCTTTCATCTGTAAAGATTAACATTTTTTTTCGTTAGATACAACAGTTTTCATTCAATTTCAGATAAAAGTATTCAAATTATTCCGGATTCTTTTTCATCCTTTTCTTCACATTTTATAACAAACGTGTTTATTTTCTTTTTCTTGTCGCTATCTCTTCTCCTGACGTTCATCATTCTTTCCTTTGACCTTCTTTGTTTTTATATGAAACGAATTACTTGCTTCCCTTTCGATTTTTAGTATAATAAGAATCAAAGGTCAGGAATGGTCAATAGGCATTTTACCTTTACTACCTCATAAATCCCTAAAAAATAGGGGTTATTCTTTTACCTCATGAAAAACGAGATGTAAAATATGGATGTACCCATTTTTGTGAAAGGACGTGAATGATTCATGCTTTGTCAAAACTGCGGCAAGAATGAGGCAACGATTCACTTGTATGCCACTGTCAATGGTCAGCGGACACAACTTGATTATTGTCAGAGCTGTTATCAAAAAATCAAAAATCAGCAAAATGGAGGTCTAACTAGTATGGCCCAAAACGACCCATTTGGATTTGGCAGTTTGGACGATCTTTTCCGTTCCATGTCTCGCCAAATGCAACAGCAAGGAAACTATGAGCAAACACCGCCAACACAATTTGGTGGAAACAACAACTTCAATGGTGGACAACCACCTCAAGGAAATACGGAAGGTTTACTAGGAGAATACGGAATCAACATCACTGAACAAGCTCGACAAGGGGATATCGACCCTGTGATCGGTCGTGATGATGAAATCAAACGTGTCATCGAAATTTTAAATCGCCGAACTAAGAACAACCCTGTCTTGATTGGTGAACCTGGTGTTGGTAAAACAGCAGTTGTTGAAGGGTTAGCACAAAAAATCGTAGATGGCGATGTCCCACAAAAATTAATGGACAAAGAAGTCATTCGTTTAGATGTCGTATCCTTAGTCCAAGGTACTGGTATACGAGGTCAATTTGAAGAACGTATGCAAAAATTGATTGAAGAAATTCGTCAAGCAGAAAATGTGATCCTATTTATAGATGAAGTGCATGAAATCGTCGGCGCTGGTTCCGCAGGCGACGGAAACATGGATGCTGGTAATATTTTAAAACCTGCTTTAGCTCGAGGAGAATTGCAGATGGTTGGTGCTACTACCTTAAACGAGTACCGCATCATCGAAAAAGATGCTGCCTTAGAGCGTCGTATGCAACCGGTACGAGTAGATGAACCAACTGTCGAAGAAACGATCAGTATCTTGAAAGGACTGCAAAAACGTTATGAAGACTATCATCATGTAAAATATACTGATGAAGCCATCGAAGCAGCCGCAACTTTATCCAATCGTTACGTCCAAGATCGCTTCTTGCCGGATAAAGCCATCGATTTGCTAGATGAAACAGGTTCTAAGAAAAATTTAACGATCCAAATCGTTGATCCTAAAACGATTGAGAAAAAACTGCAAGAAGCGGAAGAACAAAAAGTTCTTGCTTCTCGAGAAGAAGATTTCGAAAAAGCGGCTTATTACCGTGACCAGATCAACAAACTTCAAAAAATGAAAGAACGCCAGCTCACTGAAGAAGAAACACCTGTCATCACCGAAAAAGATATGGAAAAAATCGTTGAACAACGAACAGGTATTCCAGTGGGTGAATTAAAAGAAAAAGAACAGACACAATTGAAAAACTTAGCAGATGACTTGAAGGCTCATGTCATTGGTCAAGATAACGCTGTAGACCGTGTAGCGAAAGCGATTCGCCGAAACCGTGTTGGATTGAACAAACAGAATCGTCCAATTGGCTCCTTCTTATTTGTCGGACCAACCGGTGTAGGTAAAACAGAACTTGCCAAACAGCTTGCCTATGAATTATTCGGTTCACAAGATTCAATGATTCGTTTCGATATGTCTGAATATATGGAAAAACACAGTGTCTCTAAATTGATTGGTTCTCCTCCAGGTTATGTTGGATACGAAGAAGCTGGTCAATTAACAGAAAAAGTTCGGAGAAATCCTTACAGTCTTGTCTTATTAGATGAAGTTGAAAAAGCTCATCCAGATGTTTTGCACATGTTCTTGCAAATCTTAGATGATGGCCGATTGACGGACGCACAAGGAAGAACCGTCAGCTTTAAAGATACGATCATCATTATGACAAGTAATGCCGGTACTGGTAAAGTAGAAGCAAATGTTGGCTTTGGTGCGGCACGTGAAGGTGTTACTCGTTCGGTATTAAATCAATTGAATAATTACTTTACACCAGAGTTTCTAAATCGTTTTGACGGAATCATCGAATTCAGTGCTTTGTCAAAAGAAAACTTGATGACCATCGTTACACTGATGCTAGACGATGTCAATCAAATGCTGGCAGCACAGCAACTTCATATCGAAGTTCCTACGAATGTCAAAGAAAAATTAGTTGACTTAGGTTATGATCCATCCATGGGTGCTCGTCCCCTTCGACGAACAATCCAAGAACAAATCGAAGATGGCATCGCTGAATTTTACCTTGACCACCCTTCTATTCACGAGCTGAAAGCAAAATTGGATAAGGATGGAAAAATCATCGTGACTTCTAAACCAGAACGTTTAGCAAAAGAATCAACCGAAGAAACGGCTGAGTAAACCTAGTATGTATATAGAGGCTGGGACAGAAGCGTTTAACTCCAAGAAATAAGAAGGAATTCACGAAAATTGCTTTTCAAATTTTTGTGAATTTCAGCTTATTTCAGAAGGAGTTGCTTCTGCTTCCGCCGTTTATACGTGTTTAGAGCGTGAGACAAAAGTGTTATTTACTTTTGTCCCACGCTCTCTTTTTTCAGAAAAGTCAAAATACTGTTCATTTTATAAAAAAGAAATTATAATAAGAGAAACAAGCAATTAAAAATACATAAAAGAGGTGAGCGCCATGAAATTGGTAAATGTAACAAACAGCCATTCCCGTCTTGTATTGAACCAGCTTGAAAACACTGATGCCCATCTGGTCAAAGTCTACACAGCCGGAAATACCACTATTGTCTACACTGAAGCCCCTGAACATAATGAAATTTTGTTAATCAATGATAAACGTAAAATCCAGCCGAAAGAAATCGAAGAAGCTAAAAATTATTTCTTGGATAAAATCAAAGATGCTGTTTACCACGAGGATGAAATCAAAGTAATCGAATTGGCCGGGCTTGTTGAAATCTCTATTCCAAAACACGAATTAGGCGCGACGTTAGCCGTTTAATCAACTTTTTGAACATAATTAAAGAAGCAAATGAGACGATTCACGCCTCATTTGTTTCTTTTGCTTTCTGGCTCTTTATTTTTTTACGCTTCTTTTGTGTCTTTCTCTTTTCATTTTTTGATCTACTCGTATCTTTATTTTTTACTTTTTCTTCTTTCTGGATGATTGATCGCACTTCTTGTGCAATCTGCTCGTTTTTGTCCCAGTCTTTTACATCCAACAATCGACATAATCGTAACATTTCTGCTTTTTTCTGTTTTTTTCTTTGACGCCTTTGCCATTCTGTTTCCATTTCACAAATCCTCCTCTCTTTAATAGTATGTACGCAAAGTAATTTTTATATTTTTTTAGATTAGATATTTTTTATAGTTTTAAACGATAAAAAGAACCGTAACGGAAAATCCGTCACGGCTATCAACAAAGTATAAGAATGTATTTTCAAAATTTTTATTTGCACTTGAAACTGAGTGGCAGACTCATGGTTTCTTGGTAAACGGTATTCAACCAAATCCAAAACAGGAGAAGCTGTTTTTGTTTGGCTTTCCTTATTACTTGATGCAACGCAATTTTTTTACAACCTCTTTACATCAAACTTTTTAATTTTACATTAGGATATTTATCCGCAAACCACCGTTCTGCGAATTGGTTTTCAAATAAGAACAACGGCTGATCAAAACGATCACGCGCTAAGATATTACGGCTTGAACTCATCTTCTCATCCAAATCTTCCGGATCAATCCAGCGAGCAATTTTGTGCCCCATCGGAGACATGATGACTTCTGCATTGTACTCATTTAACATACGATATTGGAATACTTCGAATTGCAGCTGACCAACAGCCCCAATGATATATTCTTCCGTTAGATATGTTTTATAAAGCTGAATCGCTCCTTCTTGAACCAATTGATAGATTCCTTTATGGAAGGATTTTTGTTTCATGACATTTTTAGCAGTCACTTTCATGAACAGCTCTGGAGTAAATGAAGGAAGTTCTTCATAAGCAACTTTTAGTTTGCCTTCGAACAATGTATCCCCAATCTGATAATTACCAGTATCATATACACCGATAATATCACCTGCTACTGCTTTTTCGACATTCTCTCTCGAATCTGCCATAAATTGCGTAACATTGCTTAATTTCAATTTTTTATTTGTACGTTCTAACCAGACATCCATTCCTCGCTCGAATGTTCCAGAACAGATTCGGACAAAAGCGATTCGGTCACGATGGGCTGGGTTCATATTTGCTTGTATCTTGAATACGAAACCTGAAAATTCTTCTTCATAAGGGCTTACCATCTGATCATCTTGTGTTTTATGCCCATAAGGAGCTGGTGCTAATTCAACGAAAGTTTCTAAAAAAGTCTGTACACCGAAATTAGTTAATGCAGAACCAAAAAATACTGGTGTCTGATCGCCACGAGCAATTTTTTCTTGATTAAATGCATCTCCAGCTTCTTTAAGTAGTTCTACTTCTTCTAAAACTTGTTCATATAAGGAATTTTCAGTTAAAGGATGATTATCAGGAAGCAGACCATCTTCATCCAATTCTACTAAACGTTCTCCTTGATAATTTTCCGGACGATAAAACTCTACACGATTATGGTAAATATCATAAAGACCTTCTAAACCTTTTCCCATACCAATTGGCCAATTCATCGGATAAGACTCGATATCTAACAACTCTTCTAATTCTTCTAACAGTTCTAATGGTTCGCGACCATCACGATCTAGTTTGTTGATAAAAGTAAAAATCGGGATGCCACGTTTTTTAACCACTTGAAACAATTTCTTTGTCTGTGCTTCGATCCCTTTGGCACTGTCGATTACCATGACCGCACTATCCACGGCCATCAAAGTACGGTAAGTATCTTCAGAAAAATCTTCATGTCCTGGCGTGTCCAAGATATTTACTCGTTTTCCTTGATAATCAAACTGCATAACAGAACTAGTGACAGATATTCCACGTTGTTTCTCGATTTCCATCCAGTCTGATTTGGCAAAATTACCTGTTTTCTTTCCTTTTACAGTTCCAGCTTGACGGATAGCTCCACCAAACAATAGTAATTGTTCTGTAATCGTTGTTTTCCCCGCATCCGGATGGGAAATGATCGCAAATGTTCTGCGATTGTCCACTTGCTGCTTTAATTCTGGATTATTCATAACCTAACTCCATTTCTTCCATTCAATTATTTATCTTTTTCTAGACAGATTGTCTGTTCTCTTAAGGAAAGACAATTTCATATAGGGCTGTGACAAAAGCCGTGTCGCCGTCCCTTTTTCCGAGTAAACGGTGTTTAAAAGCTTGCATCGGTAATAATCCCCACCAACCCAAAAACAGGAGAAGCTGTTTTTGCTTGGCTGTTATTATTACTTGATACAGGACAGCTTTTTTACAACCTCTGTTAACTACTACAACTGAATCAGTATAGCATGGATTCAGCGAATGAAAAAGCCACCAAATCATAAGAGTCAAATATTTTTGTCAGCTGACTAAAGAAAAGACATGTTGCTTGTTTATTCAAGCAACACGTCTTTCTTTTATAACCAAGTTTCCAATTATCTTCTTGGTTCGTCATCTTCGAATTCTTTTCTGAAGTATCTGCGTTCTTCTTCAGGTTCCGCTTCTGTTTCTTCCGGATCATGAAAAATGACACGGATTTTAAGGATTCGAGAACCTTCCATTTCTTCAGAAACCAGCGTAATATTATCGACATCAAACGATAACTTTTCTCCTTCATCCGGAATCATGCCTAATGCTGTAATCAAATAACCAGCCATCGTGTCTACATCACTCATATGCAAATCACTGTCAAAAGCTTCATTGAATTCATCAATCAGCATTCGTCCTTGGATAATATATTCGTGTTCATCGATTTTTTCATAAAGATTCTCAACTTCATCTGATTCATCATCGATTTCTCCGACGATTTCTTCTAAAAGATCTTCTAATGTTGCTAAACCAACGACACCGCCATATTCATCCAATAAAATAGCCATTTGATTCTGTGTCTTTTTCATTTCATATAATAGATCATCAATAAAGACCGTTTCAGGAACGAATAAAGGCTCCTGCATGATTTTTTTGATATCTAAATGATCAAAGCCAAATTTATGGGCTGCTTTTAGTAAATTCTTTGTATGAAGGATTCCAACTACCTTATCTTTGTCCTCATTATAGACAGGAATTCTTGAATAGTTTTCCGATAAAACTTCATTCACATTTTCTTCCACAGTGTCATTGATATCAATCATAAATGCATCCGTTCGTGGGACCATTACTTCTCGGGCAACTTTCGTATCAAGAGAAAAAACCCCTTGGAGCATTTCCAATTCTTCGTTGTTCAATACGCCTTCGTTTTCAAGCATATAACGCATTTCATCTCTGGTCATTTTTGAATCTTCATCATCAAAGGTCATCGGTGTGATACGTGCCAACAAACTTGTGGAAGCAGAAAGCAACCAGACAAAGGGCTTAGCTACTACGCCGATCAAGCGTATCAGCCCTGAAGTGAACTTTGCGACTTCTTCTGATTTATTTAAAGCAATACGTTTAGGGTACAATTCTCCAAAAACAATCGATACATAGGTCAAAATAGCCAGCACAATGATATTTGCAATATTTTTTGCTGCTGTACCGCCACCTAATACCGGAGCTAACCGTTCCGATAAAGTATTCGCTAGTGACGCACCAGACAAAATGTTGACCAAAGTGATTCCTACTTGGATTGTCGATAGGAAATTATTTGGATTCTGCAATATTTTTAAAAGCTTTTGAGATTTCACATCTCCTTCATCAGCTTTTTGCTCGATTCGATTCTTATTGATCGAAACAACAGCAATTTCGGAAGCTGCTAAAAAAGCATTGATCAATGTCAAAACGATCAATAATAAAATCTGCGCTAACAGCGACTGACTCTCAGGGTCAGCATTCATAATCGCATTCTCTCCTTATAAAATTAATTTTTAGTTTACGATAGAAAAAAACGTGGCACTATAGCCACGTTAAAATGGTATCACAAAGCAATTTTCTTTGCAATAAAAACAAGTGTACTAAAACTATCTACGAGGTCGTAGCAATTTTTTTCTTGTTTTCATTTTGTTTATCTTCCTTGATGATTTTGATTATATAGGAAATGATTGTCTTGCAGATTGCATAAAAAGGAACACCTAAGAAGATACCAAGCAATCCGGCAATGTTTCCTGCTACTAGAAGGACGATAATAATCGTTAATGGATGGATCTTCAGTGATTTCCCAATTACATTCGGATAAATGATGTTTCCATCTAACTGTTGGACGATTAGTACAACTAAACAACAAAGTAATGCTTTTATCGGATCGTTGAAGATCGTCACTAAAAATGCAGGTGCTAGCCCTAGATAAGGTCCTAAATATGGTATCAGGTTCGTCAATCCTGCAATGACCCCAAACAAGAAAGCATAATCTACACCGATGATCATATATCCTAAAAATGTAAAAGTGCCGACGAATAGACATTCAATTGCTTGTCCACTAATATAATTAGCTAATGTTTTATTCAGCTGTCCCAATAATTCCACAATTTGATTTCTTCTTTTCTCTGGGAAAAACTGTTGGATGTTTGGCACTAGTTTTTCGCCATCTTTCAACATATAGAACAAGATGAAGGGTGCCGTAATGATCACTACGGTTGCCGAAGCAATCGTTCCAACGATCGAACCTAAACTGTTGGAAACGCCACTAAGGAATTGTTGGATGATCGTCCCGTAAGAAATATCTAATTGTTCAAAATATTTATTGATATCAACTTCCTTGAACACAGGCAATTCGGCAACCTCTTTTAACCAATTTTCGACCTGTTTGATAAAATCAGGCATATTGGATGCCAATGAGGAAATTTGCTGTACTAGACTTGGAATGACACTGAGTAAAATCCAAATAATTGCTGCAACTAAAAGGAGCAGCACAATTGCGACAGCCCATATTCTTTTGATTTTTGCTTTCATCAGCAGCTTGACGATAGGATTCAGCAAATAGTAAAGAAAGCCTGCAATCAGTACGGGTGCAAATAACGTGGAAAAAAATGTCCCGATCGGTTCAAAAATAAAATTTATTTCTGATGAAATCATGATTAGTGCAGCTATGATCAATAATTCAAGCGACCAAAACATTAGTTTAGACTGTCTAAGTTTTTCAAACAATAGATTTCCTCCTTTCTTTCTTCCTAGTATATATTATATTCGCTAAAAATTCTTTTATTCTTTTTTTATTTTTCTTAATTGTCAAATTAAGTTAGACAGATCATCAATACTTACGTAACTCAAAAATACTTCCAAAGGTGTTCGATAATCCAGTGATTTTCTAGGAATATTATTTCGTTTAGATGCGACAGATTGAATAAAAAATTCATCTACTGAATTG